>JANOFF010000158.1:0-118327 GCA_031413515.1 bacterium
CGAGCAGCCGGAACACCCGCTCGACGGCGTTCTGCACCAGCCCCTCGATGTCGGGCGATGCCTGATGGATCCAGCCACCGAGACCCGGCTTCTGGCTGCCGCGCGCCGGATCAGAGGCGCGGCGGGCATCGGCATCCGGGCCCTCGGATCCGACCATGCGACGCACGCGCTCCTGCAGGTCCTCGAGATTCCCGCTGGCGTCGTCCATCCCCCGGCGCAGCGCCGCGTAGAGTGCGTCCCCTCCTCGCCCGAAGATCTGGGAGATCAGGGTGGGGGACGGGGACGAATTCGCACGTTCGCTGTCGACCAGGATCTGCGAGAGTGCGACCGACGTGATGTCCTCGCCGGTTTCGTTGTCGACGACGCGGACTTCTTCGCCCGCGTCGAGAAGTTCTGCGATGCCCTTCAGCGTGATGTAGCGGCTGGTCTGGGTGTTGTAGAGCTTGCGGTTCGCATAGCGCTTGATGAGGATGGCCATGAACGGTCTCGCCTCAAGCCCGGCACGGAGGGGCCACCCTAGCACACGACTTCGGCTGGATTTCAGTCGTCGATCCGGATGCGTTGCACGCGCGGGCGACGTGCGTGCTCGTCCGTTTCACGCCGTCGTGTTCGATAGATCTCGGTGTCGTCGGAGCGGCCGTCCGGGTCCTCTGCGACCTTGGCGGAACTCTCCGAAGGGTCATGAGGGCCGCCACCGGATCCGGGCGGCGTCGAGCCGGCCGATCGTCCGCGAACACCGAACTCCCAGAGAATCTCCCGCAACCCGAGGAATGCGCGAAGCACCGCACGTGCGTCAGGGTCCTCCTTCGAACGCTCCTCCCATCGCGCGATCTCTGCACCGAGGGCATCGAGGATCGCCGTGAGCAGTTCGTCGGGAAGTCGTGTGTCGGCGCTGCGGACCATCCGCGCGAGCTCGTCGAGTCGACGCGACAGCATCGAAAGCCCGCGACCGGCCAGACCGTCGGAAGAGTCCGCTTCGGCGGCATGACGCCCGGTGAGCGGGATCGAGATGGCGTCGAGCAGCGCGATCGTTGCGAGGCTCGCTTCGGCGATCGCGTTGCGCGTGTGCCGTGCGCTGCGTCGGAGCGCCTCCTCGACGCTCGCGGTCGGAGATCGATCGCGTGCGCGGGCCATCACGTCACGCCCGCATCGTCGCCCGGCAGATCCGGCGATCCCGCGTCGGCGGTCTCGAACAGCGCGGTTCCGATTCGCTGGAGCGCGCGGACGTCGTGCACGTCCTCCGACAACTCGGGGACCCGTCGGATCCAGATCCCCAGTCGCTGCGCGCGCTGTGTCAGCGCCTCGGTGTTTCGCCGATCGAATTCCACGAGTTCATCGTACTGCGTGGCGGCTGCGATCGCTCCACGTGCGAGTTTGTTCGAGTCGACGTCGGGTCTCGCTTCGCGCAGCGCGTCGACGAGAACGTGCAGATCCCCGTCCAATGTGGCCGGGTCGGTTCCGGCAATCGGCGTCGGCTGAGGATCCGGCCACAGCCGGACCCGGTTGATCACCAGTCCGACGAGGGGGATGTGTGCCGCGGCCAGATGATCGAGGAAGCCGATGGCGTTGCGGGCGGCCTGCAGCGATGGACCGGCCACGAAGACGAATCCGGCGTCCCGCCCGAGCAGCATCTCGCGCACGCGCGTCGCGCGCGCTGCGAAACCGGTCGACATGTTCTCGAAGGCGAGCAGGAACTCCGAGAGGTCACCCAGGAACGCCATGCCGAGGAGTCGCTCGAACAGGGCCAGCATCCGCGCGGTCGCTCCCTGGAACAGGCGGATTCCGAAGCGCCCGGCGCTGAAGGCGGGATGGATCAGTCGCCTCACGAGCGCGCTGTCGATGAACGCGAGCAGTCGCGCGGGCGCCTCTAGGAAGTCGATTGCGTGCTGGGTTGGCGGAGTGTCGAGCACGATCAGATCGAAACGCCGCGATTCGAGCAGTTCGTAGACTTTCTCCATCGCCGCGTACTCTGCGCTTCCGGCGAGTGCATCCGACACGTGCTGATAGATCGGATTGCGCAGGATGCGAAGTCGCACGCTTTCGTTTTCTGCGAAGCGCGAAACCAGATCGTCGAACGTGCGCTTCATGTCGAGCATCATCGCGAACAGGCGACCCTCGCTGCCGATGCCGAGCAGGTCCCGCCGGTCCGCCGTGATCTCCTGGGGATCGGATCCAAGAGCCTCGAGCCCGAGGGCTCCCGCCAGTCTGCGCGCCGGATCGATCGTCATCACGAGGGCGACCGAGCCGCGGCGCGCCGCCTCGAGGGCGATCGTCGCGGCGATCGTCGTCTTTCCGACGCCGCCGGTGCCGACGCACACGATCACGCGTCGGCCCTTCAGGCAACACTCGATCGTGTCCGGCGTCGTCGAGGGCTGCTTCATGAAGCAACCCGATCGTCGTCGCCCGAACGCCCACGCGATCGCTCCGGATCGGCGAGCAGGGGAGCGGCCAACCGACGAAGCGCGGCAAGGCCGTCGATGCCCCGCGCGATCAGCGGCAATCGATTCGTCGGCAGTCCCGTCCGCACCTCGATCTCGCGCAGGTATCGGGTGTTCAGAGCGTGGCGGGAAGCCAGGTGCTCGACCGCGTGGGCGAGCGAAGGCGCTTGCGGAAGGGTCCGAAACGGGAGATCCGCGGCGAGCAACGAGAGGGCAGATTGCAAGCCCCGGGGATCGGCAACCGGGGGCGGAGCCGCCACGGCGTTCACGACGACCCGGTCGATCGTCATCCCGAGATCCGTGCGGATCCGGGTCACCAACTCAGCGGTTTCCTGGGTGGGGAGTTCCTCCGCCAGGCAGACCGGCAGAACCAGCGTGCGAGCGGGATCCCGCATCAGGTCGCTGACCCGGCTGGCATTGCGGGCGAGTGGGCCGCTCCTGACCGCTGATCGGACGACGTGTGGCACGTCGAGAAACGTGATTCCGTGTCCGGTCGCCGGCGCGTCGACCACGATCAAGTCGTGCAGGGGTGTTCCGGAGGGTGTCCGCAGCTGCTCGAGGTGCCAGATTTTTCCGAGCGTGATCAGTTCACGCCAGCCCGGGGCACCCGAGAGGAACTGTTTGAGGGCGCGATTGCGAAGGGCCAGTTCGACGGGGCGGACCGAGCCGATCTGGATCCCCAGGTATTCGGCCAATGCCGCGAAGGGGTCGACCCGCATCACATGCAGGCCGGGGCGCAGCGATCGTCCCGCGTAGCCGACTTCGATCGGCGTGACGTCCGGGGCCTCGGTGAGCAGGACAGGGATGTGCTCGAAGGGCCCGACTTCGACGACCAGTACCCGGCGTCCCCGATCTGCGCTGGCGAGGGCCAGCGCCGCGGCCACCGTCGTCTTCCCCGTACCTCCCTTGCCTGTCACGATGACGATCCGCCGTTCGAGCAGCGAGATCGGCGCTTCCGTTGCCATTCCAACGCCTCGGAGTCGTCGGTTCGATCGTCCGGATCACGGGGGGTGGGTAAAGGATCTGAGAATCGGTGGGCCAGTCTGCTCAAGCAGGGCTCCGGGTGGTCCGAAACGCCCTCTGAGGCCTCTCCGATCCGTGGCGAGAGGGCGACCCTAGCAAACGGATCCGTAGGGTCCCGGCGAGGTATGCGGCGTGATCGTCACGTGTCAGAACTGCGATACCAGCTTCCAGCTCGACGAGTCGCGCGTTCCCGCGCAGGGTATCCGCGTGCGCTGCTCGCGCTGCAAGGAGGCGTTCTTTCTCGCGAAGCCTTCGGTGGACCCCGACCAGGCGATCCACGGCATCGCCGCGGAAGCCGCGCGCTCGGCGGGTTCTCGTTCGCCGACCGCGACACGGGACCTCGGTGCATCGACGGCCATCGCTTCGCCGCCCGGCAAGACGCCCACACGAGCGGCCGACGAAGAAGAAGAGCACGACTGGGAATTCAATCTCGATCCGCCCGCGCACGGCTCCGCGGCGGCTTCGAAGTCGTCGGGGTCGGCAGATGGGAACCTGGCCTTCGAGGGGGCGGACGAAGGCGGCTCCGGCCTGTCGCTCGAGGGCGAGGACGAAACCGCAGAATCTCTCGTGATCGACGAGCCGTCGGCATTCGGCAGCGTCGACGACTTCTCCTCGCTGATGGAGGGCGACACCGATCAGGTCGATGTCGACGCCGGCACGACGACGCGAATCAGCACCGCCGATCGAAGTGCGGAGCGAGGCAAGAAGAAGGCGGGAAAGCCAACGGCCGCCGGTCGTAAGGACGAACTCGGCGATCCCGAGAACTGGGACTTCTTCGGTGACCAGCCGTCCCCGGTCGCCGAGTCGACCACCGGCTCGGTGCTCGGTCGCATCGCGCTGGCGAGCGTTCCAGCCAATCCGGATTTGAGTGCCGCCTCCGCGCAGGCCGCCTCTGAATGGGATGACGACCCCTACGATGATGCGTCGGTGTCGACCGGCACGGGGAAGATCGAACGCTCGATCCTGTGGCTCGGTCAGGCGGTCGGCTGGGCGACGACCGCGTTGCTCGCGTCGGTCGTGATGGTCAGCGGATTCTGGACGACCGCACAGTCTCTCGTCGTCACACCGCAGGAGATCCGGTTCGGCCCATTCGAGGCGAGGGACGTGACGGGGAGTTGGATCGATACCACTCGTGGTGAGACGTTGCTTCGGGTGACCGGTCGGATCCTGCATCCGGGCGGGTCCGCGGTTGCGCTCGGTGGACTGCTCGAAATCAGACTGCTCGATGCGGACGGGGGCGAGCTGCGAGTCGACCCTCAGGCGGCGGGCATCGCGATTCCCGCTGCCGAGCTGCGCGAGCTGACTCCCGCTGCCATGCGGATCGTGCTCGACCGCGCGGCTTTCTCGCTATCCCAGCAGCCGATCGCTCCCTCAGACACGCTGATGTTCCAGGCCATCTTCCGCGACGTACCGGGCGATGCGGTGCGTTTCGCTCTTTCGATCGCGGAACGCCCGGCGAACACGGGCGGCGCCATCGACGGCACCGCCCAACCGATGACGGTCGAAGCGGCGACGGCGCTGGATCCGGGCGATGCCGTCGAAGCGACCGCCGCGCCGAACGCGCAGCCTGCCGATGACCTGACCTGGGGGGAATGATTCCGATCGGCGCAACCGCGGCTGCCTCCACCGAGGACCCGGCTGCAGGCGCCGACCCGCTTCGGCGAGATCAGGCGTCCGACGGAGGTTTGCCGGCGCGCTCGGACTCCGGCTTTCGGGCCGCCGACCCGCCCGCGGCCTGATCGGTGACCCGGTCCTTCTCGGGGGTGATGTCGATCTCGTCGCTGCTCAGCCCGCTCTTGAAGTTCTTGATCGCCTTGCCGACGCCAGCACCGATCTCGGGTAGCCTGCGTGCCCCGAAAAGGATCACCACGATCAAGAGGATGATGGCCAGCTCGCCAGCGCCCAATCCAAACATCGATTCCTCCGGCCGCGGCCTGGTACGAATCGTATGAGTGACGACACGCGCGGCGGCACCGGCCAAAGGTGCCCCTCGTGCGTGTCGGGGTCAAGCGGCCGGTGGACGTTCCGGGATCCGACGTCACCGAACAGCCTCGTCACAGGAGAATGAATTGGCGGTCTTCAAGGCGTATGACATCCGGGGGACGGTTCCCGACCAGTTGAATGCGGATCTCGCGTATGGGATCGGCCGCGCCACCGCGCGATTCATCGGGGCCGATCGTCTGGTGGTCGGCCGCGACGCGCGGTCCCACTCTCCCGAGCTGTGTGCCGCGCTGATTCGCGGGATCCTCGACGAGGGTGTGGCGGTCGACGATGTCGGGTTGGTGGCCACGCCGATGGTCTACTACGCCGTGATGGCCCTCGATGCCGGGGGTGGAATCATGGTCACGGCGTCACACAATCCCGCCGAATACAACGGCTTCAAGATCTGTCGCGAGAAGGCGATCCCGATCGGCGAGGCCAGCGGACTGCGCGAGATCGAGTCGCTGGTCGAACGCTGCCGCAACCAGGCCGTCGCTTCGGTGCGGGGCCGGGTCACCGAGAGGGACATCGTGGCGGGCTACGGCGAGCACGCCCTCAGCGTCGGCACTCGTCGACCTCGATTGAAAGTCGCAATCGACTGCGGAAACGGCATGGCGAGCGTCGGCCTCGCCCCCGTACTGGCCGCGCTGCCGCTCACCGTCGAGCCGCTCTACTTCGAGCCCGACGGCACTTTTCCCAACCACGAGGCGGATCCGCTCAAACTGGAGAATCTTGCCGATGTCTCGGCGGCGGTGATCCGGGTCGGCGCCGATTTCGGCGTGGCGTTCGACGGCGACGGAGACCGTGCGGTGTTCGTCGACGAGAATGGCCGACCGATCGCATCGGACCTGATGACCGGCGTGATGGCCAGACACCAACTCGAACGCGCGCCCGGTGGTCTCGTCCTCTACGACCTGCGATCGAGTCGCGCGGTCGCCGAGGAGATCGAGCGGGCGGGGGGCGTCGCGAGCATGTGTCGGGTGGGTCATTCCTTCGTCAAGGCCCACATGCGCGAGTCCGGCGCGATCTTCGCCGGCGAATTGTCGGGTCACACGTACTTCCGCTTCCCCAACGGTCTCGTGGCCGACGACGGCATCGCGGCCTTCGCCGCGCTGCTCGACGTCCTGGCCGCCGAGAAGCGTCCGCTGTCGCAGATCATCGAGCCGCTTCGTCGCTATCACGCGAGCGGCGAGATCAATCGACACGTCGCCGACACCTCGGCCGTGCTGACGCGGATCGCGAGCGACCACGCCGCGGCACCGTTCATCTCGCACCTCGACGGTCTGCTGGTGCGCTACGAAGATTGGTGGTTCAACTTGCGTCCCTCGAACACAGAACCCGTGCTGCGGTTGAATCTCGAGGCCGACACCGAGGCCGGGATGTTGCGGGAACGGGATCGCATGCTGGCGCGCATCGAGGAACTCGGCGTCGCTCGCTGATTTCCGCACGAGATCGGTTGCACGGACCACGTCATGGTGCGTTCAGGGTGCGACGCGCGTCGACTCCTCGACGAGCACGGCCTCGAAGTGTTCGACCGGTCGTGCCCCCGTGAGCTTGAGGCCGTTGACGAAGAACGTCGGGGTTCCCGTGACGCCGAGCGCCTCGGCGTCCGCTGCGTCCATGTCGACCACCGCCGCCGATGAGGGATCGTCGAGGCAGGTCGCGAACGCATCCGCATCGAGTCCGAGAGTCGTCGCGTGCGCGATCAGGTCGTTGCGTTCGAGGGCGTTCTGGTCGGCGAACAACGCGTCGTGGTAGTCCCAGAAACGACCCTGCGAATCTGCGCACACCGCGCCGATCGCCGCGAGGCGCGCCTGTCCGTGGAATGACAGCGGCATGTGTCGGTAGACGATGCGGAGATCGTCGGGATGGCGTTCGTGCAGAATTTGCAGGGTCGGAGCCGCCCGGGCACAGAACGGGCATTGGAAATCGCTGAACGCGACGATCACCATCGGCGCGTCGATCGGTCCGAGTCCGGGACCCGACGCCGCCACCTCGACGCGATTCCTGGGAACGTGGATCTGGATGTTCGAACCCTCGCGGAGCCGGGCAAAGACCTGCGCGATTCGCTGATCGATGATGTAGCTGCGAAGCTGGGAGTCGTACTCATCGATCGTCGCCTCGGCGGGCAGTCGGTCGCGGTTCTTGTCGAAGACCTGCTGGACCTCCTCGTCGGTGATCGGCGGCAGGGCGCCGAGCGCAGAGTCGAGATACGCGTCGGTCGTCATGCCGGCCGATGCCGCGGCGTCGGCCAGTAGACGCTCGTCGACCAACTCGTCGACCGTCATTCGGCGCGCTTCGTATAGACTGTCCGCGTCGTCTCCGAACTCGCGATCGAAGAGTTCCTGTCGGATTCGCGCGTCGACCTTCGCGAGATGGATCTCGTTTCCGTCGACGGTCGCCACCAGCGGGTCTTCCGCGGCCGATTCGTCGCGTCCGGAACTCCATGTCGAGCAGGCGAGTGCCGAGCCGACCGTGACGACGACCATCGCCATGGCGGATCTCGACACCGACGCCCGATCCCGGGTCGAGCGTTTTCGGTTCGGCATGCGGCGGTCTCCTCCGAGCCACCGTCCGGCGGGTGGCCGACGAGGTTGTACACCACGGACTCGGCTCGTGCCGACAGGATGTCGGAGCGAGCGGTGCTGGGTTATCAAGGCGTCGATCGAGGAGAGCCCCAGCCGACGAATGGCCCGTCAGTCGAGACGATCGAACCGAGCGAGCATGCGGGCTGCGGGAGGAGGGCGCGACTCCCTGCTGGCTGGCGCACGCCTGATCTGTGATGGCTTCCGGATGCTCGCCGCCGAACGTCGGCTGTGGGCTCTCTCGGCGGTGCCCGTGGTTTTCTCGCTGATCGCATTGGCGATCGCAGGGGCGCTCGTGGTGGCCTACACCGCCCAGATCACCGGATCCATCGACACACTCTGGCCGGTTCTCGAAGCCACACGCTGGTACTCGTGGCTGTGGGTGGGACCCGCACGATTGCTGTTCGCCGGCCTGTCGCTGCTGCTGTTCATCGTGTTTGTCGCGTCCTCGGCGGTGCTCGCCGTGATGCTGGCCACGCTGGCGGCGGCGCCGCTTCTCGACGAACTCGCGCATCGTGTCGAGCGGATCGCGATGGCAGACGGGACCGCGAGCCCTGCGAGCGGGGTCGGTGTGTTCGCCCGGGATGTCGCTCGGTCGATCGCCGGAGAGGCGCGGCGTCTCGCCTTCCTGCTGGCGATCTGGGCTGTTCTTTTCGGCGCGGGGATCGCGATCCCGGGAGCGCATGTGATCACCGGTCCGTTGCTGATCGGCGTGACGATCCTGTTCCTGCCCCTCGAGTACGCGGGCTATACGCTCGATCGACGACACGTACCGTTTGCGGAGCGGCGTCGTTGGATCGCGCGACGTTGGGCGACGATGATCGGTTTCGGGGCAACCGCGCTGGTCGCCTGCGCGCTGCCCGGCATCAATCTCGTGCTGATCCCCGGACTGGTCGTGGCCGGGACTCTGCTGGTCGTCGGTGATCCACCGGACGACCCTGCAGCCGACGGTCGACCCGGTCGGCGCTAACGCAGTATCCGCGCGAGGAACCGGGCGATGTGGCGAGCGCCCTCCCGGTCGAGGGAGTCGATCCGGCCCGTGATCATCTCGAGTTCGGCGGAACCGGGACAGGCCAGTCGCATGGCCTCGAGTTCTTCCGGTGCCAGGTCCGAGCCGTGTTTGCGGGCGAGCAGCAGCACGGGTCGCTTCCGCCCGGCCTGGAGCACGGAGGTCAGCGGAAGCTCGCCGTCGATGCTCGGCAGCCGAGTCGGTGCGAGGCACAGGGCGGTCGGATGCGGGTTGATCGACGCGAACAGTGCAGCCAGGTGAGCCGCGATGCCAACTCCGGCAAGCGCGATCTGATCGGTCCGGATCGGAGCGACTCCGCTCAGTGCCCGGATCAAGTGATCGAGGTCGACGACGGACTGCAGGATGAATTGCTCGACGAGAGGGGCCCCGTTCGGATCGGGTTCGTCGCCGGAGAGCGCGTCGGAGAGTCGTTTGCTCAACTTCACGCTGGCTCGACGCCCGTGGAGCGCCCAGTCCAGCGTGGCCACTGCGAACCCGACGGCGGTCAGTTCATCGACGGCTGACTCATGACCGGCATCGACGGAACCCCCCGCACCGTATTGCAGACAGACGAGTGCGGCAGGGCTTTGTCCGACGGGCAGCCAGAGCGAAGCGGGGACACGGTCTCCCCGACTGGTGAACTCGAGGAGCCATCGCTCCCGCGCGTGGGCCAGAGGGTCGCGCGTTCGCGCGAGGATCTGCAAGGAGTGCGGGAAGCAGTGTTCGGCGTCGACGAGCGACGCCGCTCGAAGGGCCATCGCCGGCATGCCAGAATCGTAGCAGCGGATCGCTGGATGGCGCGCGCTTCAGCGCGCCAGCAGGAGCTTTCGCGTGCGATAGAGATTGGACTTGATCGAGTCCTCGGTCTTGTCGAGGACCTGCGCGATCTCGCTGATCGGCCGCTCGTCGAGGTGATGCAGTCGGAACAGCAGGCGCTGCTCGCGACTCAGTTTCTGCTCGAGGGTCGCCGTCATTCGCCAGGCGCGCTCCTGATACTCGTATGCTTCGAGCGGAGACGGCTCGCTGCTCCGGTGGTGGCCGTAGTCCGACGTCGAATCCGAGTCGTCATCGGCGAGCGGCACCATCGAATGGGACTTGCGCTTGAAGCGCGCCGCGATCACGCGGCGCGTGATGCCGAAGATCCACGCGGCCACCGGTGCTTCACCCCGGTATGAATCGATGCTCGAGAAGACGCAGATGAAAACTTCCTGCGTCGTCTCCTCTGCGTCCGCTCGCACCCGCAGACGCTTCTCGATGAAGTGATAGATGCGCTTGAAATAGCGTTGGTACAGGACTTCGAAAGCCTGCTCGTCTCCCTTGCGCAGGCGCTCCACCAATTCGCCATCAGTCGGCGCCGTCAGCACGGAGTCCGCTCGTTCTGCCACGGGTCTTCCCCTTTTTCATCCCAGGTCCAGCGTCCGCTCGGGGCTCCTCGGAACCGCGAACAGCGGAATCTCGGAATGCCCCTACATGGGTGGTGGCCGGGCCGCCGCGGCAGGTGTCGAAAATCGTCACCCGGTACCGAAAATTGTCATTCCGGTATACCCCAAGGGAATTGGAGGCATCGGGGACCGCCTGGTCGGTCTGCGGTCACTCGAACTGTGCGACTTCCTCGTCGGTCAGACCGAGGTCTCTCGCCGTCAGCCCACTCCGGAAGCGCGACGCGGCGAGCTTGCCGTCGGACTGCAGTCCCGGCCTGCGAAGGGTGCCGTTCCGATGTGGGATCGGGACAGCGAGCAGGCTGCAGTGCGGTGCCGCGCCCCGCGCCCCATCGAGCGCACGCCAGAACTCGATCCAGCCATCGGGCAGGGCTCCGGCAGCCGCGATCAGCTCCGGTTCGAAGTCGGCGGCGATCACCCAGACCCGGATCGGGGCGCTGGCATCGATCGCGAGTTCCGGGGCGAACTTGAGCCAGTCGGAGACGTGATCGAGCAGCCAGCTCCGATGCGCGAGCGCTGTGGCCAGGACATGGCTGCCCGCTTCGGGTTCGGCGACCACCACCGCGATCGCACCCTTGTGGGCATCGCTGGCGACGAAGTCGATGCGCGATCGATGGGCGAGGACATCCTCGGCGAGCACGCGGAGCCCGGGCTCGAGCCGCTCGAGCTCTCGTCGGATCACGCGCAATCGAGCGGTCCGCGAGTTTGCTGCGACGGTCACGTCAGGCAACGGTGCGTCCTCGCGCATCGTCGAAAATCATGCGGGCGACGTCGGCGAGCGCCCTTGCGGCCGACGATTGCGGGTGCACCAGGCCGATCGGTCTTTGTGCGACGATCGCGCGATAGACGTGAAGATCGTCCACGAGCAGACCGTAGCTCAACAGATCGCGTCGAAGATGCGTGCGCGTCGTGCGAGCGAGACGTTCGAACGCGTTACGTGCTTCACCAAAGCTGCGCGCTCCGTGGATCGCGACTCCCACCTGGGAGGCCTCATGCGCCGCCAGCACGAGCTTGCTGAGTCCATAGGTCTCGAGCAGGTCGGTGGCGTGTGGAGAGGTGAACAGCAGGGTCCAACGCAGAAGCGCGATGCCATCCGCGGGCGCGCGAAGCCATGCTGGAGGCACGCGCACCAGCACCGCGCCGCCGTCCCGTGCACCGACCGCATGGGCGACCGCAGTATCGATTGCCACGCGATAGAGGGTCCCGAGGTCCGCCGCCGAGGTCGGGAGCAATTCGGCCCCGAGCGGTCCGACCCCCGCCCCGGGCCACAGCGGCGAGGGGTCTTCCCAGCCCGGCGCGACCACGACCGCCCGACCGCCGAGTCGCGCGATCTCGACGGCGACGTTCCAGGTGAAGGCGGCACGCAGCACATCGCGGTCGCCGATCGGGATTGCGATGATCGGCAGGACGGAAGACGGAAAAGGTCCGGTGAGTGTTGCCGGAGGAGCGACCCGGGATCCGCTGCCGGTTCGTCGCAGACGCGCATCCTGCGTCTCACGGATCGCTTCGCCCTCCGAAGCGGGCTCGGGCAGGAAGTAGTGGAGAACCTCCGACAGATCTCGCGGCACGATCTCGCTCTTCGCCTATCGCACGTGGAGGACGGAGTTGGGTTGACCCATCGTACCGGGTGTCGACTCCGGATTGCCGGGATCGGTGCGCCATTCCCCGTCGACGATGTAGCGATACTGATAGGTGCCGGGCGGCAGTACCAGCACCTTCGTCCAGACCCGATTGCCTCCGTCTGCCTCGACGCGCGAGCGGACATCCTTGTCGGGCACCCACCCGTTGAAGTCACCCGCGATGCGGACGTCGGCGGCTTCGGCGTCACGAAAGTGGATCAGCACCTCCCTCGGCAAATCCTCTGCACCGCCCTGATCGCTCGCGATGTCTCCACGTGCCGTCGCCGGAGGGCAAGCCATCAGTTCCATTGCGACCGCCGCGTAGTCATGGGTGCCATGCGCCGAAGGCGCGTAGAGATTGACGGGCACACCCTGGCGTGCGGCCTCCCGCAGTTTCACGTTGAGTCGAACCACTGAATCGAAGCAGAGATCCTTGAACAACTCGCGGATGTCGCCGAGCGTCTGGCGCGCGTAGCGGGTGCGGCCGTCGTACATGGTCGGCAATACGCGCACGGTCAGTTCGTGGCCGATCCGGTCGGACAACAGCGCGATCGTCTCGAGCAACTTCTGCACTCCATCGATCGCGAAGAACGAGGTCTCGAGGGGAATCACGACTTCCTGCGACGCGCGGAGTGCGTTGAAGGTGAGCAGACTGACGGCGGGTGGGCAGTCGATGACGATGAAGTCGTACTCGACCGTCAGGCTTCGCAGTGCGGCCGTCAGCCTCTCGGTTCGGGCATCGTGGCGTTCGCCGGCCAGCTTCTGTTCGAGTGCCGACAGCACGATGCTCGAAGGGGCAAGGTCGATGCCGGGACTGACTCGCAGCAGGACCCGGGTGAGCGGTATCGCGCCGTCCGGTTCGGCCAGCACGTCGTAGAGATTTTCGGGGAGTTCGTCCGGATCGACGCCGAAGGCGAGTGTGGCGTGCGCCTGCGGATCCATGTCGACCACGAGCACACGCGCGCCGTCCGCTGCGAGTGCACCGCTCAAGTTGACGGCCGTGGTCGTCTTCCCGCAGCCCCCCTTCTGGTTGACGATGCTGATGACTCGCATGGCGCTCCCCCCTTCTGGCAACCCTCGAGTCGCCCACGCCATATTCCGCCCCGTCACGTTCTGCGCACGGGGCGGGGCGGATCCAATCGCAGCCATCGACCGCGCCGGACTCCTGCTGATGTCTGTAGTCCTCCGAAGACTCGTGGTACCCGCTGCATCTTTCGAATCACTCGTCCCGGCATGCGCGACCGAGGATCACGCGCCGATTTCCTTCGCCCGCACCGGTGTCTGCTGTGGCAACGGCGTCTCGCCGTCGCCCGTGCGGTCGCGCCAGGCGGCGAGCTCGGTCTCGAACTTCGCGACCTCGAAGACCCACTCCTGGCCGCTGATCGCTTCGAACGCCGAGCCGTCGTGCAGGACCAGCACCACGTCGCCGGTCGCGACGAGTGTGAGCTGCGACAGCGGTCTCTCGATGCGCGGGAGCATCCGTCGCAATGCGCCGATGCTGCTGCGGATGCTCTGCACGGAGATGCCTGCGTCGATCAGGCGCTTGGTGGCCTTGAGCGAGATCAGGTCACCGAAGGTGTAGCGATAGTGTCCGCCCGGCGTCTTCTCGGACGGCTTGACCAGATCCGTCTGCGCCCAGTACTGGAGTTGTCGGCGCGAGATCCCCAGGATCTGGACGACCTCTTGCGTGCGGTACACGCGAAGCTCGACAGCTCGATCGATCGGTGGCGAGACTTGCAGTGCGGGCTTGACTTCGAATTGGGGCGTGAACGGTGGCGCAGTCGCGGCTGTGTCCTCGATCGGCATCATGGCGGGTCTCTCCAGTTTCGATTCGCCGTCGGCAGTCGACCGACGGCCCACCTGCTCATTCACTTGCGCACTCTGCTCGAGTCCACTCTCCTCGAAAGAACTTCCGTCGAGTGCTTCTCCCTCGAGCGCACTTTCCCATGGGCAGTCGCGGGCGGGGATTCTGCGTACGAGCCTCGCGAAAGACCTTCGACGAAGTGACCCGGCGCTCGACTCCCGTTTTGATCCGCGGATCGCTCCGAGGAGGTCGGGAATACCCGGAACCGTGACCCGGCGGACGGAACTAACACCTCCCCTCCGTCAGCTAAGGACTGGAACGCGTACAAGTCAAGCAAAAAAACGCTGGTTTTGTCCTGTTTCAGTGATTTCAGTCGGAGGCACTCCGGTATTGTCCCCGGAGTTCGACGCCGGCTGCTCGGCTTCGAGGTACCTCTTGTAGGCAAAGCGCCTCGGCTTGCCGGAGCACCGGCCCCGATCGACCGGCCGACTTGCCGAAGAGACGGGCAATGACCCGCCGCTAGGCTCTGCGGGTCGGGAGATCAGATGGCGGGTGGAGACCGGAAGAAATCGGGCTCGGAAGAGTCGCAGCCGCGCCGCTCCCGGCGCCCGCGCAAGACCGATTCGAAGATCCTGGTGGTCGAAGAATCCGGGATCACCCGGCCCTACATGCGCGGAATCATGGTCCACTCGCTGCTTGCACGCGGCGTGCCCTTCGACGACGCCTACGCGACAGCCCATTCGATCGGCGAGACACTCCGCACACGCGGTACGGTGCCGCGGGCCGAACTCTCGAAGATGGTGAGCGGAATTCTCGGCGAGAGCTATGAGCACCAGCCGCCGATTCCGATTCCGATCACGGTCCAGGTCGAGAGCGGTGAGCGGCGGACGCCCTTCTCGAAAGGGACCCTTTCCCAGTCGCTGCTCGCGGCTTCGATCGAACCCGACGAGGCGTTCGGAGTCGCACGGCAGATCGAGGCCGACCTGATCCGCGAGGGCAAGGCGACCGTCAGCCGGTCCGAATTGCGAAAACGCGTGTACGTGAAGGTGCTCGACCGATTCGGCCGTCGTACCGCGCAGCGCTACCTGGTCTGGCGCGAGTATCAGGAGCCCGCCAAGCCGGTGATCATCCTGCTCGGCGGGACCTCGGGTGTCGGCAAGACGTCCCTTGCCTTGACGGTCGCGCAGCGTCTGGGAATCAGTCGCGTGCTCAGTACGGACTCGATCCGCCACGTGATGCGGATCATGCTGTCCCCCGAACTGATGCCGGCCCTGCACGCCTCCTCGTTCGATGCGCATCGCGACATCCCGGTGGTGGCCGACGACGAGGATTCGGTGGTGGATGGATTCCTGGCGCAGACCACGACGGTCTCCGTCGGCGTCCGCGCGATCATGGATCGGGCCATCGAGGAGAACACCAGCCTCGTGCTCGACGGCGTGTCGCTGGTGCCCGGCCTGATCGACCTCGAGAAGTACCGCGAGAGCGCCCACGTGTTCTTTCTCGTGGTCGCAAGACTCGACGAGGAGGCCTTCCGCAACCACTTCGTGCTGCGCGCCGAGCGGCAGAAGCGGCGCGAGGCGGCGCGGTATGTGGCGCGGATGGACGAGATCCTGCAGATCCAGGAGTTCCTGCTCGACCTCGCCGAGCGACACGAAGTTCCGATCGTGGACAACACCACCCTCGAGGGCTCGGTCCTGCTCGTGATCCGCAACGTCGTCGAATCGTTGCGAAAGCAGAGCGGAATCGATTTTTCCGTCCTGCCAGAGACGCGGCGCCCGGTGCGCTGACACGCGCTTCGATCGGGGGCGGTCGACGCGATGGCGCCAGCGTGCGTCTGCGCGATGATCCCGGCTGTGGCCCACGTCTGCACTTCTTCCCGATGGAGGATCCATGCGAAGCGCTCCCCCCGAAGCCCGCACCCTCGGACAGCTCCGGGCATCCGGCTACCGACAGAGGACCCTGCGTGAAGAGATCATGACCAATCTGCTCGAGCATCTGCGCTCGGGTCGCCCGCTCTTTCCCGGAATCCAGGGGTACGAGGAGACGGTCGTCCCTGCGATCGAGAATGCCCTGCTGTGCGGTCACGACATGATCCTGCTCGGCGAACGGGGACAGGCCAAGTCCCGCATGATCCGCGCCTTCACCGGCCTGCTCGACGAGTGGATGCCCGTCGTGGCGGGCAGCGAGATCCCCGACGATCCCGAGGCACCGGTTTCGGCACAGGCGATGGAGATCGTCGCGCGCCAGGGGGAGAAGACGGAGATCGAGTGGCTGCATCGCGACGACCGCTACAGCGAGAAGCTGGCGACCCCCGACGTCTCGGTCGCCGATCTGATCGGGGACGTGGATCCGATCAAGGTGGCCGAGGGCCGTCACCTCTCGGATGAATTCACGATGCACTTCGGTCTTCTGCCTCGCAGCCACCGGGGGATCTTCTGCATCAACGAACTGCCGGATCTGACGGAGAAGGTCCAGGTGGCATTGTTCAACGTCATGGAGGAGCGGGACGTCCAGATCAAGGGCTACAACGTGCGCCTTCCGCTCGACGTCCTGATCGTGGCCAGCGCCAATCCCGAGGACTACACCAGCCGGGGTCGCATCATCACGCCGCTCAAGGATCGCTACGCGGCGCAGATCCGCACCCACTATCCGCCGACGCGTGCGATCGAAATGTCGATCGTGCGACAGGAATCGGAGCTTCCCCGGATCGACGGCATCGAGATCTCGGTGCCGGACTACATGGCCGACATAGTGGGCGAGATCACCTTCGAAGCCCGGAGCAGTCCCGATGTCAGCCAGTCGTCCGGGGTCTCGGTCCGGATGAGCATCGCCAACTACGAGACGCTCGTCGCGAACGCACTTCGTCGCGCGTTGCGAAATGGCGAATCCGAGGCGGTGCCTCGCATCACCGATCTCGAATCATTGATCGCCTCGACGTCGGGCAAGCTCGAGCTCGAATATGCAGGCGCCGAGACCAGCGACGAGGAATTGCTCGGAGGCCTGCTGCGCCGAGCCTGTCGCCGGATCTTCGACGAGCGGCTCGCGGGTACGGATCTGCAGTCGGTGGTGGACGCGTTCGATTCGGGCTGGCAGGTCGAGGTGGCAGGGGATCTGTCCGCAACGGAGTACCTCGAAGGCCTCGACGAGATCACGGGTCTGCGGGAGGCCGCATCGCGGCTCGCTGGCGGCGACTCGGCGCCGCGGCTCGCCTCGGCGATCGAGTTCATCCTCGAGGGCCTGCACCTGTCGAACAAGTTGAACAAGCACGCCGCCGACGGCCGCGCGCGCTACCAGAAGTCGTGAGCGAGCGGGCGGTATCTCGATGAGGTCCTTCCGATACAGCCGTTGGGACGGTGACCAGGACGAGTTCTCCCTCGATCCCGAACAGGCCCTCGAGGCGCTGTCCGAGCTGATGATGGAGGGCATGGACGCCCGACAGGCGCTCGAGTGGATGCGCCAGTTCGGCTTCCAGCTCGGCGGCATGGACATGCGCGTGATGGGGATCGACGAACTCGTCCAGGAGCTCCGCGATCAGGCGCGCGCACTGCAGCGCCAATGGGATCTCTCGCACGCGATGGACGGGATGCGCGAGCGCCTCGACGAAATCCTCGATCGCGAGCAGCAGGCGGTGCGTGCCGCACACGGTCACGAGTCCTCGAGGACCAATGATTTCATGAGCCGACGTCACGCCGAGCCGGGTGGCGTTTCGGACACGATCGAGCGCTTCGGCGACTACGACTTCGAAGACGAGAACGCGGCCAACGATTTCCAGGAGCTGCTCGATGAACTCGAGCGGATGCGCGCCCTCGAAGAGTTCATGCAGCAGCGTGGCCAGCAGTTCAGAGGTCCACAGCAGGCCGACTACGAAACCGCCCAGCAGATCCGCGAACAGATCGAGGCCCTCGAGCAGATGGCCCAGAACCTCGCCGACGGGAACTTCGAGCCGATCTCTCCCGAGCAGCTGCGCGAAATGCTGGGCAATCCGGCCGCGCAGTCATTCATCCTGCTGCGCGATCTCGAACGCAGTCTGGCGCGAGCAGGTCTCCTGCGTGACGGCGAGCTCACGCCGCGTGCGATCCGGAAGATCGGCGCCTCAGCGCTCGCCGATGTCTACAGCGCGCTCCGGAAGGGGTTGGCGGGCGAGCACGACACGCCGGGTTTCGGCGTGGCGACCCCTCGCCCCGACGAGACCAAGCGCTGGGAGTTCGGCAGCCCGCTGGATCTCGACATCGTGAAGACCGTGATGAACGCGGTGCGACGACGCGCCGCCGATGGATCCGATCCGGGATCGGGTCCCGGCGTCCGGCTCACGGTCGAGGATTTCGAGATCCGGGAGCTCGACTACAACACGCAGACCACCACGGTCCTGCTGCTCGACATGAGCTGGTCGATGTCGTGGGCCGACCGGTTCCCTGCCGCGAAGCGCGTGGCCCTGGCGATGGATCAGCTGATCCGGACGCGCTTTCCACGCGATCACTTCGCGGTCGTCGGGTTCTCGACACGTGCACGCGAGCTGAAGATCCGCGAGCTGCCCGAAGTGTGCTGGGATATGGGCGATCCCTTCACGAACCTTCAGGAGGGCCTGATGGTGGCCGAAAGGCTGATCCGACGGCACCCGTGCGCGACTCCCCAGATCCTGGTGATCACCGACGGACAGCCGACCGCGTACTTCTCGGCCGGGCAGTTGCGCGTCGAATGGCCGATGGGCATGGGTGGGGTGTCACCGCATGCGGTCGCGGAGACCATGAAGCAGGTGCGGCGGGTCACGCAGCAGGGCATCACGATCAACACGTTCATGCTGGACGACGCGCCAGAACTCGTCGGCTTCGTCGAGCGCATGACGCAAATCAACAAGGGCAGGGCGTTCTACACGAGTCCCCACCAGCTGAGCTCGTTCCTGATGGTCGACTACATCAGCCATCGCCGGCTGCGCCGGTCCTGAGCCGCCGCGTGGGATTCGGTCGCAGGCTGCTGATCAACGGCGTGCGGGTCGCGCGACGAATCGCCGCGTCGCAGGTGGTGCAGGGGGACGTGGGCCACTGGCTCGACGTCAAGCTGGACGGTGCGGTGCCCGAGTGCACCCACGACGGCTTCCGCGACGTCGAACTCGGCCTGCTCGATCTGCTGCGCAGTCTTGCCGCAGTGCGCACCGATTCCCGCTTCGACGGTGTGTTGCTGCGGATCAGCGGTGTGCTCTCGAGTCATGCTCGCGCGGCCTCGATCGCCCGCGCATTGACGGAGCTGCGCGAAGCCGGTCGGCGTGTGGTGGTCTGGGCCGACAGTCTCCACGTCGATCAATATCTGATTGCGGCTGCGGCCGATCAGATCTGGCTTCCCGAAAGCGGTGCTCTGCAGCTGGTCGGCATCCGGGTCGAGAGATTCTTCGTGCGCGACCTGCTCGAGCGGATCGGGGCCCGGCCCGAGGTCGTCCACATCGGACGATTCAAGAGCGCCGGCGACACGTTCACGCGCGACGGCATGTCGGACGAAGAGCGCGAGCAGCTCGAAGCCTGGCAGGATGATCTGTTCGCAGAGCTGATTTCCGGTGTGGCGCGGGGTCGCGCGCTAGCCGAGTCCCGCGTCGAAGAGCTGATCGATCGCGGCCCGTACCCGGCTCGAGCCGCTCTCGAAGCCGGGCTGATCGATGCACTCGTCTACCCCGACGAGATCGCCGACCGACTCGAGACGATCAGTCTGGGCGAAACGCCGCGCGGCTCGGGTGCGCGCCGGGCACGACTGGTATCCGCCACCGCGTATCACCTCACGTGCGCAGGCGACCCGGGCTTCGAGCCCTGGTGGCGCGATTCACCTCGACTCGTCCAGTTGTTGGCGATCGGCAATGTGGGCAATGGCCCCGCGGCGCGCGGGATCACGCCGGACGGCATCGGTGTGCTGCTCGAGGCCCTGCGGATCGAAGCCTCGGTGCGCGGTGTCCTGCTGCGGATCGAGAGCCCGGGTGGTGACGCGCTCGTGTCGGATCTGCTGCATCGGCAAGTCGAGCGTCTCGTGCGCGAGAAGCCGGTGGTGGTCTCGATGGGCGACGTCGTCGCATCCGGCGGCTACTACCTCGCGTCTGCGGCCGACGCCGTCTACGCCGAGGCAGGGTCCCTCACCGGATCGATCGGCGTGGTCGGGGGCAAGCTCGATCTCTCCGGGCTCTACGAGAAGCTCGGCATCTCGAAGGAGGGCGTGCAGCGCGGCGCCCGGGCCGGACTGCTATCCGAGGCGCGAGGCTTCACGGCGGACGAACGCGCTGCGGTGCGGCGAGAGATGAAGGCGATCTACGGTACCTTCGTCGATCGTGTCGCCCGGGGCCGGGCGCTCACGCCGGCGGAAGTCGAGGAGATCGCGCAGGGCCGGATCTGGAGCGGGCGGCGCGCGCAGTCGATCGGTCTCGTCGACTCGATCGGCGGACCGCTCGAAGCGCTCCGGGATCTGGCAGAGCGCGCGGGCTTCGAGCCTTCCGAGCGATTTCCGCTGGTGACGCTTCCGAAACCCTCGATCCTGTCGGCCTGGCTCGGCAGCGCGCTCGGTGGATTCGGGCCGTTCGGGTCCAGATCCCGCTGAACCGAACTCGAACCCGGAAAGACGCATGGGACGATCGCTCAAGTACGACATTCCGGGGACCGACTGGCGGCGGGGTCCGCTCGAGGTTCCGACCGACGATCTGACGGCGTTCTTCTCGGAGACGCTCTCGGCTCCCTTCGACGTCGTGCTCGAAATCGGATTCGGTCGGGGCGAGTTCCTGCTCGATCTCGCCGCGAAGGCCTCGACCACGGCCTTCTTCGGCGTGGAGGTGTCCTTCAAGCGCGTGCTGAAGATGGCCCGCAAGTTGGCGCGGAGCGGGCTGCAGAACGTCCGGATCGTCGAGGGACGCGCGGAGTTGATCGTGCGCGACTTGATTCCGTCGGGAAGCCTCAGCGAGGTATGGATCAACTTCTCGGACCCGTGGCCCAAGGACCGTCATGCGAATCGCCGGCTGATCCGACCGCCGTTCATCGCAGACCTCGCCCCGCGACTTCGCGATGGGGGCCTGCTGCACGTCGCCACCGATCATCCGCCGTACGCCGAGCAGATCCACGCCGTGTTGAGCGCAGCGCCCGGGCTCGAGAGCACCCACCCCGAAAGACCCTGGCACTCGGAGATTCCCGGCCGCATGCACACGGGATACGAGAGCGAGTGGCGCGCCGAGGGCAGGGCGCTCCACTTCTTCGAGTATCAACGACCACACTCCCCGGTGGAGGGTCCGTCGTGACCGATGTGCTCCTGGCGGCTCCCGAGCTCGCGGCTCCCCGGCGTCGCAACCTGAAGGATCATTGCCGCGGGGCACTGCGCGAGATCTTTGCGGCGGGAGGGCATCCGTCGTACCGCGCCGATCAGGTTCTCGGCTGGATCTATGGGAGAGGCGTCGACCGGATCGAAGACATGACCGATCTGCCGACCCCGCTGCGCGAGCGGCTGTCCGCGGAGTGGGATATCGGGGCGCTGACGACGAGCGCCGTGCAGCGGTCGGTGGACGGGACGCGCAAGCTCTCCCTCGTGACCCACGATGGTCACACGATCGAAGCCGTGCTGATCCCCGAGGAGCGACGCAACACGCTCTGTGTGTCGACCCAGGTCGGTTGTCCGCTCGCTTGTTCCTTCTGCGCGACCGGTGCGCTCGGATTGACCCGGAACCTCCGCGTGTCCGAGATCATCGAGCAGGTGTTGATCGCCCGGACGGCCCTCGACCCCGACGAAACGCTGACCAACGTCGTCTTCATGGGGATGGGCGAACCGCTGCTCAACCTGCCGGCGGTCGCCGAGTCGATCCGCATCCTGATCGATCCCAAGACGCTGGCGATGGCGCCGCGGCGGATCACGGTCTCCACCTCGGGCGTCGTGCCGAGGATCCGGGACCTGCTCGAGATCGCACCCGTCAATCTCGCGATCTCGCTGCACGCGACGACCGATGCGGTGCGCGATGAGCTCGTCCCCCTGAACCGTCGATTCCCGCTCGCGACGCTGCTCGGTGCGCTGCGCGACGAACCGCTCATCAATCGCAAACGCCCCGTCTTCTTCGAGTACACGTTGATGGCGGGGGTGAACGACACGCTGGCCGATGCACGGCGCCTCCCGGAGTTGCTGCGTGGCATTCCGGCCAAGATCAACGTGATCCCGATGAACCCCCATGCCGACGCTCCCCAGCGACCGCCGTCGCGCGAAGTCTGCGACGCATTCACGGCAGAGCTCCATCGCGCGGGAATGCGTGTCACACTGCGCCGGAATCGAGGTGCCGACATCGATGCGGCTTGCGGGCAGCTCGCCGCGCGCGATGCGAAGCGGGCCGGGGCGGGACCTACAGTGTCAGCGGAATCCTGACCGCCGTATCCCGCCACAGGACGACCTTCGCGGGATCGTCAAGCGATCCCCCCGCTGCGCCGAAACGACCGCCGGACGGGGATCCACCAATCCATGCTCTACGCGGTCGGCGACATCCACGGCGAGGTGAAGAAGCTCGACGAGCTGCTCCGCCGCCTGCCTCTCGAGCGGGGGGATCGGTTCGTCTTTCTCGGTGACTACGTCGATCGAGGACCGGACTCGTGCGCGGTGATCGATCGCCTGATCGGACTCCGGAACGAATACGACTGCCACTTCCTCCTCGGCAACCATGAGTCGATGTTCCTCGACTTCCTCGGGTGGAGCGATCCGGCCTACTTCGGGGGCGATGCGTTCCTGATGAACGGTGGGGATCGGACACTGGACAGCTACGGGTACTTCGATCGCGAACGCCTGGAACCGACTGGATTCGAGCTGCCCAAGTCGCACGAGGAATTCCTGCTCGGCCTGAAATTGTTCCATCGCGAGGCCGACTACCTGTTCGTGCACGCGGGGCTCGATCGCGACGAACTCCAGGGTCGTGACGTCGAGTACGCGCTGCGCCGCAGCCGGATCGAGGATCTGCTCTGGAGTCGCACGACGGGCGAACTTCCGCATCGGCTCGGTGTGACGGTGGTCTACGGACACACGCCTGGCGAAGATCTCGGTGTTCGCTGGAACCTGCCGTTCACCATCGGAATCGACACCGGCGCAGTGTTCGGCGGCCCGCTCACCGCGATCCGCCTGCCCGACGAGAAGATCTTCCAGGCCTGAGCGCGGATCGGTCGGCGACGGTCGGCGAGCGGTCCCGGTGCCCGCGTCAGCCGACGGATCGTGCGGTCGCTCGGCGTGCGCTCGTGCTGGGATCCGTAGATTCGCGGCGCTTCAGCACGGGGACGGTGATCTGCGTGCCGGGCATCGTCGACTGCAGGTCGGTATCCGGGTTGTATTGCTGCAGCAACCAGAGCGGCACGTTGAATCGACGCTGGGACAGCACCCACACCGTGTCGCCGCGCTTCAGTTCATGCGTCTCCGTTCCGGCGATCTCCCACTCGGTGAAGAACTCCTCCTGCATCGAGCGGTGGTAATCGATCCGTCGGTTCTCGAACTCGGCCGAATCGACCTTGGAGAAGTCGAGCTTCAGGTGACCGTGGATCGGAAGCGACTGATTGTATTTCAGCTTGTTCAGGCTCCGGATGTCGCTCGTGCGGATCTCGAGCCACTCCGCATAGTGGCCGAGGGTCTCCATGTTCTGGACTTCTATCGTGCGGTCGGCGGCCACCGAGTAGTCGCTGGGATCGGCCAGCAGTCCGGGTCGTTCCCCGTCCGCGCCGTCGACGGCCATGCCTTCCTCGGCGGCCACGGCCACGAGCGTTTCCGGCTCACCCGCCGGCGGATTCGCCGGTTCGATCGCGGCCGGCGGCGTTTCGGCGTCGGGCTGTGCGGCTGCGAGCGGCTGTTCTTCTGCGATCGTGGCTGCTTCGGCGATCATCGTCGGTTCGGGGGCGGGCGCGGCGGCGCTCGGAGCGGGAACCGCTGCGGCGCTGGCTTGCTGCTCGACGACCGGTTCGGGTCTGACCGCGACCTCCGGCGCTGCCGCCGGCTCGACCGGCTCGGCCCGGGCCACTGTCTGCTCTGCGGACGACGAAACCTGCAGGACCTGCCCCGGATAGATCTTGTTCCGATTCGGGAGCCGATTGACCTGCAGCAGTTCGCTCTCGCTCATTGCGTGGAGCCTGGCGATCCGGGCGATCGAGTCGCCCCGCCGCACCGTGTACTTCCCGTCGGCCGGGATTTCGATCGATTCGGCCACCGGGGTCGGGCTGCTCGGCGCAGGTTGCTCGGTGCGGACCTCCGCGATCCGCTGAGTCTTCGTCTGATCACTCGGCAGGCGGAGCTTCTGTCCGGCCCGGATGTGGTTTCGACTGCGCAGGCCGTTCAGTGCCTGGAGTTCGCTCTCCCGGACGCCATAGCGAGCCGCGATGCGCGAGAGGGACTCGCCCGAGCTGACGATGTGGTAGGTGTCGCGAGTCTGCTTGGCGTGGCGTTCCGATTTCGGCATGTCGGCCAGAGCCACCTGCATGGGACGCGGCAGTTCGGCGCGGGGCACCTTGATTTCGAATCCGCGCGGGATGCGCTTCTGACCCTGCCAGACGGCGGGTCGCAGCGCGGGGTTCGCGGCCTGCAGGGTCGAGACCGGCACTCCGAGAACACGCGAGAGCGTGTCCGGAGTGGCGTAGAAGGGCAGTTCCATCCGATCGAAGTCGATCGGCGTGTCGCGCACCAGATGACCGAAGTAGCGTTCGGCCTCGTCTGCGATCCGCGACGCGGCGACGAATTCGACGTAGAAGTTCCGCGACGCGAAGCCGAAGCTGGGACTGCGGTACTCCCGGACGATCCGGCCGATATCGCGACTTCCCACCTGCTGGATGGCACGGCGCATCCCCGAGGCACCGTGGTTGTAGGCGGTGATCGCGAGCGGCCAGCTGCCGGTGACGCGGTAGTTCTGCTCGAGCAGGCGCGCCGCCGCCACGGTGGCTTTGTCCGGCTCGAGGCGCTCGTCGATGATGTGATCGACCTGCATGAAACGCTGGCCCGTCGAACGCGTAAACTGCCAGAGGCCCGCCGCGCCGACTCGCGAATAGGCGGTCGGTGTGAAAGACGATTCGACGTGGGGGAGGGCGGCGATCTGTCGCGGCAGGCCCATCTCCGCCAGGGTCTTCTCGATGTGATCCACGTAGGCGCCGGACCGGATCACGCCCGCCCTGAACTTGTCCGCCTGACCGAGCTGGAAGCGGATGTTCTTCGCCGCCTCGCTCAGCGTCCCGTTCGAGACCTGCGCGGGAAAGAGGGCGAGCACGCGCGCTTCGTCGTCCGTCAATCCGCCTCGAGTGCCACCGGACAGCTTTCGCAGGATCCGCTCGTACCGCTCGCGTCGCTTCTGGATCGCGTGGTCGCGGGTCCGTTGCGAGACGCCCTTCAGCAACTCGACTTCTTCGTAGACCACCGACAGATCGCGCGGGTCGTGGAGCAGTCCGCCGTTGGTGCCGACTTCGGTGTAGATCCGCGTCCAGAAGCGGACATCCGGCTCGAGCGACGCCGGCGCGGGGAAGGGATTGCTCTCCGCGTGGCCAGGTGCCGGCAGCGCGGCGGTCGCGGTCAACCAGACAAGCAGAAGCAGCAGTCCTGCATACAGCGAATTCGATCGCATCATCACACCGTCCCGGATCGGCAACTCGTCGGCAAAGCTGAGCGCGGACCTGTCTAGGTCTCTCCCGGGGGGTTTGGGCGAGAGGCTTGTTGATTCGGATGTTTCGCGACCCGTTCCGTCCCCGCCCGCGATCGCAGGGTTCCGGTGGGTCATCGTCGAGAGAACGAAGAAAGCGTCGGATGTCTACTTCTTTCTCTTCTTCTTGCCCCGACTCTTCTGGCGCGCTTTGCGGGCTTGTTGTCGCTTGCTCTTGCGCGCCTGATCGGACTTGGCGGTGCGTCGCGACACGCGTCCGGCATCCAGCATGCCCGGCCCGCCGCCCGCCCCCGCGAATAGCGCCGCCGGGTCCATGCCGCCACCGCCCATGCCCGGCAGTCCGCCGCCCATCTGACCGAGGCCCGGGATGCGCGAGAGCAATCCTCCCGGTTTGCCGAGATTCCCCATCATCTCGCGCATCTGCTTGAAACGCCCGACGAGATCGAGGACCTCCTTGGTCCGGCGGCCACTGCCCGCTCCGATGCGGGCGGCACGACTCTTGTTGATCAGGTCCGGCTTGCGCCGCTCGTCGCGCGTCATCGAGTGGATCATCGACTCGACTTTGCCGAGCTCGCCTTCGTCGACCTGATCTGCCATGCCACCGAACATCGGCATTTTGGCGAACACTTCGCGCAGCGGTCCCATCTTCTGGATCGTTCGCAGCTGGGTCAGCAGATCGTCGAGGGTGAACTGTCCCTTCAACATCCGCTCGGCGTCGGCCTCGGCCTGCTTCTCGTCGATGACCTCCTCGAAGTCCTGGACGAGCCCGACGATGTCCCCCATGCCGAGGATTCGCGATGCCAGACCCTCGGGCCGGAAGACCTCGAGTCGATCCACGTGCTCGCCGGTTCCGATGAACTTGATCGGCGCTCCGGTCACTGCCTTGATGGCAAGGGCCGCACCGCCGCGGGCATCGCCGTCGAGCTTGGTGAGCACGACGCCGTCGAGCGGAATCCTCTCCGCAAAGGCGCGCGCCACGTTGACGGCATCGCGTCCCATCAGCGCGTCGCACACGAGCAATGTGTTGGACGGAGAGACCCGAGCCTTGATCTCCTCGAGCTCCGCCATCAGGGCGTCGTCGAGGGCAAGGCGGCCGGCGGTGTCGTAGATCAGTGCGTCCCGACCTTCCTGCCGTGCGCGCTTCCAGGCAGCTTCACAGATCGACGGCGGCGACTCGCCGGGCTCGCCGACGTGCACCGGGACATCGATCGAGGCACCGAGCGACACGAGCTGCTCGACGGCCGCCGGGCGGTAGACATCGGCGGCCACGAGCAAGGGCTTGCGTCCCTGTTTCACGAGATGCCGGGCGAGCTTGGCGGCGACGGTCGTCTTGCCGACACCCTGCAGCCCGGCGAGCAGGATCGAGGTGGCGCCACGGTCGCGCTTCAGGCGTGTGTCGACTGGCCCCATCAGCTCGGTCAACTCGTCCTGGCAGACCTTCACGAAGTGCTGGCCGGGGCTGACCTTGTGCAGTCGGCCGTCCTCGCCACGGACCCGGGTCTCGACCTTCTCGCCGAGCGCGCGCTGCTTGACCCGCGACAGGAAGTCCTTGACGACCTGGAAGTCGACGTCTGCTTCGAGCAGCGACATGCGCACGTCGCGCAGCGCCTCGTCGACGTTCGACTCCGAAAGCTCGCGAACGCCGCGAAGCCTTTCGGTGGCGGTTTTGAAGCCTTTTGTGACGGTTTCGAGCACTCGATCCTCCGCAGGCGCGCCAGCGTAGCAGCCCCTCGCAGCCGGGCGACGAGGGCCGCCGCATCGTCGCGGCGGTTGCCCGGTCGGGGGTCGAAGTGCATGCTCTCCACGGCTGCAACAGACGAGCAGGAAGTCTGCTCGAGCTTCGCGGGATCAGGGGCCGGGATGATCGATGTCGAATCGCAGATCGCGGGCAGTGTCTTCCGGATCGAGCGGGCGGTGGGTGACACGATCGCCGTACAGGACGTGCTGCTGATCCTCGAGTCGATGAAGATGGAGATCCCCGTCGAAGCGCCCTGCGCGGGGCGCGTGGCCGAAATCCGCGTCCGCGAGGGACAGGTCGTCGACGAGGGGTACGTGCTGGTGGTGCTCGACGCGTGAGGACTGGATTGCGCGATGGACGCCTGCGGGCGCAGCTCCTCTCGGCGCGGGATCGGGGTGCGGCGCTCCAGTATCTGGATCGACATCGCCGCGAGAACCTGTTGCTCGCCGAGTTGGTCGCAGGGATCGGTCGCTCGGCGCCACCGAGCGAGCTGCCGCCGCAGGTCATCGCCGTGTGGCGCGGTGGCGAGATCACGGGGATCGCCTCGCTGCGGCCTAGCATGGTGCTCGACCACGAACTCGGCGACGAAGGTCTCGACGCCTGCCTTCCGCTGCTCGGCGGCGCCGAAAGCGGCCTGATCAAGAGTCGTCGCTGCGGCGTGACGCGGTTGTGGCAGCACCTGCACGCGCGCGGCCGCGAGGCGCTGATCGACCGTGGCGAGACGGCCTGGGGGCTCGGCGTCGAGCGAGTTCCCCGGTCGCTTCCTCTATTGCCCGACGGCGCGCACTGGCGGCGGGCGGGCGACTCGGATCTCGACGATCTCGTGTTCGCCGCCCGGGCGAGTCTGCGGGAGGAAGAACGCCCCGATCCCTTCGATGGCGATCCGGTCGGATTCCGGCGCTGGGTCAAGGGCCGCCTGTCCCGCGCGCGCCTCGTCGACGTCGGAGGCCGACCGGTCTTCGTCGGCTATGCGGACGTGCGACGCCCGGAGGGCTGGTTGATCCAGGGCGTCTACACCTGGAGCGAACATCGTCGTCGCGGATTCGCGCGGGCCGGCATGGCGGCGCTGGTGCGCGAGGCCTTCGACGCAGGGGCGGAGCACGTGCAGCTCGCGGTCGTGGACGGAAACGAGCCTGCCATCGGTCTCTACGCGGGCCTCGGATTCGAGCCGTTCTGCGAGCTGCGCACGATCCTGTTCCTCTGATCGGCGCTCGTTGGTCCGCCCATTCACCGTCGGCTACGCTGGCCGACCGCCTTGCACGGCCGGTTCCGGCCGTCGATCATCGACAATCAACCACACCCGGAAACCCGAAAGGAGTACCCCATGGGCCTGCTCGATGGAAAGGTCGTCATCATCACCGGAGCCGGAGGCGGCATCGGTCGCGAACACGCGATCCACATGGCCAAGGAAGGCGCCGCGATCGTGGTCAACGACCTCGGCGGATCGCGTGACGGAAGCGGCGCCGGCGGCAGCGCCATGGCGGACAAAGTCGTCGACGAAATCAAGGCGCTCGGCGGCGAGGCGGTGGCCAACTACGACAACGTGGCCACCGTGAAGGGCGGCGAGAACATCCTCAAATCCGCTCTCGATGCCTTCGGGCGCGTCGATGGTGTCGTCAACAACGCGGGAATCCTGCGCGACAAGTCCTTCTCGAAGACCACCGAGGACCTGTGGGACCCGGTGATCGCTGTACACCTGAAGGGCACGTACTGCGTCACGCGTCCGGTCTTCAACCACATGAAGGACACGGGCAGCAGCGGCGTGATCATCAACACGTCGTCTACCTCGGGCCTCAATGGCAACTTCGGTCAGTGCAACTACGGCGCCGCCAAGGCGGGCATTGCCGGGTTCACGCGCTGTCTCGCCCTCGAGGGCAAGAAGTATGGAATCCGCTGCTTCATCCTCGCACCGGTCGCACTGACCCGTCTCACCGAGGACCTGCCGGGATTCGACAATCAGGAGATGCAGAAGCGGCTCGCGCCCGGCCTCGTGTCACCGCTGCTCTCTTTCCTGATGAGTGATCTCTCGAAGGACATGACGGGCAACACCTTCTACTGCGGCGGAGGTCGCATCGCCGAGATGAAGGTGGTGACGCACACCGGCATCACCAAGAAGGAGGACGGTGGGCTCTGGACTCCGCGCGAGATCGCCGAGGCCATGAAGCCGGGTGCGATCCTGCTGCCCCAGGACTGAGTCGAAGTCGGATCGGAAATCACGCTCGGATGGGCGGTGGGGACTTCCCCATCGCCCATCTGCTTCGATGGTTTCTCGCCGATCCGGAACGATCCGATCTCCGCCGGTGTCGAGCGATCCAGTGAATCCGTCGCCGTGGGTTCGCTTCTCGCGGAAGTTGGATTGATTGCCCAGGGGGGCATGGTAAACCTGCCCGACGTGACCGAAGAAGATCCCGCGCCGACGAGCCGGACCGGGTCCACCGACCCCGGGCATCCCGCATACCGGCCCGCACGCGCTCCGGCCGGCGGGCCGTCCGAGCCCGCCGATCCCGGCTCGGCGATGACGCCCCGATTCAACTTCTTCTTCCGCTGGTTCGCGCGCCGCTTCTTCGGACACTTCGATCTCGACGACGTGACTGTCGAGCGCCTGCGCGCCCTCGAGGCGAGGGGCTCGGTGGTGTACGTGATGCGCTACTCGAGTCGCCTCGACTATCTGCTGTTCAACGCATTGTTCCTGCGCGAGGGACTGCGTCTCTCGAGTTTCGCGAACGGCATCCAGTTCTCGATCTATCGGCCGGTCCTGCAAGGTCTGCGGCGCACGTTCTCCCGCAAGCGCTGGCGATCGCGCGCCGTCGTCCACGGAGAGCACCAGCAATACGTGCAGCGCCTCACGCGGGACGGGGGCGTGTTCTTCCTGTTCCTGCGCACCGAGAGGATCCGCACGTTCTGGCGCGGGTTCTGGCGCATGAAGCACCGGCAGGACGAGCTCGACCTGCTGCACGAGGTGGTCCGCGAGACGTCGACGGCGGAGCGCGAGGTCTTCCTGGTGCCGCTGTCGATCTTCTGGCGCAAGGGGCCGAGGCGCGGAACCAACCGCTTCCTGAATCTCGACTATGGATCGTTGTCGCGTCCGTCTGATTTCGCCAAGGTCGGATCCTTCCTCCTCACATACCGCAGCCTGTCGGTGAAGATCGGCGAACCGATCGATCTGCTCGCCTACGTGAACAGCCATCGCGATGACGACCAGGCGCGCGTCACCCGCACCGTCCGCCGGTCGATCCTGATCTACTTCTATCGCGAAGAGAAGATCGTCGAAGGGCCGACCCTCGAATCTTCAGTCCAGGTGCTGCGCGAGATCCTCGCCGATGCGGGTGTGCGTCGCGCCATGCAGCAGCGGGCCGCGCAGCCGCGAGGTTCGATGGAGCGCGCCGAACGCGAGGTCGAACGATTCCATCACGAGATCGCCGCGCGGATGAACTCGACGCTGCTGGCGCTGCTCGCGTGGATCGTCGGCGGCATCCTGAAGCGTCTGTTCTCGGGGATCGAGACCGACGGCCTCGAGAAGGTGGCCGACCACGCCAAGCGTCATCCCCTGGTCCTGGTGCCGACCCACCGTTCGTACTTCGACTTCTTGATCGTCTCGCTGTTGTTCTACAACAGCTACCTGGTGCCTCCCCACATCGCGGCGCGCGACAACATGGCGTTCGGTCCGTTCGGATTGATCTTCCGCATGGCCGGCGCCTTCTATCTGAGGCGATCGTTCGACGATCCGCTCTACAAGCAGGTGTTCCGGGCCTACGTGGCGTATCTGGTGCGCTCGGGTTTCACCCAGGAGTTCTTCATCGAGGGTGGCAGGTCGCGGACCGGCAAGACGCTCGCCCCGCGGCTCGGCATGTTGACGTGGGATGTCGATGCATTCCTCGAATCACCGCAGCGCGATCTCTTCTTCGTACCGATCGCGATCACCTACGAACGCCTGGTCGAAGAGAGCGGCATGGTGGAAGAGCTCGAGGGCGGCAAGAAGAAGGGCGAGAGCACATTGGCACTGATCCGGGCCCGCAAGTATCTCCGGCGCCACTTCGGTTCGGTGCACGTGAGTTTCGGCGAACCGATCTCCCTCGATGCGACCCTCGGCGATCGTCGCCGCCGCTTCCAGGCAGAGGTACGCGGCGAAGTCGCGATGCTGATTCCCGGTGCGACCGAAGCGGAGGTCGACGCGCTGGCCCTTCGGATCGCTGACGAGAAGCGGCTCTTCATCGACGAATTCGGGCACCGGATCGTCGAACGCATCAACTGGACAGTGGTTGCCAGCGCGACATCCGTCGTTTCGGCCGTGCTGCTCGCCGCCCCCCATCGCGGCGTTCTGCGCACTGAACTTGCCGTGCGCGCTCGACAGCTGGTCGATCTGCTGGCGCTGCAGGGTGTCCGGATGACCGCCGTGCTACGCACCGAAAGGTTCGACTTGTCTGAGTCGATCGCCTTCATGGTGCGAAGCGATCTGCTGTCGGCATCGACGCATGCCCGGGGCGAGATCATCTATTTCGACGAGAGTCGTCGACGCGCGCTCGACATCTATCGCAACTCGATCGTCCACTTCCTGGCTCCGTCGAGCATCCTCGCACGGGCATTGCTGGACGGTACGTCGGCGAAGGAGGTCGAGGAGGGCCTCGAGAGCTGGCTGGAGATCCTCTATCGCGAGTTCTTCGTGGCTCCAGCCGAATGTCGCGGTCGGGCAACCGAGCGCCTGCTCGAGTACTTCGAGACATCGGGTTGGATCGAGCGCGACGAGGATCGCCTCATCGCATCGGAGAGCGGCAAGCCGATTCTGCGCATGCTGGCCGCGCAGACCCAGGGCGTGATCGAGTGCTACGAGGCGGTCTGCGGCGCGAGCCTCGCTGCCAGCTGGCCGCTCTCGCGCCGGGAACTCAGCGCAGCGGCGCTCGAGTTGTTCGAGAACGCGCGCCTGCTCGGGCTCGCGGAGCGACACGAAGCGGCGAACGACACGACGGTGGGAAACGCAATCGACCTGTTGCTCGACCGCGGTGTGCTCGCGATCGCGCCGAGCGAATCGGGTCGTCGAAGCCCGACCACCGAGGTGCGATATGCCCCCGGGGAGCACTTCGACGCGCTTCCCCCGCTTCGGGCGCGGCTGGCAGCGGCTGCAGTGGCCCGGTAGCGTAGGCTCGCCCCGAACCGGGGGCGCGATCCCTCGCTGCCCTCCAGCCCGTTCGCGACGTCTCGTGCTCCAGCCCGCGCGACAGGGAGACCCGTCCCGATCATGGATCCGCGCCAGTTGCTCGATTTCACGAAGTCCGACGGGCTCGTCACGGCGATCGCCCAGGACGCGACCACGGGCGAGATCCTGATGGTCGCGCACATGAACGAGGAGTCCTTCGAGCGGACGCTCGCCACGGGCGAAGTCGTCTATTGGTCGCGCAGCCGGAAGAAGCTCTGGCACAAGGGCGAGGAGAGCGGGAACGTGCAGCGGGTGAAGTCGCTGCGCATCGATTGCGACGGCGACGTCGTGCTGCTCTCAGTCGAACAGATGGGCGGGGCCGCCTGCCACACAGGGCGGCGCAGTTGCTTCTTCCGCCGGCTCGAGGGGGGCGAGTTCGTCGACGAGGGCGTGCAGGTGTTCGATCCGGCCGAGGTCTACAAGCGATGAGCGAACGCAACGTGCTGCGGCTCGCACTGCCCAAGGGAAGCCTCCAGGAGACCACGCTCCACTTGTTCGCCCGGGCCGGCTTCGACATCCAGGTCAAGAGCCGCTCCTACTACCCCACGATCGATGATCCTGACATCGAGTGCATCCTGATCCGCCCCCAGGAGATGGCGCGCTACATCGAACAGGGCGTGATGGATTGCGGGATCACCGGTGTCGACTGGGTGATGGAGAGCGGGGCCGACGTCGTGGAACTCAGCGATCTCCGGGCGCCGTGGCCGAACTACGTTCCCGTGCGCTGGGTACTGGCCGTCAAGGAGGGCTCGCCCTTCGAGACGCCCAAGGATCTCGAGGGCAAGCGCATCGCGACCGAGGTCGTGGGCATGACGAACCGGTATCTGGAGCGACAGGGCATCAGCGCCAAGGTCGAGTTTTCGTGGGGTGCGACCGAGGTCAAGCCGCCCGTGCTGGCCGACGCAATCGTGGACGTCACAGAAACCGGCTCGAGTCTGCGCGCCAACAACCTGAAGGTGCTCGACGTGCTGCTCGAGAGCACTCCGCGTTTCGTCGCGAGCCGTGCAGCAGTCGCCGATCCGTGGAAGAGCGCGAAGATGGATCGCATGCTGATGCTGGTGCGCGGCGCGATCGCGGCAGCCACGCGAGTCGGCCTCTCGATGAACGTTCCGCGTACCCGGCTGGACGGCGTGCTCGACCTGCTCCCGAAGGGCGCGCCGACGATCTCGACTCTCGCGGATCCCAGCTGGGTCGACGTGTTCGTGATCATCGAGGAGACCCGCGTGCGCGAGCTGATCCCGCAGCTGTCTGCCGCGGGCGCACGCGTGATCGTCGAGACACCCGTCAACAAGATCATCGACTGAGCGGTGGGAGGCCCCGCGCAGTTCGCCCGCGCTCTGGCCGTGTATTCGCGCACCGCCTGGTGGGGCCTCGTGGCGCCGCGTCTGATCGAGCGCGCACCGCTCGTGGTCGCGCAGGCCGTGATCCTGCGTGAAGGACGAAGCGTTCGCGAGATCCTCTTGTCGGTGCGCAGCGACGTCCAGGGCTGGGAGCTGCCCGGTGGCACCGCGGAACCCGGAGAATCCGCCGAACTCGCGCTCGTTCGCGAGGTGCGCGAGGAGACCGGGCTCGACGTCGCGATCCTGCGTCACGTCGGTGACTACGTTCGCACGGGCTTCCGCCCCCACACTGCGCGCGTGTATGCGTGTCGGGTGGACGGCGGCGCCCTCCGTTCGAGTCGGGAAACGCCGGTGGTCCAGTGGTTCGACGCGGCCGGATTGCCGGATACGCTGTTCCCGTGGTATCGCGAACCGGTCGCAGACGCCCTGGCTGGCTCGACGGCGCCGGTGCTGCGATTCGATCGTCAGGGACTCGGCGCGATCTGGGCGGGCATCCGGACCGACGTGAAGATGCGTTGGCGAAACCGTCACGAGGAGTCGGGCCGATGAGACGAACATTCAGCTGGCTCGGCATCGGGATCGTCGTGCTGATCGCGGTGCTCGTCGTGCGAGCCGCGAGGATGCCATCGATGCAGATCGACGTCGCGCCCATCGATCCGGTGCCCGTCGACGAAGCTGCAGCACTCGCCCGGCTCCAGGGCGGAATCCGCATCCGGACCATCTCGAACGAGGGCGGGGCGGATCGCGACCACGCCGCTTTCGCAGCCTTCCGCGAGTATCTGCGGGTCCAGTATCCGCTGACCCACGAGCGGCTGATCGTCGAGCAGATCTCGGAGCACAGTCTGCTCTATCGCTGGGCGGGATCCGAGACCGAGCGCGATGCGCTCGTGCTGCTTGCCCATCAGGATGTCGTGCCGATCGACGAAGGCACCGAAGCGGACTGGACGCATCCGCCCTTCGAGGCCGTCGTGGCCGACGGCTACCTGTGGGGCCGCGGCAGCCTGGACGACAAGGGCAGCCTGTTCGCCGCCCTCGAAGCGGTCGAGTCCCTGCTCGCGGATGGGTTCACACCCCATCGCGACGTCTATGTCGCACTCGGGCACGATGAAGAACTCGGTGGCTCCGAAGGGGCGGTCGAGATCGTCGCCCGGCTCGTCGCGCGCGGGGCTTCGATCGGGCTCGTCGTCGACGAGGGCGGGGCTGTGATCGGTGACTTGTTCCCCGGCATCGACGGCTCCGTGGCGGCGGTCGGTGTCGCGGAGAAGGGCTACCTGAGCCTCTCACTCGATGTGGTCGGCACGGGTGGACACAGTTCGATCCCGCCCGAACGGACCAGCATCGGTCGGCTGGCCACGGCCGTGCTGAAGCTCGAACAGAATCCGTTTCCGTCCCGACTCGACGGCGCGTCGCGAGCGTTCTTCGAGCAGGGCATCGGGCCGGAGACGCCGTTCACGCATCGGATGCTGTACGCCAATCTGTGGCTCTTCGATCCGCTGCTGCGGGCCGTGCTCGATCGCGTGCCGGGCGCGAATGCGCTGATCCGCACCACGACGGCGCCGACGATCTTCCACGCGGGTCTGAAGGACAACGTCCTGCCTGCTCGCGCCCACGCGGTGGTGAACTTCAGGGTGCTTCCCGGTGAATCGACGGACGCTGTCATCGAGCGAGTCCGCGATCTGATCGACGACCCGGGCGTCAGCATCGAGCCCCTGCCGAAGCGCAAGGAGCCGGTCGTCGGGTCGCGGCTCGACGGCGAAGGCTGGAAGGTGCTGTCGCAAAGCATTCGCGAGGTATTCCCGGACAGCATCGTGGCCCCCTACCTGATGGTCGCGGGGACGGATTCGCGACACTTCCGCGAACTGTGCGACGGCGTCTATCAGTTCACCCCGTTCCGGCTCCGGCCCGAGGACCTGAAGCGCGCTCACGGGACCGACGAGCGCATCGCGGTCGACGGTCTGGGGGACGCGGTGCGTTTCTATCGTCGACTGGTGGAGAACTCGTCGGGATCCGGGCAGTCCGATCGCTGACGGCGGGTGTCCGGGGCGTCGCGATCTCGACGACTGCGAATGCAGCCGCCGTCAGGGCAGCGACAGGATCCGGATGCGCACGCGTGCGACACCGGCACTCTTCATGCCGAGCCTCCTCGCGGCTGCATCGGATAGATCGATGATGCGGCTCCGGACGAAGGGGCCTCGGTCGTTGATCCGCACGTCGACGGTGCCGTGTGACGAGCCGTTGTTCGCGATGCGCTCGACCCGGACGAGACTTCCGAGCGGAAGCGTGCGGTGCGCAGCCGTGAAGGTCTTCGGGTCGTAGCGCTCGCCCGATGCGGTGCGATGTCCGATGAGGCTCGTCGCGTAGTAGCTCGCCAGACCCTCCTGGGCCGAGCCGAGAGGCGACTTCGAACCTGGGAACGCGCAGGCGAGTGCCAGAGACATCGACACCCATGTGACGATAAGCAGAGCGAACCCCGGTCGTCGGGGCCGGCTGCTTCCGGGGTCTTGTGTCTGTCTTCGGCCCTGGCTCACGCTCTCTCCGCTCGCGGACACTGTGCCTTGATCGATCGGCCCGTGCTCCGGACCCGCCGTCGCAGCGCCATGTCAGAGGATCGGCGCTTGCGCATAATATTCAGTGATGGCCGTCACACCGTGGGCTCGCTTATCCTGCGAGTCGTGTTCGCTCGACGCGCCGCGTGGGACCTCTCTCCGAACCCGCTGTCCCTTTGTGTAGCCGCACGCCGCGCGTCCGGCCAGACGGTGATCGACCTCTCGGACGCGAATCCGACTCGCTGCGGAATCGAATCGCCCGGCCGGGCGCTCCGAGAAGCACTGCAGGCGGTCGCGGCCGATCCGGGCGCGCTCCGCTACGAGCCCGATCCGCGCGGCGACGCGGAGGCGCGTGCGGCCATCGCGCGGTACCACGCCCGGGGCGCGGCGACTCCGGATGCCGACCAGGTGCTGCTGACCGCCGGCTCGAGCGAGGGGTATTCGCATCTATTCCGCCTGCTCGCCGACCCGGGCGACCGCGTGCACCTGCCGGTACCCGGTTATGGCCTGTTCACGCATCTGGCTGAATTCGAGGGGCTCGAGGTCAGCCCGTATCTGCTGCGCCCAGCCGGTTCGAGTCCCGATTCGGGCTGGCGGATCGATCTCGACCAACTCGCCGCGGGACTCTCGGACAGAAGCCGTGCGATCGTGGTGATCGATCCCCACAATCCGACCGGATCGTTCGTGCATCCAGAGGATCGTGCGTCCCTCGAGTCTCTCGCCGCCGAGCGAGGTCTCGCGCTGATCAGCGACGAGGTCTTCGCCGACTTCGCCCGTGCCCCCGTCCCGCACTCGAGCGCAACGATTCGCGCAGAGCCGGCCGGGCTGCGATTCGTGCTGTCGGGTGCATCTAAGGTGCTCGGTCTGCCGCAGCTCAAGGTCGCCTGGCTGGTGGCGAGTGGTCCGCCGGCGCTGCGCGACGAGGCGCTCGGCCGACTCGAGTTCGTCTCCGACGCGTTCCTTTCGGTCTCACCGATCGCATCGCGGATGCTGCCCGCGCTCTTCGGGCACCGCGAAGTCATCGCGGCCGAGATCCACGGGCGGATCACCGCCAATCGCGAGCGGCTCGAGGAAACGGTCCGGCAGTCGGGCGCCTTCGAAGTGCTGCCCGCCGAGGCGGGTTGGGCCGCGATCGTGCGGGTCCACGGCGGGCGCGCCGGTCGCCACCACCGGGTCGCCGGGTCAGCCTTCGACTCGATCGACGAAGAGACGCTGGCGCTGGCTCTGGTAGAACGGCAGGGCGTGATCGTACAGCCGGGCTTCCTGTTCGATCTCGAATCCCGGGATGCCCACGGCGATCCATGCGGGCACTTCGTGCTGTCGCTGCTCGCCGAGCCCGCGCGATTCGAAGCGGGCGTGGCGGGACTCGCCCGGGAGTTCGAGCGTGTGGCGACGCCGCGCTGATCCGCACGACTCGCGCAGCGCCGGTGGGGGCCTGAGATGTGGCTGCGCGGATCGCTGTCTGCGCTAGCGGGTCGCGACCTCTCGCGGATCGCCCCGCATCGCGTCCAGCGCCATCACGAGCGATGCGCGGGTGGAGTTGCTGATCGATCGGTTGTGGATCAGTCGTTCGACTGCGCGGATGGCCTCTTCGATCTCGAGCTCATCCGGTGTACTCGCGAAGGCAGAGCGGTCCCAGCGTTCCATCGTGGTGTTCCTCGGTCCCTCGCGTCCCCTCGATGTGCTCTCGGGGGACGGGTGCTGAAAGTTCACACGTATGTGGCCGTTTGCGGGGGAAGGTGACGATTTCCGTCCGGTCCGGTCCGTCCGACGACGCAGCAGTCGGGTATGTGCCGCCGGGGAGACCTCCCGTCGGCGATCGGGCATCAGCGCAGGAAGAGCCGGTAGGCGGGGTTGGCGGTTTCCTCGACGAACTCGTGACCGAGGTCCTCCAGGAATCGACTGAACGTCGAGGCGTCTTGCGCGGGAACCTGCATGCCGGCGAGTACGCGCCCGAAGGCTGCGCCGTGGTTCCGGTAGTGGAACAGCGTGAGGTTCCAGCGGTTCCCCATGGCGTCGAGGAAGTCGAGCAGGGCACCCGGTCGCTCGGGGAATTCGAAGCGCACGAGCCGTTCATCCTCCGCCGGAGCGCGTCCTCCCACCATGAAGCGGACGTGGAGCTTGGCCATCTCGTTGCCCGACATGTCGATCACGTCGTAGCCCGCCGTGCGAAGACCGGTCGCGACATCCTCCCGGGTGACGCGACCCGGTTCGAGTGCGACTCCCACGAAGACGTGCGCCTCGACGGCGCTCCCGTAGCGGTAGTTGAACTCGGTGACGGAAACCGGTCCGAGTTGTTCGCAGAATCGGCGGAAGGATCCCGGCTTCTCGGGGATCGTCACGGCGAACAGCGCCTCGCGCTGCTCGCCGATCTCGGCCCGTTCGGCGACGTGCCTCAGGCGATCGAAGTTCAGGTTCGCGCCGCTGTCGATCGCGACGAACGTGCGACCCGTGCAGCGTTCGCGCTCGATGTACTTCTTGAGTCCGGCGACGGCCAGAGCACCGGACGGCTCGGCGATCGAGCGGGTGTCGTCGAAGATGTCCTTGATGGCGGCGCAGATCTCGTCGGTGTCGACGGTGATGACCTCGTCGACGGCACGGCGGGCGATGCGGAAAGGCTCCTCACCGATCTGTCGCACCGCGGTGCCGTCGGCGAACAGTCCGACGCGATCGAGGACGACCCGTTCCCCCGCGGCGAGGGCCGCAGAGAGACACGCTGCATCTTCCGGCTCGACGCCGATGATCCGCGTCTCGGGCGCCACGTGTTTCACGTACGCGGCGATCCCGGCGATCAATCCGCCCCCTCCGACCGGGACGAAGATCACGTCGAGCGGGCCGCGATGCTGTCGCAGGATCTCAACGGCGATCGTCCCCTGGCCTGCGATCACGTCCGGATCGTCGTACGGATGGATGAAGACGAGGTTCCGTTCGGCCTCGAGCTTGCGGGCCCTGGAGTACGCGGCGTCGAAGCCGTCACCCTCGAGAACGACCTCGGCACCGAGGTCGCGAACCGCCTGCACCTTGATGCCGGGAGTGGTTCGCGGCATCACGACGACGGCCTCGACGCCGAGGCGTCGCGCGGCGAGCGCCACGCCCTGCGCATGATTGCCCGCACTGGCAGCGATCACGCCGCGCCGTCGGTTGGATTCGGAGAGCCCTGCCATCTTGTTGAAGGCGCCGCGGAGCTTGAACGAGAAGACCGACTGAAGGTCCTCGCGCTTGATCAGCACCGAGTTGCCGACGCGAGCGGAGAGTCGCGGGGCTGGATCGAGCGGCGTTTCGACGGCTACGTCGTAGACGCGCGCACGCAGGATCCGTTCGAGGGTGCCGTCGCTCGTCATCGCGGCCAGAGTAGGGAGGGGCGCATCGCCGGCCAACCTCGGCTGCGATCGTCGGCATGCGCGACTCGCGCGACGGCGCGCGCCGGAAGTCGAAACGCCCCCGAAGCGCGAGGCTTCGGGGGCGTTCGGTATCGGTTCGGTCTGATCCGACTGTGCGGCGCGGTCGCGGCCCGGATCAGCGGCGCTGCTCGCGAAGTCCGCTCGCTTCCCACTCCTTCGAGAGTTGCTTCAGCTTGCGTGCGAAATCCTCGAAGGGATCGTCGAACGAAAGGATGATCTCGGTGGTGCGCGGGATCTCGTCACCGTTCAGCAGACCGCGATAGCGATTCAGGTTGGCGAGGATCGCCTCGGCGACCTTGAGGGCGCGCTTCTCGGTCTTGATCAGCGGGGACTGGAGGGTGTAGACGTTGTTCCGCCCCCAGAGGCTCTCGTCCCGCACGATCGCGATCTCGCGGTAGACGCCGTTGATCGGATCGAAGTTGTACTCGACCCGGACCTCTTTGAAGATGTCCGAGTTGCCGGTATAGAAACCACGCTCCTTCTCCACCTTGCCCAGCTGGCGGCAGCGGGGGCAGTAGAAGGTGTCGCCGTGGTTCAGCAGGAACACGCCCTTGGCGTAGTCCTCGCAGTCCGTGTTCTCACAGTATCCGACGCCGCGCTTCATGCTGGCCATCCTGTTCGGACCGCCTCCTGACCCGGTGGGGTGACCGGGCCGTGAACGAGAAATTGAGGAGTTCGGGATTCATCCCGTTGCTCCTGATCCCGAGCAATCGCCGTGCCATCGAGCATTCGAGCGTCGATCGAGTTTTCGGAATGGACGCTTGGATGATTGGATTGCCGGCTTGTTGCGCGCGACCGAGAGCCTCGCGGCCTCGACCGGATCGCAGCGTGGGTCCTTTGTGTGAAGCCGGCTTCCCTTCCCGTTTCCGTCTCGCACTTTTCGTCGGGTTCCGATCGCCTCGGGGATTCCCATGCGATCGGATCATCTTCGATCTGTGCGGAATCGACCCCTTTCGAATGAACTCGCGATCTCTGTCTATCTGACTGATTTCGCGAGCGGTTCGATCTCGGGTCGAGTCGGGCTTCACGCAAGCCCAGGCGCTGGGGGGAGCAGGCAGTATGACCACGCGTTGACGACGGATTGAGGCCCATCGCTTTGATACCCCTTCCGAGCCCGGCCTGTCAACCGCCATCAACCGGCTTTTGATTCTGGGCCCTTCAGGCCTTCGGAAGCCGAGTCGGTGGGAGGCCCCTCGCGGCAGCGCGCAGTTTCCTGCGCGCGCGCAACAGCTGGATCGCATAACCGACGAGGGTTGCGATCGTCACGCCGTATGCGGCCACGAGGTAAGTCATCGGAGCGCGCTCTCGTTCATCGGATCGGCTTCGCCCGCGAGGCGAAAGGCCTCTTCGGCGCGCAATTCCTCGAGTTGCCAGCGCAGCGTCACCAGATACACGAAGGCCACGAAGAGAGTCAGGTTGCCGAGCAGGAACGGCCATCCCATGCCGTCTCCGAGGCTGCCGCGCTCCAGGTTCTCGGGGTGCATGCTGCGACTGCCGAAGATCTCGATGATGAAGTAGTTGAGCGGAATCAGGATGACCCCGAGGACCCCGTACACGGCCGCGAAACGCGCCGTCCTCTCTCCCCCGGTGCTGAAGCTGCGAAGCAGCAGGTACGCGAGGTAGACGAACCAGAGCAACAGTGTCAGCGTGAGGCGCGCATCCCAGGACCAGTACCGGCCCCAGGTTCCCTTCGCCCAGATCGGTCCGGTGATCAGCATCAGCGTGCAGAAGATCACGCCGACTTCTGCGCCGGCGATCGCGAGCCGGTCGAACTCCTCGCGTCGGAGCCAGAGATAGATGAGCCCCGCAACACCCGTCACGACGAATCCGAGATAGGCCCCGTAGGCGAGCGGGGGATGTACGTAGAGGATCTTCTGGATCACGCCCTGAGTGCGATCGATCGGCGCCTCGACGACGCTCCATGCGTATACGACACACAGCGCTGCGAGCAGCCAGCCGAGTGGCGCGATGAAACGACCGAGGCGCTGCTCCAGCGCGGAGGATCTCCGGGGAGTCGCGTCGTGGGCGAAGGGATCGGCGGGGTCGTTCATGCGCGGGCTCATTCGTCGAGGAGGATGTAGTCGAAGCCCAGGAACCCGACAACCAGATAGATGCCGTCGATCACGATCAGCAACTGGATGGCCTCGAAGGGCAGGGGCAGAGCCAAGACGGCGGCGCGGGTCGCGTCGACCGCACCGGCCAGCAGCGGGAACAACGCCGGCAGGAGCAGGATCGGCAGCAGCACCTCGCGAAATCGCGAACGCACCGCCATCGCGCCGAGCAGCGTGCCGATGCTCGCGATGCCGATGGTGCCGAGAGCCACGACGAGGGCAAGCGCCGGCGCTGCGCCCAGCAGGTCGACGCCGAAGAGCAGCGCGAAGACCGCCGCCGTCACGGCTTCGACGAACGAGATCAGGACGAAGTTGGCGAGCGTCTTGCCGAGGAAGACGAAGCCGCGGTGGCCCGGTGCGAGGGCCAGGCCCGAGAGCGCGTCGTTCTCGAGTTCGAGCGCGAGCGATCGGTTCAGTCCGAGCAATGCCGAGAACACATACGCGGTCCACAGCAGCCCCGGCAGGAGCTCCACCCAGTCCTCGGCGCGTGCGTCCGGAAGCGCGAAGAAGAACGCGACCGCCATCAGCAGCGAAAAGATCAGCATCGACAACACGCGATCTCGCGATCGCCACTCGCCCAGCAGATCCTTGCGCAGGATCGTCCATGCGACGCTCACGCTGCGTTCTCTTCGACGAGCTCGAGATAGCGCGCTTCGAGCGTGCCGGCGTCGAGTTCGCGACCCCGCCAGCGGGCTCGCACGCGACCGGCGACGAGCAGGATCATCGCATCCGAGAGGAGCCCGGCCGCGACGATGTCGTGGGTGACGAGCATCAGGGTGTGGCCGGCGGCCTTCAGGTCGGAGAGTCTCTCGGTCAGGCGGTCGGCGGCGCGTCGATCCAGTCCGGTGTAGGGCTCGTCGAGCAGCAGCAGATCGGGATCGTGTACCCGCGCCCGTGCGATCGAGAGACGCTGCGCCATGCCGCGCGAGAATCCGCCGGCCCGTCGGTGGGCTGCGGCGGTGAGCCGCTCTTCCTCGAGCAGGGCGTCGGCGCGTGCAGCGGGATCGGGCATACCGTACAGGCGTCCCGTGAAGATCAGATTCTCGCGGGCCGTGAGTTCGGGATACAGCCAGGTCTGGTGACCGAGGTAGCCGATCGCGGCGCGCCATTCGCGCTCGACGCCGAGTTCGAGTCCTCCCGAGCTGGGCCGCGCGAGTCCGGCGACGATCCGGAGCAGGGTGCTCTTGCCGGCCCCGTTCGGACCGACGATCGAGAGCGTCTCGCCCCGCGCCACTTCGAGGTCGATTCCTGCGAGGGCCGCCACGGCGCCGAAGCGCTTGTGCAGCGCCCGTGCCCGGAACAGCGGTGAACTCACGCCCGCTTCTCCGTCGCGATCGGCTCGAGGGTCTTCCCGCAGTGGGAGCAGAATCGCCACTGTGGCTCGATCTCCCTATGGCAGCCGGGGCAACTCGCGGGCCGACGCGCATCGGTCGGACCGGCGACCGCCTCATCGCGCTCTCGCCGCAGCAACTCGATGGCGGTCGCCCGCAGATCGCCGCGCATGCGTTCGAAATCCGCTGCGTCGATCTTGCCCGTCGCGTGATCGTCCTCCAGATCACCGAGTGCTTCGTAGACGTTCTCGCGTTCGAGGGAGAGCTCGGACTGCTGCGGCACACTGGCGGCTTCGTCGCGCGTGGCACGCCGCAGCGGGACGATCAGGAAGGCGGCCGCCACGGCGGCGATCAGGAGGCCGGCGAGGGCGCTGATCGAGCTGGGCATCTCGCGGCGATCGAATGGCGCGAGTCCGATCAGGACCTGCTCGCCCGCTGCGATCTGGAAGGCCTCGCGATGCAGGTAGCTCCGGGTTCCCTGCTTGAAGGGACGTCGCCGATGCAGTCGCTCGCTCTCGACGATCAAGCCGGTGTCGGCGACGAGCACGTTCAGCAGGGCGACGGGCACGCCGAACGACAGGTCGAGTTCGGCCTTGCCCGCGCGCAGGGGGATCGAATAGCGGAATTCGAGCGAGGATGGCCCGGGCGGGATGGGTCCCCGGACGTGGATGCCGCCGCTCGGCGACAGCGCCGCGCCGAGCGCCTGACCGGGGCCGGACACGCCCAGGAACTCGGCACCTTCAGGCAGCGCGAATTCGAGCAGCGAAACATTGCCCGGCGCGAGCAGGCGAACTTCCGAATCGTTGACGAGCTGGATCTCGGCCGTCACCCGCATCGCGGTGTCGTCGGCATCGATCCAGTAGTCGGCGCGCGCGATGCGCAGGGCCTCGGTCGAGGGACTGCTGGCGGGCAGGTCGATCGTCAACTCGAGAACCCCGCCGCGCACGAACCCACCGACGCTGGAGCGCACGTACGAGACGCCCTCGATCAGGGTCGGCTCGGGCAGGGTCTCCAGCCCGACGGCGGTCGGTCGCGGGTCCGCCTCGCGCGTCAGGATCTGCACTTCACCCGCACCGGCCCGCTGAGGAAGCGCGAACGTGAACGTCCCGCCGGATGCTGCGTCGGCCTCGCCGCTCGGACCCTCGAGCACGAAGCCGTACCGCACTTCCTGATCGCCGGGATACACCGGCCCCCAGAAAGACAGCGAGTCGCCTTCGCGGGCGAGACCGTCATCGAGCCCACCCTGTCCATCGATGAATTCGACGACACCGGCGGGCAGTTGAGCCGAGAACACGGCGGATCTTCCCGCGCGCGCGGCTGCGGGAACGTGGATCACCGTGTCGTCGGGATTCTGCAACTGGTGGGTGACCTGGACGAACAGCTGAGAACCGATCCAGTCGATCTTGTAGATCGTCGAGAGGACCAGCAGCGCGCTGGCGTCGTCGGAGATCGTGCGCAGCGGCAACTCGATCTCGATCTCGTTCTGGCCGGCCTCGAAGGCGACGCGTCTTCCGAACGGAACGTCCCGGTACTGCGTGCCGACCAGATACACGGTGCCCGGATCCTCGGACACGTTCGCGAACTCGAAGCGGCCGTTGGCATCGCTGCGCGTGCCGCCGAGCCCCGGTCGGCCGTCGGGGCGGAGTGCGTACAGGGCGATCGCGAGCTCCGCCCCGGCCGCCGGTTCGTCCGGATGCACGACGCGACCGCGGATCGTGCCCGCGCCGGTCGGCAGTGCGGGTACTTCCGCCGCGGGCTTCGTGACCTGCTCGGCCGACTGGGCGTTCGATCCGCCGGACAGCAATGCGGTCGCGACGAACAGGCAAGACGCCACGATCAGCGCTGCCGCGAGTCGCGCCCGGCGCCGCGGCGCGCGCGTGCCGCCCACGGGCCGGGGTTCGAAGGGGTGGACCGCGCTCATCCGAGCGCGCCCGCCGTGTTCGCCGACGCGCTTCCGGGCGCGATCGAGGCTGCGCTCCTCGCTGCGTTCTTCGGCGGATGAGGCCAGAGGATGGCCAGCCCACCGAGCACGAAGACGAGCGCGCCCACCCAGATCCAGTTGACCAGCGGATTGCGGTAGATCTTGATGGTCGCCGATCCATCGGTCTCGATCGCCGACAGGATCACGTAGATGTCCTCGAGCCAGGTCGAATAGATGGACGGGATCGTCGAGGGTTGCTGCTCGAGCCAGTACATCCGCTTCTCGGGGAGCATCACGGCGAGCGGTTCGTCACCGCGGTACAACGCGAGGCGCGCGGTCGCACCGCCATAGTGCTGCATCGTGATCGGCTCCGCGGTCAGGTACTCGAGCCGATAGGCCTGCTGCACCTCGACCGAATCGCCGGGCCCGACGTTCTCGAGGGTCTCGTAGTTGAACACCGACCCCGAGAAGCCGATCAGGATCAACACGACGCCGAGGTGCACGATGTAGCCGCCATAACGGCGCTGGTTCCGCTGCAGCAACGCGGCAAACGCACCCAGCACGGATTCACCCTTCGAACGCATGCGAACCCTTATCGCGCGGGTGTATTCCTGCGAAATCGTCATGGTCACGAAGGCGCAGAGCCCCCAGCAGGTGATCGCCCAATACCCGATCTCGCCCCAGAAGATCGCCGCGAGCACCGCACTCGTCACCACACCCGCCAGCACGGGCAGGCGGAACTGACGCTTCAGGCTGGCCAGCGTCGCGGACCGCCAGGCGATCAGGGGCCCGATGCCGGTCAGCAGCAGCAGCAGGAGCACGAGCGGCGCCGTCACGACATTGAAGAAGTGCGGGCCGAGGGTCATCCGCTCGCCGCTCAGCGATTCGGAGAACACCGGCAGCATCGTGAAGCCGAACACCACTGCCAGGATCACCATGAAGACCCAGTTGTTGAGGATGAAGCTGGCCTCGCGGGACACCACGGATTCGAGACGGTTCGGGCTCGCGAGTTCCTTCCGGCGAAACCACACCGCGGAGTAGAAGCAGACGGCCATCACGATCACGTAGGTGAGGAAGATCGGCTTGTACCAGCCGTCGTCGGTGAACGCGTGGACCGACTGCACGATGCCGCTGCGCGTCAGGAACGTGCCGAACAGACACAGCGTGTAGGTGAGCCCGATCAGCACCACGTTCCAGGTCTTCAGCATGTTGCGCTTTTCCTGGATCATGACCGAGTGCAGGTACGCGGTCGCTGCCAGCCACGGCATCAGCGCGGCGTTCTCGACGGGATCCCACGCCCAGTACCCCCCCCACCCGAGCACCTCGTAGGCCCACCGCCCTCCGAGCACGAGACCGGATCCGAGCGCCAGCCAGGCGATCAGGCTCCAACGCCGTGTCGTGCGGAACCAGGCCGTGCCGAGATCGCCCGTGACCAGCGCTGCGAACGCGAAGGCAAAGGGCGTCGCGAATCCCGTGAAGCCCAGGTAGAGCATGATCGGGTGGATCATCATGACCGGGTGCTGGAGCAGCGGGTTCAGTCCCTGACCGTCCGAGAGGACTTGATCGTGGGGCAATCGCTCGAAGGGATTGGTGAGAAAATTCAGGAGGACCAGGAAGAACAGGGCGTTGGTGAGCAGCGACACGGCCACCCATGGAATCAGCCGCCGACTGACGTGGCGATTGAAGAAGACGCCCGCGGAACCGAAGGCCATGAGCAGAAACGCCCACAGCAGCAGCGAGCCGGCCTGTCCGCCCCAGAGTGCCCCGAGCCGGTACTGGAGTTCCATGCTGCGCGCCGAGTGACGCGACACGTACGCGAGCGAGAAGTCGTTGGTGGCGAGCGCGTAGAAGAGCACCCCCATCGCGGTGGCGAGCAGGGCGAACACCGCGTAGACGGAGCGCTCGGCGACGCCGCTCCATTCGCTGCGCTTCGTCCAGCCCGCGAAAATGCCCGCCCCGATGCCGATCACCGCGACCGCGAGAGCCAGGCGCAGCGCGTACAGTCCGATCTCGGGCATGGACTCGACTCCAGGTTTGCGGGGTGGGGTGAGCAACGAGCCTAGCGGCCGCGGTGCGGGAGTCGTGGCTTCGCCGGATCCGGAAAGCGCGAGCGGATCAGAGGCTCGCCTCGTCTCCGGGTCCGGATCCCATCGGCTGGCCCTTGCCTTCGAACTTGGACGGACACTTGGCCAATACGTTGTCGGCGAGGAAGACCGTCTCGGTCTTGTGGTCCTGCAGTCGACCCTCGATCACCACCTCGGCGCCATCTTTGAACATGTCGGGCGTGTCGAGTCCGAGGAACAACACCTCCAGCGTGTTGACGGCGGCGAAGCCCGCATGCGGAGGATCGTTCTGCACCGAGAAGCGGACCTGTTTGGTATCGAGGTCGCGCTGGATCGAGTCGTTGGCCACGTAGCCGTGCACGCGCAGCGCGCGCCCCCGGTGCGAGTCGCCCTGCGCGATGAATTCGTCGAGGCTCTTGTAATACTGGAAGGTCGCGCCCTCTCGCAGGTTCGTGTATCCGAACCAGCCGAGCAGGAGGGCGACGATGGCCGCCCCGATGGCGATCTGCGCTCCCTTCGACATGGATCCACTCCCGCTGCCTGTGCAGCCCGCGCGGTGCGCGTCCAGCCCTTGTTCCAGTGAATCTGCCGCGTGTTCGCGCCGACGGACGGAGCGGCACCCGGTCGGGTCGTGGTCCGGGTGTCGGTAGGATTCGCCGGCCCGCTGCAGAGGTACGGCACTGCGAGCGGCCGGACCATAGCCACCGGCGATTCGCGAGTCAATCGAAGAGGGCTCCAAAACGTCATGTTTTACAATGAGTTGCAGCGCTGCGTTGCTTGACACCCCCAGCCTGTGCGGCTAATCCCCGGCGGATGAATCCGCGCCCGCGTCCCCGCCTGGCCAGCCGTGTCCTCGATCTTCGACCCTTTCTCGCGATGGAAGTGATGGAACGCGCCTTCGAGATGCAGGCCGCCGGAGTGGACGTCATCCATCTCGAGATCGGCGAGCCGGCCGGCGCCCCGCCCGCCGCCGCCATCGACGCCTGCAGCCGTGCGCTGGCCGACGGCGAGACGAGCTACACCGACAGCCGCGGCCTGCTCGAACTGCGCGAGGCGATCGCCGCGAACTGCGGAGAGCGCTTCGGCGTATCGCCGGATCCCGGGCGCGTTCTGGTGACGTCCGGCACGTCACCCGCGATGCTGCTGGCGTTCTCGTTGCTGATCGACGCGGGCGACGAGGTCGTGCTGCCGGCCCCGGTCTATCCCTGCTATCCGAATTTCATCCGCTACTGCGGCGGCGTGCCGGTTTCGGTGCCGACCTCCGCGGCCGATGGTTATGCGCTCGATCCCGAGCGGGTCGCCTCGGCGATCACACCGCGCACCCGGGCCATCCTGGTGAATTCTCCGTCGAATCCCACCGGCGCGGTGCAGAGCGGGGCCAGCATGCGGCGACTCGCCGAACTCGGGCTGCCGATCCTGTCCGACGAGATCTACGACGGACTCCTGTATGACGGTGCACGCATCACGTCGGCGCTGACCCTCGATGCCGACGTCTTCGTGTTCGACGGGTTCTCGAAGCGCTATGCGATGACTGGCTTCCGGCTCGGCTGGCTGGTTGCGCCGGAGTGGGCGATGCGACCGCTGCAGACCATGCAGCAGAATCTCTTCATCTCGGCCAGCCGTTTCGTGCAGCATGCCGGGATCGCGGCACTCCGGCACGGTCACGAGCATGTCGAGCGGACGACGCGCGCCTACGCGGCCCGACGCGACCGACTGGTGGCGGGTCTGCGCGAGCTCGGCTTCGGCGTCCCCCATGCCCCGGCCGGCGCCTTCTATGTGCTCGCGGATGCGCGTCGCTTCGGCGCCGATTCGCGCGCACTCTCGAGCCAGCTGCTCGCGCGCGCGCGGGTGGGCACGACGCCGGGCATCGATTTCGGACCCGAAGCCGAGGGCTGGCTGCGTTTCTGCTATGCGGTGGATGACCGGTCGATCGAGGAAGCGCTCGCGCGTCTCGCTCCGGTGCTCGAGCAGATCGCCCATGAGAAGCAGACCGGAGAGCCGGCATGAAGATCAAGAGCGCTGCGCTGCGCACATCGTGCGCGCAGGTCTCCCAGCTGCCCGAGACGGATCTGCCCGAGTTCGCCTTCCTCGGCCGCTCGAACGTCGGCAAATCGAGCCTCTTGAACGCGCTCGTGAATCGCAGGAGTCTCGCGCGCACCAGTTCGACGCCGGGCAAGACGCGGATGGTCCACTTCTTCGATGTCGAGATCGAAAGCGGGCCGCTCCTGTTCGTCGATCTGCCCGGCTACGGGTTCGCGCAGGTCTCGCGCAGCGAGCGACGCACCTGGCGCACGCTGATCGAGGGCTACCTCGAGGGACGTACCCAGCTGCGCGCCGCGATCCTGCTGCAGGACGTCCGCCGCGACATCTCCGAGGACGAGACGCTGCTGCTCGACTGGCTGAGCGAGCGCCGGATCCATGCCATCGTGGTGATCACCAAGGCGGACAAGCTCAAGACCATGCAGCGTCAGAAGCGCGTCGCCCTGCTCCGCGAGCAGCTCGCCGGATACGACGTGACGGTCCGGGTCACGTCCGCGCATGGGCCCCAGGGCATGCACGAACTCTGGAAGACCCTGCGCGAGCTGATCTGAACCCGCTGCGTCGGGCCCGCGTCGGGGCTCGCGTCAGAACGGGATCCTGATCACGACCCCCAGACCCCGCTCGGGATCCGTCGGACGTCGCGGTGGCGTTCCGATCGACACGGGCCGAAGCGGAATCGCTTGCAAGCGCCGGCGCAGACGCTCGAGCGGGCCCACCGCAGAATCCAGGCTTTCCGCCGCGTGCCGTGCGCCGACCCGGACATCCGATCGGGGCTTCGAGCCGAGCGGGCGTCGGTCCTCCATGGCGTGGGCGGGCAGTGCGAGCCAGAAGAGGAGCAGCCCCGCGGCGAGTGCCGGAGCGGACAGCGAGCGCAGGCTTCGATGGGTTCGATCGGTCGTCACGCGGTGGGCTCCTTGCCAGATCGGGAGACGGCGGCCGCAGACACTTCGGCAGGTCACACGAAATGGAAAGAGGCGGATTCGTGGGTTCGCGCCAGCCGCCGGGCCTGCGGGGAAGCCCGCATGAATTCCGCGGGTCTTGGTGCCCGGCGGTCATGCGAGCGGCCGTGCGGGGATCGCAGACCGGTCCCGCTGCGCTCAGCGAAACAGATCCTGCTGCGGATCGCGCAGCAGGTCGGCCACGCAGCCGCTGCCCCCGCCAGAGATGCCCTCGATGAACACGGCGGGGATCCCGAGACTCTTGACCATCAATAGCCCTGCGGCCGCAGCGAGCTGATCGACGGTCGCCATCGTGGTGACCTCGAGTTCGCGCCCCGACCAGTCGAGACCGCCGCGGATGTCGAGGATCGGGTCGATGCCCGCCGAGCCGATCGCCACGTCGACCAGCGCTTCCCGCCAGGGCCGTCCGAACGTGTCGCTGATGATCACCGCGAGCTGCTTCGCCCCGCGCTTCGTGAGGGCGTCGAGCAATCGCGCCGCGGACGCGTCCGGATCCTCGGGAAGCAGCACGGCGATGTCTCTGCCTGGGGCATTCGACAGGTCGACGCCTGCATTGGCGCACACGAAACCGTGGCGGGTCTCGGAGATCACGACCCGATGTGCGCGCCGCACGATCCGCACCGTCTCGCGCAGCACCACCTCGACGTGGCGCGGGTCCTTGTCGTCCTGCGTGGCGATCTCGATCGCCTGCTCGCTCGGCACGATGTCGGCGAGTCGCACGAGTCGCCCCTCGGTCTTCGAGACGATCTTCTGGCACACCACGAGCACGCCGTCGCGCAGCACGACGCCGCAGCGCGCCGCAGCCGCATCGAGCAGCGCGGCGAGGTCGTCACCCGGCGCGATCGGCGGGATGCCGGTGAGCGGTGTGAGCCGGATCGGGGGCGGTGTCGTGTTCGAGTCGGCCGTCATGGACGAGCTCTCCTTTTTGATATCCGTCCTGCGTCCTGCCGGAACGCGGACTCAGGGCAGATCGCCGAGTTGCAGCGGAGACCATCCGAGTTGATCGAGCAGCGCACGGGTGCGAAGTCCACCGCTGTTCCGCTCGAGGAAGCCCTCGACGTCTTCGCGGTGATCGAGATCGATCGCGAGCGAGGGAAGTTCGAGCACTCGAAGCGGTACGCCGAGCGAGCGCGCCGCGGCACGATGACGCGCGGCGCTGTCCGGTCCGAAGCAGCTGGGCAGGGCGTTGCCGGGACGTCGCAGCAGCGCCGAGGTCCCGCCGTCTCGCGACGGGGCCAGGACGGCGCCGGCGCCCGCCGGCAGCTCTGCGAGTGCACTGAACATTTGCGACAGCTCGGCGGGCAAGGCGCCCGCCACGTCGCCGAGCACGACCAGAAGCGACTCGCCGGGGTCGAGCGCCAGACGGCTGCTGGCCGAATCGATGGCGGCGTTCAGTCCGGGATCCGGTCCGAGCAACGCCTCGGCGCCGAGCCGCCGAGCCAGTGCAGCGACGCGCTCGTCCGGCGTCGCGACCGCGACCCGATCGAGCTCGGGCGTCGCGAGCAGGGCGCCGAGCACATCCTCCACCATCGCGAGGGCGAGGGCTTCGAGTTCGCCGCGGGACAGCTCGGGAATCAGCCGCGACTTGCTTGCGGCGAGATGCTTCACAGGCACGACCGCCGCGCTCACGACGGCACACCGGCGAGTTCGAGGGCGACCCGGGCGACCCGCTCCGAAGCGCTCGCGTCCACCATCATCGAGTCGGTCACCGCGACGCGCAGCCCGAGTGCCGCCACTTCGGCCGCGATCGGGCGATCGCGCTCGTCGATCACGAATCCATCGATCCAGGCCGCGTAGTGGCGCGCGACGCCGAGGGCGCTCACCTCGATGCCGAGGCCGCGCAGCAATTGGCTCGCCGGGCCTTTCACGGCGGCGCCCCCGACGATCGGTGAGATCGCGACGGCGGGACAGCGCCGCGACTCGAGGGCGTGACGCACGCCGGGCACGGCGAGGATCGGGCCGATCGACACCACCGGATTGCTCGGACACACGAGGATCGCGCGTGCCTCGGCGAGCGCTTCGAGGACACCGGGCGCGGGCCGGGTCCCCGCCGCCAGTGAGAGATCGACGCGCGCCACGGCATCCGGCGCGCGTTCGCGGATCATGTAGTCCTCGAAGTGCATGCGCCGCCCGTCCGTCAGTTCGACGACCGTCGGGCACGGGGCTTCCGACATCGGGATCAGCCGCAGCGAGAGCGCGTGATGTCGGCGGAGGTCGTCGGTGATCCGGGCGAGGCCCTCGCCCGCGCGCAGCCGGAGTGTGCGGTGGAGGCACTGCGCGAAATCGCGATCACCCAGACGGAACCAGGTCTCGTGACCGAGTTTCGCCAGTGCGTCGACGAGACCGAACGTGTCGCCTGCGAGTCCATAGCCGAGTGATGGATCGACCAGGCCGGCCAGCGTGTAGGTGACGATGTCGAGATCGGGAGAGACGTGGACGCCGTAGAACTCGCGGTCGTCTCCCGTGTTCACGATCGCCACGATCTGCTGTGCCGGCACCGCCCGCACCAGACCACGCAGCAGCCGCGCGGCTCCGACGCCGCCGCACAGCGCCACGATCGGACCGTCGGGTCGCGGCTCGACCCGTCGCACGGGACTCATCGAAGGAGTTCCCTCACTCGCGGTCGATTTCCGACTGCGGATCGGAGGGCGGCGCGACCGGCGCAACGGCCGGCGGATCCACTGAAACAGTCGACGTCCGTTCGCGAAGAGCCGCCTGCGTGCGCGGCAGGCGGTCGGCGATCTCACGGAGTTCCGGGTCTGCGGCCGCCGACGGCGTGTCTCCACTCGGCGCCCGGCTGATCAGTTCGATCAAGCGAGCGCGATCCCGGGCGACGGATTCGCGCAGGGCCACGACGTCGGCCGTTTCGGTCTCGGCGATTGCCAGGGGCGCCGCACCGAGTGCGACGAGAAGGGACGCAACGCCGACGAACTCGACGGCTGCGCGGAGGAGTCGCGTTCGGGGGGCGATCATCGCAGGCGATTCTTCTGGAGGGGGGGGAGGGCGTCAAGCGGGAGCGCGGCACGGCGTGTGGCCGCGCGGCGACGGCGTTCTCGTGGCGCGTCGTTCGCAGAGCCGTGGCGGCTGCGCGGAGTCTGGCGCCAGGGCGGCACGCAGATTGCTCTGGCGATCTGGACATGGAGCATGCGAACCGATCCATCCGCGTCCGACCCGCCGCCGCGCGAATCCACCCGGCGGCCTCGCGACGACGCGTGTTCGCCCGAGCGAGCCGCGGCCTGAACGGGATCGCACTCGGCACGGCCTGCTGGCTTCTCCTACCCGGTGCATCGCTCGCCGTCTCGACGAGCGCGGCGCAATCCGCTCGCTCCGCTCCGTCGACCCCGGCGTCCGGCTCGACAGCGACCGAGTCCTCGCAGGACCCGTGGTCGTGGAGGACGCTGAAGGGACCGGTCAGCGACGTGCTCGCGGCCGTCGCGGTCGATCGGAGCGAGACGACCCTCGCACTCGGCGACAGCGAGGGTCTGGCGTTCGCGTCCATCGCACGTGATCCCGCAGCCCCGCTCGATTCGGGTTGGCGGCGGGTTCGTCTGCCCGGTGCCGTCGTCGATCTCGCGTTCGCAGCGGACGCGACCGTCTGGGCGGCGACCGCACGCGGACTGTGGCGCGTCGATCCCGCTGGCCAGTCGAGCGAACTCGCGCTCGCGCCGGGGGACGGTGCACGCCGGGTGCATCGCGTGCTCCTGACGGGGCGCAGCGTTCTCGCCGCGACCGACGCTGGTTTGTTCGTCTCGAACGACGCCCGGGTCTGGACGCGCGTCGTCGATGGGCTTCCCCAGTCGCCGGTCGTCGCGATCGCGGCCCGCGCCGTTTCCGCGAATCGCTCGGGCACCGATTCGTTCGACGTGTTCGCGATCGCGGACGGTCGGCTGTGGCGACTGAGGCTGGACGCGGAGGCCGGGGCTGTCGCCGTCGGGTCCGCCCGACGCGTCGAGATCGCCGGCCAGCCCGCCAATCAACCGCCGGTCGACGTCGTCGTCGATTTCGCGGGCGACGAGGTCGTGGTCTTGTTCAGCCAGGCGATCGCCCGCACGCTCGAAACCGGATCGGACCCGCTCCGCTGGGAGGTCGTATTTCCGGTTCTCGCGCCGGGCTCGATCGCGCTGCGGCTGTTCGATGCCGGCGGCGCAGTCTGGCTCGCCACCGATCAGGGATTGATGGCCGCGGCTCCGTGGCCGACACGCTGGCAGCGCGCGAAGTCGCCCGCCGGACACGGGTCGACCGTCGCGCTGGCCGGCACCGCGGACACCCTGTTTGCGGTCGGGCCGTCGAGAGTGCTGGTCGGACAACGATCGCCGGGGGGTGGCAACTCGCTCGGACCGGAAGCCTCGCTCCGGCTGTCTGCCGATCCCGACCTGCGACGCGTGCACGCCAAGGTGCTCGAACGCGCGGGTCTCGAGCCTGAGTACTTCGAGAAACTGCGGCGCCGGATCGGGCGACGGGGCTGGGTGCCCGCGATCAGCCTGCGCGCCGGAGCCGTCTATGACGTCGACACGCAGGGCGACTACGACGAGTCGTTCACCTATGGACAGCTGCAGCAGTTGAACGATCGATTCAACGGTCGGTCGAGTGGGATCGATGGCTCGGTGACGTTCATCTGGGATCTCGCCGATGTCGTCTACAACAGCGATGCACCAGACCTTTCTCGCGAGGCACGTCAGGTCGTCACGCTGCGCGACAACGTGCTCGACGAGGTCAATCAGCTCTACTTCGATCGCCGGCGCTCGCTGGCCGCCCTGGCCCGCTTCGAGGATCGGAACGATCCGGAAGCGCTCGCGCTCGAGATCCGCTGCCAGGAACTCGCGGCGGGCCTCGACGCCTGGACGGGCGGCTGGTTCAGCGAGGCGATCGAAGCCCGACCGTGACGGTGGGGTGCGGATCGGTTCGATGAACCGCTCCGGACTGCGCCGTGCGACACACCCCGACCCGCAGGTCCCGGCAAGGAATCTTCCCAACATGAATCCCAAGCTCTGGACTGCGCCCTGTCGTGGGCGCGCACCGAACCATCTGCTCCGGTCACTGGCCTGGCTGGTCCCGCTCACGCTGACGAGTGTTCTGCTCTCGGGCCCCGCACGTGCGCTGCCGCTGATCAGCGAGGTGTTCTATGACGCCGTCGGAAGCGACGACGGTCAGTCGTTCATCGAGATCTCGGGCACGCCGGGAGAATCTCTCGACGGCTTCACGCTCGAGGGCGTGAACGGCGCCAACGGAGACGTCGGCCCGATCCTCGTGCTCACCGGGGCGATCGGTGCGAACGGTCTGTTCGTCGTCGCCGACGCACGCTCCGACGGCACCAGCGCCGTGAGCCTCGCCGATCTGTTGCTGAACTTCGACTTCCAGAACGGCCCGGACTCGATCGTGCTCAGCGACGGTCAGTTCGCCGTCGACGCCCTCGGCTACGGGGTGTTTGCGCTCGGCGAGATCTTTGCCGGGGAGGGCACGCCCGCCATCGATCCGGCGGCGGGATCGAGCCTCGCTCGTCGCTTCGCCGATCTGGACAGCGACGACAACTCGGCGGACTTCATTGCGCTCGAAACCCCGACGCCAGGCATCGCGGCGTTCCAGGTCCCGGAGCCGGGTTCGGGGGCGCTCGCGTATGCGGGGCTCTTCACGCTCGGCTGGCTTCGTCGGGCGGTCTCGCGGAACCGGGTGCGGGCACGCCGCTGAAACCGATCGGACCGCGAGTCGAGCGCGTATCGGTGGCCTCGCGGGAACGCGCCGCGAGTCCTTCGGAAGATTCGTGGAGATCCGTGCATCCCATTGGATCCAAGCACGAAACTCTGCCGATCGGGACCGCGAGGAGAGGGCCGGCCGGGCCGTGGGCGACGCGTCGCTACGGCCCGGCCGTACACCCCGCGGCGGGTACCGCGAACCCAGCGGTCGCTGGACCCGGACTCGCACCGGCCGAGACGCGATCGGTCGCCCCGTGCGGCGTGATAGGCTGGCGGCCGGCGCGGAGCGCCCTCACGGAGCGGAGGCCAACGCATGGGCAGCAGATTGGACGGTCGCGTCGCGATCGTGACCGGCGCGGCCGGGGGCATCGGACGAGCGACCGCGCTGCGACTCGCCAGCGAGGGCGCGCGGATCGTGGCCAGCGATCTGAAGGACTCGCCGCTCGACGAGACGGCGCGCGTCGTCGAGCAAGCCGGCGGCGAGATCGTGGGGGTCGAGCACGACGTCACGCGCGCCGACCAATGGCAGCGCGTGGTCTCCGAAGCGACCGCGCGCTTCGGCGGCGTGGACATCCTGGTCAACAACGCGGGCATCGAGGGTGCGGTCGCGCCGATCGAACATTCGCCCGAGGACCTGTTCGACCGCGTGATGGCGATCAACGTGAAGGGGGTGTTCCTCGGGCTGAAGACCGTGCTTCCCGCGCTGCGTACGCGCGGCGGCGGCGCGATCGTCAACGTGGCTTCGGTGGCCGGTCTGCTCGGCGATCCGAACATCGCGCCGTACGTGGCGAGCAAGCACGCGGTGATCGGGCTGACCCGCTCTGCGGCAATCGGCGCGGCACCCGAGAAGATCCGCGTCAACGCGGTGTGCCCGTCGCCGATCGAGACGCGCATGATGCGTGCCCTCGAAGAGGGAATGGCGCCGGGGAATGCCGCGGCCGTGAAGGCGATGTTGGGCCAGCGTATCCCGCTCGGTCGTTACGGCACTCCGGACGAAGTCGCCGCCCTGATCGCGTTCCTGTGCAGCGACGACGCGCGCTTCATCACCGGTTCGATCTACACCATCGACGGCGGCATGACGCCGCAGTGAGGCACGAGAGGCAGTGAGCGTCGAGGTCAACGGAATCGCGCACATCGCGCTGACCGTGAACGATCCGGATCGGTGCGTGCCGTTCTGGGAATCGCTCTGCCAGTTCCTGGGGATGAAGACGCTGATCCGCGGCGAAGACATCGTGTACTGCATCGGCTCTCGCACGGGAGTGCTGGTGCGGGGCGCACCGCCCGGCAAGCGCGGCAAGCCCTTCGACCAGGAGACCGCGGGTCTCCATCATCTCTGCTTCCGGGCACGTGAGCGGGCGGACGTCGACACGATCTTCGCGTTCGTCTCGGATGATCTCGCTGCGAGGATCGTGCACGGGCCGAAGGAGGGCGGATTCGCGCCCGGCTACTACTCGATCCTGTTCGAGGACCCGGACGGGATCCGGATCGAAGTCAATCACGTCCCCGGGCGTGGACATCTGGGGGACGGCGGACGTCTGGCGCCCGGTGCCGAGCAGCCTGCGACCGACATGGACGCCAGCGGCCTCGCCGGACGACGGGATCGCTCGTGATCCGCGTGGCGGCGAGCGGGGTCGGGAGCGCGCGTTCGAGGGTTCGGTCGGGGTCGATGCGCGCGTGGGTTGCCGCGATCGCGGGGTCGGTTTTCGGGCTGCTGGCGGCGCCGACTGCGCCGGCCCTCGAACCGGACGCCGCCCCTGCAGCGAGTCCGGCAGAACCCTTCGCGACGGTGCCGCCGCCGGGTGACCACTGGCTCTGGGTCCCGGACCGGCTGCTGCACCACAGCCTGCTGATCGACGGCGATGCCGGCGAGGTGCGCGGCATCCTCGACACGCCGACCGAGTTGATGTTCCCGCCGCCCCTGGTGTCGCGTTCGCGGGGCGAGATCTACTCGGCCGACATCCTGTACTCACGCGGCACGCGCGGCACGCGCAGCGACTTCGTCAGTCTCTACGATTGGACGACGCTGGCTGCGAAGGGCGAGATCGAGTTGCCCACGCGGCTCGGGCAGAGCAACACTTCGTTCGGATACGCCGAACTGCTCGGCGATCGCTTCATCGCCCTGTTCAATCAATTTCCCCAGGTGTCGGTTTCGATCCTCGACATCGACCGGCGCCAGTTCGTCGGAGAGATCCCGATCGCGGGTTGCGCGGCCATCTATCCGGTTTCGGAGTCGCGCTTCGCGACGCTGTGCGGGGACGGGACGGCGCTGCAGGTCGATCTCGATGGCGAAGGGAAGAAATTGGAGACGCGACCCAGCGCCCGGTTCTTCGATCCGATCGGGGATCCGGTCTTCATGGCGGCCGCTCGGGACGGCGCGCGCTGGGTTTTCGTGAGTTTCGCGGGGAGGGTGCACACGCTGGATTTCTCCGGCGCGTCCCCCCGCATCGAGCCGGCCTGGTCGCTGCTCGGGGAGAAGGAGAGCGCGTCGGGTTGGTACCCGGGCGGTCTTCAGCACGTGGCGATCCACGCGGCGGCGCGCCGCCTCTATGTCGTGATGCACGAGGGCGAGTCGGGCAGTCACAAGCAGCCGGGCCCCGAGATCTGGGTGTTCGATCTCGACACGCAGCAGCGCATCGCGCGCTTCGAACCCCCGAACCTGACGGCGGCCTGGATCGCCAGCGTGGCGGGCATCGACCCAGGATCCTTCACGTATCGCTTGATGGAGTGGGTGATGCCGCAGGAGGGTGTCCACGCGATCGTGGTGACGCCCGACGAGAGGCCCGTGCTGTTCGCCCGCAACGCCGAACGCGGCGCGGTCGCCGTGATGGATGCCCTGACGGGTGAAGTGCTGCGCGTGATCGGCGATACGGGCCTCGCCGGTCCGACCATGAGGCAGCCCTGACATGGACCCGGTAGTCGTCGGCATCCTCCGCGCCACGCTCGCCTTCGTGTTCGCGCAGGCCGCGCTGCACAAACTGCGCGATCACGCCGCCTTCGACACGATCGTGCGCGGTCATCGGCTGGTGCCGGACGCGAGCGCGCCGGCGGTGACCGGGCTGCTGCTGGTCGGCGAACTCGCCGCCGCGCTGGCCCTGCTCGCACCGGGCGCCGCCCGGCTCGGGGGCGGGCTCGCGCTGACGCTGCTCACCGTGTACTCGCTCGCGATCGGAACGAACCTCGCGCGCGGGCGGCGTGACGTCGACTGCGGCTGCCTCGGTCCGGGCCACCGCCAGCCGCTCACGGGCTGGCTGCTCGTCCGCAACGGCCTGCTCGCCGCGCTGGCTGCGGCCTGCCTGATCCCCGCTTCGCCGCGAACCGTTTCGTGGCTCGACGTCGTCAGCGTGTTCGCTGGCGCGCTGGTGTTGATCCTCGTCCAGAGCGCCGCCACACGTCTCGCCGGGATGGGGTTCCGAACGCTCGCCGCCCGGAGGTCCGCATGAGCGAGGCTCTGGTCGTCTCGCATCTCGTCCTGTGGGCGCTGGTCGTGGTCCTGGCCCTCGTGGTCGTCGCGCTCACGCGCCAGATCGGCCTGCTGCACGAGCGCATCGCGCCGGTCGGTGCACTTGCGCTGCGGCGCGGTCCGCAGGTCGGTGAGGCGACCCCCGAGATGTGGCTACCGGATCTGTCTGGACGGCGGGTGCGGGTCGGCGGTGCCGATGCGCTCGCACGTCGGACCCTGATCTTCTTCCTGTCTCCGAGCTGTCCCGTCTGCAAGACCCTGCTTCCGACCCTCGAGCGCGTGCTCGCCGAGCAGAGCGGCGGCGTGCGGCTCGTCTACGCCAGCGACGGACCCTCCGACGATCATCGGGCCTTCGTTCGCGAGCGCGGACTCGACGAGACCGAGTACGTGCTCTCCGAGTCCCTCGGTCTGCACTTTGCGGTGTCGAAGCTGCCGTACGCGGTCCTGCTCGATCCGGCGGGTGTGATCCGGGCGATCGGCATCGTCAACACGCGCGAGCATCTCGAGAGCCTCTTCGAAGCGGATCGTCTCGGCGTGGCATCGCTGCAGGAGTATCTCGGCGGCCTCGAAGTCGAGCTCGCCACGCGGTCGACGGATGCAGCCGATCGTGCATCCGCGGCGTCGGGAGGACGTTCATGATGGGCGCGTCGACGTGGCTCGATCGCTGGCTCGAAGCCCGCGCGCGGGACGTCGCGCGACGCTCCGGTCGAAGAAGCTTTCTCGCGCGGGTCGGCACGCTGCTGATCGGAGGCAGCGCCTTGCCGCTGCTCCCGATCGCCCGGGCGAGCGGCGACGCGACCGGCGGTGCGCGGCGGGTACCCGCGCCGAGCGAGGACATCCCGGGCCCCGCCGGTGACCCCAAGAGCTGCGACTACTGGCGCCACTGCGCGATCGACGGGTTCGCCTGCGCGTGCTGCGGGGGCAGCGCTTCGAGCTGTCCGCCCGGCAGCGAGACGTCACCGGTGACCTGGGTCGGCACCTGCCGCAATCCGGTCGACGGCAAGGACTATCTGATCTCGTACAACGACTGCTGCGGGATCGGGGCCTGCGGCCGCTGCGCGTGCAATCGCAACGAGGGTGAACGGCCCGAGTACCACTGGTACCGCAACAACGACATCAACTGGTGCGCAGGCGCCACCTCGCAGCGCTACAACTGCTCGATCGCCGTGGTGCTCGGCCAGGCGACCGAACCCCAACGCGAACAGTGAGGCGCGCCGTCGCGATCGGGCTCGTGCTCTGGCTCGGCGCGTGGCCGCGCGGGAGCGTTGCCGGTCCGGATCCCGTCGCCGAGCACTACGCGCTCAACTGCTCGGGTTGTCATCGCCTCGATGGCACGGGCATCGAGGGGGTCACTCCCTCGCTGCACGACCTCGCGCCGCTCGCCTCGAGCGAAGCCGGGCGCGCGTATCTCGCCCGGGTGCCGGGCGTCGCCCAGGCGCCGCTCAGCGACGCCGAACTGGCCGCGCTGCTCGACTGGGTGGTGGCGCGATTCTCCGGGCTGCCGGTCGAACGCCGCTTCGACGTCGACACGGTCGCGCGGCTGCGGGCCGATCCGCTGCGCGATCCGCTCGCGGCGCGGCGCGCGCTCGGCGTGACGAGCGCGGGCGATCCATCGGGATCCGGATCGGCGGCGCGTCCCGACTGAGCCGGATCGCCGCCGATCCCGCGACCGGTGTCGGGACGTGCGAGACTGCGCAGGTGTCCGCTCCCTTCGACCTCGAGACCGTCGATCGTCTTCTCTCGACCACCCGCGCGGTGCGCCGCCGGCTCGACCTCTCGCGTCCGGTCGAAGCGGCAGTGATCCACGACTGCATCCGGCTTTCCCAGCAGGCCCCCACGGCGTCGAACCGACAGACCTGGCGTTGGCTCGTGGTCACCGATCCGACGCTTCGCAGCCAGCTCGCGGACATCTACCGGCGTGGTTCACCGGCGCTGGCGGCGGCGGAGAAGTCCGTCGACCCGGCCGATGCCCAGACCGCACGCGTCTACGATTCGGCGCGCTGGCTGATGGACCATCTCGCCGAGGTCCCGGTGATGGTGATCCCGTGCCTCAGCGAGCGTCCACCCGATCGCTTCGTGCCCGTGCTCGCATCGAGTGCGTACGGCTCGATCTATCCGGCGATCTGGAGCTTCCAACTCGCACTCCGCAGCCGCGGCCTCGGTTCGGTGTTGACCACGCTGCATCTGATCCATGAGGCCGAGGTGGCGGCGCTGCTCGGCATCCCCGCGCAGGCGCTGCAGGTCGCCCTGCTGCCGGTCGCGTACACGCGGGGCACCGACTTCCGGCCGGCCGCCCGGCCGCCCGCGAGCGAAGTGACGTTCTGGAATCGCTGGGGGGATCACTCGGTCTGAAGTCGAGCGGAATCGGACGCCCGGCCGAGCGTCGAATCGCGAAGGATCGTCTTCACCCTGGGGGATTCGGCGCGCCGGAGCGAGGTGCCGGTTCAGGTCGCGGCCGAGCGTCCCGATACACGATGCGCAGAACCGAGTCGGGTGGGCGCGGGCAGAGGACGCGCCGACGTCGGAGCAGGTCGGGTGCAACGCTTGCCATAGAATGACGCGCCGGCCGGCGCGCGCGGATGCAGAATCGGATCGGTCTCGGGGAGTTCGAACACGCGATGCAGTTAGGGTTCAACACCAACCACCGCCATCGCGGGGTCGTGTTCCACGTCCAGACCGAGGACAGTGGACGCGCGAATCCCCATGTCATCACGCACCTGTTCCACGGCGGCAACATCCTCGCGTCCCACAAGCGCGAGTATTCGGCAGAGGTGGCCGCGCCCGAGTTGAAGGCGCTGATGGAAGCCCAGCACAAAGAGATGCTGAAGCAGCTCAGTCGCGGGTTCCACGACACAGTCATCGCCGAGCGGCTCGGTGCCGGCATCTTCGGCGACTCGACCGACTCGGCCAACGTCGCGTCGCCCGAGGTCGAGGCGCCGACAGGAGCCGTCGGCGTCGGATCGCCGCACCGGACTGTGCGTCCCGCTCCGACCGCGCCGCCCCCCGTCGAACATCCGACTGCGACGGATGCCTTGCCGCCGCTGCCGCCCGCCGCCGCGGAAGTCTCCCGGGACCGGCTCGCGCGGGCCTTCGGTGACGGGATCATCAGCGAGAAACCCCTCGACGAAGTCGTGCTCGATTATCTCGTCGAAAACGCACGCAAGCGAAAGCGCAACGGTCGCTGAACCGCGGCGCCCGCACGATCTCCGACCTCCGGAGCGCACGTCTCCTTGCCCGGTAGACTCCGCGTTTCCCTCCGCGAGGATCCGGATGCCCTGTCTCCGCGTGTTGCGCGCCGCCGTCCGCCGCCGACCCCTGCCGTTTCGAGCGACGGCGATCGGCGGTCTGCTGGTGCTGTCGCTGTGCGTGATCGGTTGCGGACCCGAACTCTACGAGGGCATGCCGCCGGACGTCGAACGGCGACACCTCGCCCTCGAAGGAGCGCCGAACTTCCGCGATCTCGGCGGCTACGCGACCGAGGACGGCCGCAGTGTGAAGTGGGGGACGTTCTATCGCTCGGACAATCTCTCGGAACTCACGCCGGCGGATCTCCAGAAGCTCGCGTCGCTCGACATCGAGCTGGTCTGCGACTTCCGGGGGGCGCCCGAGTGGACCCGGCATCCCGATCGACTGCCCGGCGGCGACCCGCCCGAAGTCGCCCATCTCGAGATCTGGGACCCGAGTTTCGACGCCGACGGGATTCGCGAAGCGATCCGGTCCGGAGATTTCGACGTGGATCTCCGGCAGATGCTGATCGACGGCAATCGGATGTTCGCCACGAAATTCGCGGATCGATATCGCGACATGTTCGCGCGCATCCGCGAGCCGCAGAACCTGCCGGCGCTGGTGCACTGCACGGCGGGCAAGGATCGGGCGGGCTTCGCCTCGGCGCTGATCCTGCGGACGCTCGGGGTCCCGCTCGAAACCGTCTACGAAGACTTCCTGCTGACCAACCACTACACGGCATCGAGGATCGAACGCACGCTGCTGATGGTGCGCGTGATGTCGCTGTTCCGGGTCGATCCCGAACGCATCCGCCCCGTGCTCGGCGTCGAGTCCGCCTATCTCGACGCGGCCTTCGCGGCGATCGACGAGCAATACGGCTCGTTCGACGCGTATCGCCGCGAGGCGCTCGGGATCGACGACGCCCAGCTCGCGAGATTCCGCGACCTGGCGCTCGAGTGATGCTCCAGACCTACGATCGTCGAACCAGCAACCTCGAATCGGAGAGCATCGAATCTGAAGGCGCTGCGACGGATCTTGGTGGTTTGCTCCGGGTGCGCAAGGTCCCATCGGACGCAGAACTTCGCTGATCCGAGGCTGTGTACCTGGGAATATCCTGGTATGCGCTTTCGAACCCCTCTCCCGAGCCCCTTCTGGCGTTCTGCGACTCGATATTCGTTGCTTCACTGTGCGCGTTCCGCTTAAGCTGCCCAATGGCATCGGCCGCGCGCTGGTGTGGATACGGGTCCCGAGTTGCCGAAGTTGGAGACATCGATGCTGCGCCGATGGCTGATCCTTGCACTGTCGATCTGCTCGCTCGCAGCGCCCACTCGCGCGGAGGTGCAGTACTCGAACGCGGGGCCAATCACCGTCGACGAGACCGGGCACGGATCGAACCTCTCGGGCCTGTCCCTTTCCCGAGGCTCCACCGACTCGGACACCCTCTACTTCACGTTCGTCGTAGAGCCGATCTCGGACTCGGGTGACGAGCCCTACCTCGCTGGCTTCGAGTTGTACGAAGGCGCCACGACGCCGCGGCTCGGTGTCGGGAATTCACTCGCCAGCCTGGCCTACAGCGCCTTCCTGACCGACACGGGCGACGTCGATCTGAACTCGCCGACCCCGGAGCCCAGCCAGACCTGGCAGCTCGTCCGAGATACCGACGTCAAGACGATCGTGTTCCGGGTGCAGTACGTGTCGGGGGGCGCCGACCTGATCACGCTGTGGCTGGATCCGGATCCGTCGCTGCCCGAGTGCGCGCAGCCGGCAAGTCGCACGACCACATTCTCGGCCGATGCCACGTTCGATCAGATCCACCTGCGCGAGCAAGGCGGCGCGGCGGGCTGGACTTTCAGGGCGATCCGCGTGGCGACGACGGCCGCCGAGACGGGCGCCTTCGACTTCGCAGACACCGCGATCGCGGACGACTTCGCAGATGGCGACGACTCCACGCCGCCGTGGTCGCACTTCGCGCCGACGTCGGGTGCGAGCTTCGTCGTCGCGAGCCAGACCTACGGGCTCTCGGTGCCCGCCACGTCGAACCCCGCCGACCCGGCGCGTGCCGCCAGCCTGCGGCAGGCGTGCGGCGAAGAGTTCGGCGACGTGATCGTCGCAGCCGATCTCGTGGCCCACGACGCCGTAGCCGGTCACCACTACGGAGTCCGCGCGCGGAGCACGGCGACGAGTGCGCTGACCCAGGACGGCTACGAGCTGACCGTCTCGCCGTCCGAGCTCTCGCTCTCGAAACACGTGAACCAGCTCCCGACGGCGCTCGTCTCGGTGCCGCTGGTGCTGAGCGCATCGCTCGACTACCGGCTGGTGCTGCAGGCGACGGGGACGGGTCCGGTGCAGCTGACGGGGCGGGTGTACGTCACGAGCGATCTGACCACACCGCTCGCCACGGTCACGTACAGCGATTCGACTCCGCCCGTCTACCGGAGCGGGTACAGCGGTGTGGTGGTGGCGGATCGGAGTGTCGCTTCAGACCAGGCATTGTCGGCGAGCTTCGATCGCTTCTTTGCGAGCAACCCTGCGTTCGACACGGACGTCGACGGTCTCGCTGATGGGATGGAGTTGAAGGTCGGTACCGACCCGAACGACCCCGACAGTGACGACGATGGATTGCTCGACGGCGCCGAGCTGGGAACGGGAGCCTTCGGCGCCCAGCAGGTGATCACGACGCTGGCGGACCGCGCGGAGTCGGTTTTTGCCGCGGACCTGGACGGGGACGGGGACGCCGATGTGCTGTCCGCCTCCTACCTGGACGACGAGATCGCCTGGTACGAGAACAGCGATGGCCAGGGCACCTTTGGTCCGCAGCAGTTGATCTCGACGATCGCGGACGGCGCTTGGTCAGTCTTCGCGGCGGACCTGGACGGGGACGGCGACATCGACGTGCTCTCCGCCGCCTTCGAAGGCGACAGGGTCGTCTGGCACGAGAACACGGACGGTCAGGGCACGTTCGGTCCGCAGCAGGTGATCACGACGCTCGCGGACGGGGCGCGGTCGGTCTTAGCGGCGGACGTGGATGGCGACGGCGACACGGACGTGCTCTCCGCCTCAAGCAACGACAACAAGGTCGCCTGGTACGAGAACACCGACGGCCAGGGCAGCTTCGGTCCGCAACTCGTGATCTCGACGCTCGCGAGCCACGCGTACTCGGTGACCGCCGCGGACGTGGACGGCGACAGCGACGTCGATGTGCTGTCGGCCTCGTTCGAAGACGACAAGATCGCCTGGTACGAGAACACCGACGGCCAGGGGAGCTTCGGTCCGCAGCAGCTGATCACGACGCTCGCGGACGCTGCGGTCTCGGTCTTTGCGGCGGACCTGGACGCGGACGGCGACATGGACGTGCTCTCTGCCTCTGCGGCCCAAAACGTGATCGCCTGGTACGAGAACACCGACGGCCAGGGGAGCTTCGGTCCGCAGCAGGTGATCATGACGCTCGCGGGCTACCCGGTATTCGCAACCGACCTCGATGGCGACGGAGACACGGACGCGCTCTCCGCCTATCCAAACATCGCCTGGTACGAGAATACCAACGGGCAGGGGAGCTTCGGTCCGCAGCAGGTGATCTCGACGCTCGTCGTCGCCGCGCAGTCGGTCTTCGCAGCGGACGTCGACGGAGACGGGGACACGGACGTGCTGTCGGCTTCGTACGAAGACGACAAGATCGCCTGGTACGAACAGTCGAACGTCGCCGACCCGCTCGATCCCGACAGCGACGACGACGGCCTGCGCGACGGTTTCGAAGTGACGAACGGCTTCGATCCGCTGCTGGCGGGCGAACAGGGCCTGGATCCCGACGCCGACGGGCTCTCGAACCTGCAGGAGCAGACCGCCGGCACCGATCCGCTCGACGCCGACAGCGATGACGACGGGCTGCTCGACGGCTTCGAAGTGACGAACGGCTCGGATCCCCTCGACACGGACAGCGACGACGACGGCCTGCTGGACGGTTTCGAGGTGACGAACGGCCTCGATCCGGCCGACCCCGACAGCGACGACGACGGTTTGCTCGACGGCTTCGAGTTGACGAACGGCTTCGATCCGCTCGATGCCGACGAAGACGCCGACAACCGCATCGACGGCCAGGACGACTTCGACTCGGATGGCCTCGGCAACGCGGCCGAAGCGTTGGCGGGAACCGACCCGAACGACCCCGACAGCGACGACGATGGACTGCTCGACGGCGCCGAGCTGGGGACGGGAGCCTTCGGCGCGCAGCAGGTGATCACGACGCTCGCGGACGCTGCGCTCTCGGTCTTTGCCGCGGACCTGGACGGGGACGGGGACGCCGACGCGCTGTCAGCTTCCTACAACGACGACGAGATCGCCTGGTACGAGAATGTCGATGGCCAGGGCAGCTTCGGGCCGCAGCAGGTGATCACGACGCTCGCGGACGGCGCGCAGTCGGTCTTCGCAGCGGACGTGGATGGCGACGGCGACTTGGACGTGCTCTCGGCCGCCTTCGAAGGCGACAGGGTCGCCTGGTACGAGAACACCGACGGCCAGGGGAGCTTCGGTCCGGAGCAGGTGATCACGGCGCTCGCGGACGGCGCGCAGTCGGTCTTCGCGGCGGACCTGGATGGCGACGGCGACACGGACGTGCTCTCCGCCTCCGGCTACGACAACAAGGTCGCCTGGTACGAGAACACCGACGGCCAGGGGAGCTTCGGTCCGCAACTCGTGATCTCGACGCTCGCGAGCTACGCGTACTCGGTCACTGCCGCGGACGTGGACGGTGACGGCGATCTGGACGTGCTCGCGGCGTCCTTCGACGACGACACGCTCGCCTGGTACGAGAACACGGACGGTCAGGGCAGCTTCGGGTCCGCGCAGGTGATCTCGGCGCTCGCAGACGGTCCGGTCTCGGTCACCGCGGCGGACCTGGACGGGGACGGGGACACGGATGTGCTGTCCGCGTCCTACCTCGACAACACGCTCGCCTGGTACGAGAACACCGACGGTCAGGGGAGCTTCGGGCCGCAGCAGGTGATCTCGACGCTCGCGGCCCTCGCCCGTTCAGTCTTCGCTGCGGACGTCGATGGCGACGGCGACACCGACGTGGTCTCTGCGTCCGCGGCCGACGACGAGATCGCCTGGTACGAGAACACCGACGGTCAGGGGAGCTTCGGTCCGCAGCAGCTGATCTCGACCCTCGCGAACAGCGCGCAGTCGGTCTTCGTGGCGGACGTCGACGGCGACGGGGACACGGACGTGCTGTCGGCCTCGTCCGAAGACGACAAGATCGCCTGGTACGAGCAGTCGAATGTCGCCAACCCGCTCGATCCCGACAGCGACGACGACGGCCTGCTCGACGGCTTCGAGGTGACGAACGGCTTCGATCCGCTGCTGGCCGGCGAGCAGGGCCTGGATCCCGACGCCGACGGGCTCACGAACCTGCAGGAGCAGATCGCCGGCACCGATCCGTTCGACACGGACAGCGACGCTGACGGCCTGCTCGACGGCTTCGAAGTAGCCAGCGGCTTCGATCCGCTCGACTCCGACCAGGACTCCGACAACCTCGTCGACGGCCAGGACGACTTCGATGCGGACGGGCTCGGCAACGCCGCCGAGGTGCTGGCGGGAACCGACCCGCTCGACCCCGACAGCGACAACGACGGGCTGCTGGACGGCGCCGAGCTGGGCACGGGCCTCTTCGGTGCTCAGCAGGTGATCTCGACGCTCGCGGACGCTGCGCAGTCGGTCGTCGCGGCGGACCTCGACGGAGATGGCGACACGGATGTGCTCTCCGCTTCGGCCATTGACACGAAGCTCGCCTGGTACGAGAACGTCGCTGGCCAGGGCAGCTTCGGGCCGCAGCAGGTCATCTCAAGCCTCGCGAGCTCGCGGTCGATCTTCGCTGCAGACCTGGACGGCGACGGCGACACCGACACCTCCGACGGGACCGCCTGGTACGAGAACACCGACGGCCAGGGCACCTTCGGTCCGCAGCAGGGGTTCCCGATGAACTCGAATCCGGAGTCGGTTTTCGCGGCGGACCTGGACGGGGACGGGGACACGGACGTGCTCGCCGCATTTCTTTACGAAAACACGATCGCTTGGTACGAGAACACCGATGGCCAGGGTGCGTTCGGCCCGGAGCAGGTGATCTCGACGACGGTGTTCCTTGCAACTTCGGTCTTCGCGGCGGACGTCGACGGGGACGGCGACACCGACGTGCTCTCTGCGTCGAGCTATAACGACTTCGGCGACAGGATCGCCTGGTACGAGAACACCGACGGGAAGGGGAGCTTCGGACCGCAGCAGTTGATCTCGACGCTCGCGGGCGCCTTGTCGGTCTTCGCGGCGGACCTGGACGGGGACGGGGACACGGACGTGCTCTCTGCGTCCCCGGTAGACAGCAAGATTGCCTGGTACGAGAACACCGATGGGCAGGGCAGCTTCAGCCCGCAGCAGGTGATCTCGACGCTGGCACCCAACGCGCGGACGGCCGTCGCTGCGGACGTGGACGGTGACGGCGACACGGACGTGCTCTCCGCGTCCTACAACGACGACAAGATCGCCTGGTACGAGAACACAGACGGCCAGGGGAACTTCGGCCCGCAGCAGGTGATCTCGACACTCGCGAACGGCGCGCAGTCGGTTTTCGCAGCGGATGTCGACGGCGACGGGGACACCGACGTGCTGTCGGCCACGCCCGGGGACGACAAGATCGCCAGGTAAGAGCAGTCGAATGTCGCCGACCCGCTCGATCCCGACAGCGACGACGACGGCCTACTCGACGGCTTCGAAGTGACGAACGGCTTCGATCCGCTGCTGGCGGGCGAACAGGTTCTGGATCCGGACGCTGACGGGCTCTCGAACCTCGGCGAGCAGACCGCCGGCACCGATCCGCTCGACGCCGACACGGATGACGACGGCTACAACGACCACCTCGAGATCGTCGCGGGCAGTGATCCGCTCGATCCAGGCTCCATCCCGTCGCCGGTGCTGGTGCCGGTGCTCGGTGCCATCGGGCAACTGCTGACGGGTGCTCTGGTGCTGCTCACGGGTCTTGGCGCCGCTCGACGGCGCGTGAACGCCGCGCGCTGAGCGAGAGTATGAGGGCAGGCGTCGCAGACGCACCTCACTCCGTCGCCTGACAGGCTGCACGCGCTGCTAGACTGCGCGCCGCCTCCCGATCCACTTCGCCCGTCGCGCATTGCGGCGTCGCGCGCGATCGTCGGGACGAAGGTCGCTGGGGGCTGGATGTCGACTTCGGGCAAAGCGGGTCTCCTCGAGAGACGGGACGACAGCCCGATCCGGATGTACCACGTCTCGAAGGCGTACATCCCCGGGCAATTCGCGCTGCACGACATCTCGCTCGAGCTTCGCCGGGGTGAGTTCGTGTTCGTGACGGGGCAGAGCGGCGCGGGCAAGTCGACGCTGCTCGAGCTGCTGTTCGCCGCCGAGCGTCCGAGCGAAGGCCAGATCCTGGTGCTCGGTCGCAACATCGCGCGCCTGCGTGGAGGCGCCATTCCAGCTCTGCGGCGACGCGTCGGCGTGGTGTTCCAGGATTTCAAGCTGCTGCCGCGTCGGACCGTCGAGGAGAACGTCGGCATCGCGCTCGATGTGCTCGGCAAGCCGCGCCGCGAAGCCCGCGCGCGCGTCTTCCACGTGCTGCGGCAGGTCGGTCTCCAGCACAGGCGCCACGATCAGCCGCTGGCGCTGTCCGGTGGCGAGCAGCAGCGCATCGCCATCGCACGTGCGCTGGTGGGCGAGCCCGAGATCCTCCTGGCCGACGAGCCCACCGGCAATCTCGATCCCGATCTGAGCATCGAAATCATGGATCTGATGCTCGACGCCTCGACGCGCGGGACGACCGTGATGGTCGCGACCCACGATGTCTCGCTGGTCGACCGCTATCGGCCGCGGACGCTGCGACTGGAGGGCGGCCGACTCGTCGACGACGTGCCGGCGCCGGGCGGACTCGGGTGAAGCGCGCCCTCGTCATCACGCGGATCATCCTGCGCTCGGCGATCCGGGGATTGCAGAGTGCCGCAGGCACGGCGTTGCTGTCGGTGGCGACGATCGCGATCGCGCTTTTCCTGATCGGAGCGTTCGCGCTGACGGTGGTCAACATGGAGGGCATGCTCGAGCGCTTCGGTCGCGATCTGCAGGTGACCGCGTATCTCGACCAGAGCGTGGTGGCGGGGCAGGAGGTCGCGATCGCCGAGCGGGTCGCGACGATCGAGGGCGTCGCGGGGGTTTCCGTGGTGGGCCGTGCCGAAGCCCTCGAACGCTTTCGCGAGATCGCGGGTGGCGCCGCGCTGCTCGACGGGCTCGAGGAGAATCCGCTGCCCGCGTCGATCGAGATCTCGCTGCTCGCAGAGAGTCGGACGCCGGAGGGACTGCGGATCCTGGCCGATGCGCTCGATGGCCTGCCGGGCATCGACGAGGTCGCCCACGGCAGCGACTGGATCGACGGTTATGCGCGGGTCACTTCGTTGGTGCGGGTGTCGGGTTACGCGCTCGGTCTGGTGCTCTGCATCGCCACACTGCTGATCGTCGGCAGCACGATCCGGCTCGGTGTCTACGCGCGCGAGGACGAACTCGAGATCCTGGCCCTCGTCGGAGCCAGCCGGACGTTCGTCCGCGCGCCGTTCCTGATCGAGGGGACGCTGCAGGGTGCGCTCGGGGGGCTGTGCGCGGCGGGCCTCCTGTGGATCGCTTTCCTCGTGCTGATCCCGCAGCTCGAATACGGTCTCGCGTTCCTGCTGGGCAACGCGGCACCCCGATTCTTCCAGTTCGACGAGATCGGTCTGCTCGTGGCCGGCGGTGCCGGACTCGGACTGACGGGATCGATCGCGGCCATGCTCGGTGTGCGGAGCTGAAGTGACGGGCGCCGGGCGATCGACGATCGCGCGATGCGGCGGCAGAGGTGTCGCCGGGGTGCTCGGCTGCGCGGGGCTGTCCGTCATGCTGTGCGCTGCGGCCCTCGCCGCCACGCCGGGCAGCGACGCAGAGATCGAGGCGCTGCGACAGGAGATCGAGGCCAGCCGGACGCGAGTCGTCGCGCACGAGCGCGAGGAGCGCGATCTGCTGCAGCTGCTCGAAGAGATCGATCGCGGCGTCGAGACGCTTCGCAAGGAGGTCCGCCTGAGCGAGCTTCGCGCCGAGCAGGCACAGGCCGATCTGGCCGATGTCGAGCAGCGGCTGGCCTCTGTGCGCGAGAACCTCGCCGTCACGCGCAGCGCGATGGCGAGGCGTGCGGTTGCGCTCTACAAGACCGGCGAGGTCGGACCGCTTCGCGTGTTGTTCGCATCCGTCGATCTGAAACAGATGATGTCGAAGATGTGGACCCTCGAGCGTCTGATCCGATACGACGCCGGTCTGGTGACCCGCTTCGAACGCGAGCGCGACCGGTTGCTGGTGATCGAAGAGGAGGCCGCCGCCGCAATCGTGACGCGGGACGAGGCGCGTGCCCGCTTCGCGAGCCGCAATGCGATGCTCGAGGAGGAGCGCGCCGCACGCCGGGCGGTGCTGGTCCGCGTGCGCGGGGATCGCAGCCAGGAGCGGGCTCTGCTGATCGAACTCGAGCGCGCCGCCCGGGCGCTCGAGGAGACGCTGGCCAGTCTCGGCGGCGGCGAGATCCCCGTGGCCGCCGTCGACGGACTGCGCTTCGAGGCCAATCGCGGAAGGCTCCGGCGGCCGGTGAAGGGCGAGGTTCGCGCTCGCTTCGGCAGGGTGCTCGACGATGAATACATGACAGAAACCTTCCGGAACGGAATCGAGATCGCGGCATCTTCGGGCGAGTCCGTGCGGGCAGTGGCGCGCGGTCAGGTGCGCTTCGCGGGTTGGTTCCGGGGCTACGGGAAGATCGTGATCGTCGACCACGGAGGCGGCTACTTCACCGTGTCGGGCCATCTCGCCGACATCTTCGTGGAGGTCGGCGACGTCGTGGATCCGGGTGACACCCTCGGCAGTGTCGGAGATACCGGCTCGCTTCGCGGCGCGGGGCTGTACTTCGAGATGCGATCCGGTGGACAGGCCCTCGATCCGGCAGACTGGCTCGTGAAGGGTTAGCTTCTGCCGGTTTCCGACGACGATCCGTGGGGGCGGATCCATGCGTCCGGACGTCGGCCGCGACCCGCTGCCGACAGGGAGGCTCCATGCGTCGTCACAATCGATCCTCTTTAGGCCGCTCCGCGATGGCGTTCGCAGGGGGCGTAGCCGCCACAGTGATCGCGCTCGCGCTCGTCGGCGGGGCCGCCACGAAGGCCGCAGTTCGATACGACGACCTGGCTCTGTTCGCGAGCGTGCTCGATCTGGTGCGGCGCAACTACGTCGAGCCCGTGGACGAGCACGATCTGATGGAGAGCGCGCTGCACGGGCTGCTGCGCGAGCTCGATCCGCACTCGGCCTTCATGAGCCAAGACGACTATGAAGAGATGCAGGTCGATACCCGCGGCGAGTTCCACGGTCTCGGAATCGAGATCACCAAGGAACAGGACGGCTTCATCGAAGTCGTTTCGCCGATCGACGGCACGCCCGCGTTTCGCGCCGGTGTGAAGCCGCGCGACCAGATCACCGCGATCTGTCCGACTGAAGTGCCGGAGGAATGGGCGGAGGGCGAGACCTGTCGATCCACGCAGGACATGTCGCTGGTCGAAGCCGTCACGCTGATGCGGGGCCGCAAGGACACCGAAATCACGATCGACATCTTCCGCGAGGGATTCGAGCAGCCGCAACCGTTCACGATCCGCCGCGACGTGGTGCAGGTCGTCTCGGCCGAGGGGAGGATGGTCGAGCCCGGCTACGGGCTGCTGCGCATCCGCGCTTTCCAGGAGCGGACCAGCGACGAGGCGATCGCCGCGTTGCGCGAACTCCACGAGGCGGCGCCGGAGGGTCTTCGCGGGCTGGTCCTCGATCTGCGCGACAATCCCGGCGGCCTGCTCAATCAGGCGGTCTCGATCTCGGATCTCTGGTTGAACGACGGTCTGATCGTCTACACGCAGGGGCGTGAGGAATCCCAGCGACAGGACTACCACGCGCGCGCGCTGCTGGCCGAGGGTGAATATCCCATGGTGGTGCTCGTGAATGGAGGCAGCGCGAGCGCCTCGGAGATCGTCGCCGGTGCGCTGCAGGATCACGAACGTGCGCTGGTGATCGGCACGTCGACGTTCGGCAAGGGATCGGTGCAGACCGTCTATCCGCTCGAGGACGGTGCCGGGCTGCGACTGACGACGGCGCTCTACTACACGCCCTCGGGCCGTTCGATCCAGGAGGTCGGCATCGAGCCCGACATCGAGGTGCTGCCGGTCCCGCAGGCCTCGCTGGATGGGGATCGACGCGTGCGCGAGCGCGACTTGCGGGGGCACTTCACCCACGAGCGCGCCGAGCCAGGCAATGCCGAAGTCGCGCCGGTCGACGAAGAATCGGCGCCGGCGACGGGGGATGACGATTCCGGGACGATGGCGGCTCCAGAGCCGAGCGACGAAGTCACGGACCCCGTGCTCGAACGCGCTCTCGACGTGCTGAAGAGCTGGACGTACTTCGAGCGATTGCGCACGAAGCAGCGGGCGGCAGGCCCGGTGACGGCGTCGGCAGCGGGAGTCGACGTGATCTCCGATGCCACGGCCACGCCCTCCGACACAGTTCCGGAGGAGTAGCGGGCATGACGCCCGCGCGCCCCGCCAGCGACGTCGGCAGCGGTGGGTCCGCCGGTCCGCGGCGACGGGTGCTGAGCGTCGGCGAGTTGATGAGCGGCCTGAACGGCCTGCTCGAGGACAGCGTCGGGCGCGTCTGGGTGTCCGGCGAGATCAGCGGCCTCAAGCGACCCTCGTCGGGGCATCTCTACTTCACGCTGAAGGACGATGTCGGCCAGATCCGTGCAGCGCTGTTCCGCAGCGCCGCGGGTCGCATCCCGTTCACGCTCGAGGACGGACTCGAAGTGGTGCTGTATGCCGACGTGCAGATCTACGAGGCACGCGGCGATCTGCAGCTGATCGTGCGGCAGGTCGAGCCGCGGGGTCGCGGAGCCCTGCAACTCGCCTTCGAGCAGCTGAAGCAGAGGCTGGCCGCAGAAGGGCTGTTCGAGACGGCACGCAAACGGGCGCTACCCGCCCATCCGCGTCGGATCGGTGTCGTCACGTCGATCACCGGTGCCGCGTTGCGCGACGTCATCCAGGTGTCGGGTCGGCGCTCGCCCGCGACGCCGATCCTGATCGCGCCGACGCGCGTGCAGGGAGACGGCGCCGAGCATGAGATCGCGGCGGCGCTGCGGGCGGTGGCGTCTCAGCCCGATGTCGACGTGGTGTTGCTGGTGCGCGGCGGCGGTTCGCTCGAGGATCTCTGGTGTTTCAACACCGAGGTGGTCGCGCGGGCGATCGCAGCGTGCCCGGTGCCGGTGCTCGCCGGTGTCGGGCACGAGACCGACTTCACGATCGCCGATCTCGTGGCCGACGAACGTGCACCGACGCCCTCGGCGGCCGCCCTGCAGGCTCTGCCCGACCGCATGAGCCTGTCCCGCAATCTCGAGCGCGACTGGCGCCGGCTGGGCAACGCACTCCAACGTCAGCTTCAACGCTTGCGCCACGCGCTGAACCGCGAGCGTGAGGCACTCCGGATGTTGTCGCCCGCTGCGCGCCTCGCCAGCCAGCGTCGTCGGATGGTGTCGGCCCACCGTGCCCTGCGGGCCGCCATGCGGTTGCAGCGCGAGCGACATCGGGCGCGACTGGCTCGTCTCGCCGCCCAGCTCGATGGATTGTCGCCGCTTGCGGTGCTCGGCCGCGGCTACGCGCTCGTCCGACGCGAGCGCGACGGGGTGATCGTGCGTGGGGCGGATCAGGTGGTCGTCGGCGAGTCGATCCACGTGCGTCTCGCGCTTGCCGGACTGCGCGCCCGCGTGACGGATCGGGAAGCGCTCGGGGACTGATCGGCGAGCGCGTCGTGAAGCGCGCTCGAGGCCGCAAGCTTCGGTTCCTCCAGGCCGATCCGAGAGGCGGTTCATTGACGCTTCCGGACTCGCGAAGTAGCCTCGAAAATCCATGGCAAGAGCCGACGTCCGCAAGAAGGCCGCTTCGTCGAGCGCCGCGGCCGGCGCCGGAACTCCCGCCTCCGCTCCGGCCGAGCCGCCGATTCCTTTCGAAGCGGCACTGGCGAAGCTCGAGGAAGTGGTCGATCGGCTCGAGGGCGGCGAACTCGAGCTCGAAGTCGCGCTGGCGAGCTTCGAGGAAGGCGTGCGACTGACGCGTCAGTGCGCCGAGCAGCTCGACACGGCCGAGCGCCGGATCGAAGTCCTGATGAAGGAGGGAGACGGCTTGATGGTGCGTCCCTTCGAAGGCGGTCCGACCGACGACCTGTCCGCCGCCGACGCTTCGGACAGCGAGAGCGGGGAGGACTAGCCACCTTGGACCTGCAGGCGTGGCTCGCGGACCGGACGCCGATGATCGAGGCCGTGCTCGATCGCGTGCTGCCGCCGATCGACAGGGCGCCTTCGAGTCTTCACGGCGCGATGCGTCACATCCTGTTTCCCGGTGGCAAGCGACTGCGGCCGGCCCTGGCGATGGCGGCCGCTGAAGCCGTCGGGGCCCCGGCTCAGACCGCACTCCCGATCGCAGCAGCGGTCGAACTCGTCCACGCCTACTCGCTGGTCCACGATGATCTTCCCTGCATGGACGACGACGACCTGCGTCGCGGCCGCCCGACCGTGCACGTCGTGTACGGCGAAGCAACCGCCGTGCTGGCCGGTGATGCGCTTCAGAGCCTGGCCTTCGCGGTGCTGCTCAGCGAGGCCGATGCGGCACTCGCAGCCCGGGCCGGTGCGGATCTCGCGAAGGCGATCGGTGCGGCCGGGCTGGTGGGCGGTCAAGTCGACGACCTGGCGGCTGGAACGGCTGACGCTTCGAACTCCGCGGATCTCGACGCGATCCTCTCGATCCACGAGCGGAAGACCGCAGCACTGATCTCGGTGTCGGTCGCCGGAGGTGCGCGTCTCGGTGGCGCCGGTGCAGCGGTGGTCGATCAGATGGCACAGTTCGGTCGTGAGATCGGTGTGGCGTTCCAGATCGCCGACGATCTGCTCGACGCAGACGAACACGAGGGCTCTTCACTCGTTCCGCTGCTCGGAGCGGAAGCCTGCCGGTTCCGTGCGGAAACCCTGCTGGCCACGGCGCTCGCCCGCGTCGAGCGCTTCGGGGATCGCGCCGAACCGCTGCGCGAGCTGGCGCGCTTCGCGGTGCGGAGAAGCGGATGAGCGGCGATCGACTGCTATACGGCATCGACTGCCCGGCCGATCTGCGGCGACTGCCCCGCGACAAGGTCGAACAGGTCGCGGACGAGATCCGCGCCGAGATCCTCGAGCGTGTCTCGCAGACGGGCGGCCACCTCGCCTCGAGTCTCGGCGCCGTCGAACTGATCACTGCGATCCACTATGTGTTCGACACGCCGAACGACCGTCTCGTGATCGACGTCGGCCACCAGGGCTATCCGCACAAGATGTTGACCGGTCGCCGCGAGTCGTTCGATCGCATCGGCCAGAGTGATGGGATGTCAAAGTTCCTGCGTCGCAGTGAATCGCCGTACGACCATTTCGGTGCGGGGCACGCGGGCACCTCCATCTCGGCAGCTCTCGGGATGGCGCGGGGCAAGGTGCATCGCGGCGAGGACGGCATCGTGATCGCGTTGATCGGCGACGGGGCGATGACCGCGGGCATGGCCTTCGAGGCGCTCAATCACGCCGGTCACCTGCCGGCCCGCAATCTGGTCGTGGTGCTGAACGACAACGAGATGAGCATCTCGCCCAATGTCGGAGCGATGTCGTCGTATCTCTCGCGCAAGCTCTCCGCCCCGATGGTGCGCACGATGAAGGGCTGGGTGAAGGAGTTCCTGACGGGACTGCCCGGCGACATGCTGCACTGGGCCCGCAAGGCAGAGGAGTCCCTCAAGGTCTTCTTCTCGCCGGGGCTGCTCTTCGAAGCGCTCAATTTCCGCTATGTGGGGCCGATCCAGGGTCATCGCATGGACGTCGTGCTCGAGACGTTCGAGAACGTCAAGCGCATGGTGGCCGACGGCAGCGGTCCGGTACTGGTGCACGCATTGACCGAGAAGGGCCACGGCTATGCGCCCGCCGAAGCGGACCCTCTGAAGTACCACGGGGTCACGCGGTTCGACGTGGCGTCGGGACAGTTCGCCCCGAAGAAGGCGGCGCCGCCCGACTACACCCGGGTCTTCTCCGACGCGCTGATCCGGCTGGCCGTAGACGACGAGCGGATCATCGCCATCACGGCCGCGATGGCGCCGGGCACCGGGCTCGATCGCTTCCAGCGGCGCTTCCCGCAGCGCTTCTACGACGTGGGCATCGCCGAGCAGCACGCGGTGACGTTCGCGGCAGGGCTCGCGACCGAGGGCATGAAGCCGGTCGCAGCGATCTATTCGACTTTCCTGCAGCGCGCCTACGACCAGGTGGTCCACGACGTCTGTCTGCAGAATCTCGACGTGACGTTCGCGCTGGATCGCGCCGGACTGGTCGGCGCCGATGGCGCGACCCATCAAGGGCTCTTCGACATCGCATACCTGCGCAATCTCCCGAACATGGTGGTGATGGCGCCTAAGGACGAGAACGAACTGCAGCACCTGCTCGCAACGGCGATCGAGTACGCCGGCCCGGCCGCGGTGCGGTTTCCGAGGGGCAACGGGTTCGGCGTGGCACTCGATCCGGACATCAAGGCGATCCCCCTCGGCGAAGCCGAGCTGCTGCGCGATGGCGACGATCTCGCGATCGTGGCGATCGGCACGATGGTGCATCCCGCCCTCGAAGCCGCCCAGGAACTCGCCGGCGAAGGCATCTCGGTCGCCGTGCTGAACGCCCGCTTCGCTCGGCCCCTCGATCGCGACTGGATCCTGCGTCTGGCGAGACGTTGCGGCGCCGTGCTGACCGTCGAAGAGCATCGCGGGGCCGGAGGATTCGGCAGTGCGGTGCTCGAACTGCTCTCCGCCGAAGGACTGGATCTTCCGACGCGTTGCCTTGCCGTCGACGAAGAACTCGTCGAGCACGGCGCCACGCTGGAGACGGTGGGTCTCGCACCGGCGGACATCGTGGTCGCGGCACACCGCCTGGTGGCCGTCCGTCGCGGCCGTCACGCCGGCTGAGTCCGCGGCACACCGACTTGAGGCTCGAGGGATGAAGCCCGGCGCGGGAAGCGGTCGCCGACTCGACGAACGGGTGGTCGAAGACGGGCTTGCCGATTCACTCACGCATGCCCGCGCGCTGATCCTGTCCGGTGTCGTGCTGGTCGACGACATCCCGCTCGACAAGGTCGGTCAGCGGGTCCGCGAGGCATCCCGGGTCCGGTTGAAGGGTGACGTGCGCCGCTTCGTCTCCCGCGGTGGCGACAAGCTCGCCGGCGCACTCGAGGACCTGGCCGTCGACCCGCGCGGGCTGACGTGCCTCGATGTCGGGGCCAGCACCGGAGGATTCACCGACTGCCTGCTGCAGGCGGGCGCACGCCACGTCATCGCCCTCGACGTCGGCCCGGGGCAGCTGCATTCGCGGCTGCGTGTCGATCCACGGGTCAGCGTCGTCGAGCAGGTCAACGCGCGCGATCTGTCCACCGAACACATCGCTCTCGACGTCGAACTGATCGTCGTCGACGTGTCGTTCATCTCGCTCGATCGGCTCATCCCGCGTTTTCGCGAGGTAGCGCCGCGAGCCGAACTGCTGCTGATGATCAAGCCACAGTTCGAGGTCGCCCGGGATCGCGTGGGAAAGGGCGGGGTGGTGCGGGATCCGGCGGATCGCGAAGCAGCGGTCGCCAGGGTGACGCGCGCCGCTGCTCTGTACGGATATCGATCGATCGGTCGCGCCGACAGCCGACTCGCGGGCCCGAAGGGCAACGTCGAGGTGTTCGCGCGCTTCCGGCAGACGAACTGAGCCCGTTCGCAGCCGCGCGTCGGCGCAGCAGGGCGCTGGGTTAACCTCGCTCGATGGCACTCGAAGGCGCGGCCGCCCCTCCGATCTATCTCGATCACCACGCCACGACGCCCCTCGACCCGCGTGTGCTCGAGGCCATGATGCCCTGGTTCACCTCCGAATTCGGCAACGCCGCATCGACGACCCACAGTCACGGCTGGCGGGCGTCGGCTGCGGTCGAGGACGCCCGGGAACGCATCGCGGCCGCGATCGGTGCAGCGCCCCGCGAGATCGTCTTCACGAGCGGCGCGACGGAGAGCAACAATCTCGCGATCCTCGGCGCCGCCGAGGCGAACGCGGGCCGCATCGCGCATTTCGTCACCCTCGTCACCGAGCACGCCTCCGTGCTCGACCCGTTTCGTCACCTCGAATCGCTGGGGCATTTCGTGACCCGTCTCGGCGTCGATCGTGACGGTCTCGTCGACCCGGCAAAGCTCGAGGCCGCGCTGCGCGACGACACGCTGCTCGTGTCGGTGATGGCCGCCAACAACGAGATCGGCGTGTTGCAGCCGATCGGTGCGATCGGCTCGATCTGCCGCGCGCGGGGCGTGCTCTTCCACAGCGACGCCGCGCAGGCGACGGGGCGCATCGACCTCGACGTCGATCGAGAGTCCATCGACCTGCTGTCGATCTCGGCCCACAAGCTCTACGGACCGAAGGGGGTCGGCGCGTTGTTCGTTCGCACGCGACGTCCCCGTGCGCGCATCGCGCCGCGACAGTTCGGCGGCGGTCACGAGCGCGGTCTGCGCGCCGGCACGTTGCCGGTGCCGCTGATCGTGGGCATGGCGCGGGCGCTCGAACTCTGTCTCGAGGAGCGCGACGCCGAGAACCTGCGGCTCCGCGGGCTGCGGGATCGACTGCGTGAGCGGATCACTGGCGCCCTCGACGGGGTGCGATTGAATGGCCACGGCGAGCGCCGGCTCGCCGCCAACCTGAATCTCGCCTTCGAGGACGTCGACGGCGCAAAGCTGCTGCTCGCGCTGCGCGGCGTGGCGGTCTCATCGGGCTCGGCCTGCTCTTCCGCGAAGCCTGCGCCGAGCCACGTGCTCGCGGCGATCGGCGTCCCCGAATCTCTCTCTCGCGCTTCGCTGCGCTTCGGACTCGGACGCGGCACCCGCGACGAGGATGTCGAGCGTGCCGCCGATCTTGTGATCGAAGCGGTCCGGAAGCAGCGTTCGGGGTGATGCATTCCCATGGGGGTCGCCCGCGCGCGGGGGCGGCTCCGGGACGGCGCGGCTACTCTCCCGCCCGCTCGACGGCTCGTGGTCGCCGAAGGTGGCTCGACGGGCAAGCGGTGACAGGCGGGCTCCGTCTCCAGGATCGAGTCCCGCGCCGGTGCCGAGCGACCCGCCGGACATTGTCGACACGAAGCAGGCGCGACCAGCCTTCGGTGTTCTTCCCAACCCCGCAGCAGATAGAGGAATCGAGAAGTTGTCTGAACCCAAGTCGAAGAATCTGACCTGGCACGAGGGCCAGGTCGCACGCAGCGATCGCGAGAAGCAACTCGGCCAGCGCGGCTGCACGATCTGGCTCACCGGACTCTCGGGTTCGGGCAAGTCGACGATCGCGGTCGCAGCCGAGAAGGCCCTGCACGATCGCGGCAGACACACCTACATCCTCGACGGCGACAACATCCGTCAGGGCCTCAACAAGAACGTCGGGTTCTCGCCGGACGATCGCACGGAGAACATCCGGCGGATCGGCGAAGTCTCGAAGCTCTTCACCGACGCGGGCGCGATCGTGTTCACGTCCTTCATCTCGCCGTATCGCGCGGACCGGGACCAGGTCCGCGCCATCATGGCACCGGGCGACTTCGTCGAGGTCTACGTCGCCGCCAGTCTCGAGGTCTGCGAAGGTCGCGACGTGAAGGGCCTGTACGCCAAGGCCCGGGCGGGCAAGATTCCCGAGTTCACCGGAATCTCGGCCCCGTACGAAGAGCCCGAGAAGCCCGAGTTGGTGATCGACTCCGGTGCGCAGACACTCGATCAGAGCGTGGCGACACTCGTCGAGTATCTCCAGAAGAAGGGCTATCTATCCGCTTGAGCGGAGCACCGGGGGCCAGGATCTTGCCGCTCTGGCGTGTCGGCTCGGCCCACGCATCGCGCGTGCCGATGGCGGCCCGAGTGGTGATGGCGGCCCGAGCGGTGATGGCGGCCCGAGCGGTGATGGAAGGCGAATGACCGACAGCGCCATGCACGCCACGAAGAGGGCAGTCCACAGGGCTCGTCGGTGGCGCTCGCTCGTGGTGATCTCGGCAGCCTTCCCGCTGCTCGGCGCGGGCTGCGCGTCGATCCCGTCGCTTCGGTCCGAGCGCCCCGAGACCGTCGATCGCGGTCGTCTCGAACGACCCGAACTCGGTTCGGAGTACGACGTGCTCGTGGCCGAGACGGCCGCTCGGGACGGTGAGTTCGACGTGGCGCTCGCCGCCTATGAGCGCGCGGCCCAGAAGGACCCCCGATCGGCGGAATTGTGGTTCAAGGTGTCGCGGCTCGCCGCGCAGAACGAGGACCTCGAAGGTGCGATCCGCGCCGCCGAGTCCGGTCTCGAACTCGATCCCGACAATGCAGACGGTCGGCTCTTCCTCGGTCGCCTCTATCGACTGAAGCGCGACCTCGTCGGCGTCGAGCGGGTGCTGCGCGACGGGAGTGGCGCGCCCTTCGATGGCGAAGCCGCCCTGCTGCTCTTCCAGGTGTATCTCGAGCAGGGTCGAATCGACGAAGCGACCACGATCGCCGAACGATTGATGGTCGACGAGCCGGACAATCTCGGTGCCTACATGGCGGCCGCGACCGCATACGAGCGTGCTGGCCGGATCGAGGACGCCGAACGCGCGTTGCGCAGTGCCCTCGGCCAGCATCCGAATCGCTTCGTCCTGTACGCCCGTCTCGCGCGCATGCGCCGGGCCGTCGAGGATCACGCGGGCGAGATCGCCATCTATCAGGAAGTGCTTTCCGAGTATCCCGACCACTACGGCACCCTGGTCAGTCTCGGCGAAGCGCAGATCGCGCAGAAGGACATCGACGCTGCGATCGCGACCTACACCCGTCTTGCGGATCTGTATCCCGACGATCTCCAGGTGATGCGCCGCCTGGCGTCCCTCGAGTTCGGAACCGGGCGCTACGAGGCGGCCGCCATCCGCCTGCGCGCCGCATTCGAGAAGTACCCCGACCAGGCCGAGTTCGCGTACTCGCTCGGGCAGGTGCTGCGCGCGCTCGGTCGCGACGTCGAGGCGGCCGAGTACTTCTCTGCGATTCCGAGCACGCACGTGTTGTACGTCGAGTCGCGGATGCAGATCGCGGTGATCCACGAAGAAGCCGGCCGGTTCAGCGAGGCGCTCGCCGAGGTCGAGCGACTGCGCGTGTTGCGGCCCGATCGTGCACTCGACTTCCACGCCGCCGCGCTGCGGGCGCGGGCGGGCGATCCGGCCGGTGGGCTCGCACTGCTCGAGGACATGCTCGCTGAATCCCCCGACGACGAGGAGATCCTCTATCAGCTCGGCGTGTTCCACGGTTCGCAGAAGAACACCGACGAGGCGCTCCGCTACATGCAGCTGTCCCTCGAGAAGAACCCCGAGAATGCCCAGGCGCTGAACTACGTCGGCTACACCTGGGCAGAGCGCGGCGAGCGTCTCGACGAAGCCGAACGCATGATCGAGCGGGCCGTGAGCCTCGCACCGCGAGACGGCTACATCGTCGACAGCCTCGGTTGGGTCTACTACATGCGGGCGCGTCCGCTGATGGCCGGCGAACGACGTCAGGAGGGTGTCGATCTGCTCGGTCGCGCCCTCGAGCAGTTGACACTCGCCGACGAACTGACCGGCGGTGATCCCGTCGTGACGGAGCATCTCGGCGACGTGTATCTGCTGCTCGATCAGCAACAGCGGGCCCTCGAGTACTACGAAGAAGCGATTGTGCAGAATCCGCGCGACGACGAACAACCCGAACTGCGCGACAAGCTCGATCGCCTGCGCGGTCGACTCGGTGTGGACAGCAGTCCCGAGCGGAAGGCGGGAGAGCGGTGAGTCGGCCGCTCGCCCTTCTGATTCCTCTCTGCTTCCTGGTCGCGTGTCGGGCGCCGTTGCCGGGCGTCCCGATGCCCGACGACGATCCGCGGCCGGAGGCGCTGCTCGACTCGCTTCAGAGCAGCATCGAATCGCGCTCGGCACTCCGCGCCCGCGCGAACCTGGATCTGGATGCACCCGGCATCCGCTTCGATCGACCGCAGCGGCTCGCGGTCGCCCGGCCGGCGAGGATGCGGGTCGAGGTGCTCGGACTGTTCGATCAACTGGCGGCCGTCGTGGTGACGAACGGCGACCGCTATCAGGTCTACGACGTCCGGAACGAAGGGCTCGAAGAGGGCATCGTCGACGCAGGGCTGCTCTGGCGGATCGCCCGTGTCGATCTGGTACCGGACGTGGCGGTGGACATCCTGCTCGGAGCGCCGCGCTCCGACCCCGCGCTGTCGAACGGTGGAGCCTGGCTGCAGGAGGACGGATCGATCGCCTTCGCGCGCGTCGACCGACGTGGCGTGCGGCGTGAGACGTATCGCTTCGACGTCGGCGGGAGGATCGCCGAGCGCGCCACCTACGACGAAGCCGGGGAACTCGTGTGGCGTGCGCAGTTCTCCGACTACCGACCGGTACTCTCGCCCTCAGGTGGCGACGTGGCGTTCGCGCACGATGTGTTGCTCGATTTCCCGCGAGTCTCCGCCCGGGTCCGGATGGTCTTCAAGAGGGTGCTGTTGTCGGAGGATCTGCCCGAAGCACTGTTCGTCCTGCAACTGCCCGATCGATCGAGCCAGGCGACGATCGAGCCGGCTGCCGTGGATTTCCGGACGCTGCGATGATGCGTCACCAGGATCGGGGGGGGATGCGAGGCGCCGTCGCTTGCAGCGTTCTGCTCGGAGCGCTGCTCGCGTGCACCAACAACCCGTACCCGTCCGAGGACGACGACCGGAAGGTCCTCTACACGACCTTTTCGGAGGCGCCGCGGTCCCTCGATCCTGCAGTGGCCTACGACGTGGGCGCACACGCGATCACCGGCGCCGTCTATGACACGTTGCTCGAGTACCACTATCTGAAGCGCCCCTATACGCTGATTCCCGGATTGGCGCTCGACCTCCCCGAATCGAGACCGGGCGAGGCGGACGGCTCGACGGTGTACCGCTTCGAACTGCGTCCGGGTGTCCTGTACCAGGAAGATCCCGCGTTCACGATCGACGGCAGTGGCCGGCGCACGCGCCCGGTCCTGGCGGCGGACGTCGCCTTCCAGCTCGCGCGTCTCGCCGATCCGACGGTGAACAGTCCGGTCATCGAGCCGTTTTCCCATGTCGCCGGCTTCCAGGCTTTCGGCGAACGGCTCGTCGAAAGGCGGAAGGCCGATCCCGACTTCGCGGCGCGCCCGGTCCACGAACAATATGCCGAGCTCGGCGGCATCCCGGGTGTGCGGGTCGAGGGAGATCACGTCCTCGAAGTGGAAGTCGCCTCCGACTATCCGCAGATCCTGTACTGGTTCGCGATGCAGTTCACGACCCCGGTTCCGTGGGAGGCAATCGCCTACTACGACGGCGAGGAGGGGAGGCCGCGATTCGACGACCACCCGGTCGGCACCGGACCGTTCGTCCTCAGCCACTACGACAAGCAGTCGCGCATGGTGCTCGACGCGAACCCGAACTGGTACGGCGTGCAGCATCCCGAATGGCGGGCGCCGGGTGCCGTGTACCCGTCCGAGGGCGAGCCCGAGGACGTCGCCGCCGGCCGCCTCGATCCGTCGATCGCGGGAAGCCCGCTGCCGTTCCTCGAGCGCATCGTCTATCTGCGAGAGCAGGAGGCGATCCCGTATTTCAACAAGTTCCTGCAGGGCTACTACGACGCGGCGGGAGTCATCAAGGAGAGTTTCGATCGGGTGATCTCGCAGGGCCGCCTGTCACCGGCGATGGCCGGGATGGACATCTCGCTCGAGAAGGGCGTCGAGCCGACGGTCTTCTATCTGGGATTCAATCTCGAGGACGAGACCATCGGGCTGCCGGCGGGCGATGACGGCCGCCGGATCCGCCAGGCGATGAGCCTCGTGATCGACACCGAAGAGTACACGCGGATCTTCTCCAACAGTCGAGGCGTGCCCGCCCAGTCGCCGCTGCCGCCCGGGATCTTCGGCTACGACGAGAACTACGAGAACCCGTACCGGCGAGTGGATCTCGAGCGCGCGCAACAACTGATGGTCGAGGCGGGATATCCGGGTGGCGTGGATGCCGAGACGGGCAAACCACTCGTGCTCACCTTCGACACCTACGACACCTACGACACGAGCTCCCAGGGGCTGCTGCAATTCCGCTTCTTCACCGACGCGTGGCGCAAACTCGGCATCGACGTGCAGGTCGAGGCTACCAACTACAATCAATTCCAGGAGAAGGTCCGCAACGGCGACTACCAGATCTTCATGTGGGGCTGGGTGGCCGACTATCCCGATCCCGAGAACTTCCTGTTCCTGCTCTGGTCCGAGATGGCGCGATCCAAGGGCGGGCCCAACACCGCGAACTTCTCGAACCCTCGCTACGACGAGCTCTACCTGTCGATGAAGTCGCGAGCGAATGGCCCGGAGCGACTGGCCGAGATCCGCGAGATGCTGGCGATCCTCGAGACCGAGAGGCCCTGGATCGAACTGGTCCACCGCGAGGACTACTCGCTGTATCACGGCTGGCTCGACCACGTGAAGCCGTTCGGCATGTCGTTCTCGACCAGCAAGTACCTGGATCTGGATCCCGGTGTGCGGACGGCTAGACGCCTCGAATGGAACCGACCGATCCTCTGGCCGATCTGGGCCGGTCTGGGGCTCGGCGTCGCGTTGATCGTTCCGGGCATCGTCACCTTCATGCGGGAGAGACAGTGATGCTCGCCTACGCGATCCGCCGCATGGGCTACGGGATCCTCGTGGTGCTCGGCGTGCTGTTCTTCCTGTTCGTCCTCTTCTTCGCGGTGACCAGCCCCGACGACGTCGCCCGCAAGGCCCTCGGCGAGCGCGTGCCCGACTCTGTGGTCGAGCAGTGGAAGATCAACCACGGCTACGACAAGCCGCTTTTCCCGGGACCGGGCCGGTGGACGGACAACATGCTGGTGGACCACTACCGCCGCATGCTGACGTTCGACTTCGGTCGCAGCGACGCGGACGACACGCCCATCATGGATCGCATCACGCGGGGAGCGGGACCGAGCCTCACGTTGACGGTGCCGCTCTTCCTGCTGTCACTGTTCACCGGGATCCCGCTCGCCCTGCTGGTCGCGTTCTTTCGTGAGACCTACATCGATCGACTCGGCGTGGTGATCGCCGTGCTGGCGATGAGCGTCTCGATCCTGCTCTACATCATCGGCGCCCAGTATCTGATCGGGAAGCTGCTCCACTGGTTTCCGATCTCGGGCTTCGACACCGATCCGCGCGTGATCGCGCGATTCCTCGCGCTGCCTATCCTGGTCGGCGTGCTCTCCGGCATCGGGGGCGACATCCGCTTCTACCGCACCGTGTTCCTCGAAGAGAGCAACACGGACTATGTCCGGACGGCGCGGGCGAAGGGCTGCGGTGAGGCGCGGATCATGTCGGTCCACGTCTTCCGCAACTCGTTGATTCCGCTGCTCACGCAGGTGGTCGTCGCGATCCCGTTCCTGTTCACCGGATCGCTTCTGCTCGAGTCGTTCTTCGGCATTCCCGGTCTCGGTGCGATGACGGTGGACGCGATCCAGGGCAACGACTTCTCGGTGCTGCGCACCATGGTCTACATCGGGTCGCTGCTCTTCGTCGTCGGCCAGGTGCTGACCGACCTCTCGTATGGACTCGTCGATCCGCGGGTCCGGTTCGAGTAGGGGAGGGCAGGAAATGGAATCCCATGTGGTGTCGAACTGGGTGGTGGTCGCGCTGGGGCTCGCGTCGCTCGCCGCGATCGTCCTGGTACGCCGCTCGCGGATCTGGTCGGACGCGTTCGTGCAGCTCTGGCGAAGGCGTCGGCTCGCGCTGTTCGTCGCCGGGATCTACGTCGGCATCGCGCTGCTGGACAGCGTCGCGTGGGTGGGGGGCGCCGACGGAAATGCGGACGCCGTCTCGGTCCACGAGTCGCGCAGCGTGATCGACCGGCTGTTCGGCGGGAATCAGGAGAGGAGCTATTCGGCCCCGTTCGCGGACGTCGAGTTCTACGGCGCGCAGCCCCTCGCCCATCCGGGCTCGCACATCCTCGGCACCGACCTGATCGGCCGGGACGTCTTCTACCTCGCCTTGAAGGGCGCACGGGTCGCGCTGCTGATCGGGGGACTGACCAGCCTGCTCGCCATCCCGTTGGCGCTGCTGTTCGGTGTGTCGGCGGGCTATTTCGGCGGACGCATCGACACGGTCGTGTTCTTCGTGATGTCCACCCTCGCTTCGATGCCGGGCCTGCTGCTGCTGATCGCGCTCATCATGGTGATGGGCAAGAGCACGTTCGCGGTCTGCGTGGCCCTGGCAGTGACGGGCTGGGTCGGTTTCTGCCGGATCGCACGGGGTGAGACCCTGAAGCTGCGCGAACTCGAGTACGTGTCGGCGGCGCGCGCGCTCGGCGTGTCCGAGCTGCAGATCGTCATGCGACACATCCTTCCGAATCTGATGCACCTCGTGATCATCACCTTCGTCCTGATGTTCTCCGGCCTGGTCCTGTCCGAGGCGATCCTCTCGTGGCTGGGAATCGGCGTGGATGGCAGCTGGGGCCAGATGATCGATCAGGCTCGCAACGAGTTGTCCCGCGATCCGATCGTCTGGTGGAACATCAGCGCTGCGGGCATCGCACTGTTCGGCCTGATCCTGGCGGTGAACTTCATCGGCGATGCGCTGCGGGATGTGCTCGATCCGCGAACGCTGCAGGGCAATGAATGAGCGCACTGCTCGAGATCGCGGGGCTGACGGTGCGGTTCCCGGTCGGCGACCTCGATGTCCCGGTCGTGGACTCCGTCGGTCTCACGATCGCCCGGGGTGAGGTGCTCGCGCTGGTCGGCGAGTCGGGGTGCGGCAAGTCGATGACGGCGCTCTCGGTGATGCGGCTGGTCCCGAAGCCGGGACGCATCAGCGCAGGCAGCGTGAAGTTCGAGGGTCGCGAGCTGCTCGAGCTGCCGGTGGCTGCGATGCGCCACGTTCGCGGGGCCGAGATCGCGATGATCTTCCAGGAGCCGATGACCAGCCTGAATCCGGTGATCCGTGTGGGAGACCAGGTCGTCGAGGCGATCCGACTGCACGAGTCGGTGACGCGCGGCGCGGCCCTCGACCGCTGCCGTGAGCTGTTCGCACGCGTCGGCATACCGGATCCCGACGCGCGGGTCCGCTCCTATCCGCATGAACTGTCGGGTGGGCTCAAGCAGCGCGTGATGATCGCGATGGCGCTGTCGACGCGACCGAAACTACTGATTGCCGACGAGCCGACGACGGCGCTCGACGTCACGATCCAGGCGCAGATCCTGCGAGTCCTGCGCGATCTGCAGCGGGAGTTCGGGATGGCGGTCCTGCTGATCACCCACGACTTCGGGATCGTGAACGAACTCGCCGATCGGGTCGCCGTGATGTACGCCGGGCGGATCATCGAAACCGCGCCGCGCAAGACGATCCTCACCGCAGCGCGGCATCCTTACACGCGCGGCCTGCTCCGCTCGATGCCGGCGCTCGCACCGCGCGGGCAGCGTCTGCCCGAGATCGCAGGCGTGGTGCCGTCGCCCGCCGCGTGGCCGGCGGGCTGCCGCTTCTCGACACGCTGCGACGAAGTGTTCGAACGTTGTCTGCGTGAAGTGCCCGGGCCGACTGTGATGGGCGAGGGCCACCACGCGTGTTGTCACGCGCTTTCGACGCAGGGAGCGCGCGCGTGACCGAGCCGTTGCTGCGTGTCGAGGGACTGCGGACCTGGTTCCCCATCCGGGCGGGAGTGATGCGTGCGACGGTCGGTCACGTGCAGGCCGTGACCGACGTCGGGTTCGAGATCGGGGCAGGGCGCACGCTGGCACTGGTCGGCGAGTCCGGCTGTGGCAAGACGACGGTCGGTCGCTCGATCCTGCGCCTCACCCCGGCGCAGGCGGGGCGGGTGACGTTCCGGGGGGTCGATCTGCTCGCACTGACGCCGGCGAAACTGCGTCCCTACCGTCGCGAGTTGCAGATCGTGTTCCAGGATCCGATGGCGTCCCTCGATCCGCGCATGCGCGTGCGGGATGCCGTTGCCGAGGGGATGCGGAGCTTCGGCATCGGGGCCGACGAGGCCGATCGCACCGCGCGGGTCGCCCGGCTGTTCGAGCGAGTCCAGCTCGATCCGGCACAGATCTGGCGCTACCCCCACGAGTTCTCGGGCGGCCAGCGCCAGCGGATCTGCATCGCCCGGGCGCTGGCCGTCGAGCCGAAGCTGATCGTCTGCGACGAGGCGGTGTCGGCCCTCGACGTCTCGATCCAGGCCCAGATCCTGAATCTGCTCGCGGATCTGCAACGGGAGCTCGGGCTCGCCTATCTGTTCATCACCCACGATCTCAGCGTGGTCCGCTACCTCGCGGACGAGGTCGCCGTCATGTACCTCGGCCGGATCGTGGAGACCGGACCGACGGAGCGGATCTTCGCGGACCCGCGGCATCCCTATACCCAGGGGCTGCTCGCCGCCGTGCCATCGATCGACGTGGAGAAGAGGGGCGCGGCGCCTCCGGTCGAAGGAGATGTCCCCTCGCCATCGGATCCCCCGCCCGGATGCTCGTTCCACACCCGATGTCCGGCGGTGATGGACCGCTGCCGGACCGATTCGCCTGCCGCCTATCGGGCCGGCGACCGGACCATCCGCTGCTTTCTCGCCGACCCGGGCTGACCGATCGGCCGCTCGGCCGTTTCGGGGGTATTGTTCCGCCGCCGACTTGACTCAGACCGGTCCGTGACCAGAGAGCGGCGGCGAATTGGCCGGTGAACTCCGAGCCAGTTCCAGTTCGGAGCCGGAGCGCGCGGCGAGTCAGTTCCTCCACTCCACCATCCCAATCCCATTTCGGACACCGCCCGGTCGATCGATCCGGCCAGTTCTCGTCGGATCGGCCCCCGGGCGCGATCCGACTGCCTGGTCGGCAACCCTAAACCCGCAAGGCAAGGAGACAGAAGCATGAAACTCAGGCCGTTGAACGATCGGCTGCTCGTGAAGCGAATCGAAGAAGAAACCAAGAGCGCCGGGGGCATCATCATCCCGGACACAGCCAAAGAGAAGCCCCAGCAGGCAGTGGTGGTTGCCGTCGGCCCGGGTGCCCTCGACGAGGACGGCAAGCGCCGACCCGTGGCCGTGATGGCCGGCGACAAGGTGCTGTTCGGCAAGTACTCCGGCAGCGAGGTCATGCTCGACGGCACCGAGCACCTCATCATCCGCGAAGGGGATGTGCTGGCCGTCCTGAGCTAGCCCCGCCCCCCACCCCAGTCACACCGTCAGGCAATCGAGTCATCCACGATACGAACGAGGTACGCAACAACATGTCCGCAAAAGATGTCGAATACGCAGGCGACGCCCGCGAGAGAATGCTCCGCGGGGTCGACAAGCTGGCCAACGCAGTGCGAGTGACGCTCGGCCCGAAGGGTCGGAACGTCATCATCGAGAAGAGCTACGGCTCGCCGACGATCACCAAGGACGGCGTCACCGTCGCCAAGGAGATCGAACTCGACGACAAGTTCGAGAACATGGGCGCCCAGATGGTGAAGGAGGTCGCCAGCAAGACCTCCGACGTCGCGGGTGATTGCACGACGACCGCCACGGTGCTCGCCCAGGCGATCTTCCGTGAGGGATTCAAGCTCGTCGCGGCTGGCCACAATCCGATGGAACTGAAGCGCGGCATCGACTCGGCGGTCCAGTCGGTCGTCGAAGCCCTCGCCAAGATGTCGAAGCCCACGCGCAACGCCGAGGAGATCGCGCAGGTCGGCACGATCTCGGCCAACAACGACGAGGCGATCGGACGCATCCTCTCCGACGCGATGAACAAGGTCGGCAAGGAAGGCGTGATCACGGTCGAAGAGGGCAAGAGCCTCGAGACCGAACTCGAGGTGGTCGAGGGTATGCAGTTCGATCGCGGCTACCTCTCGCCGTACTTCGTCACATCGACGCAGGCCATGGAGGCGGTTCTCGAGGAGCCGGTGGTGCTGCTGCACGAGAAGAAGATCAGCAGCATGAAGGATCTGCTGCCGCTGCTCGAGCAGGTCGCCAGGCAGGACAAGCCTCTGCTGATCGTGGCCGAGGACATCGACGGCGAGGCGCTCGCGACGCTCGTGGTCAACAAGATCCGTGGCACGATCAGTGTGGTTGCCGTGAAGGCGCCAGGCTTCGGAGATCGCCGCAAGGCGATGCTCCAGGACATGGCGGTCCTGACGGGCGGCCAGGTGATCGCCGAGGAACTCGGCCTCAAGCTCGAGAACGTCACCCTGAAGGACCTCGGCAAGGCCCGCCGCATCACGGTCGACAAGGACAACACGACGATCATCGGCGGTGCGGGTTCGAAGAAGGGCATCGAGGGTCGCTGTGCCGAGATCCGCAAGCAGGTCGAGGACACGACGTCCGACTACGATCGCGAGAAGCTGCAGGAGCGGCTGGCGAAGCTGGTCGGCGGTGTCGCCGTGGTGAAGGTGGGTGCCGCGACCGAGACCGAGATGAAGGAGAAGAAGGCGCGCGTCGAGGACGCTCTCCACGCCACCCGAGCGGCGGTCGAGGAGGGTGTGGTCCCCGGCGGCGGAGTCGCGCTGATCCGTGCGCGAGGGGCTCTGGATGGTCTGGCCGAAGGACTTCCCGAGGCACAGCGCCCCGGAGTCGCGATCATCCGGCGCGCCATCGAGGAGCCGCTGCGGCGCATCGCCGCCAACGCGGGCGTCGAGGGTTCGCTGGTCGTCGATCGGGTGGCCCACCAGAAGGGCAACTTCGGATTCAACGCACTCACCGACGTCTACGAGGATCTCGTGGCCGCCGGTGTCATCGATCCCACCAAGGTGGTTCGCACTGCGCTGCAGAACGCGGCCTCCGTGGCTTCGCTGATGTTGACCACCGAGGCGATGATCGCCGAGAAGCCCCCGAAGAAGTCGGCCGGAGGGGGTGGCGGGCACGCTGGCCACCAACACGACATGATGTAGTCCGCCACGCGGACCGGTACTTCGAGGCCCCCCGCTGCCGTCGCAGCGGGGGGCCTTTGTCATTGCGCTCGCTGGAGCAGTGTCATCCTCATGCCGCCAGTCGGTTCTTCCGATGGAGTGCCAGCGGAGGAACTCCACCCATGGCCGATCGACAACGTCCCAAAGTCGGAGAGATCCTCGTCCGGGCCGGCGTGATCGACAACCAGCAACTGAAGGCCGCTCTCGGTGAACAGACCCGCTGGGGTGGACATCTCGGATCGACGCTGATCAAGCTCGGCTTCGTGGAAGAGAAGGATCTCGTCCGCGCGCTCGCGAGCCAGCTCGATCTGCCCATGGCGACGCTCGAGGGCAAGCGGATTCCGCCGGAAGTCCTGGCGCTCGTGCCCCGCGAAGTGGCCGATCGCGAGCGCGTGCTGCCCCTGTTCGTCAAGCGCGACGGCAGTCGCGTCTTCCTGTTCGTCGGCATCGAGGATCCGGGCAATCTCGAGGCGTTCGACGATCTGGCCTTTCGCACGGGCATGCTGATCAAGCCGGTGATGGTCGCACCCTCTGAGTTGTTCGAGGCGATCGATCGTTGCTATCACCGCGGGCCGGTCGCGGAACCGAATCCGAAGACCGCGAGTCGGGTGACTCCCGGCACAGAAGAGCTGGCGAAGCATTGGTCGCAGGGGAGCGATCCGTCCGAGACGACGAACCCGATGCTGAGCCATCCGGTCGGCGGACCGCAGTCGTCCGCGGCCACGCCTGCGCCATCGCCCGTGCAGGGAATGGTCGCACCTCCGGCGAGTCTCGGCGGACAGGATCGCGGTCCGGATGTCGTCGTTGCCGCGTCGCGCGCGCCCGATCCGATTTCGGCTCTGACCTCGGCGCCTGCGACGACCCCGCTATCCGCTGCGGGATCGTCTCGGCCGAGGCTCGTCGTGCAGGCACTGGTCGAGATGCTGATCGAAAAAGGTGTCGTCGGCCGGGACGAACTCGAGGCGAAGATCCGCGATCTCGGACTCGCCGATGCCGGTCGCGACTGATCCGTCAGCCGCGCATCCGCTTGACACGGATTCACCGGATCGTACCCTGCGACGCTCGCCCGGATGATTCGCGGGACCCGCCTCCGCAGATTCGCCCGCACCTCAGCATCAAGACGATGAACGGAGCCCCGTATGCGATTGGAGTTCAGGATCGAGCTCGATCAACTCGAGACTCCGCGATTCGCGGTCGAGGCCGTCGAGGGCATCGGCAAGTTGTTCACGCTCGCGACGCTGGTGTTGAACGTTCTCGAGACGAAGAAGCGGGTGGAAGTCATCTTCCACGGTCTCAACCCTGAGGACCCCGAGCGCAAGATCAAGAGCTTCCGTGAGATCATCGGCAGCAGCGTCACCAGCCATCCGATCGACTTCGAAGAGGGCGCCAAGGGCCGCGTCGGCGGCTCGTCGAGTTCGTTCCAGTGGCTCACCGTCAAGCGCCGCGCCTGACATTCTCGAGACACGCGGGACCGATCGCCTGGTCGGATCTGCCCACGGGCCCGGGCAGACAGTTTCCGATGGCGCAGCCGTCGACGCGCGTCAGCGCATCCAGCCGGAGTCGATAGCCGGCGCGCGTCCATGATGCGCCCGCGTTCGGGTCTGGCGTGCGCTGATCCGCTCGGAGGCCCGGATCGCCCGGACGAGCGCACGGCGGCGCGCAGCCCGGGTCGCGCCTTCGAGGCACAGGGCGCGGGTCAGCACGAGCAGACGCTCCGTGCGCGACACGTCCAACTGCCGCAGTGAATAGTCGAGCAGGGCGAGGTCGTCTGTCTGCCGCGATCCGCCCGACCGGGCCCGCGCGCAGCGCTGCAGATCGAGCAATATGGGCCCGTCGGTTCCGATCAGGATGTTGCCCGGGTGCAGATCTCCGTGCGCCAGACCCGCTCGATGCAGCAGCGCCACCAGCCCTGCGACGCTCTCGAGCAGGCTTCTCTGCTCGGGCGTGCGGGCAGCGAGCCGATCCCAGAGGGTCTGTCCCGGGATCCATCCACTGACGAGCAAAGCGTCTCCTTCGGTGGAGTGGGCGAGTCCGAGGGCTCGCGGAGCGGGAATCCCCGAGCGGCTGAGCCGTTCGATTCCCCGCCACTCGCGATGCGCGGCGCTGAAACCCAGCAGCAGCTCGATCCGGTTGCGCTGTCCGCGCAGGCCGGTGCCGGGCAGGTAGTGCTTGACGAGCTTCGTTCCCGCATCGTCGTCGAGTCGGATCACCGTCCGATACGTGCCTCTGTGCAGCATCGTGTGGCCCGCATGCTCTCCGACGCGGATCTTCCACCAGGCGTCGACGGCCTCGCGCACGCCCGGCTCGGCGTGGGTCCAGCGGAGCGCGCTCGTCACGTCCGGACCTTCGGTCGCGCGTCGATCCGCTGCGCGACCACGACGCGATAGAACTCGCGCAGTCGATCCGCGTGTCTCGCCCAGTCGTTTCGCAGCGCGTTTGCGAGGGCGCGCTCGGCGTATCCCGATCGCAGCGCGGGATCCGCAAGGTGATCGAGGGCGGCTGCTGCGGCACCCACGTCGTCCGGTTCGGCCAGGGCGATGCCGCCCTCGGCGATCACCTCCATGGCGCCATTGCGCGTCGAACTGATCACGGCGAGTCCGCAGGCGGCCGCCTCGAGTGCCGCGTTGGCGAAGGCGTCGTAGCGCGTCGGCAGGAAGAGACCGTCCGCCGCCCGGTAGACGTCGGGCATGTCGCTCCGCACGCCGAGGAATCGCACGCGATCGGCGACGCCGTGCGACCGCGCGTAGCGGAGCCAAGGCTGCGGATCGTCGCGACCGGCGACCCAGAGAACGGCCCGTGCGACGCGCGTGCGCGCCAGTGCGAGGATCGCGACGTCGAGACCCTTGCGTCGCGCGCCGCTGCCCGCGAAAAGCCAGACGATTTCGCCGGGTCGCGCGTGCTGGTCACGCAATGCCCTGGAAGCCGCATCCCGGCGCGGGTGGAACACGCTCGGATCGACACCGTTCGGGATCACGATCGTGCGCGCGGGTTCGATCGCGGCGCCCTGCACGATCTCATCGCGCACCAGCGCCGAAGGGCATTGGATCCACTGGGACGGATCGTCGAAGATCCGCCGATCGGCGCGCAGGGCGACACGGTGGCGTGGCGACAGGAGTCGGATCGCTGCTCCCCACGATCCGTGCGTGTGCCGCAGATAGTCGGAGTGCCGACCCGCGCCAGCCCGGTACACATCCTGATCTCGTGTTCGCGTGAACGAGTGCACGACGTGGAAGCCGTCCGCGGTCTCGTCGATCGCGTGGGCGACGCGGCGCGAGAAGGCGGATACGCGCCAGGGCTGCCAGACGTCCGAAGCGCGAACGGCAGCCACCGTCACGCCTGGCGGAGGCGCGTCGGCTTCGCGACAGAAGACGTGCACCCGTTCGCCCGCTTCGGCGAGCGAGCGCGCGACCTGCCAGCTCGCCTGCTCGACGCCGCCCGCGGACCTCGAGAGGCGTTCGACCACCAGGGCGATCCGCACGCGGTCGGCTCAGCGGGATCGGCCGGAGCGACGCCGGGCGATCAATCCTGCGACAAGCGCCGCTGCTCCGAACGAGATCGCACCGGGCATCGCGGACGCGGAACGTCGGGGGCCGCACGTTCCGATCGGACAGTGCCATCCTGCAGCGATCCGTCGGTCCTGGCGATCGGGCTGTCGATCCGCTGCTTCGGCGGCGTGCTCCGACCAGGCGGGTTGGCGCGCGATCGGGATCGAGACGACGAGATCGGGATCGATCGGCCGTGCATGCTCCGCCTGGGCGGCCCATCCTGCATCCGCGATGGACGAGAGCGCGATCACGACAAGGCTCGCGAATACACGGCGGTGCCACGGTCTGATGGAATTCGGCGAGGTCACTTACAAAGGATATCCCCGCGCCTCGGTGTGAGCATCCCCGAACGCGGTTGCCGGTCCTGCTGCCGGTTGACTGCCGGCGCGCTTCCACCATCATATGCGCCGCAACCGTGGCTGCCGGCTCGCAGGCCCCGGAACTTCGATGGGAGTCAGGCCGCACGCGGCCCTGTTTCCCTGCCTGGCCAGGAATCCGATGTCTGCCGTCACACCCGAGCGCTTGCGGCTCGCCGCCCGCGACAAGCGTCAGACGATCCTCGACGCGGCCATCAAGGTGTTCGCGGATACGGGCTATCACGGCTCGCGCGTGTCGGACATCGCCCGTGAGGCAGGGGTCGCCTACGGGCTCGTCTACCACTATTTCAAGAACAAGGAGGAGATCCTCGACACGATCTTCGACGAGCAATGGTCCGCGTTCCTCGAGGCCATCGACGCGATCGCAGACGGCGTCACGAGCACCGAGGACAAGTTGCTGTCGATCGCCGGATTGATCCTCAATGCCTACCGGTTGCGTGCGAGCTGGGTGAAGGTGCTGGTATTCGAGATCCAGCGCTCCCAGCGGTTCTCGCGCCCCGATCAGGTGCGCGCGGTCGAGAGTCTTTTCCAGAAGGTGGCGCACATCCTGCGTGAGGGGCAGCAGTCGGGCGCGGTTCGGACCGATCTCGATCCAGACATCGCCTGCATGCTGTTCATCGGCGGGCTCGACATCGTGGTGACGAGCAGCGTCCTGGACATCATCGATGTCGGTGAATCGCCGGCCGAGCAGGGGCGCTACTTCGTGAAGGTGGCGCGAACGGTGGTCGACTTGTTCCTGCGTGGCATCGGCCGACCTGCGGAGAGTCGGTGAGCGAGGCGCCCGGCAGCGGTGGTCGGCCCGTGATCGAGGTCGTCGGCGTCTCGAAGCGTTTCGGTGAGATCGAGGCGGTACGCGATCTGTCCTTCGCGGTGGGGCAGGGCGAGGTCGTGGGCTTTCTCGGGCCGAATGGTGCCGGCAAGACCACCACGATGCGGATGTTGACCGGCTTCCTCCCTCCGACCGATGGTGTGATCCGCATCGGTGGCTACGACGTGTTCGGCGAGGCGCGTCGCGCCCGAGCGGCCGTCGGGTATCTGCCGGAATCCCCGCCCCTCTATCCCGAGATGACCGTGCGCGGATTCCTGCAGTTCGTCGCGGCCATCAAAGATGTCCCGCGCGCCGAGCGCCGCGCGGCGGTCGATCGCGCGATCGAGCGCTGCGGTCTCGCGGACGTGCATCGTCGCGTGATCGGTCAGCTGTCCAAGGGGTTCCGCCAGCGGGTCGGTCTCGCGCAGGCGATCGTGCACTCGCCGCGCGTGCTGATCCTCGACGAGCCGACGGTCGGGCTCGATCCGATCCAGATCCGCGAGATCCGTTCGCTGATCGCCGAACTCGCGTCTCCAGCGCAGGGAACCGAGCGCCACACGGTACTGCTCTCGACCCACATCCTGAACGAGGTCGAGGCGATCTGTCAGCGCGTCATCCTGATCTCGCGAGGTCGCATGGCGATCGACTGTCCGCTTTCCGAGTTGACCGCCGGTGGCCAGCGACTCGAGGACGTCTTCACGAGAGTGACGTCCCGGGACTTGATCGAAGAGGTCGCCCAGCACTCGGGACACGCCGGGCCGGGGGCTTCCGCATGAGCCACGTCCTCGCCATCGCCAGCCGCGAAATCCGCTCGCTGTTCGTGTCGCCGGTCGCCTACGTGGTGCTGACACTCTGGTCGGTGCTCGCGGGCACCTTCTTCCTGTCGACCCTCGTGTCGTTCGACGAGAACGTACGCTTCAACCAGCAGTTCCAGCAGATGGAACAGCTCGCGAGCATGAACCTGAACGACTCGTTGATCTCGCCGTTCATCGGTGCGATGTGGGTGGTGATGCTCTTCCTTCTCCCGGCCGTGACGATGGGCCTGTTCGCGAACGACAAGGCCCAATCCACCGACGAGCTCCTTCTGACGAGTCCCCTCGCCGTGTGGGAGATCGTCCTCGGGAAGTTCCTTGCGGGCGCACTGTTCGCGACTTTGATGACGGCGATCGTGGCGTTCTTTCCGGCGATGCTGTTCCTCTTCGGAGATCCCGAGCCCGGCAAGACGGCGACGGGTCTGCTCGGACTGCTGCTCGTCAGCTGGGCCTACGTGTCGGTCGGCGGTTTCGCCTCATCGCTGACCCGCAATCAGCTGATCGCGTTCGTGATCGCACTCGTGCTGCTGCTCGTACTCGGATTGATGTTGCCGTTCCTGATCGATGTGACCGTCGCGGGTACCCCCGATGGAGAAGCGGGCTGGTTGACCGGGGCGATGCGCTGGATCGCCACCGGCTATCACGTCGAGTCGCTGCTCAATGGCGTCGTCGATACCGCGGACATCGCCTACTTCTTCGTCGTGATCGCGATGTTCTTGACGCTCACCCGGACGGTCGTGGAGTCGGCAAGGTGGCGCTGAATCGTCGCGCACCCGGAGAGGGGGGCCGGTGACGGGTCTGCCCTCGTTGCTCGGTGCTCTCGGGCTGGTGGCCCTCGCGTTCGGGCTGCTTTCGGCTCTGCTCGCCATCTTCCAGCCCGTCACGGACTTGTCGTGGGTCGTCGGCAATCTGGGAATCGGCGCGCTGTTGATGGCCGGAGCGCTGTTCATCGGGTTCGATTCGATCCGACAGCGCATCCGAAGCGGCGAAGCCCGACGCGTCGGCAAGTACGGCAGCAGCGCTCTGATGTCGACGATGCTCACGCTCGCGATCCTGGCCATGCTCGGATTCCTCAGTCAGCGCCATTCGGCCCGCTTCGACTGGAGCGAGTCCGGAGTCAACACACTCACGGAACAGAGCAGTTCGCTGATCGCCCGTCTGGAGACGGACGTCGTCCTCCGTGCCTTCTTCAATCGCAGTGAAGCTCCCGACGTGGCGGCCCTGCTCGATCGCTACGCGTACGCGAGCGATCGGATCGACGTGGTCTTCGTCGATCCGAACTCGTCGCCCCTGCTGATCGAGGAACTCGAACTCGATCCCGAGGCACTCGCGAAGGGACTGCTGCTGATCGAATCCGAAGGCAGATCACTCGTGGTCACGGATCTCAGCGAGTCCGGGATCACCAACGGCCTGTTGAAGCTCGGCCGCAGCAGTTCGAAGAAGATCTACTTCCTGACCGGTCACAATGAGCGTGCGATCGCCGAACCGGACGGCGCGCCCGCGAAGGGCAAGGAGTCCCTGGGCCGCGCCGCCGATGCGCTTCGCAACGAGACCTATCAGGTCGAAGCCCTTTCGATGGCGACCCTGGGCGCAGTGCCCGAAGACGCCGACGCCGTGGTGGTCGGCGGACCGACACGACCGTACTTCGACCATGAACTCCAGGCGCTGTCCGACTACGCGGCCCGAGGTGGATCGCTGCTCTTCATGATCGATCCGCGGGCGCAGACCAACCTGCCGGACATGCTCGCCGAGTGGGGGATCGTGATCGGCGACGACGTCGTGGTCGATCAGGTGCAGGCGATCTTCGGCCAGGCGACCAGTCCGCTCGCGGCAGGCTATGCGCCCGATCATCCGATCACCCGAGAGATCCGCCAGCCGACCGTTTTCCCGATGGTCCGGAGCGTCCAGGGCGACGCCGCCTTCTACGAGTCCATCGTGTACACGGGGTCCGAATCCTGGGCGGAGCGGGATCTCGATGGCTGGGGTCGGACGGGGCGTGCGGCATTCGACGACCTCGATCTCGACGGACCGGTCCCGATCGCGATCGCCGGCACGCCGCCGTCGGCCATCGCGGCAGCTGCCGCCGACGGGACGCAGGGCGCCGCAACCACGCCCGACCCGCCGAAACAGGCCCGCGTGGTCGTGTTCGGTGATTCGGACTTCGCCTCGAACGAATACATCGAAGCGCAGTTCAACCGGGATCTCCTGCTCAACTCGGTGAACTGGCTGGTCGGTGACATCGAGCAGATCTCGATCCGCCCGAGGCTCTCACGGGCATCGCGTTTCGAGCTCGATGCTGCGCAGTTCCGCAGCATCGTGTTCCTGTCGCTCTTCGTGTTGCCCGAGGGCATTGCGGTCGTCGGCGTCCTTGCGTGGTGGCTGCGACGCGGACGTCGCGGAGCATGAACAATTGAATCCGCGGACGACCGTCGTCCTGCTGATCGCGGCACTCCTGCTCGGCGCGCTCGTGTACGTCTACGAGATCCGCGAAACCGCACCGGCCGGTGGCGACGAGAGCTCGCGTGATCAGTTGTTCCAGGGCATCGAGGCCGCGGACGTGGAGTGGATCGAGGTCTCGACCACCGACGGGAAGCGGGTGCGGGCCGAACGCTCGGCCGACGGCTGGCGGATCGTCGCGCCGGACGGCCTCGTTGCGGACCCGGTGGCTTTCGACGCGCTGGCCAGCCGACTGGTGGACCTCGATGTCGCAGGTCGGGTGACAGGCAACGCGTCGGTCGCCGACTTCGGAGTGGGGGACGAAGTCGAGCCCGTCCGTTTCGCGGCAGCGGGGAATCTGTACGCGCTTCGGATCGGCGGCCGGACACCCGTCGGTTCGAACACCTACGTGCGCGCCGATGACGACTCCGTTGCCTGGGTCGATACGTGGCGGACCAACAGTCTGCGCAAGAGCCTGACGGATCTTCGGGATCGTCGGGTCATCGACTTCGACCACGGCGCGGTCGAGCGCATCGAAGTGCAGTGGCCCGATGGCAGCGTAGTCATCGAGAAGTCGGGTCAGGACTGGACGCTGGTCGCGCCCGTGGCGGAGCGTGCCGACCGGGCGACGGTCGAGACCCTGCTCTCCGATCTCGCGTTCCTGAACGCGGACGGATTCATCGATGGAAAGCTCTCCGACGACGAACTCGGGCTGGGGCAACCGGCCCTTCGCATTTCGCTCGCAGGGGGTGGCGTTCTCGGTGGTGGCTTCGAACGTGAAGTGGCCTTCGGTGCTCTGCTGACCGACGGCCGCGTCGTACGTGGCCCCGATGGCGGCCTGTTCGTGATCGATGCCCTGCGACTCGATGAGCTGCCGCGCGAGCTGATCGCCTACCGATTCAAGACGCTGGCGGATTTCGACCTCGCCGAGGCACGCGCGCTGACGCTGACCTTCGACGGGCCCGATGGGCGATCGGTCGTGGAATCGAAGCTTGCCGACGGGCGCTGGCAGACTTCAGCGGAAATCGCGGACGACGAGCGAGTCCGCGCGCTGGTGACCACGCTCGCCCGCCTGTTCGCCGAGTCGATCGTGGCCGACGAGATGGGAGCAGAGGAACTCGCGGTGCTCGGACTCGACCCGGCTCGCATGCGTGCCGTCGTGACCGGGGCATCGGGCGAAGTGTTGGCGGATGTCTCCTTCGGGGTGAATCAAACCGGAAGCGGCCTGATCGCCCAGCGCGACGATTCACCGATCGTCTACCGCATCGCCGAGAACGACGCGACGAGGATTCCTGCGAACCGGAGTGACTTCGATGCGCGAATCGCCGATGCCGGCGACCCGCTCAGCGACGCCGATGCGCCGGCCGCCGAGGACCTCGATCCAGAAGTCGAGCCGTCTTCGCGCTGACGCCAGCCGCCGACTCCCTTCTCTACCGGCCATTCGTGCTCGCCTTTCGACCTGCACCTGCGGCCTCCAGCATCGCGATCGCGCGCTCGTTCTCGGCGAGCACGGCGGCCTCGAGCGGCGAGCGGCCTCCGATCGAACGGATGTCGAGATCCGCGCCGAGTTCGATGAGCACCGCGAGAACGTCGAGACGGTCGTTCTGGACGGCCATCATTGCGGGTGTGGCGCCGAGCCGGGTGACCGCGTCGATGTCGGCCCCGCGTCCGCTCAGGAATCGCGCCATCTCGGGTGATCCCCGATAGCTGACATAGTGGAGCGGTGTGAGCAGGTCGTCGTTGCGTGCGTCGATCTCTGCGCCATGGTCGAGCAGGAGGCCGGCGGTTTCCAGCCTGCCGAGTGATGCGGCGTCGTGGAGCAGCGTGTAGCCGCTCGCGTCGGCGAGATCGGGATCCGTGCCCCCTTCGATCAGCGCTCGAGCGGTTTCGAGGTGTCTCCCGAAATCGACCGCATCGATCCGGCCGTCCACTGCGCCGAGATTCGCGTCCGCGCCGAGTGCGAGCAGTCTGCGGACCATCTCGGTGTGTCGGCGGGTCGCGGCGGCGTAGAGGGCGGTGCGTCGATCCGTCTGGCGTGCATCGATGGCGGCGCCCCGGGCGATCAGCCAATCGACCAGCGGGCCGTGGTCGTTCGCGGCGGCGACATGAAGAGGCGTGGTCGACAGCGGCCCGGTCTGATCGACGACGAGATCGCCGCGAGCGAAGAGCGCTTCGGCGAGTTCGACCGAACCGCCCTGCGCGACCACGTGGAGCGCCGACCAACCCTGGACGGCGAGCCGGCCGGGGTCCGCACCGGCCCGCAACAGGACGAGCCCGACGGCTGTGTTTCCACGCTGTGCGGCGACAAAGAGTGGCGACTCTCCGCTCAGGTTGAGCGGATCGATGGGCGCGCCGCGAGCGAGCAGCAGTTCGGCCACGGAGGCATCGCCCGATTCGGCGGCGGCGTGCATGAGCGTCCAACCATCGGGCGTCGACCGGTGGAGGTCCGCGCCCGCGTCGAGGAGCGCCCGGACCGTCGTCGCGTGGCCACGACGCGTCGCCCGCAGCGCGGCCGTCACGCCGTTCGAATCGGCGATGTCGATCCCGGCACCCGCTTCGACGAGCAGCGCCACCACGTCGTCATGCCCGTCGGACGCGGCCAGCGCGTGCGGATGCAGCCCGGACGGACCGATCTCGTCGACCGGTGCGCCGGCGTCGATCGCCGCGCGCGCCGCGAGCACGTCACCGTGACGGGCGGCGACGTGCAGCCCGTCTTCGCCGCGTGGGAGTTCGGTGCAGGCCGCGAGTCCGCCGAACACCACGATCGAGATCCATGCACGGCCGAGACGCGCCGCAGTGGAACGGGCGCAAGAGGCTGCCGGTCGCTGCCCCGTTCTGCAGACCCGCGGATCCGTCCGTCCACCGCGTGCGAGACGCTTCGGTCGCAGGGTGCGTCCTCCGTCAGTTGGCCGACAGGTGGCCGAGCAGCACTTCGTGGATGCGTCCGTTGCTCGCGACCACGTGGCGACCATCCCGGGGAGCCGGTCCCCCGTCGAGGCTGGACACACGCCCACCGGCTTCTTCGACCAGCAGGTTGCCCGCCGCGACGTCCCAGGCATGCAGCTTGAGCTCCCAGTACGCGTCGAGTCGGCCCGCTGCCACATAGCAGAGATCGAGGGCCGCACTGCCGTCGCGTCGAACCCCGCGCGCCGTCTTCAGGACACGCGTGAACTGCGCGAGGTTGTCGGCCTCGTTCCGGTGGACGTCATACGCGAATCCCGTGGCGACCAGCGACTTGCCGAAGTCCGGCTCGCTCGACACCGCGAGTCGACGCTCTCCGAGCCAGGCGCCTGCTCCTCGAACGGCATGGAAGAGTTCGTCGAGCAGCGGATCGTAGACCGCGCCCATGCAGACTCGGCCCGAATGCTCGACACCGATCGAGACGCAGAAGCGGGGGAAGCCGTGGGCGTAGTTGGTCGTCCCGTCGAGGGGATCGATGATCCAGCGCCAGGCGGCGTGCGGATCGTCCTGTCCGCCCCCTTCTTCGGCAAGGATCGCATCGGAAGGGCGCGCCGCCGAGATCCCCGCGATGATCAGCGCCTCGCAGGCGTGATCGACTTCGGTCACGAGATCGATGGCCGCGCTCTTGGTCCTGATGTCCAGGCGGGTCTCGTAGCGATCCCGCTGGATCGCCCCGGCGCGACGCGCGAGATCGAGGGCGAGATCGTGGACGACCAGCCACTCGGCGTCGATTCCGTCTCGGTTCATGCCAGTTGCTCCGTGCGGGTGTGGTGGGGTGGATCAGGACAGGGTGATCGACGAATGGCCCGGGTCATCGGGGCAGACGGTACAGCGCGCGTGCGTTCCGGGTCGTCTGCTCGGCGACGCGCGCGCGATCTTCGCCGCGCAGGTCGGCGAGCCGCTCACCGACCGCTGCGACGAACGCGGGCTCGTTGCGTCGGCTGCGGTGGCCTTCCGGGGCCAGGAACGGAGCGTCGGTCTCGACCATCAGGCGATCGAGCGGCAGGTGGCGGGCTACATCGCGCAGGGCCGCGCTGCGTTTGAAGGTGAAGATTCCCGAGAACGACACGAAGAAGCCCGCATCCAGCGCGCGTTCAGCGAACGCGAGGCTCCCGGTGTAGCAGTGCAGGACGCCCTCCAGTTCGCCGCGCCCCTCGGCGAGCCAGATTTCGAGCATCTCGCCATACGCGTCCGGATCATCGCCGCGGACGTGGATCGACACGGGCATGTTGCGCTCGCGGGCGACTCCCACCTGGGCGGCGAACGCGCTGCGCTGCGCATCCCGATCCGAGTTCATGTAGTGGTAGTCGAGCCCACACTCGCCGACCGCCACGACGCGCTCGTCATCGAGCCAGGCGCGCAGTCGGTCGAGGACGTTCGCGTCGAACTGCGCGGCATCGTGGGGGTGGACGCCGACCGTCGCGAAGACGTCGGGTTCGCGGTGCGCGAGTCCGATCGCTGCTTCGTTGCCAGCGGTCCCGTAGCCGGATCCGATCGCGACCATGCACGCCACGCCGGCCTGTCTCGCGCGAGCGATCACCTCGGCACGGTCCGAGTCGAACTTGTCCGCCGTCAGATGGCAATGACTGTCTAGCCACATCACAGGGCCTTCTGCACCGGGTGCGCGCACGTCGAAGCTTTCGTCACTTCGACTCTCGCGCAGGCGCTCCGTCGGCTTCGAGTTCGATGCGCGGGAAGAGGGCATTGCCCTTCAGCGTGGGAGCGCCGACACGCAGGCCACCCCAGTCGGCGAGACCGGGCAGATGGCCCGCCTGCAGCGCTTCCGGCTGACCGAGGCGCGACAGGATGTCGGCGGCTGTCCGCGGCATGAAGGCGGCGGACAGCACGGCGATGATGCGCAGCGCCTCGCAGCAGGTGTGCAGCGTCGTCGCGACGCCTCCGGCCCGCTCCGGGTCCTTCGCAGCCTTCCACGGCTCGCGCAGCTCGAGGTAGCGGTTGGTCGCGTCGACGAGGCCCATGATCGATTCGAGGGCGCGCTGCGGCCGCATTGCCCGCATGTTCTGGTCGACACTGGCGGTGGCGCTCGCCGCGGCCTCCATCACCTCGCGTTCGGGGGCTTCGACGTCGCCGGGCGGCGGGACCAGACCGGCGGAGTAGCGACCCGTCATGTTGAGGGTGCGGCTGACGAGGTTTCCGAGATTGTTCGCCAGGTCGGCGTTGATGCGCGAGATCAGGAGTTCTTCGGTGAAATTCGAGTCCTGACCGAAGACCATCTCCCGGAGCACGAAGTAGCGGAAGGCTTCGAAGCCGTACTTCTCCTGCATGATCAGCGGCGAGATCATGTTGCCGAGGCTCTTCGAGACCTTTCGGTTGTCGAGGTTCCAGTAGCCATGCACGTTCAGGTGGCGGGCGGGTTCGAGCCCGATGGCGTGGAGCATCGTCGGCCAGAACACGCCGTGGGGTTTCAGGATGTCCTTGCCGATCACGTGCTGGGCGTTCGACCACAGCTTCTCGAAGTCGCGTCCGTCGGGATAGCCGATGCCGGTCAGGTAGTTGATCAGCGCATCGAACCAGACATAGCAGACGTAGTCGCGATCGAAGGGAAGCTCGATCCCCCAATCGAGTCGCGTCTTCGGCCTCGAGATGCAGAGTTCGCCGCCGAGGCCGCTCTCCTCGGAGAGCATTGCGAGCACTTCGTTCTTGTATCGCTCGGGCCGGATGAAGTCGGGATTGGCCTCGATGTAGCCCGTGAGCCAGGCGAAGTGGGCGCCCATGTCGAAGAAGTAGTTGGATTCGGAGCGCTGCTCGGGAGCGCGCTCGTGGTCGCGGCAGAGCCCGTCCACGATGTCCCGGTCCGTCAGGAAGCGCTCGCAGCCCACGCAATAGAGCCCCGCGTATTCGCGGAAGTGGATCTGCCCGGAGTCGTGGACCTGCTGCAGGATCCGTTGCACGACGGCCTGGTGGTCGCGGTCGGTCGTCCGGATGAATCGATCATACGAGATGCCGAGCGTGTCCCAGGTGCTGCGGAACGTCGTGGAGTAGTACTCGGCGACCTCGGCGGGAGACTGGCCGCGGGCCTTCGCGACCTCGAGGACTTTCTCACCGTGCTCGTCCGTCCCCGTCAGGAAGAAGGATTCCTCGCCACACAGTCGGTGGTAGCGGGCCAGCGTATCGGCAACGACGGTCGTATAGGTGTGGCCGATGTGCGGCTCGGCGTTCACGTAGTAGATCGGCGTCGTGATGTAGAAGGAGCGGCTCATGAGCGGATCGCTCCACGCACCGCGAACAGGCCGCGCTCGGCGACCATCTGGGGATTGGCGTTGCGCTGTGCGAGATCGCGGCGGCAATCGCCGAGTCGGTCGAACGCGTCGATTTCGGGAAGCAGATCGCGCCGTCCCTGTTTCGCGCGTGCGGTGACGCGTTCGCGGAGCCACTGACTGCCGACGTCGAGCAGGGTTTCGACTTGCGGCGCTGCGATCGCACGCGGGCCCCGGTATTCGTCTGCCCATTCGAGCAGGTCGCCGAGTCCGAACTGCGCGATGTCGTCGAGTCTCGCCACGATGGCGGCGGTCGTCTCGTCGACGCCCTCGCCGCGCAGACACAACGACTCCTCGAGCGGGAAGCCGACTCGCACGCAGCGCGAGCGGATCGTCGCGAGCAGCAGTGCCGGACTGCGTGCCACGAGAATCAAGGTGGTGCGTGAGGGTGGCTCTTCGAGCAGATGCAGCAGCGCGTTCTGCGCTGCATCGTTGAGCCATTCGGCATCGGCGATCACCGCGACGCGGGCACCTCCCTCGCTGCGCGCGAGCCGAAGAGCCGATTGCAGGGCCCGAACCTGCCCGATGCGCACCCGGGTGTCTTCGGCGCCGCGCTCGATCCAGAACAGATCGGGGTGCTCACCGATGTGACGGTAGGGCGGGCCGGTCTTGCCCGTGCCGTCGATCTCCACGGGAGCCGCCGAGGCCGCGGACTTCCGGCAGGCGGGACAGGCTTCGCAGGGACGCACGCCGTCGGCCGTCGTACAGGCAATGCCCCGAGCGAACTCGAGCGCGACGGAGCGGGGCGTATCGCCGGCCCCGGCGATCAGATACGCCGAGTGGATTCGCCCGCTGCGCAGCGAGTTCTCCAGCAGAGTCGCGGGCGTGTGGGCCGACGTGGACATGGCCGCGCACGTTAGCATTTCGCCCCCCGGGTTCATCTCGGTGCATCCGATCACACAAGTCGCAACGCGGTCTCCGAATTCGTCAATCAGCGCTCAAGCATTGCGTGTCCTGACCGAATCGGGAGGAGGCAACTCGAACTCCCGGTTTCTCGCGGCAAGCACACGGTGATGCGCCGCCAGGCACCGGACGTCGGATCTCCTCGATCGGGGGACCGGCGCGTCATGGACCAGGACAGGGAGGCACATCGATGGCGATTAGCGGATTCGGACGAGGCAAGGGCGGCGAAGGCACGAGCGGCAGTTCCGCGCCGGGTCCCGCTCCGACATCGAGCAGCGGCGGACTCGGTGGACTGACGGCCTTCATCGACCAGGGCTCCGAGTTCGAGGGCAAGCTCTCGTTCAAGGACACCGTGCGGATCGACGGGGCCTTCAGGGGCGAGATCAGCAGTGAGAATACGTTGATCGTCGGCGAGTCTGGCGAGATCGAAGCGATGATCCGCTCGACGGTGGTGGTGATCAGCGGCTCGGTGGTGGGTGACATCACGGCCAGTCGTCAGGTCGTGCTGCACAAGACGGCACGGGTCCAGGGCGACCTCAGCACCCCGTCGATCGTGATCGAGGAGGGGGCTCAGTTCAACGGCAAGCTCTCGATGAAAGCACCCGGCCAGCCCGCCAACCTCAAGGCGGTTCCAGGTCGCGCGGAGAACGCCAAGGGCGACCCGAACAGAAAGGTCGATCCCAGCGCGACGAAGTCCTGAGAACACGGCGCGCGGCCGGGCCCGAATGGGCCCGTGCCGCCGCTCCGCTCAGATCGCGACGACCGCGGAGACGCCCAGGAAGCTCTGCTGCAGCGGCTCTTCGATGGCGACGCGCAGCGTGACGAATCGCGCAGGACACCGCGCGCATTCACCCTGCATCTCGACGCGGACGGTTCCGTCGGCCTCGATGCTGACGAGCTCGACGTTGCCGCCGTCGGCGATCAGCGCGGGCCGCACCTGATCGAGGAAAGCCTCTACTTCGACGCGTGTCGGAGGGGCTTCCTGCATCAGATCGACGTTGTCCATGTCCCCCCGGATCGGTCGGGCACGTCTCTGGATTGAGGCCGACCGCGGAGCGGGGTAGCTTCGGCCACGTGATCATTCGTCAGGAACCCTTCGCGCGATCGTCGACGGGCCTCTGGCACCGGGTCCGGGGGCTGTTGGCGTGCAGGTGAAAGTCCTGGTGTTCGGGGCGCTGCGCGAGGAGGCTGGCAGCCGCGAGTTGCTGCTCGATCTGGCTCCCGGGGCGCGTGTCAGTGACCTCATGCTGCGCGTCGGCGAGAAGCTTCCGTCGGTCGCCCGACTCGGGGATCGACTGCGGGTGTCGGTCGATCTGGAGATCGCCGCCCGGGATGTCGAACTCGAGGACGGCTCTGAGGTTGCGCTCTTGCCGCCCGTAGCGGGCGGCTCGGGAGTCCCCTCGACCTGCACGCTCTCCGAGTCCGCGCTGGACGCCGCCGAGGTGGGTGCACGCGTGACAGGCGACGACGCCGGTGGGCTCGTCACGTTCGTCGGTGCAGTGCGCAACCACTCGCGTGGTCAGGACATCGAGTTCCTCGAATACGAGGCCTATCCCGAGATGGCGATCCGCGAGATGCAGAAGATCGCCGACGAGGCGGCGATGCGCTGGCCGGGTACGCGGGTCGCGATCGCGCACCGCGTGGGGCATCTCGAGATCGGCGATGCTGCGGTCGTGATCGCCGCCGCATCAAAGCACCGCGCCGAGGCCTTCGAAGCCTGTCGTTTCGCGATCGACACGCTGAAGGTGACGGTGCCGATCTGGAAGAAGGAAGTCGCGACGGGTGGCCAGTACTGGGTGGACGACCACGCATGAGCGACGCGAGCCGAGCGAAGACCGGCGACAGCAGGCCCTCGGAGGGCTCGCATCACCATCGTCGCGACGCACCCGATCACGTGCCGACAGCGGTAATCACCGTGAGTGACACGCGCACGCTCGAGACCGACACGGGCGGCGCGCTGGTCGTGCAGCAGCTCGAACAGGCGGGCCACCCGGTGGCTTCGCGCGAGATCGTCGCGGACGAGTCGGAACTGATCTCGGCCGCGCTCGCGCGGGCCCTCGAAGCAGACGGCGTGCGAGCCGTCATATTCACCGGCGGAACGGGAGTCGCGCCGCGGGATGTCACGCCCGAATCCATCGAGCCGCTGCTCGACCGGATCGTGCCCGGATTCGGCGAGCTCTTCCGGCAGCTGTCCTACGCGGACATCGGAAGCGCGGCGATCCTTTCGCGGGCTCTGGCCGGACTGGCCCGAGGCCGAGTGGTTTTCGTGATCCCGGGCTCCCGGGGTGCCGTCGAACTCGCAATGGAGAAGCTGATCCTGCCCGAGATCGGCCACCTGGCGGGTGAGGCCGTCAAGACCCGCTGAGCCCGGGCCGAAGAGGGCTTGGTGTCCCAGACTGCCCGCCTCGAGGTCCCCTTGCGATCACTCGTCTTGATCGCGTGCCTGATCGCGGTTCCGCTGACCCTGCACGGCGAGACCTTCGTGTGGCTGGATGAGCAGGGCGTCACGCATTTCAGTGATGACCCGAAGGCCGCGCCGAGCGGTGCGCCGCTCGACGGAAACGAGGACACGCACGTCGATCGACTTCGCGCGTTGTGGGGCAGTGACCGGACCGGTCCCGTCCCCCGGACGCCGGAGGGAAATTCCAGCAGCGCCGAGGATCGGGTCGTGCGCATGGTGAGAGGAGCGGTGGACGATCTCGAGCGGGGCGAGGGCGCGCGCGCGAGCGCAGCGCTGCGCAGCGCCACGCGCGTCGATCCGCGTCGCCCGGAGCCGTACTGGTACCTGGCGGACATCGATCGGCAGCGCGGGCGGTACGGGGCCGCGATCGAGCACCTGTCCCGCTTCCTGGCGACAGCCGGTCCCTCCCTCGAGCCGTGGCGGAAGCTGGCGAAGCAGCGGCTGATCGCGCTCGAAGACGAGCAGAAGCTGGCCGACGAAGACGGGTCGCGGGGTCCGCTCCGCTGGATCGCGAGCGATAGCCCGCACTTTCGCATCCAACTCGACTCCGATCTCTCGAAGGTCAGCCCGGATTTCGCACGCAGTGCACTCGGTTATCTCGACGCAGCCCGCGACGAAGTGTCGTCGCAGATCGGAGTGGCCCCGCTCGAGCCGCTCGGTGTGGTGTTCTACGGTCGTGCCGCGTACTCGAAGGCCAACGCCCATCGCTTCTCGTTCCAGACGGTGGGGTTCTTCGACGGGCGGATCCACGTGGCTTCGCCCGCGCACCCCTCCGACGAGTTGCGCTCACTCCTCTACCACGAGTACACGCACGCGGTGTTCAGGGAGCAGACCGGCGGCGATCGCCCGTACTGGCTGAACGAGGGACTCGCCGAGCAGATAGAACGCATGGCCCGCGACGAGCCTGCATCGACGCGCAGCGAACGCGCGGCTCTGCGGTCACGGATCGCCTCGGGAGATTGGATCCCGCTCCGGCAGCTTGCGCCGAGCTTCTCGGGTCTTTCGAACGACGATGCGCGTGCCGCCTACCTGGAGGCGGTCGTCACCGTCGAGTGGATGGCCGAGCGGACCGATCGCGCGACGCGTGCACGGATCCTGCAGCGCATCGGCGAAGGGCGCTCGATCGACCAGGTCCTGCACGAGACACTGGGACTCGATACCGAACGGCTCGATCTCGCCGTGCAGGCGCGCATCCTCGACGAGTTCCCCAGTGTGGACGCAGCCACGGACATCGCACCGGACTGACGATCGTTCGCCCCGAGTCGATCAGGCGAGTGTGGACTCGTCCTGCAGACGGCAGGCTTCAAGCAGCAACTCCGTCACGTTGGCCGTGATCGTCGGCCGTGATCGTCGGCTCGGGCGGATCGGCGCAGGGGCCGAATCGGAACTGTCCGTCGGTGATACGAACGATCTCGATCGCGGCGTCGAATCCCAGCAGTTTCTCTGTCTCGGCGTGGACCGGGCGGCCCAGCGCGAACCACGTGCGGGCACGACCGCCGTCGTACGAGATCTCGAGCAGCCCGGAGTTGCTTCCCATCTCGAGCAGCTGGAACACGGCGGGCGGCGGGATCTCGGCGAGCATTCCGCCGAAACGCTCGGTCACCGACGGTGCGCGATCACAGATGATCGTGCGGGCTTCATCGACGTCACCGTAGGCGGTCGTGCCGGTGCACTCGATTTCGCAGAAGGTGATGGTGGTCCCGCCGATTTCGATCCGGTCACCGGGCAGCAGATTGCGCACACCCTCGACGCGTTCGTTGTTGAGAAACGTTCCGTTGGTGCTCTCGAGGTCGTAGAGCACGTAGCCGCCGTCCTGGTACCGGATCTCGGCGTGGCGTCGCGAGACGTCGTCCTGCCGGATCGGGAATCCGCAGCTCGGATGGCGGCCGATCGAGATCGGTTGTTCGGTGCCGAGCCGCAGGGGCGGCAGCGGCGGGCAGAATATCATCGCGGTCCGTTCGTCCGGCATGGGCCTTGGATCGGCCGCGCCCGGACCGGGCTTGAGGCGCCCTGGGTCGATCGCTTCGAACGACCCTGCTGGAGGCGTGGCTCGCGCCACGGCGAGCCGATCCGCATGCCGCGGGGCGGCCAACTTGCGCCTCGCGGTTCAGCGGGGCCGGGGACGGATCAATTCGACCTCGACCGGTTGTCCGATCTGCCAGCCCTGGGCGATCGCATAGCCGGCGGGGACCTCGAGCACCGTGTCGGTCAGCTCCATCGGCGAGACCGTCGGGCCAGTCCCGCCCGTTACATGCGGCACCCGGTGGGAGATGTCGACGATCCGATCGTCGCGAATCCACACGATGTCGATGTCGAATCGCATGTCCTTCATCCAATAGCGATAGAAGCCGGCCTTCTCGTAGAGGAACAGCATCCCGGTGTCCCGCGCGAGAGCATCGCGCTGGCCGAGGCCGAGCTGCTGTTCCGCGGGCGTGATGGCGAGTTCGACGGCCACACGCCGACCGCGGATGGTCACCCAGCCCTCCGGTTCCGTGCCGTCTTCGCGGGCCCTCGCACGCGATCCATCGCAGGCGGCGAGCAGCGATCCGATCAGGATCAGAGTGGCGACGAGTCGGAGCGAATCTGCGCGTGCCGCGACCCGGGGCGCCGGCCTTCGGATCATTTCCCGTCCGGTGGTACGTAGTAGTCGAAGTCGACCATGTTCGTCTGCATGTACTCGCGCAACTGTCCGAGCAGGCGCGCCTCGAGCTGACGGACACGTTCGCGCGACACGCCGAACTCGTCTCCCATGTCAGCGAGGGTGCGTGGCTCCTGGGCGAGCAGTCGTTGATTCAAGATCAGAAGCTCCCGCTTGGCGAGGCCGGCCGAAAACCCCTCCACATGGGCCAGAAACGTGCGCCGGAGTTCTTCGTCGCCAACTTGTGATTCGGCGTTCGATCCCCGGATCGCGAAGCCGTCTCCGACGGTCGCGCCATCGCTGTCGTCACGCCGCATGGGGGCATCGAGGTACGTGTCGGGGCGGGACAGGCGCGCCTCCATCTCGACCACGTCGTCCTCACTGACGTCGAGGCGCTCGGCGATCAGCTTGGGCTCGACCTCGAATCCCTCCCGCTCGAGTCTGGCCTTCTCGCGGTTCAATCGAAAGAAGAGCTTTCTCGAGGCGCGAGTCGTGCCCAGCCGAACGCTGCGCATGTTGTCGAGGATGTACTTGAGGATGAACGCGCGAATCCAGTAGACCGCATACGACGAAAGCTTCACCCCCTGATAGGGGTCGAAGCGTTGCACGGCCTCCATCAACCCGATGTTGCCTTCCTGGATCAGGTCGAGCGTGTTCGTCCACGCGCGGCGGTACTCCATCGCGATCTTCACGACGAGTCGCAGATTCGACAACACGAGCTGCCGCGCCGCCTGTACGTCACCGTCTTCGCGCCACTGGACCGCGAGAGCGTGTTCCTGCTCGCGCGAGATCGGGGCGTGGTGCCCGAGTTGCGACATGTAGGCAGAAAGCGACGAGATCTGACTCGTGGCCGGAAGCCGGCCCGAATCATCGCCATCCGCGACCCGTGCATCCGGCTTGGCCACACGCGGATGGCGCCTGCCGACGATCGGGGATCCGTCGGCCAGCGCGCCGGAGTCCGAGTCTTCTTCGTCGTCATGGTCGTCCGCGCTTGCGTCGTCGAGTATCTCGACATCGATCACGTCGTGCTCTTCGACGTCCTCGATCGGATCGGACCCGCCGCGCTCGGCTTCGTCGTCGATGCTGCGGTCCGGATTCAGCGGCGGTAGCACTTCGGGATGTTTGCGGCTCACGCTGGGTTCCTGGCGCGCGCGGCGGAGCACCGCAGTTCGAGGACCATCCGGGATAGCAGTGCCTATCGGCACCGGCTCGCGGACCAGACATAGCCAAGTCGCGCGCGATGGCAAACCCGAACGAAAAAGGCAGACCCGGCCAAGTCCGGGTCTGCCTTCGGTGGTGCAGGTCGCTACACGCGCGTAACCGTCGTTATGGTCGACCGACTGGATCCGAGGTGCTCGAGGATGCTCGGTCTACTGCTTCAACGTGCGGATGTAGGCGATCACGTCGCCGATCTGAGCTTCCGTCAGAGTCGGCCAGGGCGCCATCAGCGCCGAGCCGCCGTACGCCATTGCACCCTTCTGGATCACGAGGGTCAGGTCGGCGTCGTCTCCGGGCTTGCCGTCACCATTCGCGTCGAACTTGAAAGCCCCGACCGAGAAGTCGCGGGGCGGAGGGTTGAGAGCTGCTCCCACGGGGCCGTCACCCTTGCCGGAGGTGCCATGGCAGGATGCGCAGTTCGCCTCGAAGAGAGCTTTTCCTGCCGCTGCTTCGGCAGCCAGCGCACTGTCGGGCAGCGTGAAACCGATCGCGATCAACGGAATCACGAGGGCGATCACCTTGCGAGTCATATTCCTGTTCTCCTTCGGGGCCAGCTTCGGGACAGCGCCCGGAGCCCCGGGTGGCGCGGACTCTAGAGGTCGGATTTCGACGAGTCAATCAATCGAATCGTTGCACCCCGTCACGCAGCCAAGCGAGCAGCAAGCGAACGCCGACTCCAGTGGCACCACCGCGGTGCGTTGGACCGTTGCCGGCCGACCATCCGGTGCCCGCGATATCCAGATGGGCCCAGGGCGTGTCGCCGACGAACTCGCGAAGGAACGCGCCCGCCGTCGATACCCCCGCATTGGGGCCGCCCGAGTTCTTGATGTCCGCCACGCTGCTCTTGATCGCGAGGGTGTGTTCGGGGAGGAGCGGCATGGGCCAGATCCGTTCGCCCGAGCTCTCGCCGGCTTCCCGCAACGCATTGATCAGGCCTTCGTCGGTACCGAGGACCGCAGTGGCCCATTGCCCGAGTGCCACCATCGCGGCGCCCGTGAGCGTCGCGATGTCCACGATCGCGCGTGGTGCCTGTGTTTCGATTGCGTGATGCAGCGCATCCGCGAGCACCAGGCGCCCCTCTGCATCCGTGTTGACCACTTCGATCGTCTTACCCGATCCGCTCGTCAGAATGTCACTGGGTCGATATGCAGTGCCGCTCGGCATGTTCTCCGCCGCAGCGATGATGCCGACGACGTGATCGGGGTGGTCGAGCAGTCCGACCGCGCGCATCGTGGCGATGACGGTCGCTGCACCGGACATGTCGTGCTTCATGTCGAGCATGGGAATTGCGGGCTTCAGGGAGAGTCCGCCGGAATCGAACGTGATGCCCTTGCCGACGAGACAGATGGGACCCTGCGCCGTTCCGCGTCGGCGGGATCGGCCCTTGTGTTCCAGGATCACGAGGCACGGGGGATTGACGCTGCCGGACCCGACGGCGAGCAGGGCGCCGAAGCCACGTCGTTCGAGTTCCTTGCCACGCAGTACTCGACAGACGAGGCCCGCCTCCCGTGCCGCAGCCCGCGCCGCCGCCGCGAGTCCGAGCGGATGCATCTCGTTGGGTGGCGAATTCGAGAGATTCCTGGCCAGCACCTGACACTCTGCACCGATGACCGCTTCGGCGACTCGCTGGCGCAGCGCGCTGAGCTTTTCGGCTGCGTCGAAGACCAACTCGACGCCGAGAGGGGAGGGTGCCTTGCGACCCCGCGCACGTCCTGCGGCCTGGTGGCCGTCGTATCGATACGCGCCGAGGATCGCCCCCTCCGCCAGCGAACAGGCGGAGCCGGCGGTGTCCATCCCCTTGCCGCGTCGCGCCAGGATCGTCACACGAGCGAGTTCGTGTTCCCGCGCCGTGGACGCCGCGATCGCACCGATCTGGCGCAGGCGCTCGGCATCGATTTCGCCACTGGTTCCCGTCCCGATCAACAGGATCCTCTTGACCGGTCCGGTCGTCGTCGGATAGACGATCAGCTTTTCGCTCTTGCGACCCCTCAGGTCACCGCTCGCAATGGCTGCCTGGACGACGTGGCCGAGCCGCGCGTCGAGTGCGGCGAGTCCACGTGGCAGTCGCGGTCGCTCTCCGTTCGGAGGCGAGGAAAGCGGCACCGCCAGCAGATCTGCCTTCGCGGATTCGGCGTTGCCCGTCCTGACCGTCACCCTCACGTCGTTCCTCCTCGTTCGTTCTCGCCGATCGATTGCCAGACTTCGCTTCGTCGGGCGGTCGTGGTCGGATGGGCCGGGCCTCGGCAGCGAACGAGCCCGGAGCCTACAGAGATCGGCCGCGTTCGCCCGTCCGGAGGCTGCGTCGCGCATCGGCGAAAGTGTGACGACGGAACCTTGCGCTGGCCCGCTTCCGACGTACTTCATGCCGACGACGTAGCGTCGCATCTCGCAACTTGTACGGGCTCGGTGGCTCCTCTAGACTCGGCCCGTCGTCCCCCCGGCATGACAGTGATGACTGTCGGTGGGACGACTTTTTTTTGCTCCGGATCGGTCCGTCGACGCCACGACGACCTGTTCAAACTGAAACCCTGGCCGATCCCGATGCCGCGGATGGGCGAGGTGGCGCGTCCGCACCGTTCGAGTCGAACCAGAGCCATCTGAGGGAGGCCCACGTGGGAACCGACGTTCTGGACTTGGTGCTTCAAGCCGGTCTGATCGTCAAGCTCGTGATGGTCGTGCTGGCGGTCTTCTCCGTGGTCTCGTGGGGGATCATCTTCACCAAGTACCGCGACCTTCGGAGCGCGGGGCAGGACAGCGAGGCGTTCCTCGAGGTCTATCACACCGAGCCCTTCGACTCGGCGTACGAAGCGGGTCGTCACCTCGGGCGCAGCCCTCTCGCCAAGATCTTCATGTCGAGCTGCCGGGAGATGTCGCGTCTCGCGCTCGACGACGGGATGAATGCGCTGGCCCGGCTCGACGACGCACAGCGTCGAGCCGTCCGCAAAGTGATCGTCTGGTCCGTGGCGCGCGAGCGCAGGCAGCTCGAACATGGACTCACCTTTCTCGCCACCGTCGGAAGCTCGGGTCCGTTCATCGGTCTGTTCGGTACGGTGGTCGGTATCATCACGACATTCCAGGGCATCGGGCGGACGGGGAGCGCGAGTCTGGCGGTGGTCGGCCCCGGTATCGCCGAAGCGCTGATTGCGACCGGGATCGGGCTCCTCGCGGCGATTCCAGCCTCGATCGCCTACAACACGTTCGTCGCCATGATCGACGATCTGACGGGTTCGATGGACCTCTTCGCGACGGAATTCGAAGAGGACCTGGCGGCTTTCGGGACCGGAAAACCGAAGAGCGCTGCCGTCCGCTACGGAGCGTCGTAGTCGTCATGGGCGCGAGTGTCGGTGGGAGCGCCGACGGCGACTGTTCGCCGGTCTTCCAGGGCGACGTCTGTGCGGTGTGCACTTGCCCGAACTCGGCGATCACCAACGCGAGCGTGACGCGCTACCAGCAGGACGTCACGCGGTTGAAGACCCAATGCGGACCGGCGCCGGCGATCGCCTGCAACGGGTGCACTCCCCAACGTGGCCTCTGCATCAACGCGCGGTGCAGCGTCCGGCCCGAGTGAGTAAACGCCGCGCAATGCTCGCCCTTCCGATCCTGCTCCTCTTGTCCGCATCGGAGGCGGCGGGGGCACCTGCCGACTCCACCCTGGACTTCACCGCCGAAGCGAAGCTGCTGTTCCGCGTGGTGGCCTGTGAAGGCGACGCTCCTCTGCCGAAGAACATCGACGAGAAGGTTGTCGCAGAGCACTGCACCGAACTGCGCAAGCGCACCGACAAGTACAAGCAGACGTGGGTCGACGTCGCCTCACCCTTCCTCCAGAAGCTGAAGTCTCCCGGGCTGCCGACGACCGTCGTCTATCCGTTTGGCGGTGGCGATCTGATCTCCGCGCTCACCACCTGGCCCGAGGCGACCGAGATCACCACGATGTCACTCGAGCATGGGGGCGACCCGCGCCGAATCAGCCAGGTCGACAGCAAGCAACTCACCGACAGCCTCGACCTGATCCGCAAGACTTCCCACGGCTTGCTCACCGCAAACGACAGCAAGACCGAGAACCTGATGAAGGGCCAGCGGGGCGAGCTGCCCGGCCAGCTGTCGTTCTTTCTGATCGGGCTCGCGGTGCATGGCTACGAGCCGGTGTCGCTGCGCTACGTCCGGGTCGAGCCCGACGGCTCGCTCCACGGCATCACCCAGAAGGACGTCGACGACCTCGCGCAGCGTGACGCGCAGCTCCTCAGGAAGGGCTGGACCTCGCCCGACTTCTCGGAGGCGTTCAGCAACCTCGAGCTGAAGTTCCAGAAGAAGGGCGACCCGA
>JANOFF010000159.1:0-3675 GCA_031413515.1 bacterium
TTCGACATCAACCGGCAGGCCAAGTTCGAACTGCTGCTGCGTCCGGGACTCGGCGAATCGCTCGCCGCGCTGCTGCCGGCCGCGCCGCGCCCGTACACGACTACCTGGATCGGCAACGTCGGGCCGGAGTCTGGCGAGGCCGACGAGCGGAAGACGGAAGCGGGCGAAGTCGCGGAAGTCTCACGTCCGATCGGGCTCCGCTATCCGCCGGGCGTCTTCTCGCTCTCGCACGTCGCGGTGCCGTTTCCGCTGAGCGACGGCCTGTATGGCCTCGAGCCGAGTCCCGAGGAGGACTTCGGGATCCAGCTCGGGGCGATCGCGTTGCGCGGCGAACGAGGCCTGCTGATCACCAGCCAGTATGCGCTGACGCGCCTGCTTTCGAATCCGTTCTTCGACTACATGCTCGACCGCATCGACGAGGGCATCGCGTCGACCGCCGATGCGGGGACGACTCCGTGAGCGATGCTATTCGAGGCGCGTCGGGAACTTCGCGAAGATCTCGCGCATCGTGGCATCGATCACCGGCCCGACGTCGTTGGCCTGGTTCTGGGTGATCCGCTGCGTGGCGACACCTTCCCACACGAGCTGCATCCGCGACGCATCGACGACGTCGACGATCAGGGTGCCCAGCGTGTACTGGCGAACGTCGGTCCGGTACGCGGGCCAGGTGCCGTAGGAGCCGCGGCGGTGCGTGCCGAACGCGCCCATGCTGGCCTGCGGGCTCTGTGTGACTCGCAGGCGCTGGTCGAGGTTGGCGGCAAAATTCACGAGCAGGTCCGGATCGGTGTCGGTGCGCGTCAGGCCGAGGGCCATGAGCTCGCGCTCGGCAGCCACCATCAGGTCACGCGAAATGAACGACTGGTAGCCTTCGCGGTCCGTCGAAAGAGGCTGCAAGAAATCGAACGTGCGGAAGCGTGTGAAGTCCGCGCTCGGATCGAATGTGCTGCGGATGGTGGGACCGGACGCGCAGCCCACCGTGGTGAGCAAGACGAGCAGCGAGCCGACGAGCGAGATGCGAAGACGAAGGTCGTGGTGAATCACGGTTTGCCCCTGTTACGAGCGGAATCGACGAACGGTACGCAAAGTCTTATCAACAACTCAGGGTGAAGTCCATCGAGAGGGAAGTCGAGCCCACATGTTGCGAACCCTCGTGTTGCTCGCGGCGAGTCTGCTTCTCGCACTGCTCGGGGGCGAAGCCGTGCTGCGCCTCGCCGACGTGGAGGCGTTGCTCGAGCGTCCCAGCCACCCGGGGCTCGACTGGCTCGTCTCGGACCCGCTGCTCGGCTATCGGAATCGGTCGGGATACCGGGGACCGGGCTGGCAGATCGATTCGCTCGGATTTCGCGGACCCGAACTGGCCCGGGCCAGGGCCGCCGGCACCTTGCGCATCGTCTGCATCGGCGACTCGGGGACGTTCGGAATCTGGAAGTACGGGCCGGGCGCGCCGGACCTGCAGACCAACGTCGCCTGGGACACCTACGTCGATGAGTTCGCGCGCACCGTTCGCGAACGCGCCCAGCGTCCCGTCGAAGTCGTGAACGCGGGAGTGCTCGGCTACAACAGCTCACACGGATTGCGCCAGTTGATCACGGAGATCCTTCCGCTCGACCCCGACGTGGTGACGGTACGGCTCGGCGTCAACGACTACGGGCTCGCGCGCCCGCCGCTGTTCGCGCTGCGCGAGCCGCGCTCGGCGTTCGGCCGCTTCTTGTTCTATCGGGCAGCCCATCTCGCAAGCTTCCGGCTCGCCGTCGGCGCATACCAGAGGATCTCGGCGGACGCGCTTCGGACGCCAGGCTCGCGGGTGCTTTCGGTGGACGAGTTCAAGCACAATCTCGAGCGCATCGCCGACGAGGCGAGGGCTGCCGGGATCCGGCTGCTGTTCCTCGACTATCCGATCCGCGTGGATCGGGGGCCGGCGGAGCCCGACCCCGAGCTCCAGTACATGTTCGGCTTCACCGACCCCCTCGAGCACAGCGCCCTCCATGCGACGTATCAGCAGGCGCTGGTTCGCGTGGCGGACGAACGCGGCGTTCCGCTGCTCGAGACGACCGAGGCGCTCACACGTGCTTCCGTTCCGAGCTTCAGTCCGTATGACCGCATCCATCCGAACGACGCAGGGGCGAGGCAGATCGGGCAGTTGCTCGCGGAGCGCGTCGAGGCGCTCGGCTGGCTCGAAGTGGCGGAGACCGCAGGGCGGTAGGGCAGGGGGCGTCGCCCGGCCGGTGCGCCCGGGAAACGCGAGTGAAGCCCGTCGAGATCGACGACGCCTCGGTGTGCCCACTGCGTACCGGCCGTCGGCAGTCGATGCCCGAGAGCCGGGCAGGGCGAGACAGCCCGCGAGGTGGCAGACGGCCAGCGATCGTTGCTACTTCTTTCGCTGCGCGCGAGTAGCTCAGTTGGTAGAGCATCAGCTTCCCAAGCTGAGGGTCGCGAGTTCGAATCTCGTCTCGCGCTCCAGTAATGTGAAGCCCCGACAACCACTTAGGCTGTCGGGGCTTCTGCGTTTGTCCGGTGTCGGACCGGGGCAGCCCGAGGAGTGAGAGATGACGACGTCGAATCGAAACATTCTGGCGATGATTGCCGCAGCCTGCCTGCTCACTAGCTGTGCCCGTCCCGCGCTCGAGCAGGATGACCTTCGGATGATCGGCGCGCCAGGCATCTACACGCTCGTCAACCTTCACCCGGATGCCCTTCGCGCCAAGCTCTACGCCGTCAACTATCAACAGGCGGGTCTGATCCCTGTCTGCTCGCCGGTCGAGTTGCTCGAACTCACGAGCGAGATACTTCGGTTTCGAGTGGAGAAGACTGGCCGCGAATATCTGTACATCTACCACAAGGCCGCAGCGGAGCCTTTCCCCGATCACATCAAGCGTTACTTCGGTCAGGACTGTCCTGCGAAGCAAATCGAGTCGCTCAGCTTGCTCGATCGCGAGGGGATCAAAGCCGGCAAGGCACAGATCGGCATGACGAAGCGCGGCGTCATCCTCGCGATGGGATATCCACCCCGACACATGACCCCCGATCTCGACAGCGATCAGTGGCTCTACTGGAAGAGCCGCATGAATCGGATCATGATCACCTTCGGTCAGGACGGAAACGTGTCGGATATTCGGGATTGAAGTTCGGCGGGTTGGGACTGCGATGCTCGACCACAGTGAATCGTCCGCGAGTTTCGGGCCAGCAGTTCACAGCAGCCATGTCTACAGGTCTCAGACGGGCCGGAAATCCCCAGGCAGGTCCGAGACGCCATTGGCGAAACTTCGGTGTGGGCAAGCCCACCTACGATCGCATGCTCCTCAACATCTTCGCGAGGCCGTCCGTTCGGACCTAGCAACGAAGCATGGTCTGCGGTCAAGCCTTCGGACTGATTGGCAGAAGCAGGGGCGACCCATCAGGGACCCGGCGTTCCCTAGCGCTTGAATGCGATGACGTTGCCGACCCAGGTCGAGCTGTTGCCGGTGGCCGTCGCCGCGCCGGTGAACGGTGCCGCGAAGCGTTTGCTCCACATCGACGCAAATCCCGATCGCACGACCTGATCCGCCAGCACGCCGCCGATCCGCTCGCCCGTCGTCGTCGACGAGCTGTACTCGCCGTAGGCGCCGAACACGACCTCGTCAGTCCCCGTGGTCGTGATGTTGGCGCTCGTCAGGCTCCCCGAGGTCGCCGTCGCCC
>JANOFF010000160.1:0-54020 GCA_031413515.1 bacterium
CATTCGATCCCACGATCTTCCGCTGGAACGAGGGCGTGAAGATCCTCGCCGACCGCGACGGACGGCCAGTCGTGCTCTTCCGCTCACGCTGGGATCTCGACCACGCGCTGCAGAAGCACCCGAAGCTGGTGCTCTCGGCGACGTCGGATAGCCAGGAGCATCTCAGCGCTGACGCTCAGTGAGCGCCGCATCCTGCTAGTGCTGCGAGATGCACTTGAAGCACGGCGAAATTTCGGAAGCCGGGCAGGGCGAGCGCTCGCAGACGCCGAGCGGGCCCTCCGGCAGTACGCACTGCACGCCCGACTCCAGGCACTTCGTCGCAGGACCCTCGGACTGCGGGATCGCATCGCATGACGCGACGATCAGTGCGGCGACTGCGCTGCAGCAGAACAGGATCCGGCTGGATGCGCGCAGCGAGCTGGTGCTCATGCGCCCGAACTTTCTGCCGCGAGGGTCCGACTGACGACCGGGTGCTGTGACATGCGCCGTCGGTGATCGGCCACCTTCGGGAATCGCGCCGGCTCGATGCCGTCGGCTTCGAGCCACTGAGCCAGCGTGAACAGATAGAGGTCGCTCGTCGAAAAACGATCGCCCAGCACCCACGGGCCGCGGAAGAACTCGCGCTCGATCAACTCGAAGCACTCGCCCACGGTCTGCGGAACCTTTTTCCGCATGGCCGCGATGGCGTCCGCGTCGTCGACCCAACGGTGGCCCCGCATGCGGTGCGCATGGGCGACGTGCACCGTCGAGCAGAGATAGCTGTTGAATTCGTTCATCCTGGCGAGTTCGAACGCGTCTTCGAGGGGCGCGAGCCCCGCGGCGGGGAAGCTCTGGGCGATGAACAGGAGGATCGCCGGCGTCTCGGTCAGGATCCCGCGATCGGTCGCGAGCGAGGGCACGCGGCCCTTGGGGTTGACGCGAAGGTAGTCGGGCGAGCGCTGCTCGGTCTTCGAGAAGTCGACGCGCACGGTGTCGTAGTCGGCGCCGACGTACTCGAGTGCGATGTGCGAGGCGAGTGCGCACGTGTTCGGCGCTGAGTAGAGGGTGAGCATCCGGTGGTCTCCGCGTCTGGCCGATCACAGCCGGCCCGATTGCAGCGCGTACACGTGTCGGGCGCAATGGCGCACGTCTCCACCCGCACGCGTGGCAGCGCATAAGGAGGGCTCGAGCATCCGGGTTGCTCCGCCGCCGATCCGTCTTTGCCGGCGCCGCGAAGCCGAGTCGTCGGAAGCACGGATCTATTCCAGGCAGAGTCGGGATGCATCAACCGTCCTGATGAACGGAGGCGAGGTTGCCTTCTGCGGCCCCTATCGACCCTGTTGCGCCGTGTGCGGCAGATTCGACGACTGAGGGGCGTATCCGTCCGCGCGGATGGCTCGCGGTGCGGGGAGCTTGTGGCCGAAGCGCCGGAGTTCAGGCCAGAGATCGGCCACAGTTCCGAGCGGCTCGCGACAGACGTACACCGGCAGGTCGGTATCCCACGGTCGCGCGAGCGGCGCATCGATGCGCGCGCTCTCTGTACACGTGAGGTAGTGGCGCTGCAGAAGCTCGAGGGGGAGTCCGTACGCGATCAGTACGTCGCCGCGCGGAGAGTCGGGCCCCCAAAGGTAGTAAGTCATGTTTCCACTCACCGCGCGGGGTGTCGTCTCCTGGCGGAACACATTCACCGCCGCCGCCTGCGAGTACGATCCAGCGAGCACGCTTGCCTGGCCACGTTCGTTCGACGGAAGCGATCGATACACGCGATCGATCGCCGCCGCGTGTTCCTGCCATCCATACATGCCGTGCAGGTCGTGGGTGAGCGCGATCGGAGGAACGGCCCAACCGAGGAGCGATTCGATCGTCGCGTCGACGGTCGGGAGCGGCAGTACGGGCAAAGTGAGGAGCCCGAGCGCTGCACCGGTCACCGTGAGCGAAACAGCAAGCGTCCGCCACGCGGTCATGTGTGCCCGGAGCCAGCGTTCGAGCGCGATGCCGCCCGCCGCGAGCACCGGCGGATACGCGCTCGCGAGGTAGTACGGCTTGCCGCCCGAGACGAAGAGGACGAGGAACATCACGATGAAGATCACCGCGAACGGACGTGCGGCTCGGCCTTCCCCCGTGAATGCATAGACCAGCCCTGCAGCCCAGACCGGAAGTGCGAGCGGATGGAAATACAGCAGCTGGCCCGCGACAAACAGCCCGCGCCCTTGCTCGACGAGGATTTCATCGCGCAGCGTGCGCATGAACTCGAACGTGGCGAACCCGTTCTCTGCTTGCCAGACGAGGTTCGGAACGACCAGCGTGATCGCTATCGCGACCCCGAACCACGGCCAGCGACTGGCAAGGACGCGGCGCTCAGGGCTCGAGAGGATGCCGATCAGGAGCGCTCCTCCCCAGAGAAGCGAGCTGTGCTTGGCGAGGATCGCGAGACCGAGCATGCCCCCCGCAAGCAGCCAAGTTCGTCGCTCGCCGTGCGAGAGAGAGCGCGCCACCAGATAGGCGGTGGCCGTGCAGAGAAACACCTCGATGACCGGGATGTCGAGCATCGCTGCGAGTCGGAGATGGGCGGGCGCCATCAGGAGACACAGCAGCGCAACGAGTTGTGCCCGCCATCCGCCCCCCCAGTCGCGGACCAGGAGCGCTGCGAACACCATCGTGCCCGTTCCAGCTGCGATCGCCGGCAGACGCAAGGTGAGGAGCCCCCCGCCGAGCTCGTCGGCGAGCCTCGCGATCCACGGGATGAGCGGCGCGTGATCGACGTAGCCGAACGCAAGGTGTCGCCCGCATTCGATGAAGTAGAGCTCGTCACCGTGATATCCGTAGCGAGTCACGACTATGAGATGGACGAGCGCTTTCACGACGCAGAGGCCCACCACCACAGCCAGACTCGCGCGATCCCATCGCGCCGACGCGGCGTTCGCAGTCACGGAGCCCCCTCCATCCGAGTCGGACCGATCGACCCCGGTGCGCCGGAATCTGTGGCGGAGACGGTCGCGGCGGCAATTCGTGTCACGCTACGGCCATGACCGATGACTGCAGTCGGAACGACGAGTGCGGCAATCGGCGCGTTGCAGCAAATTCTCATCGAGGTCCCGCACTCGGGCTGCTCACCGCGCTGCACATCGTCTGCTCGGATCCGACTCGAAACCAGCTTGCCGTGCGTCCGAGGAGTGGGATCCCCACGTAGCCTCGGAGTTCGAGGCGGTTCTCATCCGCCACAGTCAGCGTCGCGCGGAACGTGTTCCCGCTGCCGGGGTCGTAGACGGTCCCGTTCTCCCAGACGCCATCCTCACCCGCCGAGCGCTCCAGTCCGTCGAGAATCTCGAGCCCGATCACTGGCCGTTGCCGCAGTCGATCCTCGGGGTTGTGGCGATCACGCAATTCGCAACCGTGCTCGTCGAAAGGCGATCGCAACGACACGATCCGCCCACACAGCGCACCGCCACAGTCGCGCAGGTCGATTTGAGCAGCGCCCCCTTCCGCATACCAGCGGCCGATGGGGCTCGCGGCGGGCTTGCGTTGAACCTCGCTCGAAGCGGTCACGGCGAGGAATGCCCCGGCCGCCGTCAGGCATGCGAGAAGCATCACGAGCACTCTCGACGGATGTCGCATGGGAGATCTACTCCGAAGTGACGAAGCGAACGACGAAGTCGACGCCGCCCGCGTGTGCGACGGCGTCGAGCGGCGCCTCTTTGTTTGCGCCGGAGAGGTCAGGGGTCCGCTTCGAAGCGACCCCACGCGCCGCCGCGTCGGCCTGGATCAGATCGTCGAAGCGATCATCGGGATTCCATCGCGGCATGCGGCCAAATTATTATAACTGACCAAGTCAGTCAACATAGAATTAGCGATAGAGCGCGTGGTGCGACCGGGATTCGCGGGTCGATTGGGACGGGCCCCCGAGGGATTCGTCCATTCGGCGAAGCGGGTGCGAGGGCCGCGGCTCCGGATCCAGAGATCACCGTCTCCTGGCCGACCGATTTTCTCGACGGGATCGTCTCGCGCAGTGCGCTGCGAAAGTGGGCGACCCGTCCCACTCTACACGCGCTCGAGACGAAACACGCTGATCAGATCCTTCGCCTCGTCGACAGACGGAAATCCGGCGACGATCTCCGGATAGTCCGGTTGGTACTTGGCCACGTAGGCCTCCATCATCGGCTGCCAACCCTCGGCCACGAGCGCTGCGTTCAACGCGTAGGTGTTGTCGCCGATTCGCACCTCCACCGGGCCGCCCGTGCCGATCATCTCGACCCAGCCGCTGTCCTTGCTGCCCACCACGTAGAGCTCACCGCCATGCTCGATCACCCAGATGTTCACCACGCGAGGCAGCGTGCCCGGCGCTTTCAGCATGATTTCGTCCACGTCGGATGTGTCCGGCCATCGGGCGGGCGACGCTGTGGCCTCTCCGCCGATGAAGAACCCCGGCACGGGCCCGATCGGCGCGCTCATCGCGAGGATGAACGCCACGGTCAACAGAACGACGAAGCCAGTCTTCAATACCTTCATGGAACTTCTCCTGCGTGCGAACCGCGCGCCCGCTACGCGACCACCACGATCTTGCCGAGCGCCTTGCGATCCATCATGTCGCGGAGCGCCTGCCCCGCGTCTTCCAGCTTGTATTGCTTCGACACATGGGGCTTCAGCTTTCCGCTGGCCGTGAACTCGAGCAGATCGCGCACGATCTCGTCCCGTGTCGCGGGCTCCTTGGCCACCATCGCGCCGAGAAACACGCCGACGATCTGGCAGCTCTTGAGCAGCGTCAGGTTGAGGGGCACGCTCGGGATGCCCGCCGTGAAGCCGATCACCAGGAAGCGCCCGCCCCACGCCATCGAGCGGATCGCCTGTTCGGCGTAGTCGCCGCCCACCGCGTCGTACACGACGTCGCAGCCGTGCCCGCCGGTCAGCTCCTTGGCGCGATCCTTCAGGTTCTCCTTCGAGTAGTTGATCGTCGCGTCGGCGCCGCGTTCGCGGCACAGCGCGAGCTTCTCTTCGCTCGACGCGGCGGCGATCACGCGCGCGCCCATCAAGACGCCGAGTTCGACGGCGGCGAGTCCGACATTGCCGCCGGCGCCGAGCACGAGCAGGGTCTCGCCCGGTTGCAGATGGCCGCGGTACTTGAGCCCGTAGTAGCCGGTCCCGTACGCATAGAGGAGGCCGGTCGATTCGGCGAAGCCCGCGCCATCGGGGAGCTTCCGCGCTCCGGCGGCCGAAGCCACGACCTTCTCGGCGAAGCCCCCGACGACACCGAGACCCGCCACCACGCGGTCGCCGATCTTGAATCCTTTGACGCCCTCGCCGAGGCCAGACACCACACCCGCGATCTCGCCGCCGGGAACGAACGGCACCGGCGCCTTGAACTGGTACTTGTTCTCGAGCATCAGCGTGTCGGGGAACGTGACGGCCGCAGCCTTCATGTCGATCAACAGCTGGCCGGGGCCGGGCTTCGGGTCGGGACGTTCTTCGAGGACGAGCTTCTCGGGCGGACCGAACTGCGTGCAGACGACGGCTCTCAAGGCGATCTCCTCCAGGTGAGCGCGTCAACGTAGCCGAGGTGCGGCCGTCATCGCGGGAGACGGCTCGAACACGCCGGTGCCCCACCGTCGGAGCGTCAGCGGAAGTTCGCCGCTATCGCCCGCGTGCCTTCAGTGCGAGTCCCGCGAGCCCCGCACACACGAGCAGCGCGGTCGACGGCTCGGGGATGGGTATGAATGGCGTGCCGATCAAGGTGATCGGGGTCGCCGGGTTGCCGTTCACCTGGAAGATGTTGCCACCGGCGGAGACCGACATGTGGACCTCGCTGGTGCCGGCGCCGGGATCGATGACCTCGAGTTGGATCTCGGCAATCTTGATCCCGAGGCCGGTCACATAGGTGCCGTTGAACGTCGCATCCGCCCAATTCACATTGATTTGAGTCGTGCCCGGCGGAACAGAGCCCGGCCACAGCAGCCACGTGGACTGCTGGGCGTACAGCGCGGTGGGCGCCATCGGCGGCATCGTTCCCGACATCCCATACAGGATGTAGCTCGGCACGCCGACCGCGGAGTTGGGTTGGGGATTGTATTGGTAGGTGTAGGAGTCGAAGGACAAGCTGACGCTCAGCAGCTGGATGCCCGGATCCGTGGCGTCGAGGTGGATCTGGAAGTTGATCTTCTGTCCGATGGACGGGGGATGGATTTGCGGGAAGTCGTGCGAGAGCGTCAACGAAAAGGCGCTTGCACTCGTCGCGCCGAGCACCGCAATCGCCGTCGCGATCAGGGCCGTGATGAACGGTCGCATTCGATTTCTCCTGGGCTGCCCGGCCAGCCTATCACGGCGTCGGGTCGAGGGGGCGGCGGACCGAACTGCGTACAGACGACGGCTCTCATGGCGATCGCCTCCGGGTGAGCGCGTCAACGTAGCCGAGGTGCGGCCGTCATCGCGGGAGACGGCTCGAACACGCCGGTGCCCCACCCTCGGAGCATCAGCGGAAGTTCGCCGCTATCGCCCGCGTGCCTTCACCGCCAGTCCCGCGAGCCCCGCGCACACGAGCAGCGCGGTCGACGGCTCGGGGACGGGAGCGTACGGCGTGCCCTGCAGGGTGATCGGGGTCGCTGGGTTGCCATTCACCTGGAAGATGTTGCCACCGGCAGTGACCGACATGTCGACACGAAAGTCGATGGAGCTCCCCCAGACATGCTCGAGTTGGATCTCGGCGATCTTGATCCCGAGACCCGTCACGTAGGTGCCGTTGAACGTCTCATCCGCCCAATTCACGTTGACCTGAGTCTTGCCGGGCGGAACAGGGCCCGGCCACAGCAACCACGTGGACTGCTGGGCGTTCAGCGTGGTGGTCATGGGCGGCATCGTTCCCGACATGCCATACAGGATGTAGCTCGGAACGCCGACCGCGGAGTTGGGTTGGGGATTGTATTGGTAGGTGTCCGAGTCGAACGTCAAGCTGACGCTCAGCAGCTGGATGCCCGGATCCGTGGCATCGAGGTGGATCTGGAAGTTGATCTTCTGCCCGACGGGCCAGAAGTTATTCGGCAAGTCGTGCGAGAGCGTCAACGAAAAGGCACTTGCACTCGTCGCTCCGAGCACCGCAATCGCCGTCGCGATCAGGGCCGTGATGAACGATCGCATTCGATTTCTCCTGGGCTGCCCGGCCAGCCTATCACGGTGTCGGGTCGAGGGGGCCATGAATCGTGCTGCGCGAGCGCAGATCCGCGAAGAAGTACCGCGCCACCTCATTCAGCACGTCCGCCCGCTCCCACTGCAGGAAGTGCCCGCACTCGGGCACCGTGAGCGGGCCGACGCGATTCGGGAAGGCGATCTCGCAGCGCTTCGGGAAATCCTTCGGCACCACGTGGTCGTCGGGGCCGTACAGGATCAGCGTCGGGACCAGGCAGCGCTGTGCGAGCAGCGGGATCTCCTTCATCGGGCGGCCGTACTGCAGTTGGTACGGCGCCCAGCTCGCCGCGAGACGACGCGCATCTTCGAAGGGTTCGGACATGAAGTCGATGGCGTCCGCGTCGAACGAGCCGGGCGACGCCCACAGGCGGTGCTCGTAGAAGTCGCGCAGGTAGCGGCGCCTTCGCGCGGGCGTGTCGAGTTCTTCGAGCAGCTCGCGCCAGTCGCGGCCCTGCCGGACGCGGTAGTCGCCGGTCGGACCGCCGTCGTCCAGCGCCAGCAGCGTGAGCCCGTGCGCCGCATACCAGTCGGCGGCGTCCGGCACGATCGGTGCGACGGTGTTGAACAGGATCATGCGGTCGACGAAGCCGGGGAAGCGGTTCGCGAGGTCGCAGATCACCACGCCGCCGACGTCGCCCGCGATCAGGCCGCAGCGCTCGTGGCCGAGCACGTCGTGGACGAGCGCATACAGGTCGCGCGCGTACACGACGAGGTCGTATTCGTCCGCGTCCGACAGATCCGAATCCCCGTAACCGCGCAGGTCGGGGACGATCACTTCGTAGCCGGCCGCGACCAACGGCCGGATGTTCCGCCACCAGATGCGCTTGGTCTCGGGATATCCGTGCACGAGCAGCAGCGGATAGCCACCCACGCCCTCGCGCAGATACGCGAGGCGGATGCCGCCGGCGACTTCGGTGCGGTGGATCTCGAAGGCGTCACGCGGCGGTGTCTCGGGCTGGGTCGGGCGCGGCTGCGGCACGGGTCTCCGATCGAGCGGTGCGCTGGAGAATCGGGCGTCGAGTCTATCGCGGCGAACCGGTCCGCGAGGGGTCGGACCGAGCGTCCGATCGTTGCAATCCCGATGTAAGAAGCACTTCGGTCGGCTGCTAGAGTCGACGCTTCACAGCTTCATCTCACGAACCCCACGACATGGCTCCACGACCCCAGACCTCGGGAGGCTCGCCAACATGGACGATCTGATCATTCGCGGTGGAACCGTCGTCGACGGCACGGGCACCGCCTCTCGCACGAGCGACATCGCGATCAAGGATGGGCGCATCACGAGTGCGACCGGCAAGGCCGGCGCGGCCAGGCACGAGATCGACGCCGACGGTCTGCTCGTGACACCCGGTTGGGTCGACATCCACACCCACTTCGACGGTCAGGCGACCTGGGATCCCTACATCACGCCGTCGAGCTGGCATGGCGTGACGACCGCGGTGATGGGCAACTGCGGGGTCGGTTTCGCGCCGGCACGACCCGACAAGCACGACTGGCTGATCGGGTTGATGGAAGGCGTCGAGGACATTCCGGGCACCGCGCTCTCCGAGGGCATCGAGTGGGCGTGGGAGAGCTTCCCCGAATATCTCACCGCGCTCGAGAAGCTCGACCGCGTGATGGATATCGGCACGCAGGTGCCCCACGGCGCGGTGCGGGCGTACGTGATGGGCGAGCGCGGCGCGAAGAACGAGCCCGCCAGTGCCGACGACATCCGGCGCATGGCCGCCATCGTGAAGGAAGCGATCGCGGCGGGGGCGCTCGGCTTCTCGACCTCGCGCACCATCGTGCACCGCGCGATCGACGGCGAGCCCGTGCCCGGCACCTTCGCGGCGGAAGACGAGCTGATGGGCATCGGAGCGGCTCTCGGCGAACTCGGCAGGGGGGTCTTCGAACTCGCGCCCGCCGGCGCCGCGGGCGAGGACATCGCGGCCCCCGAAAAAGAGATCGTCTGGATGCGTAAGCTCGCGGCGGCGACCGGCCGCCCGGTCTCGTTCGCACTGATCCAGCACGACATGGATCCGAAGCAGTACCGCCGCATGCTCGATCTGTGTCAGGTCGCGGCCGGCGAGGGCGCGAACGTCGTCCCCCAGGTGGCGGGCCGACCGACCAGCATGTTGATGGGCTGGCAGTGCACCGCGCATCCGTTCATCGAGAATCCCACCTACAAGGCGATCGCCCACCTGCCGTTCGAAGAGCGACTCGCGCGACTGCGCGACCCCGCCGTGCGGCAGCGCATGCTGACCGAAGAGGTGCAGTTCTCTCAGCCGCTGGTCGGCTTCATCGCTTCGAGCTTCCACAAGCTCTACCCGCTCGGCGATCCGCCCGACTACGAACCGACTGCGGACCAGAGCGTGATGGCGATCGCCACGCGCGAGGGACGAAAGCCGAAGGAAGTCGCCTACGACCTGCTGATGCAGCGCGCTGGCAAGGAGCTGCTCTATTTCCCGTTGTTCAACTACAGCGACGGCAATCTCGATTCGACGCGTGAGATGCTGCTGCATCCGCGCGCCGCGCTCGGATTGTCGGATGGCGGCGCCCACTGCGGCGTGATCTGTGACGCCAGCACGCCGACCTACATGCTGACCCACTGGGTGCGCGATCGAAGTCGCGGCGCGCGCTTGCCCCTCGAGTGGGTGGTGAAGCGACAGACCCGTGACACCGCAGAACTCTACGGGCTCGGGGATCGCGGTGTGCTCGCAGCGGGGATGCGCGCGGACATCAACCTGATCGACTTCGACAACCTGCAGCTCTCGCCGCCCGAGATCGCCTACGACCTGCCCGCCGGCGCGCGGCGCCTGTTGCAACGCGCACGTGGCTACGAGGCGACGTTCGTCCACGGCGTGCAGACCTGGGCGGACGGCGAAGCGACGGGCCAGTTCCCGGGCCGGGTGTTGCGCGGCGAGCGCCCGCGGCCTTCGGAATAGCGCCGCGGCCCTCTGCATAGCGCCCCGGCCCACTGAAGAAATCCGCGCCCACCCGCATGAGCCCGCGGTCCGCCGCGCGGCGTAGTCCTCGGTCCGCATGGTCCGCAACCCGTCCGGCGCCGGTTCGCGAACTCGTCATTTCTTGCGAGTCGTCCGAAACCGATTTGCGCACTTCGGTGTCCGACGTTCACCGTGTCGATCGACAGGTTGCGGTCGGCGCACCCGCGAAGGCAGACCGTCACTCCCGGTCTTCCCTTCAATTGCGCGGGTCTCGCGGGACTCGTGATGAAAGGACCGCGAGAGACTGGGGGAGTGGACGGTCGCGGCTTCCCCCTTCCCAGGGCCGCTTCCTCCACTCCTTCATTCTCGCGCCAGCTCGCTCTGCTCCCGGCGGGCCTCGCGGGCAAGTTCCGCCGCCTCAGCCCGCGCAATCCCGAGCGTCGAGAGTGCGCGCACGATCACGCGCTCGACATGACCCTCGGGCGCTTCACCGCGCACGATCCGGCGGATCGTCAGGATGATCAGCCCGACCATCAGATCGCGCGTGATCGCATCGGGCTCGAGGGCGAAGCGCCGCTTCGCGAATCCCTCTGCGAGATCGTCTTCGAGGTAGCGTCCGACGGCGTGATCGAGGGATCGCCGATGGTCGGCGAGTCGCAGCACCGCGCGCCCCCAGCCGGGATCCTGTTCGGCCCGCTCGAGCACGCGAAATGTCGCGATCGCGAAGCGGCGCGCGGGATCCTGCTCGACGGTCTCGTGGGCGGCCCGGGCGGCCAGCCGGATCAGCGAATGCTCGGCCAGCGCGTCGATCAGCTCTTCGCGGTCGCTGAAATAGTTGTAGAAGGTGCCGTTCGAGACTTCCGCCCGCGCGACCACGTCGCTCACCGTCAGCGCCTCGCCTTTCTCGGCGAGCACCTGCAGCGCGGCTCCGAGCAGCTGGTCGCGGGTGCGCTCGCGCTTCTTGTGGCCGCGGGTGAGGGGTCGGTCGCCGGGTCGCTTTGCTGCCGTCATAGATAGAAGAGAAGCATGCAATGGGGAGAGCGTCAATATTGACAATACTCCCAATATTGAGATATAACGCCTTCCTCATCGAATCAGGAGGTCTCTCATGGCTCTGCACCGCTTTCTCGGAATGGACATCGGCGTGCCCGCCCCCGCCGAACTCGCCGGCTTCTTCGCCTCGATCGGTCTCGAGGGCGGTGGGGATCGCTGGGGGACGGCGGACCTGCCGGACCAGATCCGAATCCAGGAGACCCGCTATCGCCAGCTGCAGGCGATTCATCTCGCCTGCGACGACGAGGCCGATCTCGCCGCGATCGCCAGCCGGCTCGAGCGACTCGGTGTCGCCTCGCGGATTCGCGCGGGAGAACTCCGTTGCACGCAGCCGGGCCATGGTTGGGAGGTCACGGTGCGCGCGCTGGCTCGCGCTGACGTCGCGCCGCGGATGGCGCGAACACACAACGCTCCGGGTGTGCGTGCGCGCAAGAATCTTCGCGCGGAGGTCGTGCTCGAGAAGGAGCCGCGTCCGCCGCGCCGACTCGGCCACGTGGTCGTCGGATCGCCCGATCCCACGACGACGGTGAAGTTCTTCACCGACGGCCTCGGCTTTCGCACTTCCGACATCGTCGGGGGGATCGCGACCTTCCTGCGCTGCTCGTCCGATCACCACAATCTGCTGGTGCTTCCCGGGCCCGTCCCATACCTCAACCACTACGCGTTCGAACTCGACGACATCGATGACGTCGGCGCCGCGGCGGCCCGCTACCTCGCGGGCCAGGACGAGGATCGCCACGTCGTCGGGCTCGGGCGGCACGTCGTCGGCTCGAACGTCTTCTGGTACATGAAGGATCCTTGCGGGACGATGTTCGAGTTCTTCTCGGACATGGACAGCATCCCCGACGATGACGTCTGGCAGATCGGCCGCGAGTTCGCCCCGACCGACTTCGCGAAGTGGGGTCCGCAGAAGCCGCCGGGCGAGTTCTTCATTCCCGCGGACATCGGCGAGATCGCGCGTCTGCGCCAGAGCGAGGCCGCTTAGCCATGGACCTCGGTATCGCGGGCAGACGGGCGATCGTGTGCGCATCGAGCCAGGGCCTCGGTCGCGCCTGCGCGGAAGCGCTCGCGCGCGAGGGCGTCGAGGTCACCATCAACGGCCGGAACGCCGAGACCCTGGAAGAGACCGCCCGTGCGATTCGCGCGATCAGCGCGGCGAAGGTCACGGCCGTCGTGGGTGACATCGAGGCCGAGACGACCCGCGCGGCCCTCCTCGAAGCCTGTCCCGAGCCGGACATCCTGGTGAACAACAACGGCGGACCGTCGCCGGGCCGCTATCAGGATTGGGACCGTGAAGCCTGGATCCGCGCACTCGATGCGAACATGATCGCGCCGGCCCTGATGATCCGAGCGGTGCTCGATGGCATGGTGACACGCCGCTTCGGGCGGATCGTGAACATCACGTCCGCGATGGTGAAGACACCGCTCGCGCCGATGGGCCTCTCGACCGGCGCGCGCGCGGGCCTCACCTCGTTCGCCAAGAGCCTGTCGCGTCAGGTCGCCCACGCGAACGTCACGCTCAACAATCTGCTGCCCGAGCGCTTCGACACGAATCGCCAGCGCGGAATGGCCGAACTGCGCGCGAAACTCGGCGGCATCACGCTCGAGGCCGCCTACGCGGAGATGAAGCAGTCGATCGCGGCCGGCCGCCTCGGCCAGCCCGAAGAATTCGGCGCGGCCTGTGCGTTTCTCTGCAGCGCGCACGCCGGCTACATCTCGGGACAGAACCTGCAGCTCGATGGCGGCAGCTACAGCGGATTGATCTGAATCGGCGATCCGCGTCGACGCGCAGATCGCACATCGCATCTCGCAGATTGCCTGGAGGCCTCCATGGCACGAATCGAAGTCCCGGTGCTGATCGTCGGAGCCGGTCCGGTCGGCCTGATGGCCGCGATCCTACTCGCCCGTCACGGCGTCGAGGCGCGTCTCGTCGATCGCCGATTCCACGCGACCCGCGCACCCGCCGCCCACGCCGTGAACGCGCGCACCTTCGAGATCTGCCGCGCGGCCGGCGTCGATGCCGACGCCCTGGCGGCGGCATCGGGAGATCCGCGCGACGCAGGCCAGGTCTTCTGGGTGACGACGCTCGCGGGCGACGAGATCGGGCGCCTGCCGTACGAGCGCCAGGGCGAAGAGGCGCTTCGCTTCACGCCGACTCCACTCCGCAACCTGCCGCAGCATCGATTCGAGGCGATCCTGCGAAACACGCTGAAACAGGTGGGCGCCTCCGAGGTGGCGTACGGCCAGCAGTGGGAGAGCGCCGAGCAGAGTGAAGCCGGCGTGCTGTCGCGTGTGCGGGATCTCGACTCGGACACCGTCCACGAGATCTGGAGCCGCCACCTGATCGCCTGCGATGGCGCCGGGAGCCGCGTGCGCAAGAGCCTCGGGATCGAGATGTCGGGCCCGCCGAAGATCCAGACTTTCCTGATGATCCACTTCGCCGCGGATCTTCGCGAGCTCGTGCGCGAACGCCCCGGCATCCTCTACTGGATTGCGGATCCCGAGATCGGCGGGACCCTCGTCGCCCACGACATCGATCGCGAGTGGGTCTACATGCGGCCCTTCGACTCGGATCGCGAGAGCGAGGCCGACTATCCGCCGACGCGCTGCGCCGAACTCGTGCGGGCCGCCATCGGCACGGACTGCGGTCCGATCCAGCTCGAGACCCTCAGCAGCTGGACGATGAGCGCCCAGGTCGCCGAACGGTATCGCGAAGGCCGGATCTTCCTGGCGGGCGACTCCGCGCACCGCTTCCCGCCGACCGGCGGGCTCGGTCTCAACTCGGGCGTGCAGGACGCGCACGCTCTGGCCTGGCGGCTGGCCGCCGTGTACGCGGGCTGGGCCGGGCCATCGCTGCTCGACAGCTACGAGAGCGAGCGCCGCCCCGTCGCGCGCGACAACGCGCAGCAGAGCCTGCGCAACGCGCTGAAGCTGATCGAGATCCCGGTGGCGCTCGGGATCGCCGCCGAACCGACGACGGCCCGCATGCGCGCGACGCTCGCGGATCCGGACGGGCGCCGCCGCGTCGAGCAGTCGATCGCCGCGCAGGCCGAACACTTCGACATGCTGGGGCTTCAGCTCGGCTACGCGTACGTGGAGGGTGCGCTGATCCCCGATGGTTCTGCGGCGCCCTTCGTCGAGAACCGCGTGCGCGAGTTCGTGCCCACGGGCCGTCCCGGTGCGCGCATGCCGCATGCCTGGTTGGAACGCGGCGGGCGGCGCGGGTCGACGCTCGACCTGCTCGCCTTCGACGGATTCACGCTGGTCACGGCAGCGTGGAACGACAGCTGGGCGAACGCCGTCGGCCGGATCGCCGACGTGCCCGTGCACCATCTGGCCCTCGAGCGCGAAGGGATCTTCGACATCGCACGCTGGCAGGCCGAGGCAGGCATCGGTCGCGACGGCGCGTTGCTCGTGCGGCCCGATCAGCACGTCGCATGGCGCGTCGCGTCTGCTCCGACGGACGTGCACGCAGCGCTGCGCGCGGCGATCGATCAGGTGCTCGGACGCGATCCGGGATCCGGTGGGACGACATCAGCCGTCAGTGGCTGATCGCTTCGAGTTCGCGCTGCTTCGTCTCGGGGAAGAACAGCAGGACCACCGCACCGAGCAGCACCGCGAACGACAGAGCCGTCGTCAGGAACACGAAGTCTCCCTGATCGACACTGGCGAAGTACAACAAGAAGAGCCCGAGCGACGCACCGAGGGCTTCGAGGATCGAGAACACACCCGACGCAGAAGCGCGTTGCGAGGTGGGGAACAACTCGGTCGCGAGTGCGCGCAGGATCACGCGGCCTCCCTGCGACCCGAACAGGAACCCGATCCACGCGATCGGGACCGCCCAGCCCGGGCCGTTGTAGAACAGCGCAACGAACAGCGGGAACGTCCCGAGCAGCGCGAATCCGACCGAGCGCCGACCGAAGCGATCCGCGAGCCGACCGGCCACGATGTTGCCGCCGATCCCGAGCGCGCCGCCGAAGAACACCATCGCGGCGTACTGACCCGGCGACCAGCCATGCACCGTCTGCGTGAAGTAGCCCGTGAACTGGAATGCCGACACGAGGCCGACGGCGGGCAGGAAGCCCGCGAGCGAGATGCCCACGGCCCGCGCGGGATACTCGCTGGCGAGGGCCAGCAGCGGACGCATCGAGAAGCCGGCGACATCGGCCGCCGATTGCAGTTCGCGGTGTCGCAGGAAGCGTTCGGTCTCGGGGATGCGGCGTCGGAAGAACGGGACGAGCAGCAGCGGGACGATCCCGATCGCGTAGAGGGAGCGCCAACCGAAGGGGAGCCGTTCGATCTGCGAGAAGAATCCCATCGCGATGCCGTGCCCAGTGGCGGCGAGGGCGCCGAGCATGCCGATCCCCCAGCCCCGGTGCTCGGCGGGGAATTCCTCGGCGATCATCACGAACGAAATCGCCGAGCCGGCGACGAAGAACGTGCGGGTCAGCATCTGGCACAGCACGAACTGTGTGGCGTCCTGGGCGAACGCCGTGGCGACGGTCGCTAGTGAAGTACACACGAGCGATATGAGAAAGACACGTCTGCGCCCGATCCGGTCGGCCAGCGGGATCAGCGCGAAGGCGGGCAGCGCGCCGAGCCGGATGATGCCGAGGTACAGTCCAAAATCCGCTTCGGCCATGTCGAGCGAAGCGGCGATCTGCGGCAGCGCCGCAGTCAGCATCGCGAGATCGTATTCTTCGAAGAGCAGCGCGAGCGCCACGGCGCCGAGCAGATCGAGCTGCCGGCGTTCGATCGCCGGCACGGGTCCGAGAAAGGGCGGCAACCACCAGGGGCGCTTGGGATGGGGGTTGACCGGCGGGCTGGGGGCAGGTTCGTTCGGTCCGGATTCCACGCCGGCAAGCTAGCAGCGATGGCGACGACCGGTTGCGGTCCCGGTAACATGGCGAAAGACCGCTGAGCCATTCAGCGAACCGAAACGTGAAACGACAGGCAGATCCCATGAGCAGAGCAAAGCTGATCGAGATGGCGCGACGAAACCTCGTCCACGTGAAGGCAGGGACGGTCGATCAGGCCCCCGACGTGGGTCGCGTGCCGGTCACGAACTACTACGACCCCGATCGCTGGCGGCTCGAAGTCGATCGGATCTTCAAGCGTCTTCCGCTGATGCTGGGCTTCTCTGCCGAGATTCCGGAGCCCGGTGACTACCGCGCGCTCCATGTGATCGACGTTCCGGTGCTGCTGACGCGGGTGAAGGACGGCAGCGTCCGCGCGTTCCTCAACGTGTGCAGTCATCGCAGTGCGGTCATCGTCCCCGACGGCAGCGGCAACGCGCGCCGATTCATCTGTCCCTATCACGCCTGGACGTATGACAACGAGGGCAAGATGGTCGGGATCTTCAAGCGCGATCAGTTCGGCGACGTCGACAGCTCTTGTCTCGGCCTCACCGCGTTGCCTGTCTCCGAACGCGCAGGATTGATCTTCGTCGTTCTCACGCCGGGTGCGAAGATCGACTTCGACGAGTTCCTGTGTGGCTATGACGAGGTACTCGCCCTTCATCGCTTCGACGAGTGCCGCGTCGCGGGCCGTCAGTCGGTCGCTGGACCGAACTGGAAGGTCGCCTACGACGGCTATCTCGATTTCTATCACCTGCCGATCCTGCATCGCGACACGTTCGGCCCGAAGTTTCCGAGTGACGCACTCTACGATGCGTTCGGTCCCCATCAGCGAGTCAGCATCCCGACGGCGGGATATCTCGAACTCGAGAGCAAACCCGAAGACGAGTGGAAGACCGGATCCCTGATCGCCGGTGTGTGGACGATCTTCCCGCACATCTCGATCACCGACTTCGACGCGGGCGGCAAGATCTATCTCGTCTCGCAGCTCTTCCCGGGTGCGACAGCCGACGAGTCGATCACCGTGCAGAACTTCCTGGCCACGTTCGAACCCGATGAAGAGAGTTCCAAGAAGATCGAGAGCACCATGAAGTTCCTCGAGCATGTCGTGCGCGACGAGGACTACTTCACCGGCAACCGGATCCAGAAGGCGCTCAAGACCGGTGCCAAAGCCGACTGCCTGTTCGGCCGCAACGAAGCCGGCGGCCAGCGTTTCCATCGCTGGGTCGATGCGCTGATCGCGGCCGAAGACGATCAGCTCTCGAAGCTGTTCGCCGAGGGGATCGGGTTCTAGCGGGGGATCGTCGTCAGCGACTACTGCGTGGCTTCGTTCCACTGCTCGTCAGGGAGATTCCAACCTCCGCCGAGAGCCCGGTACAGAGTCACGACGGTGAGCAGCTGCTGGAGCCGAACCTGCGCCAGGCTGATCTGCGCCGGGAAGAGCAGCTGCTGGGAATCGAGCACCTCGAAGTAGGAAGCCAGGCCCGAGTCATACCGGATGAGTGAGAGCCGCACGGAATCTTCGTACGCGCGGACCGCGACTTCCTGGGCGGCCCGGGACCGTTCGAGCTTGCTCTCCGCGGTGAGCGTATTCGACACCTCGGAGAACGCGGTGATCACGGTCTGCTCATAGCGCGCCCTGGTTTCTTCCCAGACCGCCTTCTGCCCGCGATATTGATGCAGCAGCGCGAAGCCCTGGAACAGCGGCCCCGCCGCGTTGCCGGCGACGTTCCAGACGCTGAAGCTGCCCGTGACGATCTCGGCGAGTTCGGTGCTCTGTCCCCCATAGAGGGCCGTCAGACCGATCTTCGGGAAGAAGTTCGCGAGGGCGACGCCCACGTTCGCATTCGCGGTCGCGATCTCGTGTTCGGCCGTCAGGATGTCGGGACGTCGCTGGAGCAGCTCGGATGGCAGACCGGGCGGGGTCACGGGCGGAACGGGGAGATCCTCGAACGCCGTGCCGCGCGGGATCGGCCCAGGGTTCCGGCCGAGCAGGACGCTGATCAGATTCTCCTGCACCACGATGAGACGTTCGAGCTCGGGGATCTGCGCCTGCGTCTCGGCGAGTGCGGCCTGTGCGCGCGAGACCTGCAGCTGGTTGCCGACGCCGCCTTCGAAGCGACGCTGGAAGAGATCGAGCGTGTCCTGGAACGACTCCGTCGTCGCGATCGCGATCGCGAGTTCGCGATCGAGTTCGAGCAGAGTCAGATACGACTGCGCGACGATCGTCACGAGCGACAGCAGCACGCCGCGCCGCACCTGCTCGGTGGCGAGCAGCGTCTCCCTCGCGGCCTCGCTCGAGCGTCGGATGCGACCCCAGACGTCGATCTCCCAGGCCAGTGACGCAGCGCCGTACACGTAGTCGCTGGTGACCGCCGATGTTCCATCCGCAGCGGGCCCCTTCTGGGTGCCGCCGCTCACCGAGTATCCGATCTGCGGATAGAAGGGCGCTCTGGCAACCCCGGCGGATTGCCGCGCCTGCTCGACTCGTTGCACCGCAACCTTCAAGTCGTAGTTCGCCGCGAGCGCTTCGCGGATCAGCTGCTGCAGGACCTCGTCTTCGAAAACATCCCACCAGGGGAGGTTGGCGATCGAAGCCGCCTCTGCGGGCGCAACCGGCGTGCGGTACACCACGGGTTCGTCGACCACCGGGCGCACGAACTTCGGTCCCACCGCGCACGACGTCGAGAAGCACAGCAGCACCAGCAGGGCGCCGAGGCGATGCGCGATCACTTCTTCACCTCGGGCAGCGGCTGCGCCGGGGATGCGGGCTGCGCCTGGGACGAGAGCTGGGCGTCGGGTGCCGGTCTGGCGCCACGGCCGCCGAATCGTTCGACCAACACGAAGAGCACCGGCACGATGAAGATCGCGATGCCGGTCGCGGCGAGCATGCCCGTAATCACGGTGGTGCCGATGCTCTGCCGCGCGACGGCGCCCGAGCCGGAGGCCGTCCACAAAGGCACGCAGCCGAGGATGAACGCAAAGCTCGTCATCAGGATCGGGCGGAGGCGGCTCTTGGCGCCGGCCAGCGCCGAGTCGGTGGCGTTCTTGTCGCCCTTCTCGAGCTCTGCCTTTGCGAATTCGACGATCAGGATCGCGTTCTTCGCGATCAGGCCGATCAACATCACCAGCCCGATCTGCGCGAACACGTCGTTCTCGAGCCCGCGCGCCCAGATCCCCAGGAAGGCTCCGAAGATCGCGATCGGTGTCGTGAGCAGCACGCTCCACGGCAGCGTCCAGCTCTCGTAGAGACCGGCGAGGATCAGGAACACGAAGACCAGCGACAGCGCGAAGATGGCACCGGCGCCGCCGGCGTTGGCTTCCTGGTACGACATGTTCGTCCACTCGAAGGTGATGTCGGCCGGCAGCACTTCCTTCGCGACTTCCTCGACCGCCGCCATCGCCTGGCCGGAGCTGAAGCCCTCCGCGGGCGAGCCCAGCACCTCGATGCTGCGGAACAGGTTGTAGCGATTCGTGAACGCGGGACCCGAGGACGGCTCGGCTTCCACGAGCGTCGAAAGCGGGACCATCTCCTGGTCTTTGTTGCGCACGTAGAAGCTGCCGATGTCGTCGGCCTCGACGCGAAACTCCGATTCGGCCTGCAGGAAGACCTTCCAGATCCGCCCGAAGCGGTTGAACTGATTCACGTAGGCCGAGCCGAGCAGCGCCTGCAGGGTCGTGTACAGGTCGGACACGTTGACACCGAGTTTGAAGACCTTGTCGGTGTTCACCCCGGCGTAGAGCTGCGGCACATCGGGGCGGAATACGGTCATGACCCCCGTCAGCTCTGGCCGCTGGCTCGCGGCCTCGATCAGCCGCTTTGCGTTCTCGGTCAGGTAATCGACGCCGTCCGAGCCGCTGCGATCCTGCAGCATCATGTCGAATCCACCCGCATTGCCGACGCCGGGAATCGAGGGCGGACCGAACGCAAAGGCCTGCCCTTCGGGCATCTCGCGCAGGCGCAGGTTCAGCTCGCGCATGATCACGTCGGCGGTCCGCTCGCCGCGCTCATCCCATGGATCGAGTTGGACGAAGTAGAAGCCTGCGTAGGTCTGCGAGATGTTCGAGAGGAGGCTGAAGCCGGCAATCGTCGTGTAGCTCTGGATGCCCTCGGTCACCGCGAGGACCTTCTCGACTTCGAGCGCGAACGCGTCGGTGCGTTGAAGCGAGGCCGCATCCGGCAGCTGGAGCTGCATGAAGAAGTAGCCCTGATCCTCGGTCGGCACGAATGAAGTCGGCAGGATGCGTCCGATCCCGATGCCGATCACCGTCAGGCCCAGGAGCAGGATCATGCTGCGCGCCGCACGCTTGATCGCGCCGCGCGAGATGTTCACGTAGCCGTCGGTCACGCGATCGAAGAAGCGGTTGAAGGCTGCGAAGAAGCGTCCGAGCGGACCGCTCGCGGGCTGCTTCGGGCGCAGCAGCAGGGCCGAGAGCGCCGGTGAGAGCGTGAGTGCGTTGAAGGCCGAGAGCAGCACCGAGATCGCGATCGTCACCGCGAACTGCTGATAGAGGAGTCCGGTGATCCCCGTCATGAATACCGTGGGGATGAAGACCGCGGCGAGGATCAGCGCGATGCCGATCACCGGACTCGACACCTCGTCCATCGCCTTGATGGTCGCGTCCCGCGGCGACAGGCCATGCTCGATCCCCACTTCGACCGCTTCGACGACGACGATCGCGTCGTCCACGACGAGCCCGATCGCGAGCACCAGACCGAGCAGCGACAGCGTGTTGATCGAGAAGCCGAGCATCGGGAACACGAGGAACGCGCCGATCAGCGATACCGGCACCGCGATCAGCGGGATCAGGGTCGCGCGCCAACCCTGCAGGAACAGGAAGACGACGATGATCACCAGCACCATCGCCTCGAAGATCGTGTGCACGATCTCGGTGATGCCCTCGCTGACCGGCAGCGTCGTATCCAGCGCGATCGCGTAGCTGAGATCACTCGGGAATCGCTTCGAGAGCTTCTCCATCGTCGCCTTCACGACACCGGCGGTCGCGAGTGCGTTGGTTCCGGGTGCTTGATAGACGGCGAGGATGCCGGCCGGCTTGCCCTGGTAGCGGCCCACCTGCATGTAGGTCTGCGCGCCGAGCTCGATGCGCGCGACGTCGGAGAGGCGCACGATCGAGCCGTCGGGATTGGCGCGAACGATGATGTTGCCGAACTGCTCCGCGTCGATCAGGCGACCCTGCGCGGTGACGTTGTAGGTGAATGTCTGTCCGGGTGGCGCGGGCTCGGCGCCGACCTGGCCGGCAGGGTTCACGACGTTCTGCGCCTTGATGGCGTTGATCAATTCGGTGACGGTGATCGACAGCTTGGCGAGCGTGTCGGGCCGCACCCAGACCCGCATCGCATACTGTGCGGAGCCGAAGAGCAGCACCTGACCCACGCCGGAAACCCGCGCGATCTCGTCGATCACGTTGATCGTCGCGTAGTTGCCGAGGAACTCCGCGTCGAAGCTGCCCTCGGGCGAGTAGATCGGGATCACCAGCAGCGGCATGCCGACGGTCTGCTGCACCGTGGTGCCGTACTCGACGACGGACGCCGGCAGCTGCGAGGTCGCCTGCGCGAGCCGGTTCTGCGCGAAGACCTGGTCGAGGTTCACGTCGCTGCCGACTTCGAAGGACACCTGCAGCGTCATCGTGCCGTCGCTGCCGTTGATCGACTTCATGTAGATCATGCCCTGCACGCCGTTGACCTGCTGCTCGATCGGCGTGGCGACGGACTTCTCGACGGCGAGCGCGTCGGCGCCCGTGTAGGTCGTCTTGATCTGGATGATCGGTGGCACGATGTCGGGGTACTGCGCGACCGGCAATCGCTGCAGCATCACGAGCCCGCCGATGACCGTGAGGATCGCGATCACGATCGCGACGATCGGGCGGTCGATGAAGAAGCGGGACATCGACTACGGAGCCGCCATCGGGGCTGCATCAGGGGCTGCATCAGGGGCTGCCGCAGCGGCTCGCGCCTCGGCGGTGACGGGCTTCACCAGCATGCCATTGCGGATCTTCTGGAGGCCTTCGATCACGACGCGGTCCCCGGGCGCGAGTCCTTCCTCGATGACGTAGTTGCTGCCGCTCTGCGGCCCGAGCTTCACGCGCTTCTGCGCCACCTTGTTCTCGGCATCCACGACGGAAACCAGGCTGGCGCCCTGCAGGTCGCTCACCGCGCGCTGCGGGATCACCAGCGCGCCGGGCAACCGATCGGTCACCGCACGCACCTTGGCGAATTGTCCCGGGCGCAGGAAGTTGTCGGGGTTCGGGAACTCGGCCTGTACGTTGATGGTGCCCGTCGTCGCCGCCACGGCGAGGCCGGTGACGGAGAACCGGCCGGGGTGCGGGTAGGTGGTGCCATCGGCGAGGATCAGCGACATCGTCGGCTCGTTCTCGTTCGTCCCGTTCGCTTCGCGGGCATTGATGCGCTTGGCGAAGCGCAGGTACTCGATCTCGCTGATCGGAAAGCCGACCTTGATCGGCTCGAGCTGCGAGATGCTCGTCATCTGCGTCTGCGGGCTGACCAGGTCACCGACCTGCGCGCTGGCGATCGCCGCGATCCCGCTGATCGGAGCCTTGACCTTCGTCCAGGCGAGGTTCAGCTGGGCGTTCTCGACGTCCGCCTTCGCAGAGTCCACCTCTGCGCGGTTCGCGGCGCGCATCTGGACCGCATCGTCGAGTTCCTTCTGGCTGACGGCGCCCTGCGCGGCCAGCGGCGTGTAGCGCGCGACGTCGAGTTCGCTCCTGCCGAGCGCCGCCTGATTGCGCGCGAGCTGGCCCTTTGCTTGATCGAGCGCCGCCTGATACTGACGCGGGTCGATCTCGAACAGCAGGTCGCCCTCTGCGACGACGCTGCCGTCCCTGTAGGCCTGTCTCAGCAGGTAGCCCTGGATCTTCGGAAAGATCTGCGCGTTCACGAATCCGACCGTCGTCCCGACCCACTCGCTGAAGATCTCGACGTCTTGCCGCTCGACGAGGGCGACGACGACTTCCGGAGCGGTCGGAGTGGCGCCGGGTCCTTCGCCCTTCCCGCACGCCCACGCGACTGTCGCGAGCAGGATCGGGACGACGACCTGGATCGAGCGGTGCCGCACAGGGATTCTCCGCGTAGGGGGCGACCGGATCGAGCCGCGTTTGGCTGGAGGAGAGATCAGACTAGGACAAGCCACGGGCCGCCGTCAGGGTCGACGCAGCCACCGCAGAGCCACTTCGAGCCGGCGTTCGAGTTGATTCGCAGTTGCCTCGGTGATCCTGCGGATCCCGACTTGCTGGTTCAGCTCGGCGTTGATCTGGGCGTGTCCGCGTCCCGTCCGGTGCACGAGGCTCCGGACGACTGCGCTGTTCTGCTCGCGCAGCCCGCGCTTGCGGGATCGCGGAGATGCGGCGTGTCCGGATGCGGCGTCGGGCTCAGGGGTCGGCACGGGGTGGTCGAGCTCTGGCGTACCCAGAACGAATGCCAATCCGACCGTTCCTGCGGCTCTGCCACCTGTCGCTGCGTCATCGTCGACCAGTCCGGGGATCTCGCCGGATCCGTCCGGCAGCGTCTCCTCAGCCGTGGCCGTTTCGTGCTCGATCACCGTCGATGCGTCGAGGGGACATCCCGCCTCATCGAGCGGAATCGCCGAAATCACGGAGAAGAGTGAGAGCTGGTCGGCCGCATCGGGATCACGTTCCGCTTCGTCGCCCGCGCGCTCGAACGGATCCGCGTCGTCGCGCGTGTCGGGCTTGCGCAGGTTGTGACGGCGCTGCTCGGCGATCCCCGACGCAAAGGTCCGCAGGCGTGCGTCGTCGGGGATGAACATGTAGGCGCGCTGCTCGGGCAGCGCTCCGGAAGCGCGCACGAGCCGCCCGACGGCCTGCCGGAAGAACAGGTCGGTCACGGTATGGGTCGCGTACACACCGACCCGCAGCCGCGGGATGTCGACTCCCTCGGAGACCATCCTCACCGCGACGATCCAGGGGGCGTCGCCCTCGGTGAAGTCGGCGATCTTGCGTGAAGCGGTCGGATCATCGGATGTCGCGAGCGTCGCACGCACGCCTGTCCGCTCGCGCAGGATGCGCGCGATGCCCCGGGCGTGAGCCTGATCCATGGCGATCACCATGCCGGCCGCGCGCGGATCCGACTGCCGCAGATGCACGACCTGGCGATGCGCCTTCGAGAGCACCGCGGGCAGCCAGTCGCCCTCGAGATCGAGTGCCGCGCGCAACCGCTGGCCGGCGAGGGGGCGTGCCAGCGGATCCTCGAAGCCGGCCGCGTGGGTCGAACCATCCGGCGACGTCCACTCCATGCGCCCGTTGATCCGGGGAAAGAACACCGAGCGCACCACGCCGCGATCGGCGAGCGCCTCGCCATAGCCGTACTCGAAGTCGGCGCGCGCCTCCTCGCCCTCGTAGCGCACGAACGGGATCGCGCTCTGATCCGAGCGGAAGGGCGTGCCCGAGAGCGCGAGCCGGACGGCCGCGCGCTCGAAGGCATGGCGGACGCCATCGCCCCACGAGCGGGAGTCGGCGGCGTGATGGATCTCGTCGAGCACCACGAACGAGTGGGCGACCAGCCGTCGCAGCGCCGCGGGATTCGCGGCCACCTGTTGATAGGTGACCGCCACACCGTGCACGTCCGAGGGCAGCGCGCCGTCGCCCGCCGACCAATCGGGGTCGAGATGGATGTCGAGCTGCTCGGCGGCCAGCGCCCACTGCAGCTTCAGGTGCTGGGTGGGCACGACCACGACGGCACGCCGCACCTGGCGCTCGATCAGCGCACGCCGGACCGCGGCCAATGCGAAGGTCGTCTTGCCTGCGCCCGGTGTCGCGACCGCGAGGAAGTCGGGGCGCACGCGCGCCTCGAACTTCGCGAGTGCCTCGGTCTGCCATGCCCGGAAGCGGATCGGCCGCGCCACGACTCGACTGCCCTCGACGGATGCCGCACGGGGGAGGCGTCCATTCATCTCTATCTCTATCGATCGCGACCGATCCGCTGCCAATCGGCCGCAGATCGGGTGGAGATCGCGCTGCTGGGGAGGCGCGAGCTTCGAGCGGCCGCGCACTCTAGCAGCAGGTACCGCGTCGCGAGTCGTTCATCGCGGATGTCGATCGTGCGCGACATTCGCGGCGTCGGTCGATGCTAGAGTCCGCGCCCGATCGACGGTTCGACCAAGGACGCAACATGGCCTTCCGCAGCGAGACAGGCGAGTCGACCCCTCGATCGGCGGTGGTCGGACGACCGCTGTGCTGATCCGGCTCGACGTCCACCTCGATCGAGCCACCGACGCGCAGCGAAGCGCCGAATTTCCGGTCGAGCGCATCGATCGTTTCCACCGACTGCCCGAGGCCACCGAGGCCGGGCATCTCGAGTCGGTCTCCGAGGTCTCGATCTTCTCGAAGGGCTTCGTGCTCGATCGCGATCTCGAGCAGGAGTTGCTCGACCTGCTCGGTCGCCTGCCGGCCCTCGAGTGCGTGACCATCCGGACGCCCGCGCAGCCGGAGTCGTTCGACGCCGAGGCCGCGCACGCACTCTGTGTGCGACTCGCGCACTTCGATGTCGCGTGCGGGGTGGACTTCACACTCGATGCCGAAGCCGACGCGTTGGCGACGCTTGCCGGCAAGCCGAGTTCGCTGACCCCGATCCTAGACTGCACCCGCGATGCCACGACGAAGGGCGTCGCCGTGCGCTGGCTCATCCCGACGCTGCCCTCCCTCGTCTATCGGCTCGAAGCGATCTTCTCGCTCGCGCGCGACGAGGGTGCCGATCCCGTGCTCGTGCCCGCCACCTGCGCGACGCCGCCGGGCAGCGATCTGGATCCCGACGCACGTCAGTTCCTGTGGGACTTCGTCAGCTATCGGCTGCTCGACGAGGAGCGGCCGCTGATCCCACAGCGCCGGTTGCTGTTCCTCGAGGCGCTGCGCGCCGCCCTGCTCGAGCCGCCCGAAGCGGCCGCGACCCGCGTCGCGGCGGCTTGCCTCGAGCGCACCCTGCCGGAGGATCCCGCCGTCGAGGGCAGCGGCGAATGGTTGCTCAGCACCCACGTCTGTGCGGCCGAGGGCCACACCGCCGAATCCGGACTGTCGACGTCCGGCGAGCTGGTCGCGCAGCCACCGAAGCGTTCGTTCGCCCGGATCGTCGAGATCGCGGGTGTGTCATTCGAGGGACTGAGGGCCCTGGTGCAGTGGGGACGCGCGGCACTCGCCGGCTATCCGGGCGTGAAGGCGTCGCTCGGCGACGACCTGAAGCTGCCGTGCGTGCTGGTGATCGGCGCGTACGGGGGGGAGCACATCGGCGACGCTGCGATCCTCGGCGGTGTGCTGCTCCGGATCCACGCCCGATTCGGCACGACTCGCGCGATCCTGATCAGTCAACGCCCGAATCACACCCGACACCTGGTGCCGATGCTCGATCTGCCGGTGACGATCGAGGTCGAAGGCAGCGCGCATTCGCGGATTGCCCGGCGCATGCCGGAGATCGATGCGGTCGTGTTCGCCGGCGGGCCGCTGATGGACATCCCGAAGCAGCTCACGAAGCACTTCTATGCGGCCGCCATGGCGTGTCGTCGGGGCAAGCCCCTGCTGATCGAGGGAGTGGGGGTGGGCCCGTTCCTGTCGCGGGCATCGGAGTGGCTGGCGCGACGGCTGGTGAGGCTCGCTTCGAGCGTCTCGGTCCGGACCTCGAGAGATGCCGAGGCGGCGATCATGCAGGGCGTGCCGGTCCAGATCGGACGCGATCCGGCCTTCGACTATCTCGCCACGCGGCCCGAGCAGCTGACCCGATTTCCGGAGAGTGATCGTCGCTTCGCGGAGCGGCTCCTCGAGGACACCGAAGGGCGGCTGCTGATCGGCATCAACCTGCGTCCGATCCGTCACACCTACACCGTCTCGAACGGCGGCAGCGACGGAGCCGACTACACCCGCGCCGTGGTGTCGGGCTTCGAGGCCGCGTTCGCGCGCGGGCTGAGGCGCTTCCACCGATCCTGCGCCCGCCCGCCGTGCTTCGTGTTCTTCACGATGAACGGTATCCAGTTCGGATCCTCGGACCTGCGCAGCGCCTATCGGCTCAAGCATCTGCTCGGCGCCGACGTCGACTTCCGTGTCTGGGAGGCGGATCCGAGCCTGGATGCCGTGGTGTCGGTGCTGCGCCGCATGGACGCCGTCGTCGCGATGCGATTCCACGGCGCGATCTTCGCGCTCTCCCAGGACCGGCCACTGATCGGCATCGACTACCGGATCGGCAAGGACGACAAACTCCATGCGCTGCTCGGAGATCTCGGCCAGTCGGAGAACTGCGTGCGGGTCGACCTGTTCCGCGAGGAGTGGCTGCTCGGCCGACTGACGAAGCTGACCGACGAGGTCCAGTAGGCGTCACTCGCCGCCGCGAGCGACGGGACCGGAGGAGTTGCGTCAGTCCTCGTCGCGCGGCCGGCGCACGGGTCGCCGGTTCAGCGGCTCGTCGAGATCGACGAAGACCGCGTCCCCGTCGAGCCGGACGCGAAAGCAGGGGATCGGAAAGCCGTCGGCGTCGTCGGGCCGGAAGCCCGTGCGCACGTCGAACCTCCAGCCGTGGGCCGCACACTCGATGATCGCGCCTTCGAGACGACCCTCGCTCAGCGGATCGCCCGCATGCGGGCACTGGTTCTCGAGAGCATGGATCTCGCCCCCCACGCGAAACAACCCGATGTCGATCCCAGCGAGGCGCACGCACAGACCCGATCGTTCAGGAATGTCCCGGAGCGCAGCCGCTCTGCGAAATGCCATGGAGTACAGCTCCCGTGGTGCGCAGCGGAGTGTACGGGACGGGATGCGCGGAGGATCGCGATCGTTCTCAGGGCTTCGCGCCGTGCTCGTCCGGGCGGTTCCATCTGCGGCGCCAGCTGCAGACCGGGTCGCCGCGCAGCACGCACGCCGTCTTCTGCATCTTGACGTCGCTCGCGCCCTCGACGCGCAGGGTCTCGGCCAGGTAGCCGCCGAGGATCCCGCACATGATGTCGGTGGGATGGCCGAAGTCCCGCACCGTCATGATCATCTCGTTCGCGGATAGCGTCGTGATCTCGAATCGGCCGGTGTCGTGCTGACTCGACCAGAGCGCGACGGCCCGCCGCGCGACGCCGTCCGAGTGACCGCCGCTCAGATGGGAGTAGATGCCTTCGAGATGCTCGCGAGCGGTGACTGCGCCGAGCCGTGCGAGGGTCTCGGCGCGCGGTCCCGGGATCATCTCGAGCATCGCCTTCAGGAGCAGATGCAGATCGGCTTCGGGGTACCAGCGGGACTCGGTGATCCGCTCTTCGAGGTAGTGGTGCAGATCGGCAGGCAGGATCTCGCGCGCCCGGTCCTTGTTCTTGCGGAGATGGCGCACCGCTCCGATCAGAGTCGTTCCCTTCGCCTTGGCCATGAGATCCCCCAGGAGTGCGACCGCCCTGTGACGTTTTCGTCCCGGACGGGCGAAGGCTTGAGGGGCCCGTGCGGGCTCCGCCCCTGCGAGGGCGATCCTCGCGCGGTCTGCCGTGGCCGACATCGCGAGGCGCCCGCGTTCAGGCCGCCATGCTCGGCCGGGCGGAGACTCGCGCGTGCCATCTGGCCAGCTGCGCGTGCTCCGGCGCGATCACGAAGCGGTTCAGCCGGGTCGCGAAGTCCAGCGTCGTGAGCGCCATGATGTCGGCCATCGTGAAGGCATCGCCGGCGATGTGGGGGCGGCTGGAGAGTTGTCCGTCGAGGAAGCCGAGGTAGCGCTCGACGATCTCGCGGTACTGCTCGGCGACCGCTGCGATCTGCTGCTTGATGATGGCCTTCGTGAGCGGCGAGCCGTGCACCCACACCATGCCGACCGGCATCATGAAATTCAATTCGATCCGCCGGATCCACATCTCGATGATCGCCTGCTCCTTCGGCGTCCGGCCGAACAGCGGCGGATCGGGTTGGGTGGCTTCGAAGTAGCGACAGATCGCCACCGATTCGGCGATGTGCGAGCCATCGTCGAGCTCGAGCACCGGCAGACCGCCCATGATGTTGACCTTCGAGATGAACTCCGGCGTCCGATTCGCGCGCTTCATGATGTCCACACTCTCGAACGGCAGCGTGATGCCCTTCTCGGCGAGATAGATGTGGACCCGGCGCGGGTTGGGGGCGCCGGCATAGGTATAGAGCTTCATCGAAGAGGCCTCGTCGGGTTCGGGTTCGGGACTGTGTTCGGGACCTGGTTCGGGACGACAGCGGCTTCGCCGCTCGGCGGATTCCGCCAGGCTTCGGGCAGGCTGCGCACGTGCATGTCGCGCTGCGGGAACGCGATCTCGATGCCGGCCGCCCGAAACGCCTTGTCGATCGCCATGTGGAGTTCGTGGCGGATCGGCAGCAGGTGCGAGACGTCCGGGCTGAACACCCGCAGCTCGAAGTCGAGTGAACTCTCGCCGAAGCCGAGGAACAGGGCCTGCGGCTCCGGGTCCGACAGGACGTGCGGGTTCTCGCTCGCGATCCGCTTCAGCAGTTCGAGCGCCAGTTCCGTGTCCGACCCGTACGCGATGCCGATCTTGACCTCGACGCGCAGCGTCGGGTCCGTCAGCGACCAGTTGATCAGCCGCGTGGTCACGAACTCCTTGTTCGGGACCACGAGTTCCTTGCGGTCGAAGCCCGTGATCCAGGTGGCGCGGATGCGGATCTTCGACACCGTGCCGCTCAGATCGCCGACGGTGACGGTGTCGCCGACCCGAATCGGCCGCTCGAACAGGATGATCAGGCCCGAGATGAAATTGGCGAAGATCTCCTGAAGGCCGAAGCCGAGCCCCAGGCCGATCGCCGCGACCAGCCACTGGATGCTCGACCAGCCGATCCCGATCGCGTCGAAGGTGAGCACGACCCCCAGGATCGTCGCCGCATACTTGGCGATCGTCGTGTAGGCGTAGCGTTCGCCGGCCGGGAAGCGCCGCAGGACCGAGATCTCGAGCAGTCCCGGCAGATTGCGGACGACGGCGAACGACACGAGCCCGATCAGCGTTGCGAAAACGAGATTCGCCAGCGTGATCGGCACGAGCTGACGTCCCGTCGACAGGCGCTCGACGCCGTTCGCATCGAGGGTCGCCAGGCTGACCTCGCGCGTGGTGGTCCAGAGTTCGACCTCGCGCAGGAACCCGACGGCGGGCAGCACGTCGACCCAGATGATCCACACGACGATGGCGGCCAGGAAGAGCATGGCGCTCGTCGTCAGGCGGCTGGTCTGCGCGCGGACGCTGGCCAGATCGATCGGGTCCGAAGCCCGGGCTCCTCCAGTCGGGACATCGGATGCGCCGCCTCGCGGCGCGTCCATGAAGTCCGCGCCGTCGGCACCGTCGGTCGCGGCCCCGAAGCCACGCGCAGTTTCGCGTGCGACCCGGCGACTGGCGATCAGCGACCAGCGTGCACCGACCTCGGCGATCAGGAACAGCGCGAACAGGAAGACGATCGTCATGTGCATTCGCGCAGCCAGCTGCAGCGAAGTCCAGTAGTAGCCGCGGAGTGCCGCGACCGCGAGCAGCAGGGGGATGCCGACACTGGCGGCGTGGGCCAGCCGCCAGGACCAGCGACCCGGGCGCCAACCGTTCGAGCCCGCCACCGCGGCCGCGATCCCGTCGCCGGCGCGGAACGTCAGGCGCGCGAACACGGCGAGAGCCGCCATGCAGACCACGAACGCGATCCGGCCGACGGACTCGTTCCAGGTCTCGTCGCCCCGCATCTGGAACGTGTAGATGAGGAAGCACGCGGGCAACACGAGGGTCGTCAGCCAGAACAGCTGTGCGCGCGTGGCACCGACGGGCACGGCCGGCCAGCCGAAGTGCGCTTCGGCCAGACCTCCCCGGCGCAGCACCTGACGCGGCAGACGCAGGCTGACCCAGACGACCGCCACGGCGAACAGGCCATGCGCGAGGCTGCGGCCGTACTGCGCCGCTTCGGGTGAGGTGGCGACCCGCCAGGCGAGGTAACCCAGCACGCCGGGCGTCCAGGCGGTCAACAACAGGGTGAGGCCGAAGGACTGCCAGGTCGGCGTGAAGTCTGCGCAATCCGGGCGCCGGGCGCGCTCGCCGAGGGCGCGGATCTCGCGCCGTGCCCGGCCCGCGGCCCCGATGCCGATCACGAGAGCCACCGCGGCGAGCAGGTTGACGAAGGGCCGGCCCAACGCGACGTCGCGGATCACGCGCGTGATCTGCTCGGAGTAGCGCGGCGCGAACAGCCAGGCGATGGCCTCGGCTGCGTCGCTCGCCGTGCTCGATCCCGCGATCGGAGTCCCGCTCGGTACCCAGAGGATGCGTTCATCGATGAACTGCAGCAGCAGATCGGTCCGATCGATCAGCGTGCGTTGCGCGCTGTCCAGATCGACGAGCTTCTGGAAGTAGTCGTCCAGATCCTCGAGCAGCGCATCGGTGTAGTTGCGCTCGGTTTCGAAGATCTGACGCAGCACCGACAGAGTCCGCGCGCGCTCGCCCGGCGAGACGACGTCGCCGAGCGTCGCGAGTGCCTGCTCGGCGCGCTTGTCGACGTTGGCCAGTCCACGCCGCCGCTCGCGCAATTCGATCTGATCGATCTGGACCTTCGCGAGAGTCTCTTCGTCGATGCGGATGAAGCGGCGGTACTTGCCCACGTCGGGCGCGTTCGAGCGCTGCTCGCGCAACAGGATGCCGACGGAATCCGTCAGACCACCCGCTTCGATCTTCTCGATCAGATCCGCGCGATTCGCGTCGACCCGGGCGATCTGCTCCCGGACCTGTTCGAGCTTCACCGTCGTTTCGTCGATCTGCCGGACGACGCCCTCGTCCCCGATGCGCCGCCGGGCCAGATCTTCGTTGGCGGTCGCCAACTCGACGACGAGCCGTCGGGTTTCGTCGGGCAGCCCCGCCGCGAAGCCGATCACGGCTCTCGCCTCCTCGACCTCGCGCTCGGCGGCGAGCTGTTGCAGCGCCTTCGCGGCCCCGCGCAACTTCGCGATCTGCGCTTCGAGGGATTCGATGCGCACGCTGGCCAGGTCCCGACGCTTCGCGAGCAGTTGCCCCCGTGCCTCGTAGCTGCCGAGCTCGGCCTGATACGCGAGGAGTTCACTCTCGAGCACCCTGCGCCGGAGTTGTGCGAGCCCCGCATCCCCCGTTTCAGCGCCGTCCGTCGGGGCCGCTGGTGCGGCCGCACGATTCGACTGATCGAGAGCCGCCAGCCGCTCGCTCGCGGCCGCCTGCAGTTCCGGGATCTTCTTGCGCCGCTCGGTGCGCCGCGCCGCATCGGCATCGAGGGAGGCGGATTCCTGACGGGCGCGGTTGAGCTGCTGTTCCTCGAGGTCGATCCGTGCCTCGAGCTCCTGGAGGTTCTTCTCCTTCACCGGCAGCTTCTCGACGTCGATCGCGAGCAACTCCTTGATCTCGAGTTCGAGCGCGGCCAGGCGCTCGGGCGCGTCGCTGCGGGCCTGCTCGAACTCGGCCGTCCGGACCGCCCAGTCCTCGGCGAGTGCCCGAAGCTCGGCGCTTTCCTGTTCGAAGCTGACGGCCGGCGCCTCGGTCTTCGAACTGCCGGCGTCGCCGCCGGCGGCCTTGTCCTGGGCGAGCGTCGAGCCGGTCGGCCAGAGAGAAAGCAGGACCACGATGGCGAGACCCGTGCGCGTCCCGCGTCCACGGATCGAGCGTCCCGAACGGTTCGACATCAGACCTGACTCCCCCGGCGAGGCTCCGATCCCCGCACCCGGACGATGCAACGATTCGACTTCGCCCAGGGGCGCGAGGGTGCAACACGCCCGGGTGATCGTCGATGTCGGCGCGCGGCGTGTGATAGGGTGGCATCGCGAAGTGCGGGCAAGCTGCCACCCGGGCAGGCTGCAGAGCGGGAGGCCGGCTTTGAAGGTTCTCGGATTCCTGAGGCAGCTCCGTTATGCGCCGCGCACCCTGGCCAGGGTCGACCGGCAGCTGCAGCAGGTGCGCGTGCGGCTCGGCGAGCACGGTGGGCCGCATGCCCACGAGTTCGGCGATCCGTCGATCCGGATGGCACTCGACTCGCTCTGTCGTCCGGGCGACATCGCCTTCGATCTCGGTGCGAACGTCGGCGTCGTGACGGCGCTGCTCTCCGAACTCGTCGGTCCGTCGGGGCGCGTGGTGGCCTTCGAGGCGAGCCCGAGGGTCCTGCCGTTGCTGCGCGAGAACATCTCGCGACAGCCGATCGCGAACACGTCGCTGGTCGCCAAGGCGGTCGGCGACATGGTCGGCGGCACGATCGACCTGCACTACAACGACAGCCATGTGAGCGACAGCGTCGTGCACCGATCGGACGATTCGAAGCAGACGGTCCAGGTCACGACGACCACGATCGATGAGCATGTGGCGAGGACCCAGCTCGTACCGAACGTCGTCAAGCTGGACATCGAGGGTGCCGAGCACCTGGCACTGGCCGGCATGCGGGACACCCTCCGACGTTATGCGCCGCATCTCGTGATCGAGACGTTTCCCGAGACGCGCAGCATGATCGCTCCCCTGATCGCCGCCGGATACCGCTGCTTCGAACCGAGCACGCTCCGGCGCATCGAGCGCGCGAGCGACGTGCAGGGCGAAGGCGTCACCGATCTCGTGTACATCCACGTGCGGAAGCAATCCGGTTCGATCTTCGAGCGTCCCTTCGTGATGAAGCGGATCGCGGAGGTGGGTTGCGAGGGATTCCGGCATGGACAGGGCGGTTCGCAGCTCAGATCACCCTCCTTCGAACTCGCGACGGGCCGCTACATGCTGAGGCTCGAAGCCGGCGTGCCGAGCGACGCGACCATCATCCTGCGCGTGCTCGGTGACGATCTCGACATCGCGTACGTCCACTGCAGCTGGAACAGACTGTTCTCGGACCGCGGCAGCATGGTGATCGAATTGCGGCGGGATCTGCGGCTCGAGCTGCGAATCGAAGCCTTCGATCCCGCACAGCTCGATCCGCGCGCCCTCGCATCGATCGAACTGCTCTCGGTGCGCTGGGAGTCCTGACCGACCGCTCGCCTCGAGCCGGCAAGGCGAGCCAGCTCGCCTTCAGTCGAGCAGGCGAGCCAGCTCGCCTTCGAGCCGGGTCAGGTCGAGACGATTCAGGAAGTTCGAGTAGGCCATCCAGGCAGCCAGCGCGGACGGCTCGGCAAGCTGCGGCGGCAGATGCAGCGGGGCGATCACGATCCCGCGTTCGTGCAGTCGCACGAGGTCGGCGATGTCGCCAAGTGTGATCTTGCCCGCGAACAGCAGCTGCACGCGATCGATCTGTCCGCGCCGGACCGCGAGCCGCACGAAGTTGTACACCTCGATGAAGCCGCGGCTGTACGCGAGATCCTTGTTGAACGGACCGAGCACCGGTGTGCTGCCCCGGAACACGCGCACGCAGGTCGGCCACGCCTCCTCCTGGCTGCGACCGTCCTCGCACAGGCGCTGGAAGACCTCGAGAAAGCTCGCGCCCCGTTCGGCCCACTGGATCGCGCGGATGCGATCCGTCACGCGGCGCAGACGTCGGGGCGAGGAGCTGAACGAGATCACCTCGACGAACAGCGCGAGACCCTCCTGGGTGATCGTGGTCGACGGCGTCCCCTTGCCGAGAAACGTGCAGACCGGCTGGGCGAGCCCGTTCAGCGTGGTGCCGACGTGGACCCAGCCCTCGTGCACTTCGAGCACGCGCAGATCGCTCTCGCGGAAGCGCGCGTCGGCGCGCAGCTTGATGTAGTCCGATCCCGCGGCCGCGTCTGCGATGATGCCGTCGTCGATGCGCACCCGGACGCGACCGGGCTCGGGCCCGAAGAACCGGTCGAGCCGCTCCTGCAGTCGCTGCATCGCGACCGGCGCTTCGATCTCGGCCGGTCGCGCGTCACCGAAGGCCGCCTGGTCGAGATTGCGGAGCGCCTGATCGAGCAAGCCGGCGAGTTCGACCAGCGAGGGACCATCGACGTGGAAGGGTTCGTCGGCCCGGCCGTACAGGCTGGCCGAGTGCTCATGGAACGCCGGCGTGCCACGGGCTTCGAGCATGCGCACGACGAGGTCGTATTCGTGACACATCCGGCTCATCATCCTGGCTGCCGGGTCGTGTGCGTCGAGCCGCTGCGCGATGTCAAGGTCCAGCTGTTCGAACGCCCGGCGGGTCGCGGCGAGCTGGGGAGGCAGCGGGCGCGCGAGGTAGTAGTCGCGATCGACCGCCGGTTGACGTGTGCAGCCCGAGGCGAAGAAGCCGACTCGCACGGAATCGTCCCACTTCACCGCGTCGAGGATCCGGATCGGGCTCTGCGCTGCCACGATGCGGTCGGAGAGTTCGCGCACCAGAGCGCAGTACTCGGTTTCGTCGGCCGCCACGAGGCCAGTGTGGCAGAGACCCCGGATCGACGCATCGAGTGCGGCACCGGACCGCGGCCCGATCACGACGTTCAGTCGATCTTCGGCAGCGCGGGAACCAGCAGCCTGACCCGCCAGCCAGGGCTCGCTGATTCGAAGTGGATCACGCCGCCGATCTCGCCCGCGCGATCGATCATGTTCTGCATGCCGCGGCCGCGATGCGCAGCCTCGGGCACAGCGCCGATGCCGTCATCGCTGATCTCCACGGTCACCGTCGATCCATCGCCCTCGCCCCGAGAGATCGCAATCTGGACTCTGCTGGCCCGCGCGTGCTGGATCACGTTCGTCACCGCCTCCTGGATGATCCGGAGAAAGTGCAGCGATCGTTGTGGATCGAAGGCATCGAGCGAGACGCCTTCACCGACGCGCCAGGTCAGTTCCAGACCATTGCGTCGCAGCAGCGGCTCGAAACGCGTCCTCAGCTGGCCGAGCAGCACCGGCAGGCCAGCCCGGCTGGTTGCCAATGAATCGATCATGATGCGCATGTCGTCGAGGGCATGCCGCAGACCGTCCGCGATTTCGGCCGGACTCGCCTGGCCGCGCTGCACCATCGACAACACCGAGACGAGCTGGCCGCCGACGCCGTCGTGCATCTCACGCATGATCAGCTCCCGCTGCTCGAGAAGCAGATGCTCGCGCTCGATCTGCAGTCTCTCGCTGACATCGAGCCGCCTCCTTGCATCGGCCGCGTCACGTTGTGAGATCGCTGCAGCCAGAGTCGGCGCCATGCCACCGATCGTGGCGACGTAGAGCCAGAGCAGCGACATGTCTGTGGCGGTGTTTCCTGTGGCGAACGGGCCTTGTCCGCGTGCGGTCGCGAAGATCGCGAAGAGCAGGGTCGGAACCGCTACGACGGCGGCTCCGCGGCTGCCGAGTCGCGCCGCCGCCCAGACGATGGCGAACAGCGGGAGTTGTGAGCTGATCGACTTGATCTCGCCGGACGTCAGATCACTGAACATCACGAAACACATCGCGAACAGCAGGATCACGATTGCCCAGAACTCCCTGTGCGCCAGCAGCACCGACCAGGCCGGGCGCCCCGATCGAAGCAGGAGCAGGACGGGCGCCAACACCACGACACCGCCGAGATCCCCCTGCCACCAGGTCAGCAGAATCCGGAAATAGCTGCTGCTGTCGAGTTGAGCGTCGAGCCAGAGAACTGTCACGCCGACACTGGCGGCGACCACCGCAGCGAACGCGCCTCCCACGATCATCAGTGCTGCGACGTCCTGCAGCCGATCGAGCGAGGGTCTGAACGGAACGACCCGGCTCAGCAGGATCGACCCCGCAAGTGCCTCGAGGGTGCTGCCGATCGCGATTCCGGCGGAGACCTGCGGCGAGAATCCCTGCATCACACTGATCGCGACGGAGCCGAAGAAGACACCGGGCCAGAGCCTGTGCCCGAACAGGATCAATGCGGCCAGCGAGAGTCCGCTCGGAGGCCAGATCAAGGTCGCGGCCTTGTGCTCGAAGGCGAGTCTGAGACCGAGCCAGCCGCTCACGAAGTAGAGCAGGCCGAGTGCGGCGATCGAGAGCAGCAGAGTCATGCCAGTCGGTCGGGTGGCTTCGTCGCTCACACCAGACCTCCTCGCTGCGTGCCGACCGATGGCCCGGCTGGAAACGTCGAAAGCATGCGGTGCGCATTGCCGTTCGGCGCAGGATATCGCGCCGGCCGTCGAATCGTCCGGATCTGGATTCGCGATAAGCTCGATCAGAGCCACTCGAGCCATGCAGTAGGCGGGACGACGCCCGCCGGAGACGATCGATGGACCAGGGAGTCACGCGACTGCACGGTGTCCGTCTGCTTCTTGCGATCGGCATTCTGGCTTCGGTCTATCTGTTGATCGGCTCGATCTTGATCCAGTTCCTGACGCGTCAGCCGACCACGGTTCCGATCTGGTCACCTGGCGCCATCTCGCTCGCGGCTTTGATCCTGTTCGGGCCACGATTCTGGCCCGTCGCCCTCCTCGGCGCGGTCGCCATCATCCTGTTCCAAGGATTGTCTCCGGCCCTGGCGTTCGCGATCGCCGCCGGGGACACCTTCGCGGCAGCGGTCGCCGCGATCGTCCTCTTCCGGTTCACGGGATTTCGCCCGGAGCTCGATCGCGTCCGCGACGTGATGGCGCTGTTGGTGATCGGCGGTGTGCTGGGCGCCGCGGTCGCTTCCGTCCTCGGCGTCACGTCGCTCTGGCTCGCCGGCGACGTCGGAACCGACGAGTACGCACACAGAGTCCTGCTCTGGTGGCGCGCCCGCTTCGGTTACACCGTTTCGTTGACTTCCTTCCTGCTCTTGCTCCGGACCGGCAGCCCCCGATGGTCCGAGTTGTTCAGCCGCAAGGAGTTCTGGAGCGTGTCATGGCTGCTCTTCGCGACCTGTTATCTCGCGTTCGGGAGGGGCGCGACCGGCGAGGTGCAGTTGCTGGCCACGCATCTTCCGCTCGTGCTGGTGATCTGGGCCGGTATGCGGCTCGGAACGCGAGGTGCGGCCATCATCACCGTTCAGGCACTGCTCATCGCGGCGATCGCGACCCTGCATGGGTTCGGACCGTTCGTCTCCGACGATCTTGCGACCAGCATTTCCCGGCTATTCATCTACAACATGGGGATCGCACCCGTAGGACCCTTGATGGCCGCCGCGATCGCGCAACGCGATCATGCCGAAGCGGAGAACCAGCGTGAGACCGCTGAGCGGTCGAGCGCGCAGCGAGAGCGCGAACTGCTCGAGCAACGCGATCGCATCCTGCGCGAGATGCATGATGGCCTCGGCGGGCAGATCGTCTCGGTGCTGTCCATGGTGCGCAGGGGCAAGGCGACCCCTGACGAGATCGCCGAGGGACTGCGTCGCGCCCTCGACGACATGCGGATCCTGATCGACTCGCTCGAGACGAGCGGCGAAGGGCTGCGGAATCTGCTCGGCAAGCTCCGCGCACGCCTCGACCCGCTGTTGCGACGCAACGAGATCGACATCGAGTGGCAGATCGATCCCCGCAGCCCTCTCGATGCGCTCGATCCCGAGAAATCCCTGCACTGTCTGCGGATCATCCAGGAGGCGATGACGAACGTGATCCAGCATGCGGGGGCCACCACGGTGCGGGTCGTGATCTCGCCGGGCGAGTCCGACCTGCCGATGGTGTCGATCGAAGTGAGCGACAACGGCGTCGGCGCGGATCCCGCGATCCCGCGTTCAGGACACGGCACGAAGAACATGCTGGCTCGCGCGAAGGAGATCGGCGGCGAGATCCGCTTCGAATCGATGAACCCGGGTCGCCGGGTGCATCTGCGGGTGCCTGTTTCCGGGCCGCTCGAATAGCGGTTCGCTTCGATCAGTGGCGTTCTTCGACCTTCACGAGCCCGCGGCTCAGCGCTTCGTAGACGGCCTCGCTCCGGGACCGCACCTCGAGCTTCCGGTAGATGTTCCGGATGTGACTCGTCGCGGTGTGACGCGTGATGCCCATCGCGTCCGCGACCTGCTGATACGAAAGCCCCTGCACGACCAGCAGCAGGGCTTCGCGCTCGCGCACGGTGAGCGCGGCAGTGTCTTTGTGGGTGTCCGTCGGGATTCCGGAAAGAACGCCGGAATGAGGGACCGGTCCACTGAAGCGGCGCAGCAGGTGGCTCGCGATCGCGGGACTGATCGGGGCTCCGCCCTCGCAGAGCTGCGTGACCGACTGACGCAGATCCTCGGGTGCTTCCGACTTGAGGAGATAGCCTCGGGCACCGGCCTCGAGTGCCGCGATGATGCTGGCCTCATCGCCGAACACGCTGATCACCATCGAGACCGTGCCCTTCGAGTGCTCGCGCGCGTGACGGATCAGCTCGATCCCGCTGCCATCCGGCAGCCCGATGTCGATGAGCATCACGTCTGGCTTGTCGGCCGCGAGGTGCGCACGGCCTTCGACGACGCTCGCAGCCGTGAGGACGCGTCCGGTCGCCGGGTCCGTCTCGAGGGCACTCGCGAAGTACTCGCGGGTCTGTTCGTCATCCTCGACGATGAGGATCGTGCGCAAGCGGACTTCCGACATCGCGACTCCCGCACGCCAACGTAACACGGGACTCCGTCCGACTGTCGCGTGATCGTGATGCATCGGACGCGCCGATCACAGTCTGTCGTGACGATCGCGTCGCGGGTCACCCGAAAGGGTGAAGCCAGTCATCGCGCGATCTCAGATCCCGAGAATCGTCGTCGCGACCCGCACGACATCGGCGCGCGTCAGTGCCTCGGGCTTCGCGACTGAGGCATCCGTGCGCACGCGACTCAGTCCGTGCGACCCGCGAGCAGCGCGCCGACCAGCTGCTTGGCGAGGACGCCGTCGATCTCGCCCTTGTGGGCCTTCATCAGCGCACCCATCACCTTGCCCGAATCCGACGGTGCTTTCGCGCCGACACTCGCGATCGCCTGCTCGACCCAGGCCCTCGTCTGGGACTCGTCGGCCAGCCGAGGCAGGAACTCGGCGATGATCGCGAGCTCGGCCCGTTCGTTGTCGGCCATCTCGGGTCGCCCGCCGGCGTCGAACGCCTCGATGCTCTCCTTGTGCTGCTTCTCGAGCCGCCGCAGCTGCGCGACGCAGACCGCGTCGTCGAGGGTCTTTGCGTTGTCCTTCTTCATCTCGACCAGGAACGCGGTGCGGATGCCGCGCAGCGTGGCGACACGGACGGTGTCGCGGGCCTTCATGGCTTCGGTGAGCTGACGACTGATGAGTTCGACCAGGGACATCGGATCCTCCTGCGCGACCGGAATCGGGGTGCGCGCGATGTTACACGCGGATGGACGGCATCCGAGGGGGTCCGCCATTCGAGGGACGGACCGATCCGCTCATCGGACTTCGATCTCGAGATCGGCGCCTTCTTCAGCGAGTTCGAACGCCATGTCGTCGAACGAGGGAGGGCCGAAGCGCCCCCGTGCGTTCCGACTGAACCCGTACGGCTCGGTCGGCAGTCCGACGAAGTTGCTGTCGAGCTTCTCGTTGCCGTTGCTGTCGTGGAAGCTCGAGATCGAGTACCGACCGAGCGGGATGTCCACGAAGATGAACTCGACCGCCGGAGCCGTCGCCTTCTGACTCTGGCGCGCCGAAGGCTCGTTCGCTTCGTACGCTTGCGCGCCTCGATAGAGCGCCACCCGGACGGTGCCCGAGTCGTCGCGGATCCCGATGATGCGCACGCGCAGATCGGCCGACCCCGTGGCGGTCGCCGCGCGATCGGCCGCAGGCGAGTCTCCGAGTGCGAGCGAAGCGAGTCCGAGCAGGGCGGCGGGCAGCAGAAGAATGCTCGGCTTCATCACGGTTTCTCCCGGGCTCATCGGGTCATGCGGGATCTCGCAGGAACTTTCGAAGGAGCATAGGCGAGCAGGCCCGGTCCGGTTCGGTTGCAGCCTCGGTTCCGCGGTCATACCCTCGCTTCGAGGCGAGAGCATTCTCGGCAGGGAGGCGCCCATGTCCGTCGATCTGCGAACCCGTGTCGATCGCGATCAGCACCCGATCGAGGCCGCGTCCTTCTTCGGGGAGTCGTTGCCGAGTCTTCTCGATGCGCACCAGAGTGCGATTGCTCCGGGGGCCGCTGAACTGCGGTTGAAGGGCTTCTGCGTCGAGGTCGACGGTCAGCCGTGGACGCTCGATTGGCAGCGCGACCGCGTGTGCGTGCGGGCGGGACAGCACGGCCAGGCGCGGGTGCGGCTCAGCGCCGGGCAGCTGACCGACCTCGTCAACGATCAGAGCACCCCGATCGCCCTGATGAGCAACCGACTGCTCGACATGCCCGAGGGCGGACTGCCGGATTTCCTGAACTGGTGGCTCGTGCTGCGCAGTGCGCTCGACGGTCGCAGGATCCACGCACGAGGCGACGTGAGGTTCGCGGGAGAGATCCGCAAGAGCTTCTCGCTCGATGACAGCGATGAAGAGATGCGCGCGTTTCTCGAGGACGCGGGCTACCTGCACATCGAGGGTCTGTTCAGCGAAGACGAGATGGCGGCCATCGAAGCCGACTACCCGAACGCCGCGCCCCATTACGAGAAGGGGGATCCGCGCGCCTGGTGGGCCACCACCAAAGATGGCGTCGAGCACCTCGTCCGCATGGAGGGCTTCGACCGCTACTCGGAGGTGACTGCCGAGCTCCTGCAACAGGATCGATTCCAGCGCATCGGTCGCATCCCCGGACTCGGCCACACGCAGGCCCGCAAGACCGGCTATCTGGCCGGTGCCCTCACCAAACCGATCGGTGTCGTGAAGGGGATCTCCGACGTGCCGTGGCACAAGGACTGCAGCCTCGGCCGCCACTCCTACGAGTGCTGCACGCTGACGGTCGGTGTCTCGGTGACGGGTGGCGATGCCGAGTCGGGCCAGCTGCGGGTCGTGCCCGGGTCGCATCGCGCGCTCGTCTGGCCGGCGCCGTGTGTGCAGCCGGGCCTCGATCTCGAGCCCGTCGACCTGCCGACCCGCACCGGCGATGTCACCGTGCATCTCAGTTGCACGCAGCACATGGCCCAACCCCCGGTGAAGCGGACCCGCAAGGTGCTCTACACCGGATTCAGTCAGCCGCCGGTGGATCCCGCGGCGGCCGAGATCCAGCGCCGTCGGCTGAACGACGTGCGGAGCAAGACCCACACGAGCATCTCGCAGGAGCCGGGCTACCTCGGCGACTGATCATCGGATCGCTCGCGTTCGGCGCGCCGGATCGCCGACTGCAGACGCCGAACCCACCCTCTCCCACTCCGACGATTCGAGGCGATCCGATGAACCTGCTGCGCGTCATGTCGGGGGCGGGCAGGCATGTCCTGCGCGCGATCGGCTATGGGCTGATCGGTGGTCTCGTCGTCGGTATCGCGGTCGGGGTGTATGTCCTCGATGCACGCCCCGACTTGAAGGTCTGGCACACCGCGACCCTCGACGAGGAGTTCACCGCCGAGTCGGAGGTGGACGATTTCGCAGCCTATCTCGAACTCGAGACCCGACTCTTCGCCCAACTCGACACAGAGGTCTACGATGCGATCCCGCCGGCGGAACGAAGCGAGATCAACCGATTCACACGCGGCAGCCGCTCCGATGCATCCCACTGGCCGACGAACTGGAATCGCAGCTTCGAGCTCCCCGTCGACGCGCCGCGGATCGGCGTGTTGTTGCTCCACGGCATGTCGGACTCGCCCTACAGCATGCGCAGTCTCGCCGAGTCGCTGCACGCACACGGCGCGTGGGTGGTGGGAATGCGGGTCCCGGGCCACGGCACGGCGCCATCCGGGCTCGTGCGGGTGCATTGGCAGGACATGGCGGCTGCCGTCCGACTCGCGGCGAAGCACGTCCAATCGAAGGTCGGGGATCGACCGCTGATGCTCGTCGGCTACTCGAACGGCGGCGCGCTTTCGGTCGAATACACCCTCGAGGCGCTCGAGGACAATGCGCTTCCGGTGCCGGATCGGCTCATCCTGCTGTCACCCGAGATCGGCATCACGAAGTTCGCCGCACTCGCGGTTTGGCAGGAGCGGCTCGGGCATCTGCTCGGCCTCCAGAAGCTGTCGTGGAATTCGATCACGCCCGAGTACGATCCGTACAAGTACGGCTCGTTCGCGCTGAACGCCGCCAAGGTCGCCTATGAGATCACACAGGAGATCCAGGCGCGCATCGATCGGATCGCCCCGAGCGGCGCGCTCGCGCAGTTTCCGCCCGTGCTGGCCTTCCAGTCGGTCGTCGATGCGACCGTGACGGCGCCGGATCTCGTCACCGGTCTGTTCGATCGATTGCCGGTAGATGGCGGTCATGAGCTCGTGCTGTTCGACATCAACCGATTCGGCCGGATCGATTCCCTGTTGAAGCGCGATCCCAGCTATTGGCTCGACGGCATGCTGAACCAGACCAGGGAATCGCTGCGTGTCAGCATCGTGACGAATGCGACCCACGAGAAGTTCGACGTCGTGGTCCGCAGCCGCGGTACGGGAGGGAGCGAGATCACGGAACGACCGCTGGCTCTTGCCTGGCCACGCGACGTCTACTCACTCGCCCACGTGGCGCTTCCGTTCCCGCCCGACGATCCGGTCTATGGTGGGCCGGAAGCCGGGCCGAGCCCCGGCATCCAGATCGGCAACGTGGCGCTGCGCGGCGAGAAGGGCGTGCTCGTGATCAGCGGCGAAGACATGCTGCGCCTGCGCTGGAATCCCTTCCACAGCTACATCGAACAGCGCACGCTCGAGGCCCTGGATCAGCTCGCGCCGCCGTCGCCGTGAGGCGACGCGCGTCGTGAGCCCGGCGCGTGATCCCGGCCCTGCGTCAGGGCGCTGCGTGGGACGCGCGGGCTCGCGCGAGAAACTTCTGGAATGCGGGTGATTCGCGAAGCACCTCGCGGGCCGATGCGATCAAGCGGTCCACCTGCTCGTCGCTCAGATCGAAGTTGGTCCCGATGCCGTTCAGGTAGGCACGCTCGCTGTCGTCCTTCACTTCGGCGAACCCGACCTCGACGAAGTCGAAGGTGAACGGGCTTTCAGTCGCAGAGCGAGCTTTGACCCACGCATCGAAGGCGTCGTTCACCAGCTCGACGGTATCGAGGTCGTAGCGGCCGATCTGGATCGCGGTGGTCCGCTTCAGGGTTTCGGTCAACGACGGGACCGAGCCGAATTGCAGCCAGCTGGGCTCGGGTTTCGTGATGGCGTTGACGAGGATGATCACCACATGGTGCGGTCCCGGCTGTGATAGAGAGGGCAGCGCCGTGTCGAGACCATTCGCCATGGCGACCCACGTCCAGTATGTCCTGAGTCCGAGATTGTCGGAGATTCCCCCGTCGACCAGGTGGAGCCACGGCCGCTTCTCGGCATCGAGGAGGCTCAGCATATTCCGTGCGTCGACCTTCTTGATCGTCTCGTCCGGTCCATTGGCGGCGTCGATCAGCCACTGGCTCGGCTGGAAGCCGCAGCTGCCGGCGAAGTTCTCGAGGCCGATCGGTGAAAGCAGACCCGGAACGGCGGATGAAGCCGCCACGGCGCGCGACAGGGGGTACGCGTCGAGGTCGGCGCAGATCGCGTCGAAGAATTCGCGCGTGAACGTGAAGCGGGCGCCGATGCCGAGGTCCGTCGAATTGATGACGATCAGCGGTGCGCTCGGCCGGTCCAGTTCCGCGAACGTGGCATCGTCGAAGATGTGCCGGGAGTAGAAGTCGGCGGCCAGGTCGCTGCGGCCGTAGTTGTTGCTGTCGACCTTGAACCAGGTCCTCGGCTCGAGGAGCTGGAACGCCAGCTCCCCCTCGATGTTCTTGCGCAGGAAGCGGGCCTCGAAGTCGTCGAAGATCCGGTCCCCGTGCAAGCCGAAGTAAGCCGAGGTGAAGCTCCCGCCGGAGACCGACGAGATTGCGTCGATCTCGTGATGCAGGGGAGTGGGACCGCTTTTGGTGAAGACTTCGGTCGCGGCCATCTCCTCCAGCACCCCATACGCAAAGGCGGCTGCGCGCGTACCGCCTCCCGAGAAGGCCAGCAGGACGATCAGTTCGGGCGAGCGATCCCCCTCGATCTGCTCGCCGAATCGGCGTTCGTCCGCGGGCGACCACTGCTCGAGCGAGACCTCGTGCGCGGCGCTGCTCGCGCAGCCCGCGACCGACAGCAGCAGCAGAGAGGCGGACATGCGCTGCGCGAATCCGAAACGGTCCATCGCGATTCCTCCTGGGCGCGCCGCGCTTGCCATCCGCCGGTCGTGCCCGCGTCCGTCGTCAGCTCGTCGGCGGATAGAACTGCTTCGCCCAGCGCCGGTAGGGGACGATCGGGCCGTCGCCCTTGGCGAGCCGAGGCGGGTCGCGGAAGATCTTGTGTTCCCAGACCGCCCGGTCCTGACTGACTTCGCGACACAGGATGTTGTGGGCGATGAATCGGATCAGGCGTCCGAGCGGCCCCCAGCTGCCCTTCAGCGCTGCGCCGAGCCGCAGATGGATGTGCTCGTCGTCGATCGGAACCGCCAGCACGAAGAAGCGCAGTTCGAGCTTGATCGGCCCGACCCCGATCTGGACCTCGACCTGCGAGTAGCCGAGCCCGCTCACGATCACGGCGTACTGGACCGGCATCTTCCACAACGGCTCGCGTCGACCGGGGATGCCATACGGGCGCTGTGCGAGATAGGTGCTCGTGAGGTACGGACCGTTGGTCGTGAGTGGCTCGATGATCTCGCCCTCGATGAAGCCGTGCAGCTTGGTGAAGTGACCGAAGTCGACGCTGTTCTCGGTCGTCTCCTGGGGATGCGTGTCGATCTCGTAGAACTTCAGCTTGGCCGAGCCGTATCCCTCGGCGTCCGGGATCAGCATCTCCCAGAGCGGCGCGCGACCGAGCGGATCGAACCAGGTGAACACGAAGCCGCTGTGTTCGCGCACCTGCCACTTCGTGAGACGCGCTTTTTCGGGCGGAGGTGAACCGTATTCGGTGGCCACGCAGGCCCCGGTCCCATCGAAGCGAAATCCGTGGAACCCGCAGCGCAGGACGTTGCCCTCGATCCGGCCCAGCTTGCCGAGGTGCGCGCCCATGTGGGGGCAGTGCGGGTCGATGATCGAGATGCCGTCCGCCGTGCGAAACAGAACGATCTCGCGCTCGAAGTAGCGCCGGGTCACGATGCGGCCGAGCTTCAGCTCGTCCGAAGTGGCGACCGCGTACCAGCCTTGGGGAATGCCAAAGGGAAATCGCGTGCCCACTGCGGGATCTCCGTCTCATCTGGCTATCGGGTCGCGTGTCGATCCAACCGGGCATGGCGGATTTGCAGACAAATCGGCCGGCCCGGTGCTTGCGCCGAGAATTCTTCTAGCACGAGAGAGGAGCGATCGCCCGGCATCGGTGGTGCGTCCTCCATCGAGAATCCAGAGATTTTCCACCCCGAGCCCGCCGCCGCCGCCCATAATCGAGAGCCCTCCGAGGGGTGGGTGACGTGATCCGGGGATCCCTCCCCGCGGAGAAAATTGGATGAACTCGAAGTTCCGGCGACTGATTCTGGCTGTATTGCTCTTGCTGACGTTCTCGCAGAGTTCAGAGGCCCAGATGTGGGTCAATGTCGATGGATACTTCATCGGTGACAACTTCCCGGGTGATCTCGATCTCACCGTCAACCGGATCTCGTTCGACAGCCTCGCCGTAACGCCCAATGGCTTCACGACGACTTCCGGTTTCGACGCGAAGGGCGTGGTCGAGCTGAGCTCGGTCGCTGGCGCACTGGCCGCGCAGCTCAATTCCGGGCAGGCCCTGGTGCTGACGAACTTCGTCGCCGACATGCCTGCTTCAGCGTCGTCTGGCGCCTTCACCATCGTGTTCGAGCACAACTACAACTTCACGATCCCCGGCGGCGGGACGGCGGCCGACACGCTCGTCGCCTTCGCGAACGACGGCACAGGCTCTCCGCCCTATCTGAACGGCGGCGGTGCGGTCCCGCTGGCCGTCGGCGAGGACCTGATCATTGCCTGGCAGGGCTATGTGGACAACGTCGCTATCCCGACTCCTTCCACGCCGGTGCCGCCGCTCTTCAATCTGGCCGGCCTCAATACGCCGTACACGGTCTTCGGTCACGCGACGACCGCGCCATTGTTCGGAGGCATCGTCTTCAATGCAATCCTGCGCGGCGATCTGACCTTCGCGCTCGGCGGTTCGCGCAATCAGTTCGTGCTGCTGACGAGTGCCGAGGTCGGGCTCGAGGAACTTCCCGACATCGCGAGCGTGCCGCTTCTGCCGACGAGCGGCGTGGTCGCGCTCGCGGCGGCGATCGTCGGCAGCGCGAGTCTGCTTCTGCTGCGCAGACGATTCGCGTAGTTGGACGGAGACAGTTGGACGGAGACAGTCGGCGCGCCGCGCGCTCAATCGCGCAGGCGCCAGACGTCGGAGAAATAACCCAGCATCGTGCGATCGACGTGTCCGCTCCGGTTCTCGCGACCCCAGAGCGACAGCGTGTGGCGCGCCGACCAGTTGTCGATCCGCGAGTAGCAGTTGTCGAAGGGCACGACGAGGCGATCCACCCCGCGGCGCGCCAGATGGCCGCACAGCCAGATGTCGTCCTGGAAGAACGCCTCCTTCGGTGCGGCGCTGTAGTCGAATACGTCCTGCGTGAAGAAGCGCGGCCGCACCAGATAACCGGCGCTGCCCTGCACGATCTCGATCGGTTCCTCGTGGCTGAGATGGGTGCCGTAGAGGGTGTTGCGCCGATCGATGTCGAACTCGGCCGGGATGCGGAAGCCACGCGAGCAGACCACCGCATCGGGGAAGCGTTCGCTCGCGCGCACGAGCGTCTCGATCAGGTGGCGCGGATACACCTGGTCGTCGTCGACGATGACGATGCGCGTGTCGGGCGCAGTCTCGCGCTGCAATGTCGGCAGCGCTTTCGTCGCCGGCCCCCAGTCGCGATCGCAGCGGACGATCTCGATGGGCCTGTAATCGGCGAAGAAGGCCGGGATCTGGTAGCCGCGCCCCTCGCGTCGCGACTCTATCGGCAGATTCAGGTAGAGGGCATCGGGTCGGCGCGATTGATCGAGCAGCGAGTTGAGGGTCGGTCTCAGGTGGATCAGCCGATCGGGGATCGTGGTCAGCGACACGACGACGCGATCCGCGACGTCGCAGCGCGGCGCCGCTTCGTGGCGGCGTACGAACACCCGCGACGACCGGACATGCACCTCGCCGTAGCGCACGAGTTCGCGAATCCAGGACAGCGGTCGCTTGAACATCAGCTTCGTCATTCGGGCACACCGTCGGCGTCGGGATGGCTGCGATCGTCCTGGCGTGAGGAGCCGACCGGGGCGACGATCTCGAGGATCTGCATCGGGCGGCCTTGGGTAGCGCGTCCACGGGGCCGAGTCGATCCGACGCCCGTCGGTGTGGCAAGGATCCCGGTCATGCGGTTTCTATACTCCGCGGATCCGACGGAGGAGGAACGTGCATGTCGACTGGCCCGCGCCCGGGAGCCCTGACCGGAATCCGCGTCCTGGATCTGACCACCCCGCTCGCCGAAGCCACGGGCCGGGTACTCGCCGATCTCGGCGCCGAGGTGATCAAGCTCGAGCCGCCGGGCGGTTGCGAGGCGCGCTTCGTCGCGCCGTTCGAGCAAGGCCGGCGCGGCGATCCCGATGGTTCGCTGTTCTGGCGCGCCTTCGGGCTGGGCAAGCGCAGTGTCGTGCTCGATCCGGCCGCCGCCGCCGATCATGCCCGGCTACTCGATCTGGTGCGCGGTGCCGACATCCTGGTCGAATCCTCAGCGCCCGGCGCGCTGGCGGCACGGGGCCTCGGCTACCGCGAACTCCATGCGCTGAATCCCTCGCTCGTCTACGTCTCGGTCACTCCCTTCGGCCAGCACGGTCCGGAGTCGGCCAGTCCCGCCACCGACCTGACTCTCTCCGCCGCGGGCGGTCTCTTGAATCTACAGGGCGATGGCGACCGGCCTCCGGTGCCGGTCGGTCATCCCGAAGCGTCCCATCACGGGGCCGTGCAGGCGGCCGCCGATGCGATCCTGGCGCTCTACGGTCGGCATCGGGATGGCCGCGGGCAGCACCTCGATGTCTCGTGTCAGGCCGCAATGGTGTGGACGTTGCTCTTCGCTGACGGATATCCGGTGATGACGGGCGGGGATCAGCCCGGTTCCGGCGAAGCGCGCACGCAGCCGCGTGAGCTGCTGCCCGGTGTGGTGGTGCCCGATCGCGCCGCCTGCAAGGACGGCTTCGTCGTCATGACGCTGGTGCTCGGCGAGGTCGGCGCAAAGAGCTTCGGTTCGATGATGCGCTGGGCGAGCGAGAGCGGCGCCATCAGCGATGACCTCGCCCAGCACGACTGGACCAACGCGTTCGCTCTGCTGATGGGGGGCAAGATCAAACCGCCCGACATCCAACGCGCTTTCGATCAGTTCGTGGCGTTTGTCGGCACGCGCACGAAGGCCGACATCCAGCAGCGGGCCCTGGCCGGAAAGTGGTTGATCGGCCCGGCGTGGACGACCGCCGAACTGATCAGGGACCCCCAGCTCGTGGCGCGCGACTACTGGATCGATGTAGACGGCACGACCCATCCGGGGCCGTTCGCGAGGCTGTCCGTCACGCCGATCGTGCCGCCGCGCGCTGCGCCGAAGCTCGGCCAGGATCAGGAACTCGTCGCGGACGTTGCGCGACGCCCGGCGATTCCGGCGCGGGTTTCGCCGACGCCGCGCCGCGCGATCTTCGAGGGGCTCAAGATCGCCGACTTCGCCTGGGTGGCCGCGCTGCCGCTCGCCTCGAAGGACCTCGCCAACCTCGGCGCCACGGTGATCAAGGTCGAGTCGGCGAATCATGTCGATCCGCTGCGCATGCTGCCGCCGTGGAAGGGCGCGATGCCCGATGTGAGCACCGGCTACGCGGCCGCGAACTTCAATCAATCGAAGCTCGGTATCGGGCTCGATCTTCAGACGAAGGAGGGCAGGGAGGTCGCGCTGCGGATCGTCGACTGGGCGGACATCGTCACCGAGTCCTTCACAGCGGGATCCGCGGCGAAGCTCGGCCTCGATTACGAGACGCTGCGCAAGCGCAAGCCCGGGCTGATCATGATCTCGTCCTGCATGCGCGGACAGACGGGCCCGGAGGCTGCGTACACCGGTTTCGGCCTGCAGGGTGCGGGACTCGCGGGTCTGGTGGCCATCACCGGCTGGCCGGACCGGCTGCCGTCGGGGCCCTGGGGCGCGTACTCGGATTTCATCTCGCCCCGCTATTCACTGGCCGCGATCGGCGCCGCGTTGCGGCACCGCGATCGGACGGGAGAGGGGCAGTACATCGACTTCTCGCAGATCGAGGCCGCGATCCACTTCATCGAGCCCGCCGTGCTCGACTACACGGTGAACGGCCGCGTGCTGGATCGCCCGGGTCACGACTCGGAGCGCGCGTGTCCGCATGGCGTGTATGCGACGCGTGGCATCGAGCGCTACGTCGCGATCGCGACGGAGACCGCCGCGCAGTGGCGTGCACTCGGCTCACAGGTTCCGGCCCTCGCCCGGATGCAGACGCCGGCCCTGGATGAGTTGCCCGCGCGCCTCGCCCGCCGATCCGAGATCGATGCGTGCCTCGTCGAGGCGTGCGCGGACCAGGAACCCTTCGCGTTCGCCGAGTCGCTGCGACGCGCGGGTGTGCCGGCCTACGTGATCATGCGCGGCACCGATCTCCATGTGGACCCGCAACTGCTGGCACGCGGGTTCTTCGTCGACCTCGACCACCCGGCGATCGGTCGGGTGCGGTTGAATGGCGCGGTCACGAAGTTCTCGGAGACGCCGGCCGCACCGACCCACGCCGGCCCGACGATCGGTCAGCACAGCTTCGAAGTGCTGACCGGGATGCTCGGCTACACGGAAGACGAGGTAGCCGAACTGGCGGCCGCCGGTGCCCTGACCTGAGCCTCCGGCCGAGTTCGCGGGTCTGACGTACGGTCCCGCCACGGGGACTGCTGCTGCGAATCCGTCTTCATGTTCCAACCCCGCGTATCCGATGCGAATTCGGGATTCGGTCGACGTGGTGGAGGGCCTGCCACGGGTGCCCGGGGCGGTTCCGCGGGAACTCACGCGCGCTCCGTCTCGACGGGGGAGCGGACATGCAGCAGGGCGAGGCTCGACCGCGTGAGAGTCGCAAGCAGGGTTCCGCGCTTCGGACTGCAGCCCTGGTGTGGATCGGCGCGATCGCGGGCGTCGCGCTCGGCAGCGGGACCTTCGGTGCGGTCTGCGGAGCGGCGTTCGGCTTCCTGATCGCGCAGGGTCTCGACACCCGAGCGCGCATGCGGGGGCTCGACGAGTCGCTCGCCGGGCTCCGCCTAAGACTGCACGAACTCGAGCAATCGGGTGCCGCGCCGATGCCCTCGCCGACCGCGACGAGAGCCGAAGCGACGGGCGACACCGTCTCGTCGCCGCGCGTGCCGCCGCCGGCGCCTGCCTTCAGCCCTTCGCCCGTCGCGCGACCGACCTTCGAGCCGAGCGCCAGAGTGTTCGCCACCGAGCGCGAGCGGCCGATCGCTCCGTCGGAAGAGAGCTCCGCGCCGATCTTCCCCGTCGAAGCACCGACTCGCCCCCGACCGCCGCGCGGGCCGAGCGCGATCGATCACGCCCTCGCTGCGCTGCGCTCCTTCGTGTTCGGGGGCAACACGGTGGTGCGGGTCGGTGTGATCGTGCTGCTCGTCGGCGTCGCGCTGCTCGCCAAGTACGCGGCCGACAACGCGCTCTTCCCGATCGAACTCCGGCTCGCATCCGCGGCGCTGATCGGACTGGCGCTCACCGTCGTCGGCTATCTCGTGCGCGACGCGCGGCCCGGCTTCGGGATCAGTCTGCAGGGCGGCGGCATCGCCGCGCTGTATCTCGCGGTGTTCTTCGCCTTCCGCGTCTACTCGCTCGTGCCCGCCGGCCTGGCATTCGCGCTGTTCGTCGCGATCGCGATTGCTTGCGGGGCGCTCGCCGTGGTGCAGAGCGCCCAGCCGCTGCTCGTGATCGGCAGCGTCGGAGGTTTTGCGGCTCCGCTGCTGGCATCGACGGGCGAGGGCAGCCACGTCTTCCTGTTCGGCTTCTACCTCGTGCTGAACGTCGGCGTCGCCGCGGTCGCCTGGTTCCGCTCGTGGCGATTGCCCCCGTTGATCGCATTCATCGCCACCTACGGTGTGGCGGCGGTCTGGGGTGTGCTGCGCTACCGGCCCGACGACTATGCGACCACCCAGCCGTTCGTGATCGCCTTCCTCGTGCTCTTCACCGGCGTGGCGGTGGTGCACGCGTTTCGTGAACGTCCGCAGCTGCGCGGCCCGATCGACGGGGCGCTGGTGTTCGGCACGCCGCTGATGAGTCTGCTCGCGCAGGCGAAACTGGTGAAGGACATCGAGTTCGGGCTCGCCGGGTCGGTGGCCGTACTGGCCGTCGCCTACACGCTGCTTGCCCGCTGGCTCTGGCGCGTGCAGGCCCCGGCGTTCCGCCCGCTCGCCGAAGCATTCATCGCACTCGCGGTCGGCTTCGCCACGATGGCCATCCCGCTGGCCTTCGAGACTTCGCTCACGGTCTCGGTCGCCTGGGCGCTGGAGGGCGCGGGCCTCTACTGGATCGGCGTGCGCCAGCAGAGTCGCCTCGCGCGGTTCTCGGGCGTCGCGCTGCAGATCCTGGCCGCCCTCGCGTTCTTCGTATCGGTCTCGTATCACGACTTCGCGCGTGTCGATTTCAGGTTCCTCGCGAACGGGCGCTTCCTCTCGTGTCTGGCACTGGCCGTCGCGGGCTTTGTGATCGGACGTCAGGCCGATGTCCAGCGCGATCGGATCAGCAGATTCGAGTGGCGTGTTGCCCAACTGCTCGGCGCCTGGGGGCTGGTCTGGTGGGCGGTCGGTGTGCTCGCCGAAATCGATCAGTTCGCGGCCCCCGATCGGCAGGTGAGCTGGGCGGTCTTTGCAATCGGCGCGAGCGCGATCGCCCTCGAGGCCGGCGCCGCCTCGCGCGGCTGGCGGTCGGGCCGGGCGCTCGCACTGACCGCGATTCCCGCGCTCGGACTGCTTCTGCCGGTGGCGCTCGACGAACAGCCGCATCTGCTGGCCCATGGCGGCTGGCTGGCCTGGCCGTTCGCGCTCGCCGCGATCCATTTCGTGATCGGTCGTCTCGAAGCGACTGGACCGGGCTGGAGCGCGCGGGCCTACGGTCCGGCGTTCTGGCTGCTCGTGGTCAGCGTGGGGGTCGCACTTCGCGGGGTCGCCGAAGAGGTACTCGCGTTGAAGGGCGACTGGGGGATGGCGGCGGCGGGATCCGGTGCGGCAGCGGTCTGGCTTGCTGCGGTGTACCTGCTCGAGCGCGAGCGCGGCGTGTGGGGTCGTCAGTCGGACATGTATCTGACGCTCGGCATGACGCCGATCGCCGGTCTCGCGCTGCTCTGGTGGGTCGCGGTGAACTGCGACGCCCGGGGCGATGCGTCCCCGCTCCCGCATGCGCCGCTCCTCAACCCCGTCGATGCTTCGCTCGGGCTGATCGCGGTGGCGACGCTGGCGTGGTGGGTGGCGATCCGTCGTCATGCGGAGGATGTCGTCACGCCTGCCCGGCGCCAGGCGGTGATCGTGATCGCGGGCGCGTCGCTGTTCCTGTGGCTGAACGCCATCCTGGCGCGCGCCGTCCATCGCTGGACGGGTGTGCGATTCGACGTCGATCCGCTGTGGCACTCGGTGGCCCTGCAGTCGAGCCTCTCGATCGTCTGGACGCTCGTCGCCCTCGGCGGGATGCTCGTCTCGACGCGTCGGGGTCTGCGCACTCCCTGGATGGTGTTCGCCGGCCTGCTCGGCGTCGTGGTCGCCAAGCTCTTCCTCGTGGACCTCTCGCGTCTCAGCACCGTCGCCAAGATCGGCACGTTCCTCGTGGTGGGCGTGCTGCTGCTGGTCGTCGGCTACCTGACTCCGGTGCCACCGAGCCGCTCGGACGAATCCCACGGCGCGCTCGACGCAGAAGGATCGATCCGATGATTCGCACTCGCTCGAGAAGCGTCGCGCGAGCCAGCGTCTACCTGCTCACATGGATCGGGCTGACCCAGCTCGCCCAGGCGGCCGGACAGGATCCCCTGCGCGCGAGCGACTTCGCGTACGGACGCGTCATCCGCGTCGAGTCCGCGCGTGCCCTGCAGTCTGCGAGTCTCGATCTCGACGTGTATCGCCGCAGCGTCGAATCCGGTCTCGCGGACCTGCGCGTCTTCGATGCCGCCGGCGAACCGGTCCCGCATGCGATCCGCCATGCGCCGGCGCCTCCCGCGTCGGAGGCGCGGTTCGAGCCCCTGCCGGTGTTCCGGCTCGATGCGGG
>JANOFF010000161.1:0-8675 GCA_031413515.1 bacterium
GATCCACGGAGGGCTCCGCTACCTCGCCATGGGCGAGGTGCAGCTGGTGCGCGAGACGGCGCTCGAACGCAAGCGTGTGCACGCCCTCGCCCCGCATCTCGCCGAGCCGTGCTGGATGCTGACCCCCGCGAAGTCGTGGGCCGGTCTGCTGAAGTTCCGCGCCGGCATCGGGACCTACGAGAAGCTGGGGGCCGTCGATCCGATCGACCGACACCAGACCTGGCGTCACGCAGAACTCGAGCGCAACGAGCCGCTGCTGCGTCGCGATCGCTTCGCGGGGGCGGTCGCGTATCGCGAGTATCTGAGCGAGGACGCGCGGCTCGTGCTGGCGGTGCTGCGCGACGCCAGCGCGCGCGGCGCGGTGGTGCAGAACCATCTGCGGGTCGAGTCGCTCGTCTATTCCAGCTCGCGCGGCTCCAGCTCGCGCAGTGCTGGCCCGCGCGACCCGGCCGCATGCGTCGCCGGGGTACGGGCCCGCTGCACGCGCAGCGGGCGGGACGTCGAGGTGCGCGGCAGCGCGATCGTCAATGCGGCCGGGCCCTGGGTCGAGTCGGTGGCGCGCCTCGACGACGCGGCAGCGCCGAGTCGTCTCCATCTCTCGAAGGGGATCCACGTCGTGATCGATGCGGCGCGCCTGCCGATCCGCCACATCGTCGTGCTGGGCACCGAGGATCGCCGCTCGATCTTCGTGATCCCGCGCGGCGACTCGGTGTACGTCGGCACGACCGACGTCAGCTATCCCGCTGATGCCCGCCTCTGGCCCGAGATCGGGATCGAGGACGTCCGCTATCTGCTCGCGCCGCTGCACGGCACCTTCGACGTCGAGCCCCTCGACGAGAACGACGTGCGCGGCGCGTGGGCGGGTCTGCGCCCGTTGATCGCGCAACCCGGCAAAGCCGCCAAGGAGATGTCGCGGCGCGACGAGATCTGGGTCGCCGATTCGGGGCTGATCACGATCGCGGGCGGCAAGCTGACCGGTTTCTGCAAGATGGCCGAGGAGGCGCTCGAGCGTGTCGCACAGCGGCTCGGTCGCGCGCTGCCGATCGCCGACTCGGCCGACATGAGCGACACGAAAGAGTCGCCGCTTCCGGGCGGCGATCTCGGTCGCGATCTCGACGCCGAGAGCGCGGCTCTCGCGCAGGCGACGGGACTCGCCGCGCACAACGCGCGTCGCCTGGTCGGCCTGTATGGCTCCGAATCCCGCGACGTGATCGCACTCGGCGCGCAACCGCTCGCCGTGCTGCCGTCGTCCGGCCCCGCATCGGTGCTGGTGGGCGAAGTCGACTGGGCGGTGCGTCACGAAGCCGCCGAGACGTTGATCGACTGGCTGTATCGGCGCGTCCGCGTTCCGCTGCACGCGCCGACGCTCGCCCCCGCACTGCTTGCTCCCGCGGCCGCGCGCATGCAGACGCTGCTCGGGTGGGATGCCACGCGGGTCCGCGACGAGATCGCCGCGGCGCAGAAGCAGATCGATGCGGATCTGAGCTTCGCCACCCGATGAACGGCTCGAACGGAGCGTCCACTCGAAACCAAGATCGCTCGCGCACGTGCCGCCCGAGCGGAAGGGAGAACCGATGAGCGATGTCCTGGCGGCGCTGCGCGCTGCACTCGGCGACTGCGTGCGCGTCGACGACGCGGTGCGCGCCGCGCATCGACGCGACACCTGGGTGCTCGGCGAGTTGCGCGACTTCGAGGGGCATCCGCCGCCGCTGCCTGTGGCGGTCGTCGAGGCGCGTTCGACCGAGGAGGTCGCGACCGCGCTGCGGATCTGTCGCGCACAGCGCGTGCCGGTCGTGCCGTTCGGCGGTGGCTCGGGGGTGTGCGGTGGCATCGAGACCCGCGCCGACACGGTGGTGATCTCGACACGCGGGCTGACTGGCCTGATCGAACTCGACGATCGCGATCTGACGGCACGGTTTCGCGCGGGCACCATGGGGGGCGACGCCGAGCGACTCGTCCGCGAGGCCGGTCTCACGATCGGTCACTGGCCGCAGTCCATCGAACTCTCGACGGTCGGGGGCTGGGTGGCGACACGCGCGTCGGGTCAGTACTCGACCGCCTACGGGAACATCGAGGACATCCTGCTCGCCCTCGAAGTCGTGTTGCCCGACGGTCAAGTGATCCGCACGCGACCGACGCCCCGCGCCGCCGCCGGACCGGATCTGCGGCAATTCTTCCTCGGCAGCGAGGGGACTCTCGGCATCGTGACCGAGGTGACTCTGTCGCTGCGCGCTTTGCCGGCGGCCTTCCAGCGTCAGGCCTTCCACTTCGCGAGTCTGCGGGCCGCCATCGAGCCTATCCGCCAGATCCTGCGCGCGGGCTGGCGACCGCCGGTCGTGCGCCTCTACGACCCGCGCGAATCTCGGCGCCACTTCCGTGCGAGTTGCCCGAAGGACCGCGCGATGCTGATCCTGCTCCACGAGGGTCCCGAGCCCGCGGTGCCCGTCGAGGCGACCGCCGTCGCGTCGCTCTGCCGCGCGGCCGGCGGCGAGCCCGCGGATCGCGATGCGGTGGATCACTGGTTCGACGTGCGAAACGAAGTGCCGAGCTTCCGGTCCTTCATCGAGTCGGGAACGATCGTCGACACCATCGAGGTCGCGAGCACCTGGAAGCATCTGGCCGACATCTACGAAGCCGTGACCCGATCGGTCGGCGCGGTACCCGGAGTCGTCGCGTCCACGGCGCACACCAGCCACGCCTATCGATCCGGCGCGAATCTCTACTTCAGCTTCGCGGCGAAGCCCGAGGATCCGGCGCAGATGGCCGCCGTGTATGCCGAGTGCTGGCGGCGCACGATGGTGGCCACGCTCGCGAACGGCGGCGGCATCGCGCATCACCATGGCATCGGGCGCGTGCGGCGCGAATGGATGATCGATGAGTGGGGGCCCGGCGGCGTCGCGCTGCTGCGTGCCCTGAAGCGGGCTCTCGATCCTGACGGTCTGCTGAATCCCGGTGCGCTGCTGCCCTCGGGCGACCCTTCGCTTTCCGAACCGGGCTGACGTGTCGGGCAAAAGGCTTCTCGCCCTCGACGTCGGGACGACCTCGGTGCGTGCGCTGGTCGTGACACCCGACGGCGTCGTACTCGGCCGCGCAAAGGAAGTCCTCGAGATCGACTTCCCGCGACCCGGCTGGGTCGAGCAGGATCCCGAGGCGATGTGGGCGCGCGCGGTCGACGTGATGCGCGCAGCGCTCGCGGCAGCGCGGACCCGGGCGGAGGATCTCGCGGGCCTCGGGCTCGTCAGCCAGCGCGGCACTTCGCTCGCGTGGGACGCGCGGGACGGCAGACCGCTGGCACCGGCGATCGGTTGGCAGGATCGCCGCACCGATGCGCGGGTCGCCGAGTTGAATCGACAGGGCGTGCCCATCAACGCGCTCGCATCGGCCACCAAACTGCAGTGGCTCGTCGAGGAGTGCCCGGCGGTGCGTCGTCTCGCCGACACGGGCCACCTGCGCCTGGGGACCCTCGATGCGTGGCTCGGCGTGCGACTCTCGGGGGGCGGGCACGCGGTCACCGATCCCGGACAAGCCGGCGCCACGGCGCTGTACGGCTACGAGAAGGAGAAGTTCTCGGAGCGGAGCGCGGCGTTCTTCGGTCTCGATCCGGCGTGGCTGCCCGAAGTCGTGCCGACCAGCGCCGTCGTGGGCGAGACACCCGCGGATCTGCTCGGTGCAGCGGTGCCGCTGGCCGCGCGCGCCGGCGATCAGCAGGCGGCTGCGTTCGCCCAGGGCGCAGTGTCACCGGGGCTCGCGAAGCTCACCCTCGGCACCTCGGCGATGATCGACTTGTGTACCGGCGAGGCGCCGGTCGTCGATCTGCCCGGCTTCTATCCGCTTCCTCTCTTCACGCTGGCCGACCGCACCCGCGCGTTCTGTCTCGAGGGCAGCGTGATCACGGCCGCCGCCGCCGTCGACTGGCTGGTCGACCTCGGGATCCTCGAATCCGCCGCTGGCCTCGACGCTCTCGCGGGCTCGGTCCCGGACGCCGCCGGAGTCTGCTTCGTGCCGGCTCTCCAGGGTCTCGGCAGTCCCTATCTCGATGGCGAGGCACGCGGCCTGCTGATCGGCCTGACGCGCGGCACGACCCGCGCCCATCTCGCCCGCGCGACACTCGAAGGCGTCGCACATCGCTGCGTGGATGTCGTCGACGGACTGGCCGCGCACTTCGCCGACGTCGGCACTCAACCGGCTGCCGGCACTCCACTCGCTGTGGGCACTCAACCCGCTGTCGGCACTCCGCTCGCCGTCGACGGCGGTCTCGCAAAGAGCAACCTGCTCGTGCAACGCCTGGCCGATCTGCTCGGCCGCCCGGTCGTGCGTGCTGCGGAAACCGAAACCACCGCCCTCGGTGCCGCCCTGCTCGCTGGCCTCGCGACCGGCGTCTACGCCCACATCGCCGAAGCGCTCAGCGCGCGTCGCCCCGGCACCCGCTTCGAACCCATGTCGACATCCGAATCACGCCTCACCGCCCGCCACACGTGGACCCAAGCCATCCAACGCACACGAACCCCCTCACGCACAGCTCCCCCAATTCCTGACCAACCTCGCGACGCATCCGCCGACGCCAGATCGGAGGGAGGAGAGGGTCGGGGCGGAATAAAGCGCAGCAGGCCACTTCGGCCGAAGCCCCCATGCCCCGCAAACCTCCGACAACCAACCCGCTCTGCAACCAAGCGAGCCATCCGCCCCGACCCTCTCCTCCCTCCGATCAGGCGTCCGTGCGCGCACTCGTGAGCTTGATCAGCGTCCGTCCGGTCGCGAGTCCGATTCGGCCCCGGTGGCGGCTGCATCGTCTGCTTCGAGATACCCGAGCGAGCGCAGGTGTTCGACGATCTCGTCTTCGCGTCCCGAGGCGGCTTCGGGTGCGCGCTGGATCGGGAGATCGTCGTAGCTCGCGACACGCAAAGGCGGATCGATGCCGAGAAAGGCCGCCGGATGTCCCGGCATGTTGGCCGCCGGCGGAACTCCGAGCCACGCGAGCAGCGATGGTGCGACGTCGTACACGCTGATCGGGCCGACCGCGCGCCCGGCCTCGATCCCGTGGCCGCGGGCATACAGGATTCCGTCCAGCGCGGCGGGCGTGTCGTGCACGCCGGTGAGCAGCATCAGGCTCTCCCCCGCCTCGAAACCGTGATCCGAGATCACCATCACGAGATCGTCGGGCCCGTAGTCTTCGGTCAGCAAGCCGATCAACTCGTCGCTGAACTCGTAGTAGAGGCGCAGCGTCTCGGCACCCGCTGCGCGCTCGGACTCGCTCGGCTGCAGGCTCGCGGGATACTTCTCCGCGGGTTCGAGATTGCCCCACAGCCAGTGCGAGACCCGATCGATGCCCGGCAGGAAGACCATCATGACGTCGGGATGCAGATCTTCCTGCAGGCCGAGCGCGATGCGGGTCACGCTCGCATCGGTCTCGAACTGACCGCTCAGGATCTCGCGATTCACCCAGTGGGGCAGCAGCGCTCCATCATGCTCGGCGAATGGATTCTCGATGCGGGTCGGCGGACCGCTCTCGGCGCGCAGGCTCTCGGCGCGCGCCTGCCACGATTCGGGATGGACGAGTGTGCCGGACGAAGAACGCTCGTCCTTGAAGGTGCGCTTGATCATCGAGATCTGTTCGGGAAAGAAGTGGTCCGAGACCATCACGCCCTCGATCCGCTCGGGCGGGTAGGTGGTCCACCAGTTGACGACGCCGGTGGTGAACCCCTGGGCGGAGAGGATGTTCCAGAGCGCCGGAACCCGTCGGTCGCTGCTGAAGAAGAGCTTCTTCCGGGCGTCCGTCGAGGGCTTCACGAAGGCCGTCACACCGTGCTGGCCGGCGGGACGCCCCGTCGCGATGGTGTTCCAGATGCGCGGTGAATAGAGAGGCAGCACTGAACGGAGCGGACCGTGGACGCCGTCACGGGCGATCGCCGCGAGGTGGGGGAGCCGGCCTTCCTCCATCATCGGGAAGGCGACGAGCGGGCTCGCCCCATCGATGCCGATCAGGATCACCCGCCGGCGCGGTTCTTCGCCACCGCAGGCCAGCAGCGGCAGCGCGATCGTCACGGCGATCGCGACGTGCATGATCCGCGCGAGACACCTCGGCAGCGACGAGAGTCGAAGCGTCATTCGATGTACCCCAGCTTCTCGAGCTGCTCGATGATCTCGCCCTCCGCCCCCGAAGCGCCGAGCGGCATGCGGGCGATCGCCGATGTGTCGTGGGTCCGCACCGTCGCGACCGCACTGCCCGAAGCGACCTCTACGAATGCGGCGACGCGCCCTGCCATGTCGGCTCCGATCGGCAATCCCATGAAGCTCAGGAGAGTAGGCGTGACGTCGGCCACCGAGAAGTCGCGGATCGAGGATCCCGGCACGATGCCCGGGCCCCGTGCGAACGCGATTCCGTCCAGGGCGGCCTCGCCCTCGTGGACGCCGGTCAGGATGCCGAGCCCGCGGCCGGGTTCGAAGCCATGGTCGGAGACCACCAGGATCAGGTCTTCGTCGTCGTATCGCGCGACGAGCAGCCCGAGCAGCGCATCCACGTAGGCGTAGTAGGTCTCGAGGGCCCGGCGCCCGGCCTGCCGCTCCGCCGGCGACAGTCGCAACTCCTCGGCGTAGATCGACTGGTCGTCGATCAGGCTGCCCCAGAGAAAGTGCGACGCGCGATCGATGCCGGGCAGCAGCACCATCAACAGATCCGGGTGCAGTTCGCCTTCGATCGCGAGCGCGAGCTTTGTAAGCGCCGCGTCCTCAGCGAAGCGCCGCGGCAGATCGTCGCCGGCCAGCGCCAGATAGCCAGGCAGGTCGGGATCGCCCTCCAGCGGATTGGCGAACGACGTGAGCGGCGTCGCGTCGCGAAAGATCTCGTTCGCGCGTGCCTCCCACTCGGCGGGATGCACGACCGGGCCCGGCGGCACGGCACCCGCGCCGGTCATCTCGCGATAGCCCTCGACGTTGCGCGCGATCAGATGATCCGACGCCATCACGCCGTTGATCAGATCGGGCGGATAGGTGTTCCAGAAGCCGACGACGCCGACCCGCCGTCCCGCATCGCTCGCGATGTTCCAGAGCGCATGCACGCGTCGGTCGGTCGAGAGGTAGAGGGCGCGCGTCCCGTCCGCCGACGGGTGGGCGAAGCCGAGGATGCCGTGGTCGGCGGGCAGCTTGCCGGTGGCGATCGTATTCCAGACGAGCGGTGATTCGATCGGTGTCAGCGAACGGATCGTGCCCCGTGCGCCGCGGCGCGCGAGTTCCGCGAGATGGGGCAGTCGTGCTTCGGCGAGCAGGCGATCCACGAGCGCCGGTGCGGCGCCATCGAGGCCGACGAGCAGGACTCGGCCGCGCCGAGGCTCGGCCAGATCGCGGGTCGGCGCGGTCGGCTCCTCGCCGCAGGCCACCAGGCATGCGAGCGCGAGGCACGCGAAAACGAGCCGGGTCGGCGTGAGAGGAAACATCAATCCGCGGGTGGAAACCGGAAGAACGACGAGATCACGTACTTGTCGCCCGAGACGGGGATCGCACCCCGATGCATGTGGGTCCACGCGGTGGGGAACAGGATCGCCTCGCCGGTGCGTGGTTGCACGCGACGCGCCTGATGGTGGAACTCGGTCTCGCCTCCCTCGTCGACATCGTTCAGATACAGGATCAGCGCGAGCAGCCGCGTCTCGGCGAGCGGGCCGAATGAATCCACGTGCCAGTTGAAGTGACCTTCGTTCTTCCGGTACTTCTGGATCTTGTACCCGGTCGAGCCGAGCGGATCGACTTGCAGGCCGGGATAGAGGGGCAGGATCTCGCCGATCGCCTGCGAGACCGCGACGTGCATGCGCTCGTGCAGTGGCGCGAAGCTGCCTTCCGACGGGAGCGCGAGATCGAAGCTCACCTTGTCGGGGCTGTGCTGCTCGCCGTGATCCATGTGGAAGACGCGGCCGTCGTGGACATCGGGGGATCGCTCGAAGGCCTCGATCAGCGCGCGGCACGTGTCCGCATCGAGTACTTGTGAGAAGTGGACGATGAAATCGCGATCCGACAGGAGACGCATCGACTCAGGCCGCTCCGCTGGCGCGTTTGCGTCCGATCACGCGCTGGTTCGAGGTTTCGCGACCGAGCCGGATGCGCAGTGTGTCGATCACGACGGCTAGCCCGAGCAGGATCGGATTCTGGTACGAGAAGAAGCGCGTGACGAAACGCGGCCAGCCACGATCCTTGAAGTAGTTGTGGTGCGAGATGATCCACGACGACGTGCTGATCAGATACTCGCTGCGTGCGATCTCGAAGCCGCGTTGATCGAGCATGCGTACGAGCGCATCTGTGGAGAAGAGATTCCAGTGGCGGGGAAAGTGATAGTGACCCCACCAGCGGCCCTTGAAGATCGCGTGGTCGAGACCACCGAGATTCGGCGTCTCGATGATGAACACCCCGCCCGGCACGAGCAGGTCGGCGACGCGCTCGCAGATCAGCGGAGGGTCCTCGACGTGCTCGATCAGCTGCAGCATCACAACGGCGTCGTATCGCCCGCGCTCGCTGTCGCGCGCCGCGAAGTCCTCGACGCGCTCCGCGAACGCTTCGAAGCCCCGCTCGCGGCAGCGCGCGATCGCCTTCGCGTCGAACTCGAGCCCGACCAGCTGCCACTCCGCATGACCGAACTCGCGCAGCAGTTCGAGGAAGCGGCCGTCCCCGCAACCCACGTCGAGGATGCGTCG
>JANOFF010000162.1:0-49503 GCA_031413515.1 bacterium
TTCCGATCCGCTGCGGCCGAAGCGCTGGCCGCGTTCGGCAACGGCTCGCTCTTCCTCGAGCAGATGGTGATCGGCGGACGTCACATCGAAGTGCAGATCGCCGCGGATCGACATGGTCACGTGATCGCGGTCGGCAGCCGCGACTGTTCGGTACAGCGGCGACACCAGAAGGTGCTCGAGGAAGCGCCGCCGCCCGGGCTCCCGCCCGCGATCCGCAAGGATCTCGAGCGCGCTGCGGTCGAGATGGCCGTCCAGGTCGGATACTCCGGGGTGGGTACGGTCGAGTTCCTGTTTGCCGGCAACGACTTCTTCTTTCTCGAGGTCAATCCACGCCTGCAGGTCGAGCATGGAATCACAGAGGAGATCACGGGAATCGATCTGGTCCAGCTGCAGATCCGGATCGCCCGGGGCGAATCGATCGCCGATCTCGAAATCCACGAGCATGGCGTCGCCATCGAGGCACGCGTCTGTGCCGAGGATCCCGATCAGGGATTCCTGCCCTCGCCCGGCTACATCGCCCGGTTCGATCCGTCGCTCGGGCCCCGGGTCAGGATCGACTCCGGGGTGGCGGTCGGAACGACCGTCTCATCGGCCTTCGACTCGCTGATCGCGAAGGTGATCGCCACGGGCGACGACCGCAACGAGGCGCGGGCGCGCCTCGAATGCGCGCTCCGCGATTTCGAACTGGTCGTCGAGGGGGGCGCGAGCAACAAGGGCTATCTGATCGAACTGCTCGAGACGGACGCCTTCCGCGCCGGACCGGTCGACACCACCTGGCTCGATCGCTGGAACGAAAGCCGGGAGAACGCCCGCACGCGCGATGTCGCCGAGGAGCAGGACGCCTTCGTGGCCGCGGCGATCATCGCCTATCAGCGCAGCCGTGCCCGGGTCCGAGACAACTTCTACGCGGATCCGGCGGCGCTGTCCCGCGAGGCGATCCCGCCCGCCGGCGGGCTGGAGATCGATCTCGGATATGCGGGTGAGAGCTACAAGCTTCTCGTGTATGCGATCGGATCCTGGCGCTATCGCGTCCATCTCGCAGGCCGCGCGGTCGGCGCCGAGATGCGGGAAGAGGGCTCGTACCAGGCGCGTCTGATCATCGACGATCGTGTCCGCCGGATCGTCTATGACGACTCGGATCTCGGCATCCGGCTCGATGTCGACGGACACCCGTATGCGTATGGGTTGCAGACCGCGGGTCAGGTGCGCTCGGGTACGCCCGCGATGGTGGTGGCCGTGCACGTGGCGGTCGGCGACGTGGTTCGCGCGGGCGATCCGCTCGGGCTCCTCGAGGCGATGAAGATGGAGATCGGCTTCCAGGCGCCGATCGGCGGTGTCGTGAGCGAAGTGCGGGTGCACAGTGGCCAGCAGGTCGCCGCCGGCGACCTCCTGCTCGTGATCGATCCCGGCTCGGATGGCGCCGCGGCCACTACACCGGGCCAGCGACTGACCCTGCCCGCACAGGTCGATCCGCTCGCGGTCCTGTTCACGGTCGATCCCGCCGTACCGCTCGGAGCACCGGACCTGGCCGGAGCAAACCACGCGGATCTCCGGGTTCGCCGGGTCGCAATCGACACCGTCCGTGAAGAGGTGCGCCGCGTCCTGCTCGGCTACGACGCGAATCCTGCTCGCGGCAACCGCCTCGTCGACTTCCTCGAGGCGCCCGCGCCCGACGATCTCTCCGAGAGCTTCCGCCGCGAACTCACCGAGATCCGCCACGAACTGACGACGTTTGTCGACATCGAGGAGATCTTCATCCGTGCACCCCGTGCCTCGGTGTCGGGTGAACTCGGCCCGTCCAACGATGCGCGGTTCCGCATGTACGTGCGTCGCGTCCGGGCCGAGGGTGCCGGGATCGAAAGCGAGTTCCTCGACCTCGTGCGTCAGGCGCTCTCACACTTCGGCGTGGTCGGACTGACTCCGAATGATGGCCTGCTGCGAGCCGTATTGCGGCTGCTCTCCAGCCAGCGTTCCGCCGACCTTCGCTATCGGCTGGTGCTCGCGATGCTGCGCCGGATCACGGATCTCGCCAAGGCGGGGATCGATCTGAACGGAGACAAGGCGCTCGCGCTCGCGCTTTCGCGCATTGCGCGCATGCGCCCGCAGGTGAGCGACGCCGTCGCCGACGCCGCGCTCGAAGCGAACTACATCATCTATCTGCGACCAGGCATCGAGGAGCGCGCAGCCCGCACCTCACACGAGGTCGATCGCTGGTTGGCCGGCGCCGAGCACGAACTGACGGTGCCGCCGACATCGGTCCTGCTCGAAGTGGCCGCCGCCCCGAGACGCGTATTCGAGCGCGTCGGTCAGTGGATCTCGTCGCCGGACGTGGCGCGACGCGAGATCGCACTCGCCGCCCATACGCAGCGCCGCTACTCGCCCCGGATTCCGATCGGGTATCGCACTGCGCTCCTCGAGGAGACATTCCGCATCCACTGTGTCGAGTACCCCGAAGTCGGACTCGTGCTGGTGGGCACGGCGCGCAGCGAGGAGATCCTCGGCTCGGCCGAGCGGCTGTGTCGCGCGGCGCGACTGATCCTCGAGCGCGAGCCGGATACCCGGCTCCACGCCGTCGAAGTGGTGGTCGCACCGAATCAAGCGGTCGATTTCGAGGTGCTTCGGGCGAAGATCGAGCCGCTGCTCGGTCGCGACGGGCCCGCATGCCGCTTCACGCTGGGGCTGCTCGGCGAAGAAGGCGGAATCGATCACGTATTCAAGACCTGGGAACGGGTGTCCGGTGGTGTAGTCCTGCGCAACTACTACGACCTGCATCCCGAGACCGCCGATCGGATCGATCTCGGTCGCTACGCGAACTTCGAACTCGAGCGGATCCCGTCCGAGGAGGGGGTCTACGTGTTCTATGGTCGGGCGATCGAGATGCCGGGTGACGAACGCGTCTTCGTGCTCGCGGATGCGCGCGATCGGGCCTCTGCGTCCGGACCGGAGCTGCAAAACCATCTGCCGGCCTTCGAGCGGGTCTTCCATCGCGCGGCGCGCGGACTGCGCACGATCCTGCAGGTGCGTGATGCACGCAGGCGGCTGCAGTGGAACCGCATCGCGGTCTTCGTCGCGCCATCGATCTTCCTCGATGATGGTTCGGTGGGCGAAGTGGCGCGCCGACTCGCCCCCGCGACCCGTCATCTCGGTCTCGACAAAGTGGTCGTGCGAGTGAACCTCCTCGATCCCGCGAATCCATCGGCACCGCCCCGACCGCACGAGATCGAGATCATCGACTCACGGGACCAGATGGAGATCCGCATGCGCGAGCCGCATCACGATCGTCTCCAGCCCGCAGGCGACTACGAGCGTCGGGTGATGGCCTCGCGTCGGAGCCGCCAGCCGTATCCCTACGAGGTGGTCAAGATGCTGACCACCGGCGATCGCAACGTGGTCGACCCGGCGCCCGACCGGCCGGCGAGTATGTTGCCGGCGGGGCAGTTCGAAGAGTACGACCTCGAAGCCGGCGCACGACGACCGACAGCGATCAGTGTCTCGGGTCGTGCCTACGGGGAGAATCGCGCCGGAATCGTGTTCGGTCTGATGACGACCCCCACCGCCGAGGTGCCGGAGGGAATGCGCCGCGTCCTGGTGCTCTCCGATCCGACCATGGGGATGGGCGCGCTGGCTGCGGCCGAGTGTGATCGACTGGTGGCAGCCTTCGATCTAGCCGAGACGCTGAAGGTGCCGCTCGAGTGGGTCGCAGTCTCGAGTGGTGCCCGGATCGCGATGGACAGTGGCACCGAGAATCTCGACTCGACGGCGCGTGTCGTGCGTCGGATCGTCACGTTCACCCAGGCGGGTGGCGTCGTGAACATCATCGTCGCGGGCGTCAACATCGGCGCGCAGGCGTACTTCGACGCATTGGCCACCATGCTGATGCACACCAAGGGCGCCCTGATCATGACGCAGGATGCCGCGATGGTGCTCACCGGGCGGCGGGCCCTCGAGGCGGCTGGATCCGTGTCGGCGGAGGACGAACTCGCGATCGGTGGCTACGAGCGCATCATGGGGCCGAACGGCGAGGCACAGTACTTCGCGCGCAGTGTCGCCGAGGCGTACCGGATCCTGCACGAACACTACCGCTACACGTACATCGTGCCGGGCGAGAAGAGGCCGAGGCGCGTTCCGTGCAGCGACGTCGCGTCGCGCTCGATCTGCGACTATTCGACGCCGGGCAACCCTTTCGGCTTTGCGACGGTGGGAGAGATCTTCGACGACCGGACGAACCCGGGCCGCAAGCGACCATTCGCAATGCGAGACGTGATGGCGGCGCTGATCGACCAGGGATCGGGCCACCTCGAGCGTTGGAAGGCGATGGTCGGTGGCGAAACCGCGATCGTCTGGGACGCGCGTCTCGGTGGCTTTCCGATCGAGCTGATCGGTATCGAGAGCCACACGCTGTCCCGCGACGGATATCGACCGTACGACGGTCCCGAGGCGTGGAACGGGGGCACTCTCTTCCCGTACTCATCGAAGAAGGTGGCCCGCGCGATCAACGCGGCCAGTGGCGTGCGGCCGGTCGTCGTGCTGGCGAATCTTTCGGGCTTCGACGGTTCGCCGGAGTCGCTGCGCAAGCTGCAACTCGAGTACGGGGCCGAGATCGCCCGGGCGGTGGTCAACTTCGACGGTCCGATCCTGTTCTCCGTCGTTTCGCGCTATCACGGCGGAGCGTACGTGGTGTTCTCGCAGGAGCTGAATCCAAGACTCGAGGCGTCGGCGCTCACGGGCTCGTATGCCTCTGTGATCGGTGGCGGACCCGCGGCGTCGGTGGTGTTCGCCCGGGAGGTTCGCGCCCAGGCGATCAAGGATCCAAGGATCGTCGAGATGGAGCGGAGACTGCGCCGCTCCCCGACCGATCATCGACGCGAAGAACTCGACGCGCTGCTGCGCGAGGTCCAACTCGAGAAGCAGACCGAGACAGCCGCCGAATTCGATCGCATCCACACCGTCGAACGGGCTCGAGACGTAGGCTCGCTCGCCGCGATCATCGAGCCCGGACTTCTACGGGCGCGTCTGATTGCCGCGCTCGAGGCCGCGATCGCCGGTGAAGACGGTATCTGAGCGCCCATCCCGTCCGGAGTCCGAGAGCCGGGTGTTGCAGCCCGCCCGCACGCGGAGATCGAGGTCTGCACGATGACAAAGTCCGGCGGACTCGCGACCGATCATGATCTGATCCTGCTCGAGGGCATGCAGATCCCTGCCGCACTCGGTGTGACGGCCGCAGAGAGGCGGATGCGCCGACCGGTTCGGATCGATCTGGAACTGGATCTTCCGCTGGTGCGTGCGGGTCGAAGCGACCGCATCGCCGATACGATCGACTATGGCGACGTGTTCCGCGTCGTCGAAGAAGTCGCCGGTACCCGCGAGCACCGGCTCGTCGAGGCGCTCGGAGAGCGTGTCGCGGCGGCCCTGTTCGAGCGCTTCCCGATCGAGCGCATCGTCATCACCATCCGCAAGACGAGTCCGTTGCCGGGCGCGGTCGACCGCACCGGCGTCCGGCTCACACGTCGCCGTCCAGTGTGATGGCCTCCGAGCTCTCTGCCAGCCGACGCTTCGACCTCGATGCCCTCGCGTTCCTGCCGGTGCGTGCGCTGCGTTCTGTGCTTGCGAATCGCGATCCCGAACAATCGCTCGCGATCGGTGCCGCCTGGGGACGTCGCGTCGCCATGTTGGGCGGCGCGCCGACGGATCTGTCACGTATCAACCTGGGAATCGCGTTTCCCGAGGCGACGGTCGAGTTCCGCGAGCGCCTCCTGTGCGACGCCTACGCGAGCCTCGGGCGTGGCGTGGCCGAACTCGCGTTGTTGCAGGGACGGCATCGCGTCGGGCTGCTCGAGAGCGTCACGCTGGAGGGTGAACTGCATCTGAACGCGGCCGAGTCCGCGTCGGCCACGGGTGGCGTGCTGATCGTGACGGGTCACTTCGGCACGTGGGATCTCTACGCGGCCGCACTCGCACAGCGCGGTCACGCGCTCACCGTCGTGCATCGGGGCTTCGCGAACCGTCGTCTGACGGAGATGATGACCACGATCCGCAGTCTCGGAGGGGGCGACCTCGAGGAACTCCGCATGGGCCGGCGTGCCGCTGCGGGTTTGCTCTCGGCACTGCGACGAGGACGCAAGTGCATCCTGCTGCTCGACCAGAACGCGCGAGTCGATGAGGGGGTGTTCGTGCCCTTCTTCTCGCGTCTGGCCTGTACACGCTCGGCGCCCGCACTGGTGGCGATGCGTCGCGGTGTGCCGGTACTGCCCGCCTTCGGATGCCGGAGCGGACCAGGACCCGGACACACCGTCCAGATCGGTTCGCCGCTGCCGATCGAAGCGACGAACGGAGACCCGCGCGATCCAGCGGTGATCTCGGCGCTGCGCGCGAACGTCGCCCGCATGACGGGAGCGATCGAGCAGGCGATTCGCCGGCACCCGGAGCATTGGCTCTGGTCGCATCGACGGTGGAAGACCCGCCCGCTCGAGCCCGCCGCGGAACGCATCGAGGTGTATCCGCCGAGATCGGGTCTGCTTCGAGCGGTTCGTCATCGAATTCGAGATCGATTGCGCTGAGCCACCCGGTCCGGATCGGCACGACCGCTCAAGCGCCGACCCGATGTCTCCGAATCACCGGGTGGGGTCGGCCGCCAGATGGCCCCATGGAGAGCACATGTCGACCGGCCGCTCGAAATCCAGATGCCATGCAGGGCTGGCTCGAGTCGCTGCGCTGTCGTCGGCCCTGCTCACCGTGGTCGTGCTCCCGGGCTGTGCGACCGAGCCGTGCCCCCAGGTCGAAGCCGTCGTGGCGCTTGCACCGGACCCCGACGCGATCGATTTCGAGATCTATCGCCGCGCCGAGACCGATCGGGCGGCCCGCCTGGCCGGCGAAGTGGCCGAGCTACGCAGCGATCTGCAGCAGGCCGAGGAGGCGCTGGTCGCCGCCGAATCCGGTCTTCGCGGTTCGTACACCCGCGCGGATGCGATCTCGAAACTCGCCGATGCGCGGATCCGGGTTGCGCGCGCCAGGAATGCGGCGCCGTGGCAGTCGAGCCAGATCGCCGAGGCCCAGGGAAAGCTCGAGGAGGCTGAACGCCAGGTCGCGGCCGGGCATTTCGGGGCGGGCTTGTTCCTCGTGTATCGGGCCGAACGTCTCTCGGATGCGCTCGAGGCAGAGGCGCGTCGCGTCCATGCAACGCCCGGCACGCGCTTCATCCGAAGCGGTCGTGTGAATCTGCGGTCCGGCCCGTCGACCGATCAGCCGATCATTTCGATCCTGACGCCGGGGACTCCGGTTTTCCCGGAGACTGAAGAATCTCCCTGGATGCTCGTTCGCACGGCGAGTGGTGACGTCGGCTGGGTGCATGGGACGCTGATCGACGAATAGCTGTCGGTCGTCCGGCCCGGCGAAGCGCTCAGCCCAGATCCTGCGCGGTCATCACGCAGTCTCGTCCCGATTCCTTGGCGACGTAGAGGGCCCGGTCGGCATCGCTGAAGAAGCGCACGCGATCGCCCGCGTAGCACGCCACGCCGATCGACACCGTCACCGGCTCGCGCTCGCTCGGCGGGTCGATCACGAAGGCCGTCTCGGCCACCGTCACGCGGATCTTCTCGGCAAGCAGCCTTGCGCCCTCGAGATCGGTGTTCGGGGCGATCAGCGCGAACTCTTCGCCCCCGTAGCGGGCCAGCAGGTCCGTCTCACGGATCTGGCGAGTCAGTACCTCCGACATGCGACGCAGGATCTCGTCGCCGCCGGCATGACCGAGACGGTCATTCCACATCTTGAAGCGATCGATGTCGATCAGGATCAGCGAAAGGGGCCGCTTGCTCCGGTTGGCCCGTTTGGACTCGCGCAACAGGACTTCCTGGAAGTGACGATGGTTGTGGAGTTTCGTCAGACCATCGGTGATCGAGAGCTGCTCGAGGACTTCGTTGACCCGGTGGAGTTGCTCGTTGCGTTCGTGGAGGTGCTCGTTCGCTTGCTCGAGAGCCGAGTGGGACTGCTCGAGTTCGGCCGCGTTCTGGGTGAGCCGGAGCGTCATGCCGCGGAAGGCCCGTGACAGCACACCGACTTCGTCGACGTGGTCGGTCTCGGGAATCTCGACGTTGCGCTCTCCATCGCTGATCCGCTGCGCGGCACGCGAGAGCGCTTCGATCGGCTGAGTGATCGAGATCGCGACCCGGAAGGTTGCGACCCCGACCGCGAGTACGATCGCGAGGTTGATGAGAAGGACGTCGCGGAGGGCATCGACGATCGGCGCGAAGGCCTGTTCGTACGGCTCCTCGACGACCAGCGTCCAGCCGAAGCGCTCGAATGCGCGCGCGCCACCGACGATGCGTTCATGCTGGCTGCGCTCGTACTCCTGGACGATGACGGCATCCGCGGCAGACGGAATCGGACCGGCGTAGTCGGAGCCGAGGTCCGCGGGATCGCTGGAAACCAGGACCTGGCGCCGATCATCGACGACGAACACGTGGTTCGGGAGGGCCACGTCGTCGACGCTCAACTGACCCTGCATGGCCTGTAGCGCAAAGATCGCGTGCAGCGTTCCGGCGACTTCGTTGTCCTGGCCGATCCGAAGCGGCGTCGACACGATCTGGAAGTCGCCATCTCCGAAGCGCCGCCGCCCGCTCACCGTCGGTTCGGCGACACCGGCGAGCGGCCCTCGCTCCGCGTCGTCCAGTTCGACTGGCTGGCCGACCCAGAGCAGATCGCGGCCGGTGGGATCGAGGATGTAGAGCGCCGAGTACTGACGGAAACCGTCGAGCACATAGCGCATGTACTGCTCGACTTCGTCGACTGCCCGGCTGCGACGCCGGTCCTGAAGCGGGCTGGACAATGCACGCAGATTGCCGAGCACCACTTCGCTCTGCGAGAACACCTCGATCTCGCGCTCTCGCTGCCGGTACCAGTGGTCGAGCTTGTGGCTCCTGGCCTCGAGTACGGCGGGGAACTTCTGATTGATCTCGTCCCGGAGGAACGTGTCGATCGAGTTGATCGCAAGTCCCATCACGGTAATAGAGGTCAGCATGACCGCCCCGAACACGAAGGCGACGATGCGGGCCGGTAGGCTGCGAAACGGGTTCTTCATGTGAGCCGCGTCCGAGCCTCCCGAGATGCAGACGTGCGTTGTCCATCGTCGAGCCAAACGACGCTGCACCCTTGTCCGGGGATCGGAAAAAGCCTGGGGTTTCTTGAAGAAGTCCCTCGATTCCCGACCGTCGGATGCCCTTCGGGGTTGAAGCGACCCACCAGACCCGGCGGTATAGTGGGCACTCCTCCGCGCTCCCCGGAAGGCAACCCCTGTTGACGGCTCGCCCCCCTGATTCCGTACCGGCCGCATCGGATGCAGCCCGAATCGCCCGCGAGGCGGTCGAGCTGGGTCGCGTGGAGCCTCGGGACGCGCTCTGGCTCGCCGGTCACATCCGGCGGCCGGAGGTTTTGGTCGAGCTGACCGAAGCCGCCTTCGCGAGCAAGCTCGCCAGCAAGGGGGATGTGATCACGGTCTCCCGCAATGTCTTCCTTCCGCTCACCAATCTGTGCCGCAATCGCTGCACCTACTGCAGCTTTGCCAAGCAGCCGGATTCAGCCGAAGCCTTCACCTACACGCTCGAGGATGTCGCCGAGGTGATCCGGGGCGGAGTGGCGACGGGCTGCATCGAAGCTCTGATGTGTCTCGGCGACAAGCCGGAGATCGCATACCCGACCCATCGACAATGGCTCTCCGAGCGAGGCTACCGGACCACGGTCGATCTGGTTCTCGCGGCCTGCAAGCTGGCGTTCGACGGCGGCATGTTGCCGCACACGAATGCCGGCATCCTGAGCGCCGAAGAGATGACGGCGCTGCGGCCCTGGAATGCATCGATGGGTCTCATGATGGAGACCACCAGCGAGCGCCTGCGCGGGCGCGGAATGGCGCACTTCCACGCGCCCGACAAAGATCCCGCCGTGCGGATCCGCATGCACGAGCTGGCCGGCGAGCTGCGGATTCCGTTCACCACGGGAATCCTGCTCGGAATCGGCGAGAACGATGCCGAACGGGTCGACACACTGCAGACGATCCGCGACATCGCGGATCGCCATGGCCACATCCAGGAAGTGATCGTGCAGCCCTTCCATCCCAAGCCCGGCACGCCGATGCGCGCGACGGCGCCGATCCGCGACGACGAAGTAGTGGGCTGGGTGGCGCTGACGCGGCTCATCATGGGACCCGGGATGAACGTCCAGGCGCCGCCGAATCTCGCACCGCACATGCTCGAGCGATTGGCCCGCGCCGGATTGAACGACTGGGGGGGCGTGTCCCCGGTGACGGTCGACTTCATCAATCCCGAGGCGCCGTGGCCGGCGATCGAGCGTCTGCGCGAGCTCACCGAAAGCGGTGGACAGAAGCTCCGCGACCGCGGTCCCGTGTATCCGGACTGGATCAACGACCGCCCCGAATTCTTCGACCCGCAGATGCGGGCTGCTCTTCCGCGCTTTGCTACCGACGAGGGCTTTGCGCGGCGTCCCACCCACCAGTCCGCAGAGGAGGCCGCCTGATGTTCGAGCGCATGATCGATGATGTGAATCCCCGAGTTGCGAGTGTCCTGTCGGCCAGCCTCGACGGCCAGGAGCTGTCGGTCGCCGATGCCGAACTGCTGCTGGGCGCCGAGGGAGCGGATCTACACGCGCTTCTGTGGGCTGCCGATCGTGCCCGCAAGGACGATGTCGGGGACGACGTCAGCTATGTGGTCTGCCGCAACGTCAACTTCACGAACGTCTGCTACGTGGGTTGCTCGTTCTGTGGCTTCGCGAGGCACAAGCATCAGGCCGATGCGTACGACCACGGAATGGACGTGGTTCTCGAAAAGTGCGCGGACGCAGTGGCGCGCGGTGCGACCGAGATCTGCATGCAGGGTGGCATCCACCCGAAGAAGAACCACGAGGACTACCGCAAGGCGGTGCTCGCCATCAAGCAGGCCTTTCCACAGCTGCATCTGCATGCCTTCTCACCCGAGGAGGTCGACTGGGGGCACCGGAAGAGCGGCATGACGCTGGCCGACTACATCAAGTGGTTGATGGACGCCGGCGTCGGCAGTCTGCCCGGGACCGCGGCCGAGATCCTGGACGACGAGATCCGCAACATCCTGTCGCCGCGCAAGATCAAGACCGCGCGCTGGGTCGAGATCATCCGGACCGCACATTCGCTCGGTCTGCCAACCACGTCGACCGTGATGTATGGCCACATCGAAAGTCCGCGTCACGTGGCGGCCCACATGGGGTTGATCCGTGACATCCAGAAGGAGACGGGTGGATTCACCGAGTTCGTACCGCTCGGCTTCATCCATGAGCTGAACGAGCTCTACAACGTGCTCGGATCCCGACCCGGTGCGAGCGCGCACGAAGACGTGCGGATGGTCGCGGTCGCTCGGCTCTTCATGCGCCCATACATCAAGAACATCCAGGTGAGCTGGGTCAAGATGGGCCACAAGCTCGGGCAACTCGCTCTCGGAGCAGGGGCCAACGACTTCGGCGGCACCCTGATGGAGGAATCGATCAGCCGCGAGTCCGGATCGATGTTCGGCGAGAACACTTCTCCCGAGGATTTCCGACGGCTGATCCGCGAGATCGGACGCGTTCCGGTCGAGCGGTCGACTCTCTACAAGCCCCTGCAGCGGTTCGAGGATCCGGTCCAGGATCCGCCGTCCCTCGAGCCCGGCCAGCGAGCTGCGGCCAAGGCTCCGCCGGTGGTCGCGATCCCGATCGCGTCCTGACGGGCAGCGTCAGCGCCCCTCGAGCCGCTCGACCAGCGCTTCGACCTGATACCGGACCTTGGGCTTCTCGAGGATCGAGCGCTCCATCTTTTCGATCGCGTTGCGAACCGCGGGATGGTCGCGCCCCAGTGCCTGACCGATCTCGGAAACCGAAGCCTCGGTGTAACGGCGGCAGAGGTACATGGCGAGCTGGCGTGGCAGCAGGATCTCCTGCTTCCTCGACTTCGAAGCGAGGCGCTCGGGCGACGTCTGGAAGAAGGCGGCCACGGCCCGGATCACGTCGCGAATCGACAGACGCGGGCGACCATCCTGGCGGGTGGGGCACTTCTTGGCGATTGCGTCGCGGGTCAACGCGAGGTCGATCGGCTGTGAGAGCAAAGCAGAGGTCGTGACGAGCTGGATCAGGAATCCTTCGAGGTCGCGCACGCTTCCCCCGACCGATTCGACGAGCAGGTCGAGGCAGTCGGCCGGCAGACGCCAGCCCCCATAGGCGGCCTTGGATCGCAGGATGGCGCGGCGCAGTTGCGCGTCCGGCGGTTCGAGTTCCGCCACGAAGCCGCCCATCAACTGCGACCGCAAGCGGTCGCGAAGCCCGAGCATCTGGCTCGGCATGCGATCGCCCGTCAGCACGACACGGCCGCCTGCGTCGAGGACGTGGGCGACGGTGTGGAAGAATTCGAGCTGGGTGGCGTCCTTCTTCTCGAGGAACTGGACATCCTCGACGACCAGAAGCTGGTTGCGACCGCGATAGCGCCGTTTGAAGTCGCCAGTTCGATTGCTTCGGAGCGCCGACATGAAGTGGTTCGTGAAGGTCTCGGCGGACACGTACTGGACCGCGCTGGCTCCGACCGACCTCGCCTCGGCGGCGATGGCTCTCGAAAGATGGGTCTTGCCCATTCCCGACTCGGCACAGAGGTAGAGCTGCGAGAGGCCGCGCTGCTGATTGCGCGCCACGGCGAGGGCTGCTTCACGTGCCAGGGCATTGCAGGGCCCCACCACGAAGGTGTCGAAGATGTGCGGTGCAGACTCCGCGGCGGGTGCGAGCGGACGCGATTCGCGTGCTCCGACCCCGGAGTCGATCGCCGCGGCGGTTGCGTCGGTGGACTCGGACGGGTCATGCCCACGGATCGCCCGCGCGAGTGGTTCCCTCTCGGCGCGTCGGGCCTCCGGCATGCGCGTGGCGTCGCGTTTCGCCCCGGCTTCGTCGACGACAGCCGCGGCTGTCGTCTCGGGAGTCGCCTCGAAGTGAACTCCTGCTGCGGCCCGACGCGCCTTCACCCCCAGTTCGATCGTCAGCAATGAATGCGAATCACTTCCCATCTCCTGTCGGAGGCAAGCATCGATGCGCGGCAGATAGTGGTCGCGGATCCTCTCTCGATGAAACGTGGAAGGGCAGACGAGCAGAAGATCCCGTCCATTGGGATGGGCTTCGAGGGGCGCCAGCCAGGCTTCATAGGAAAACGAGGGGATTTCACTTTGGAGACGGCGCAGAACACCGTTCCAGACCTCGGGGGTGAAGGTCATGGATCGTGGACCATTTCGCGCAATCAGCGCCAGATTTCAGGGGGTTTCGGCCGATCCCACGTGATCCGGGGGAGTGGGCAGGACGCCGGCATCGAACGGGCCGCAGTTAACCACACACCTCCGCGATTCCGCAAAGCTGAAATCGGTTGAAGCGCGCGACAGGGCTACACGTTCGAGATTGCGCTCAAAAGGGGTTTTGGAATACCGAAAACGGCAGTTTGCGTTTCAGATTCCAATTTCGTTTCGCGGAGATCCGCGGGTAGATCTGAGATGTCTTCACAGTCGCAATCCGGTGTCACCCGCGTCCGGAACGGCGATTCTTTGGCAATCGCAATCTCCCGATAACTAGTTTTTTCTACGAATTTCTCGATCCATCTCCTTCGCACCGATCAGTGGACACGCGTGTTTCCGCTCGAGCCCACGACGCGCCTCTCGGCCAGTCGGAAGTTCAGCAGGTCACGCAACGTCGTCGTGCGGTCCAGCTGCCCCCCGGCTTCGAGCAGGTGCTGCTTCTCGAGCACGTCGAAGTCGAGCATCTGTGCGAGTGCGTTCGCGAACTGCTGATCGTCGAGTCCACGAATCGTCGCGAGTGCGTTCGAAAGCACAGCCGGATCGAGGGTGGGCCGAAGGAGGTCCTCGAGTTGCTCGTGGATCTCGTTGCGAAGGAAGTGAAACGTCTGTGGATCTGCGTCGTCATCATCGAGTCGGACGATCTGCGCGATCCGGTACAGGCGCTGTGGGTCTCGCGGCATCTCGCGCGTGATCCTGAACCTCGATGTCGCCGTCAGCAGAAGGTCCCATGTCCCGTCGGGTCTCTCCTCTGCGCGGCTGATCGATCCTTCGCATCCGATGTCGAATACCGGAGGATCTTCCGGCATCTGCTCGAGATGCTCGGGGCGGACCGTCACCATGCCGATTCGCTGATCGCCAGCCAGCGCTTCCCTCACGAGCTGTCGATAACGCGGCTCGAAGATGTGGAGCGGGACACTGACCGTGGGATACAGGACCACGTTTGCGAGAGGAAAGATCGGGATCTGGCAGTCGGCAGTGTCCGTCATGCGGTTGCGTGTACCCTGTTCGGGGGTTCGCAGTTCGATTGGATCTGCGCTCCCGCCTCTCGAAACAGAATAGACCGGTTCGGTTGACGGTGACGCCGAGCCAATCCACATGAGCGAACGCTTGACGGTTTCGCGTCCGCCTCAGAGACTCGACAGCCGAGAATGGATCGCCGCAACGCCCAGGGATTGATCGAAAGACTTCGGGTCGATGCCGATCGGATCTGCGCGAGTTTCGGGTTGCTCTATGCGGCCATCGACGCAGAGCGCGCGAACGTGAAACGCCGCTATGGGATCTGCTACGCGGATGGCTCGATCAAGATCCGGCTACGGCACGTCAAGACCGGTGACGCACTCAAGTACTCGAGCCTGGTGAGCACTCTGTGTCACGAACTCGCGCACTTGCGCCACTTCGACCACAGCCCTCGCTTCCACGACTTCTACCGCGAGATCCTGGAATGGTCACGTCGCGAGGGCATCTATCGACCGGTACCGAGAAGAGCAGCAGAAGCGACTCTGATTGTCCCGCGGGAGGCGGCACTGCACGGGCCGCCCAAGCTCGGCGCGCCGGAACAGCTCACGCTCTTCTGATCAATCACCGAGGGGGCCGCTGCTGTCGAGTTCGGTGATCCGAGTCCAAGGTCAAGCTGTGGACTTGCCGTCGAGCCGCCGCCCATCAGGCCGGATGTCGCTCAGCCCGCGAGCGTGGCCTTCTGCTCGTCGTACTCCTCCAGGTTGTTCGGACCCTCGACTACGCGGGCGACGATGTGGTCACAAGCAATCGACTTGTCGAGCAATTCAGCGATCAAGCCCTCGACGGTCAGCTCATCGAATTCGTCGAGTGCATCCTCGAGACCGTGCTCCGAGACTGAGAACTCCAGACTCATCTTGATCTTCACGTCCATGGGGGCGCCGCCTCCTTATCTCGCCGTCTCGCGCCCGGCTATCGCTCTGGGCGCGAGGAGATTCATCGTTCGTTACATCTCGGCCGACTCGCAGCCGGCCCTTATGGTCGATGCGGGTCTTTCGACTGCGATATTCGTGGTCGTGTGCTCGATCAGGGACACGCCTTGCGTCCGCCCATCGTCATGAGCGGAGGATCTCCCGCGCGGTCGGGATCGACCGGGATCACCTTCGCTGACGTTCCACACCGAACTCGTTCGTGCGACTCGTGATCCGTGACCCACGACGCTGTGCTCGAAAGGGGGCCACGTTTTCACGAACTCGGGACGGTCTTACGTCCCCATACCGACCTGCATCTATTGGGCCAACGCCGTAAGTATCCGGAATATCTAAGAATATTCAGGTCGGGCGGTAGCATACACCAGCCGGTTCGGCCCGGCTATGAGGTTCCAGTGCATTTTCAGCCGTTTACGCGCATTCGCACATCCGCGCACGCCGCGTTGGTCGGGGCCGAAGAGACGAAACGACCGGACGACCCGTGTTGCCGGTTTCCGTGCGCGCAACCGAAACGCATGAATCCGCTCAAGTCCCTGATTCCGTGACCGATCACTGGAGACAGAAGAGTCGTATGTCGGAGTCCGACCGGGGGGGGAGACTCCGACGACACGCCCCGGGGCCGCTTGTCGGCTCCGGGGCGTCTTCGTTCCAGTCCCGATGGCCCGCCCCGGCACTCAGCCAGGCCGGATCGGTCAGCTAGGGCAGAGGCGCGTGCTCGGGTTCGATCGCATCGGCTGTGGTCGGCTCGGCGACCCGCGAATCCTGGATCGATCGGGCCAACGGCTCCGGCACGACGTCGCTGTGACAGGCGGCCAGGCCTTCCGACGTCTTCATCGCGGTCTTCGTCTTGGATGCCAGGCGATGGACCTCGGCTGGGCTCAAGACCCCGCGCTTCATCAGGATCTCCTTCTGCCCTTCAGTCAGGGCATCCGAAACCCTCGGCTTGTCCCACGCGTAGTCGGCCGCCTTGCCGGAGACGAACAGCGAGATCTCCTTGCTGATCCGGACCGCGCACCAGTCGTGTCCGCACATCGCGCAGAAGTCGGTGTCGACATCCATGTCCTCGTCGTGGAAGGCGCGCGCGGTGTCGGTGTCGAACGCCAGTTCGAAGTGCTTCTCCCAATTGAGGGCCGCACGGGCCTTGGTGAGTTCGTCGTCCCAGTCGCGGGTGCCGGGGATGCCGAGTGCGACGTCGGCTGCATGCGCGGCGATTCGGTACGCGATGCAACCCTGCTTGACGTCCTCGCGCTTCGGAAGCCCGAGGTGCTCCTTCGGCGTGACGTAGCAGAGCATGCTGGCGCCGTGGTACGCGGCCGCCGTGGCACCGATCGCGCTGGTGATGTGGTCGTAGCCCGGGAACACGTCGGTGACGAGCGGCCCGAGCACGTAGAACGGCGCCCCGTGACAGATCTCGCGCTGCAGCTTCATGTTGTATTCGATCTGATCGAATGGGACGTGGCCCGGGCCCTCGATCATCACCTGTACGCCATGTCGCCAGGCCCGCTCGGTGAGCTCGCCGAGGGCACAGAGCTCGCCGAGCTGCGCCTCGTCGGTGGCATCCGCGAGACCTCCGGGGCGCAGGCCGTCGCCGATCGAGAACGTCACGTCGAAACGCCGCATCACCAGGCAGATGTCGTCCCAGATCTCGGCCATCAGGTTTTCCCGGCCGTGGTGGAGCATCCACTTGGCGAGCAACGAACCGCCGCGACTCACGATTCCGATCAGACGCTTCGCCACGAAGTCGAGATGGGCACGCCGTACGCCCGCGTGGATCGTGAAGTAGTCGACGCCCTGGCGCGCCTGGGATTCGAGGCAGTCGAGCACCATCTGGCGGTCGAGGTCCTCGACCTTGCGGCCGATGATCATCGAATAGATGGGAACGGTGCCGATCGGTGCCGTCGAAGCCTTGATGATCGCCTCACGGGTGCGGTCGAGATCGCCGCCGGTCGAAAGATCCATGACCGTGTCCGCCCCCCAGCGGAGCGCCCAGGAGAGTTTCTCCACCTCATCGTCGATCCCGCTCGAGACCGGTGATGCGCCCATGTTCGCATTGATCTTGGTGCGGCTCGCCCGGCCGATGCACATCGGATCAAGCTGCATGCCGAGGTGCACGCGATTGGCGGGGATCACCATGCGCCCGGCCGCCACCTCTTCACGCACCTGATCGACGCTGAGGTGGGGTTCGCGGGCTGCGACCCGCTCCATCTCAGGCGTCGTGATCCCGAGCCGCGCGTTCTCCAGCTGCGTGATGGGGACGAAACCGGCGGGCGCTTCCCAGCGACCGTCGCGCTTCTGCCAATCGGGCGGCATGAAATCCCACGCCGTCTTGCCTGACGGTTGGGGCATCCCGGGCGTATCGGGAGACGAGAAGGCCCGGGCCCCGCCGACGTCTGGGCGGTTCGCGAAGCTGCCCGGAGAGGTGCCCTGCTGTCTGCTCGAGGGATTGGAGCCGATCCTGGGAAGGATGTAGCGGTGACTGCTCATGAAGCGCTCCTCGTGATCTGTTCCGAGTGCGGCTTCGTGTCGCGCGCTCGGAGGGGAGTCGCGGGTACGTTCACCCGCGGCACCCGGGGGTTCTGCAACGGAGCGCCGGTCGAGCCTTCCCTACGCTGGAACTCGCAGACCGCCTCCGCGCCAGACGGGCACGCGGTTCATCGACTGATTGCGAATGCCAAGAACAGGTTCAAAGGGTGTGATCTCAGACCGGCGACGCCACGCGAACCGCGCCGTCCACCGGTCACCCCCAGGCTCCGTCTTGCGGAATCGCCAAGGCTATCACGCGCGCAGAGGCGTCGCCCCATTCGCAAGCGGATGCCCGCGCATCCGGCGATGCGGCGGGTCGCGTCTGCTCAGTCGGCCGGGATCGAGGCCGCCCAGGCGAAGGGCGCGCCGGAAACGGGCGGCGGTTCGCTCGGGATCGGTGCCGTGATCTCCTGCACAAGCCCCCCGCCACGATGGATGCGAACGACCTCGGGCTCGCCCGCGTCGTTCCACCGCACGGACGTCCCCACGTGCTCGCCGTATCGAAACTGACCGCCCGACGCGCGCTCGCCGTTCTCGTGCCACGTCTGCCAATGACCATGACGCGCCGCACCGATCAGTTCGCAGGACGCCGCAGTCGCCTCTGGGGGACATGCGGCGTACAGGCCCTCGCTCTCCGGACGTCCGTTCTCGAACCAGCTGGCGAAACGCCCCGACCAGACCCCGTCGACCACATCGAGCTCCCGCCGCAGCGTGCCATTCGGCCACCAGGCGCGCGAAGTCCCCTGTTCGACACCGGCCACGTAATGGTTTTCGGCCGCGATGGATCCGTCGAGGTGATGAAGGGTATGCGTACCGACCGCGACACCCTGGCGGAACTCGGCTCTAAGCCACGGCGTGCCGTTCGGACGAAGGACCTCGTAGGCACCGTCGATCGACCCGTGATCGAAGCGCGTCCGGAGCCAGGCATTGCCGTTCCGGTGGAGGGCGACGACCTCGCCGTGGAGCTCGTCTTCAGCGAAGTGCGCGACCGCGCGGGCGGTGCCATCCGGGTAGGTGTCCGTGTAGCGGCCGACGCGGGTGGCGTGCCCCTGCGCGTCGTAGCGCTCGCACCAGGTCGCGGGACCGTGCTCGGCGGCATCCGGGTCGAAGAGTTCCGGGGCCGGCGGTCCGGAGACGAGCGCCGCATCGCTCGGGCAGCGCAGCTCGGTGTCGGCACGCGTCGTGATGGGCGGGTCGCTGGACGTGATCGCGGCCACAGCCGCCAGGAGCAACGCGAGAGTCTGCACGCCGAAGACAGCGGCAGATCGCCAAGCGAGCTTGATGCCTGCTCGCAACACTCGTATTGGCAGATCGAGCACTTCGGCGGTTTACTAGGCGCAACCGCGATCACCCAAGCCCCGGAGAGTCCCATCATCATGAAGAACCTGAAGCGGGCCGCTCTGCTGCTCGCATCGATCGGCCTGCTCGCGAGCGCCTGCGATCGCAATATCGGGGAATTCGATCCCGCCGAGCGTCCGCGTCAGCCCGACCTCTCGCGCATTTTTCCTGAGCCTGACGGTGATTTGCCGCAGGATCAGTCAGGCGCGACCGGTGCAGAGCCGCTGCCGACGGCGCGTGCCGACGCAGGGCAGACGGGCACGTCCGTGCGGGGCACGATCCAGATCGCTTCGGATTCCGACCCCTCGCCGGACCGCATCCTGTTTCTGATCGCGCGACCGGCCGGTGCGGTCGGCGGGCCGCCGCTGGCGGTCGTGCGGGTTCCAGCGCCGACCTTTCCGCTCGACTTCGAGATCGGTCCCGCCGACGTGATGATCCCGACGATGCGCTTCGAGGGGCAGATCGAACTGACGGCGCGCCTCGATGGAGACGGCAACGCGAGCACACGCGCCGAGGGCGATCGCGAGACGGCCTCCGCGACGGCCGTCATGCCGGGAGCGACCGGTGTCGAACTCCGACTCGAGTAGCGGGCGCTCGACGGGCCCGGCCCCGAAGCCGTGGCGGCATGTCGAGACGACTGAGCTGCAGGATTGCCGGGTCTTCCGGGTAAGCAGTTCGGTGGCGGCGTCACCGTCGACCGATCTCTCGCACACCTTCTACCGGATCGACTCGTCGGATTGGGTGAACGTGGTTCCGGTCACTCCTTCGGGCGAGATCGTGATGATCCGCCAATATCGCCACGGCTCGCGTTCGGTCACGCTCGAGATCCCGGGCGGCATGGTGGACGCGGGTGAATCCCCGGCCGTGGCCGCTGCGCGCGAGTTGCTCGAGGAGACGGGGCACCGGGGCGCACATCCCGAACCGCTGTGTGCCATCAATCCGAATCCCGCCCTGTTCGGCAACACGTGCCACAGCTTCGTGATCCGCGACGCGCTGCCGGTGGCGCCGATCGAGAACGGCGCGACGGAAGAGACCGTCGTCGAACTCGTCGATCGGTCGAAACTGCGCACACTGCTCGAGGCCGGACGGATCGAGCACGCGCTCGTGCTGGTCGCCCTCTACCGCTTCCTGCTCGACGAAACTCGGCTGGGCGATTCCGGCTAGCAGACGTCTGTTGCGACGTCGCTGTCCTCGCGGCGCTCAGGTGTCGAGTACGTCGCGGATCCTCTCGAGCACCACTTCGACCAGCTTTTCGTGCAGGCCGAGGTGGGCGGACACCCGGAAGGCGATCCCCGGGTGATGGCGCGCCGCCTCTTCGATCAGCCCGGGGATCGTTTCGCGGGTGTGGCGCCCCTCGCCGAGGAAGTACGGCTGGACCACGATCTCGCGGGCACCTGCCCTCACGCAGGCGGCGACACCCTCGAAGAAGTCGGGATCGGCGATCTCCATGTGGGCGTACTCGACATGGAACTCGGGTTGCAGCAGGACCCGGACGCGCGCCGCGATGGCGACCACCAGTTCGTTGGCTTCGGCCTGTCGGCTGCCGTGATCGACGATCAGGATCGCCGGCCGGGCCGACGGTCCACGAGTCACGGCGGGACCCTCTTCCGCCCTCTCCCGTGCACCGAGAATGTCGGCCTGATCACGGAGATCCGTCACCAGTAGGAAGCCGTGACCGTCAGGTCGCCCGTGACCCCGATCCGGCACGCGAGGCGGCTCCCGGCATCGACCCGGTTGCGGTTCTTCGCGAGTGTCTCGGCCGGCAACTCGCCGGGGACACTCTCGCCGCCGATCAGGATCACCAGGGCGCAGCGCGCGCACGCACCCTCCCCGGAACAGGCCGCCGCGACCGGCAGACCGGCGCGCCGGGCGGCTTCGAGCAGGCTCGTACCCGACGGCACGCGGACGTGGCGGCTCGACGGCAGGAAATGGACGGTCGGTTCCATCGCTTCGACAGGGTAATGGAGCCCACGCCCGGCGACATCCCGGGGCGGTCGGGCCTTGGCCGCCCATCCGGGCCTTGGATAGGATCCGCAGATGCCGACCGCAGGCCTCGTCGTCATCGGCAACGAGATCCTCTCCGGGAAGATCGTCGACACCAACTCGCCGTTCCTGGCGGGCGAGTTGCGCACGCTCGGCGTCGATCTCGAGCGGATCACCACGATCCCCGACATCGTCGAGGTGATCGCTTCCGAAGTGCGCACGTTCAGCGATGCGTACGACTTCGTGTTCACGTCGGGCGGCATCGGGCCGACCCACGATGACGTCACCATGGAAGCAGTCGCGCTGGCCTTCAACCGCCGCATCGTGCTGGACGCGAAGCTGCTGCAGCGGATCGAGCGCGTGCACGACAAGCCGCTCAACGATGCGATGAAGAAGATGGCCATGCTGCCCGAGGACGCCTCGGTGATCGACGCCGGTGATCTGTGGTTCCCGATCGTCTGCGTCGAGAACGTCCACGTCTTCCCGGGGATCCCGCAGCTGTTCGAGAAGAAGTTCCACTCGATCCGCGATCGCTTCGGTGGCATTCCGATCCGACTCACGCGCATCTACGTCACCCGCTACGAGAGCGAGATCGCCGAGGATCTGCACGCCCTGCTGCGCGAATTTCCGGCGCTGATGCTCGGCTCGTATCCACGCATCAACGAGCCCGACTATCGGGTGATGCTCACCCTCGAGTCACGCGACGAGCTCTATCTCGAGCGCGCCACGAAGTCGCTCTGCGCTCGCTTGTCGCCGGACGTCATCCACCGGATCGAGTAGATCACTGGATCCCACCGGCCACGACCCCTTCGTCCGTTGGCTCGCGTATGGGCACCCGAGCCTGATGCTGCTGGCGCTCGGCTTCGTGTTCTTCGCCCTGCGCCGCGGACTGGAGTTGCGTCGGCAACGACAACGCGGCGCGAAGGGGCGGGGCGCGCTCGTCGAGAGGCACGTCGCACTGGCGCGGCCGGCGTTGATCCTCTTGTTCGTCGGCCTCGTCACCGGCCCGCTGTCGGCCGTGTTCCTGCGCGACTGGTCGCCGCTTCGCACGCTGCACGGATGGCTCGGCGTGGGCGCCGCGATCGCGTTCGCATGCACGGGCTGGTTGGGAGCGCGCCTGCACGACGGACGCTCACGCGCCGTCGAACTGCATGCGCGACTCGCGCTGGCCGCCGCATTGATTGCGGCGCTGGCCGCCGTGGCGGGGTTCGTGTTGCTGCCCTGACGCCGACGCATTCGTCTAGTGGGCTGCGTCGTGTACGTGCGTCTCGCCGCTTCTCGTCTTCACCACGTTGTGGATCGGGGCGAGCGAACGGAGATATTCGGCGATCGCGAGTCGGTCGGACTTCGGGATGCGGGCGAAGCCGTGCTCGATCAGTTCGGCCATCAGACCCTGCGTGTCGTCGCCGTCTGGCTTGAAACCCGTTTCGAGATACCAATCGACGTCGGCGATCGACCACGTGCCGATCCCGGTCTCTTCGTCGGGAGTGATGTTGGGCGCGAGTTCTCCCTCGGGCCCGTCGCTCGAACCCGCCAGCCAGAGCGTCCGGTCGACACCGCCGGAGAGAGTGCGCGGCGTGTGGCACTCGCCGCAGTGCGCTGGACCGTTCACGAGGTACGCGCCGCGGTTCCACGCTTCGCTCTGCGCGGGATCGGGCACGAAACGACCCGGCTCGAAGTTCAGCCACTTCCACGGCGTGATGGCGAAACGCCAGCCGAATGGCACCCGGACGTCGGGTTCGCGGTTGGCCCGGACCACGGGCGTCGTGGTCGCCAGGTACGCGAACAGGTCACGCAGATCGGCGTCGGTCATCTGCGTGAACGACGTATAGGGGAAGACCGGAAAGTAGTTGCGACCGTCGGGCGCGAGTCCGTCCTGCATGGCGCGCAGGAACTCGGCCTCGCTCATCCGCCCGATGCCGGTCTCTGCATCGGGCGTGATGTTGCTGCTGTAGTAGGTGCCGAACGGCGTCTCGAGTGCACGACCACCGGCCAGCCTCGGTGCGTCCTCGCCCTCGCCGGGGTAGTTGGTATGACACGAACAACCACCCGCGGACTCGAACACGCCGAGGCCGCGCTGCGCGTCGCCACCGGCTGCCGCCGATCCGCCGCCGGCGCCCGCGAGCAGGAGCGCGAGAAGTACCGAGGGAGCGGATCGACTCATCAGACTCTCGTCGTCCGGGACCGGCGGACCGCTGCGCGGCCGCCGCTCACTTGTTCTTGTACGACTCTTCCTTCGGCTTCCGGAACGATTCGTGACAACCGCCGCACGACTGGCCGAGCGCCTTCACCCGCGCGGGGATCTGATCGGTATTGCCCTCGCCGACCGCCGCGGCCAGGAGTTCGGCCTCGGACTGCATCTTCTGGATCGCCTGCTTGAATTTCTCCGTGTCGGACCAGATCTCGGGCCTCGCATCGGTCGGACCCGCCACCACCTTCTGCTCGAAGGCAGACGCGATCAACCGCGAACTCTGCGCGATCGCCGACGCGTGATTCTCGATGTTCGGGATCAGGGGCAGTCCGTTCTTCAGGATGTCGCCGATGGCGCCCATCTCGCTGCCGATCGAGCTCATCAGCTTCTGCCGGTAGTCGATCCACGCCTTGTCGTCGGCGGCCTGTGCGGAACTCGCCCCGAGCAGGCTGAGCAGTGCCAGCGAGGCGATCGATCGAACGGCGAGGCGGACATCCTGCTGCCGATGGGCTCGAGGGTTCGATGCGGTTCGGGAGAGAGCGGGAATCGACAAGACGGATCTCCTTGTTGCCGGCGGTTTCAGCGGGGATGGGCCGTCTGCCGGATGGCTCGTCCATCGGCGAAGGCCAGGATCGACGGCGGAGAGTATCCCAGCCTCGGCAGGTCGGTCCGTGGGCGACCCGCCTCAGTGTCCTTCTGTGCGCAGCGTCGGATGGCTGTTCCGGTTGCGCCGTTCAGTTCGCCCCGACGATGGCAGGCAGCACGTCGACGGCGCGCTGGCGCAGCCAGTGATCGACGAGGACCAGCGCCACCATCGATTCGACGATCGGCACCGCGCGCGGCAGCACGCAGGGATCATGACGTCCGCTGGCTTCGAGCGTCACCGCGTTGCCCGCACGATCGACTGTCTGTTGTGCCACGCCGATCGTGGCCGTCGGCTTGAAGGCCACGCGCAACACGATCGGTTCGCCGTTCGAGATCCCGCCCTGGATGCCGCCCGACCGGTTGCGGGTCGAGTGCGGCCGGCCATCGTCGCCCGGGACCATCGGATCGTTGTGCTCGCTGCCGGTCAGCAGGATGCCCGCGAACCCGCTGCCCACCTCGAAGCCCTTCGAGGCCGGGAGCGAGAGCATCGCGGCGGCCAGATCGGCGTCGAGCTTGTGGAAGATCGGCTCGCCGAGTCCGGCTGGAACGTGGCGCGCCACGCACGAAACGATTCCGCCGACGGAGTCCTGTCTGCGCCGTACGTCATCGATCCGCTCGACCATGCGGGCCGATGCCGCTGCATCGGGGCAGCGCGCGAGGCTCTCGTCGACCGCAGCCGCCGAAACCGTCTCGAGCTCGACCTTTGCCTGGATGTCCTGGATCTGCTGCACCCAGGCCACGATCTCGATGCCGGCCACGGCGCGCAGCAGTTTGCGCGCGATGGCCCCTGCGGCGACGCGTCCGATCGTCTCACGCGCACTGGCGCGTCCGCCTCCGTGCCAGGCGCGGATCCCGTACTTGGCCTCGGTGGTCCAATCCGCGTGCGACGGGCGGTAGATGTCCTTCAGATGTTCGTAGGCGCTCGGCCGAGCGTCCTGATTCCGGACGAGCAGCGCGATCGGTGAGCCGAGCGTGTAGCCCTCGAAGAGGCCGGACAGGATCTCGACGCGATCGGCCTCCTGGCGCGGCGTGGTGAGACGGCTCTGACCGGGCCGACGCCGGTCGAGATCGACCTGGATGTCGGCTACGTCGAGCGCGAGTCGCGGCGGGCAACCGTCGACCACGACGCCGACTCCGCCACCGTGCGATTCACCGAATGTCGTGATCCTGAAGATGTTGCCGAAGCCGCTGCTCACGTCCGCCACCGCGCGTCCGATCGCCGGACGACCGGCGGAACCATAGCGTCCCGCAGGTGCCCGGAGCCTCTTGCGCGACTTCCTCGGACCTCCACGAGCGGCGTGCCGGGCTAGGATCGCGTTTGTGATCGCGATCCGCGCAAAGAAGCTCGACGAAGTCGACCCGCGCCACGGCGGACGCCGCTGTTGGACGTGCTTCAAGCCCCGCGTGCTGTGTGTCTGCGAACTCGTCCCCCGCGTCGAGAACCGCACGCAGGTCACGATCCTCCAGCATCCCCGCGAACGCTTCCATCCGATCGGCACCGCCCGGATCGCAGAACTCGGTCTGGCGCGCGGAGCGGTCCTGCGACCGCACTCGCCGGTGGCCCGCTCGCTCGCGGTTTCGTTCGATCCGCCTGCGGGCACGGGGCTGCTGTTTCCGCGCCGCGGCGCGCGAGATCTCGCCAAGCTCGCGCCGGACGAACGGCCGCGCGGACTGGTCGTGCTCGACGGCACGTGGGCACAGGCCGGCAAGCTGTACCGCGAGAACGGCTGGCTCGCCGAACTTCCCCACTATGCGCTGTCGCCCGTCGCGCCGAGCCGCTACCGGATCCGACGTGAACCGCGGCCCGAGTTCATCTCGACCATCGAGGCGGTGGTCGCAGCGCTGCAGATCCTCGAGCCCGAAACCCCCGGGCTCGACGCGCTGCTCGCGGCGTTCGACGACATGATCGACGCGCAGGTCGTGTACGCGCATCGCGTGCCACGCCGCCCCGAGCGGAAGCTGCGCCGACGGGCACTCGCCCTGTTGGATCCTCCGGGCCCGTGAGCCCTGCGCTGTGTGTGCGCACCTGCAGTGATCGGGCCCGATCCGTCATGGCGGATCGCGTATCATCGGCGGATCGCGCGGGCGGAGACAGTCGAGTCGGTGGATCGACCACCCTCACGCGACTCGCGCGACTGCAGCGACTTCACCGGACTACGCAACACTGAACACGGAGGCCGCGATGAACGAGTGGCTCCAGGATGTCTTTCGCGATCGACCCTGGTGGATGAACGCCGTGATGGTCTTCTGCGCCTACATGGCCTTCATCTACGTACCGTGGGATCTGATCGTGAAGTCCGTCGAGGTCGACCGCGAGGTGTGGTTCGGCATCACGTTTGCGGGTGTGTGGGCCAAAATCATGGCCATCCCACACTGGTTCGTGTTCGGGGCCGCCGTGTACGGGTTTCGTCGTCGGCGTCCGTGGATGGCGTTCTGGGCGCCTGTCTACTGCGCGCAGGTCGCATTCGGAATGGCGCTCTGGCCGATCCTCACCTACGGGAGCTGGCTCGGTGTGCTGGCCGGGCTGATCGCCGTCGTGCCGTTCGGATTGCTCACCTGGGCATTCTGGGAATCCCGCGAGCATTTCGCCCCGCAGCCGCGGTCGCTGCGCGACCACTATGGCGACTGGGCGCTGGTGACCGGGGCCTCGGCGGGAATCGGCGAGGCGTTCGCCCGTGCGCTCGCCCGCGAGGGCCTGAACGTCGTGTTGTCGGCTCGCCGCAAGGAGCGACTCGAAGCGCTCGGCGAAGAACTCGAGCGACTCCACGGCGTGCAGACACGATCGATCGCGGTGGATCTCGCGAGTCCGGAGGGGCCGGACGAACTCGCCGATGCGGTCGCGGATCTGACGCTCGGAATGCTCGTCAACAATGCGGGCTTCGGTTACGCGGGGCGACTCGACAAGCAGGAGACATCACGCCTGCGCGAAATGGTGGCGGTCAACTGTGTCGCCCCGACGGTGCTGACGAGCCGCATCCTGCCGGGCATGCGGGCGCGGCGACGCGGTGCGGTGATCTTCACCGGTTCGGTGTCGGGTCGGCAGCCCCTGCCCCTGCACGCCGTCTACAGCGCCACCAAGGCCTTCGACATGCTGCTCGGCGAGGCGCTGTTCGTGGAGATGCGCGGTGAGGGAGTCGACGTGTTGGTCCTCGAGCCGGGGGTGACGTCGACCGAGTTCCAGCAGGCAGCCGGCGAGCTCCTGCACCCCGGCGAATCCGCAGACGACGTGGTCGCGGTGGCGCTCGCCGCGCTCGGCGGCCAGCCCTCGGTGGTGAGCGGCTGGTGGAACTGGATCCGCGCCACACTGCCGCCGCGTCTGGCTCCGCGCCCACTCGTCGCCTTCGTGGCGCGTCACATCATGGAGGCGCAGACACCGGCCGACATGCGCTGAGCGGCTGCGACCACGATCCGACCACGATCCGATCAGCGGGCCCGGTAGCGCCCGCCGCCGACCTCCTCGAGCCGGCCCGCAAGCAAGAGCCGCTCGATGTGCTGGCCCATCGAGCGCAGCTCGACGACATCGGCGAAGGGCACAGGATCCTGCGGCCGGTAGACGAAGCGGTGCGCGACGACCTCTGCGAGATCGTGCGGCTCGGCGAGAAAGATCAGCAGTCGTTGTTCGCGCTCGGTGATCTTCGCCTCGAAGACATCGAGCCGCGAGAGGAAGGCTTCACGTCCCGTCAGCACGCCGATGTGGTGGAAGGTCGCGTACCAATCTGCCTGCATGGCGCGCACCCGCGCGAGCGAGAGCTCGAAATCCGCGAGATCCGACCAGGCGTCGCCGTAGTAGGGGCCGAAGCTCGTCAGCTCGATGTCACCGAGGTAGATCAAGCGCCGCGTCGTGCTGCGATCGAGCCACTCGATCAGAAGACAGCTGTGTCCGCGAGTATGGCCCGGTGTGTGGAGGACGCTGATCGTCACACCTCCGAGATCGAAGACATCACCGTCCTCGTAGGGGACAGCGTCGGGACGGGCCCGATAGCGGAACTGCTCGACGACCACCTTGCGGAACGAATCCTCGATCGCGCCCCCGTAGCCGTAGATGGCCATCATGCCGTCGAGATCGGCGAAGCCGGGGCGATCGAGGGCATGGACGTGCCACGGCGCGTCGGGAAACAGGTGGTTGCCCGCGATGTGATCCTCGTGGCAGTGCGAGTTGATGACGAGATCGACTGCCGGCAGTTCGCCGAAACGCGAGATCACACCGAGCGAAGGGTCGATGATGGCCGTCTGACGCTCGCCCTCGACCAGCAGACTGTTGCCCTGCGGATATCGACCACCCCGCGCGCCACCGATCACCCGCACCGGGCCATAGCGGCCGTCGTGTTCGGCACCTTCCGATGCTGTGGCAGTCATGCGATGCTCCTCCTCTGTCGATCCCCGCCCTGGAGCAAGCGATGCCGCGTGGCCATTGGCTCGTCAAGTCCGAGCCGTTCAAGTATTCGTGGGACCAGCTCGTCGAGGATGGCTCGACGCACTGGGACGGCGTCCGCAACTACGAAGCACGCAACAATCTCCAGGCCATGAAGGTCGGTGATCTCGCGCTCTACTACCACTCCAACGAGGGCAAGGAGGTAGTGGGGATCGCACGGATCGTGCGCGACGCCTATCCGGATCCGACGATCGACGACCCCACGTGGGTGGTGGTCGAGCTCGCCCCGGTGCAGCGGCTCGAGGAGCGGGTGACGCTCGTCGACGTCAAAGCGGATCCCCTGCTCGCAGACATGTTCCTCGTCAAGCGCGGCCGGATCTCCGTCGTGCCGGTCACGCAAGCCGAGTTCGCACGAGTGCTCGCGCTGGGGAGGACGGTCCTCCGGGAGGACGCGGTGCCCGAGAAGCTGTCGCCCGGCCCGCCCGCGAAGCGGAACAGCGGCGCGCGGAAGTCGGCGGCCAGCAAGCTGAAGACCGTGGCGGCGAGCAAGGCAAAGAAGAAGGAAGCGAGCCGAAAATCCCCGCCGAAGAAGCGCGGGAAGAGTCGGGCAGGAGACCGATCGCGATGACCGAGCCCGCCGCCGAGATCGACATCGCACGCATCGGCGAGGACGTGCCGCTGCTCGAAGGCATCCGCACCGCCCGGGCGATCCGCAGACTGCGCGGCGATCCGGTGCCGCCCGCGCTGATCCGCAAAGTCTGCGAAGCCGGCACGTTCGCGCCGAGCGGCGGCAATCGGCAACCGTGGATCTTCGTCGCGGTCACCGAGCCCGCGCGCCGTGCCTTCATCGCCGAGCGATACCTGAAGGCGTTTCGTGCCTACATCGAGCCCGCCTTCGCGAAGGCCGAAGGCGATCCCGACTTTCCTCCCGCGCGTCTGCGCAACATGAAGGGCGCCCTCCACCTGGCCGAGCATCTGCACGAAGCGCCCGTGCATCTGTTCGTCGCCGGTTGGACACGGCGCGGCGAACAGCAACAACAGGCACTGTTCCCCGCGATCCAGAACATCCTGCTGGCGTGTCGGGCGGTCGGGCTCGGCGCCTCGCTCACCACCGTGCATCGCACCTATGGAAGAGAGATCGACGCGTACATCGGGCTTTCGGAGAAGACTCCGAGCTGCGCGCTGATCCCGATCGGCTGGCCGGTCGGCCACTACGGGAGGCCGCCCCGCGAATCGGTGGATCAGAAGCTCTTCTTCGAGGTCGGACCCGGGGAGGCGATCTGATCCCGAACCGACCGAGGCTCTTGCGACACAGGAGTGCGACATGGGCTGGGCAGGGCGAGCATCCGGGTCGATCCGACGCGGCCGAACCTGCGTGCCAGAGGCAGAGTCCATCGAACCGGACCCGCTTCGACCGGCGTCTTCGCTGATGCGGATCGCTCGGTCGCGAAACGCGATCGCGGCCCTGCTCGCGGTCGCGTCCGGTGTTTTGTACGGCGCTTCGTTTCCACCCCTTGATTGGTGGCCGGTCGCCTGGATCGCGCTGACACCGCTCTGCATCGCGGCGGCGCGGCTCGATCCCGCTCGTGCCGCGATCGCAGGCTTGATCACCGGATCGATCGCGGGCGCACTCGTCAGTCCCTGGTTGCCCGGGATGGTGGGCGACTACTTCCTGACCCGCGGACCCATGGTCTGGCTCGCGAGCCTCGCCGCCTGGACGCTCTGCGGCAGCCTCTACTTCGCGGCGTTCGCGGCATGGCTCAGCTGGGCGACCGCGCGGGGGAGCGTCGCGCCCGTGCTTGTCGGCGCGGCCTGGTGGCTGTGCGAGTGGGTGCGCGTGCATGGAATCGTCGCCAATCCGTGGGCGCTGTTCGGCGATTCACAGATGGTGTGGCCCCTGCCTGCCCAGATTGCCGACATCACCGGGCCATATGGGGTCGGCGCGATGTTGGCTGTGGTGGCAGCGTGGTGGGCGGGCAGGCTCGCGCCACTGCTTCGCGGTCGGAAGCCACGCGCCGCGAGTTTCGCCGTCGGGGTCCTGTTGGTCGGCCAGCTCGCCTATGGGTTCATCCGGATGCAATTCCAGGCAGAAAGCGGCGAACATGTGCGCGTCGCGCTGGTGCAGGGCGCGATCCCACGTGATCGGCGCTTCGTGGCTCAGCACATCGCCGCGAACCTCGACCAGCATCTCGAGCTGACGCGTCAGGCGGCGAGCGCCGGCGCCACGCTGGTGGCGTGGCCCGAGCTCGCCCTCGACTTCTACATCGAGGACGACGCCGTGCTGCGAGAACGTCTGCTGGTCGAGACGCGTGGCATGGGGATCGATCTGCTCGCCGGTGGGCTCGGAGTGCGCATGCACGACGGCAAACCCCGCCGCACCAACTCGGTGTTCCTCGTTCGGGACGGCGGGCTCCGCGATCGACACGACAAGGTCCGCCTGATGCCGTTCTCCGAGGCAGCGGCGTTCGGTGCGTGGTTTCGCGACGCACCGGATCCGATTCTCGCGGGTGTCGCGCCGATCCTCCTGCCCACGCGAATGGGCGAGGTGGGCGTCGCGATCTGTTCCGAGGCGATGTACCCCGAATCGGTCCGCGCACTCGCGAGGGCGGGCGCCGAGATTCTCGTGGCGCCGTCGAACGACGACTGGTTCGGGAGTCGGTCCGCCGCCGAACAACAGCTCCGCGCCGTATCGATGCGTGCGATCGAGACACGGCGATTCCTGCTCCGACCCACTTCGAGCGGCTACACCGCACTGATCGATCCGCAGGGACGCGTCGTCGGCCGCGCGCCCTTCGGCGTACCGGCCATGCTGTATGGGGATGCGAAGCCGTCACGGACCCTCACCCCGTATGCACGGCTCGGCGAGCTGACCGCACTCCTGCCCCTCGCGGTCGTCGCTCTCGACGCCCGCCAGCGAATCCGACGTCCGGCCGAGGCTACACGCGCATGAGTGGACTGACCCGAGCCGACATCGCGCTTCTCGTCACGTTGGTTCCTCTCTGGCTGGTCTGCAGTGTCCTGCACGTGGATCGGCAGACCTCGGATCGTCCGATTGCCTGGTTTCCGCTCTATGTCGCGTCGGCGGCGGGAGACGACGCCTACCCGACCGCGTTGATGCCCTGGCCGGACGTCGAGCCGGGGGTCGACGACGTTCGAGCCGGAGACGTGTTGCTCGCGATGGACGGTCGCGATCTGCGGGGCGCCAGCCGCCTTTTCGTGATGACGCATGCCTATGAGGCGTCGCGCGAGGGTCGTGTGCCGTTCGCGGTGCAGCGCGATGGGCAGACAATCGCGGCGGACGTGGCGCTCGCAATCGTTCCGTACGCGTGGTCGCATCTGCTCGTGTCGCTCTCGATGGGACTGTTCGCGACGCTGGTCCTGATCCGCGGCCGCGGCAGCCGCGCGGCACGCGCGTACGCGTTGGCGGCATTGGTGTTCAGCCTGCACTTCTGTTCGCTCTACGGCGGATCGCCCGGGATGAACAGATTCGCGTTCGTCCTGATCCTGACGACCGGTGCCTTCTATCCACCCTTGATGCTGCGTGCGGCGCTGCTCTTCCCGCCGAAGCTGGCGCCCCGTTCGGAGCGCGTTCTGCTGTACCCGTGGATCCTGCTCGTCACGGGACCCGCTCTCTACATCTGGCTCTTCGGTGTGCCGGCCCTCGGTCTGTTCGGCTTCCGCTACGCGAGCGCCTGCTTCTCCTTGGCGATCGCCGCACTGCTCGTCATCCTCGTCCGCAACTATCGACGTGCCGAGGCGCGCGAACGGCGCCAGATGCACTGGGGAATCTACGGCTTCTTCATTGCGACTGTGCCCCCCCTCGTCGCCTCCGCGCTCTCGGCCGGGGATCCGTCGCTTCGCTGGATCTACGAGAGCGCACTCGGTTTCCAGGTGGTGCTGCCGTTGTTCCTCGGCATCGCGCTGCTCCGAGACAACCTCTTCGACATCAATCGACTGATCACGTTGACCATGGCGGGAATCCTGCTGGCGCCGCTCGTGCTCGGATTTGGTATGCAGTTCGAGCCGATGGCGACGACGTGGCTGAGCAACTCGACCGATCTGCAGACGTCGACGGCGAGATCGGCTCTGGTCGTCGGCTTCGTGCTCATGATCGTCGTCCCGGGTCGCCTGCTGCAGTCCCGGATCGAGCAGTGGTTGTTCCGCGACGAGTACCGCCTCGAACGGTCCCTGCGCGCACTGCGCGCCAGTCTGGCAGAGATCCGTGGGGCCGGAGCGATGCTCGATCATCTCGGTTCGGAATTCACCGCGCTCGGGATCTTCGAGACATTCGCCGTCTACGCACGCCTCGGCGAAGCCTTCGTCCCGCTGTCCGCAGCCGGACCGCTCGTCCCCCCGGCGTTCGCCGCCACCGGACTGCTGCCGGTGGTTCTCGTATCGAGCGAGGGTCCGCTGCTCGCTCGCAGCTGGAGACGCCTTGCGCGAAGCGGTGCGCTGAGCGCCCAGGAAATTGCGCAGCTCGACGGACTCGGCGCCGAGATCCTCCTGCCGCTTCGCCGCGACGACGAACTCGCGGCGTTCGTCGTGCTCGGTGCGAAGCGATCCGGCGACGTCTATTCGAGAACCGAGATCGCGATGCTCGAGGGCCTGGCGGATCGCGTCGGTCTCGAGCTTTCCACGATCGAACGCGACGCGCTGCTCGCGGAGGAGCAGGTCCTGTACGAGAAACTCGCCCACTATGCGCCGGGCAGCGTCGTGGAGGAGCTGACACGAGGCGGCGACGTCACGCCCGGCACGAGCGAGGTCACCGTGGTCTTCATCGATATCCGCGGCTATTCGATACTTGCGCGGGATCGCGCGACGCCAGAGGTGTTCGAACTCATCAACAACTACACGATGCTGGTGTCACGACGCATCCGGGAACGTGGCGGCTCGGTGGTGGAGTTCCACGGCGATGGGCTGATGGCTGCCTTCGGCGCCCCGTCACCGCTGGACGAAAAGGAACGACGCGCCGTCGATGCGGCGCGCGCGATCATCAAGGACATGAGGTCGGGCGCTCTCGGTCTCGCGGACGCCGGACCGATCCAGGTGGGAATCGGAATCGCGACGGGGACCGCCTTCGTGGGCAACATCCAGTCGGTCGACCGCAAGATCTGGGCGGTGATCGGCCAGACCACCAACCTCGCAGCTCGTCTCGAAGGGCTCACCCGCAGCCTCGACACCGATATCGTGATCGACTCCGTGACACGCAGCCGCATCGAGGAGGCGAGCGAGGGCTTCGTTCGGCAGGATGGAGTCCGGGTCAAAGGCTGGGACGAGCCCATCACGATCTGGCGACTGCAGTCGCCCGTGCTTCCCGTGCCGGGGGAGGCGCACTGAACCGCACAGTTGCGTCAGTCGCGAACCGTCCCTGGCGCCGATCGATCGAATCACCGAAACTCGGCTCTTAAGTCGGAAGTGACCGACGAGGGCGCCATGCTGATCACTCACCGAGTTCCACTCTTTGCCCTTTGCCGAGCGAACCGGATCGCGGCGCTGCTTCTGATCTCGGGACTGCTCGCACTCGCGTCGGCATCGAGTGTCCGAGCGGGTGGACAGGGAACGACGCTGCCGCCTCCGCCGCTCCCGGTGCGCGCTACTGAACTGCGCGTCCAGCTCCAGGCGCGGATGGTCTGTGTCGCGGCTCCGAACATCGTCTGCGTGGCCCCCTATCTCGACGCCGGATCGGATTCGACGACCACGGACGGAGGCGTCTTCCGATCGAACTCGTGCCCCGGATCGAATCCACCCGGCGCGTGTCGCCCGGACTTCATTCCGGGGGTGGAGCTGACCGGGGAGCTCGTCGATACGTGGGACGTGGTCCTCGATGCGATCGATGGCGGGACGTTCGTTTCGTGCAATCCGGCGATCCAGACGTGCATCCTGAGCACCCCGCCAGTCGGTTGCCCGCTGCCATCTCCCGGTACGCCGATCGAGATCGATTGTCATCCGCCGAGCATCGGAGGCACCGACAACACACTGATCTGTCACGGGGGACAGCTCGAGTTGAACGTGACCGCACCGGGAGTCGTGGTGGCGAATCCGATCGCCTCCCTCGATCCGCTCGACCTGCCGGGCACCGACTTCGAGTGCGGGGAATCGGGCGACGGATTCTTCCCGGCGACGTTCGGTGGCGAACTGATCGAGCAGTGGTGGGTGACGCGACACTTCGGCGCGACCTGCGACGTGGCGCTCGAGTATGCGTTCTCGTTCCTGCCCCGCGACGAGATCCGCGCGATCGGACAACAGGCGTTTCCGGCCGAGCTCTGCAAGCCCGACGGGCTCGGGCAGTGCACCTTCCACCCTGAGCCCGTGTTCGTCGAACTCGATGGTTCGCTCACCCGGGGTTGTGGCTCGCTGCCCGCTGCCACCTTCGCAATCCGATTCGCCGTACCGAACGAGCCGCTCGAGTTCGAGTCGAGAACCATTCCGGCGACGCCGTTGGCAGTCTCCGACGTGGACGGCGATGGTGATTTCGATCTCGTGATCGAGCAGGCCGACACGCTGCAGATCAACGACGGCACAAACCAGTTCTCCGCTCAGGCAAGTGGTCTCGGCGTGGGAACCCTGACGGCGGCCGATGTGGCGGACTGGACGGGTGACGGCGACGTGGATCTCGTGGCGAATTCGACGGTCGGGACGACCATGTACCCGGGCAATGGTTCGGGCCTGTTCACTTCACTCGGTTCGTTGTCCATCAACGCGATCACCACGTCCTATCTGGTGGTCGAGGATCTGAACGGCGATACCCGGCCCGACGCAGTCCTCGAGCGCCCGAGCAGCTCGCGAGTCGTCTGGAATCAGACGCTGGCACCGGTGGTTCCGGGCTTCGACAAGCCCACCGTTGCACCGCAGTCACTCGCCGACCTCGATGGGGACGCCGACCTCGACCTCGCCGCGGGCAATGACGCCAACCCCCTCGCGATCCAGTGGGCGGAGAATGCGGGTCCCGGGAGCTTCCCGGTCTCGGCGCTCGTCTCCGTACCCGACGGACTCGACGCGTTCTGGGATCCCACCCAGCCCCAGGAACTGATCGCGCTGCTCGGCGAGGACGTCTATGACGGTGTGCGCTGCGAGACGCCAGCCAACACGAGCGACTGCTGCGTAGACAACGGGTCCCCCGGCTGCGACGACACCACCTGCGAGGCGACGGTGTGCGGACTCGACTCGTACTGCTGCGACGTCGAGTGGGATTTCTCGTGCGCCGACAAGGCCGCGGTGGCGTGCCCGAACGTCTGCGAGACGTATCAACTCGCGTGCTCGGTCACGGTCGGCGACGTGGCGGCCGGCGACGCCGACAGTGATGGAGACGCAGACCTGTTCGTGTCGTTCGATCTGCAGCAGGACATGAGCGGCCCCGGTCAATTCTACTCGGCGAACTCGCGCTGGATCGCGTGGGTTCCAAGCCTTCAGAGCGACGATCCGATCACCGCTGCAGGGCAGCCGCTCTTCGACCTGGGTGTCGAACCCTGGCGACTGCTCGGCCGCGCGCCGGCCGTGAGCGACGAGTTCGACTCGCAGGACAACGGGCCTTCGGAGATCCGCCTGATCGACTTCGATGGCGACTCGGATTCCGACGTCGTGGCCGTGGGACTCTGGTACCGGAACGACGGCGGCACGTTCGCGGGGCCCTTTGCGTTGCATGGTGCCGTGACGAGACCGGCCGAACCCGACGTGCTCTTCGTCGAGGACGTCGACGCTGACGGAGACATCGACGTCGTCACCGCGGACCAGATGTGGGAACGCAGCTTCGTCCCCGAGCCGGGAATCGGGGCGATGCTCGGCGCTGGGATCGCGGCCCTGATCGCCATGCACAAACGCCGCGCCGCGCAGCATCGACGATGACGCGGGTGGCGCAATCAGATCAGGGCTACCGGCGCCCCTCGCGCTGATACGTCGATGCCAGTGCGTCCGCGTACTCGTTCCACCGCGAGCCGTCGTGGGCGCGGATCCATTCGAGTTTGATGCCTGGCTTGGCGAGCGAAAGCGCGTACAGGCGCTTCACGAGGTCGAGATTCTTGATCGGCCCGGTCTTGCGCTTCCAGCCGCGCTTCTCCCAGCCCGCCGCCCACTCGTTGATGGTGTTCACGCAGAGTTGGCTGTCGGAGTGGACGGTGACCACGCCGTCGGCGGGTAGCACCTCGAACGCTTCGATCAGTCCGGTCAGCTCCATGCGGTTGTTCGTGGTGTCGGCTTCGTAGCCGTGCTTCTCGGCGAGGATCCGTCCGTCCTCGACCCACACGAACCCCCAACCGCCGGGCCCGGGATTCGGGTCGCACGAGCCGTCGGTGAACACGCCGGTGCGGGGCCCGCTCGTGTAGCGGGCGAGGACTTCTTCCGGGCTCAGCAGTTCGGATCGTTGGCCCGCCACGCGGTGGCCTCCTGTTCGTTCAGGGGCTCAGACGCCCACGCGGAAGTGCATCACGTCGCCGTCCTCGACGACGTATTCCTTGCCTTCGACCTGCATCAAGCCCTTCGCCTTGGCGCCCGCCTCGCCGCGCTGTTCGATGTAGGTCGCGAACGGGATGACCTCGGCGCGGATGAAGTGCTTCTCGAAGTCCGAGTGGATGACGCCTGCGGCTTCGGGAGCTGCTGCGCCGCGGCGCACCGTCCAGGCCCGCACCTCCTTCTCACCGGCCGTGAAGTAGGTGATGAGATCGAGCAGCCGGTAGGCGGCGTGGATCAGGCGATCGAGCCCGGGCTCCGTGACGCCGAGATCCGCGAGAAACTCAGCGCGCTCGCTCGCGTCGAGCTCGGCGAGTTCTGCCTCGACCTGGCCGCAGATACGCACCACCTCGGCGCCACCCTTGGCGGCATGCGCGTCGAGGAGCCGGCTGTAGTCGTTGCCCTCGGCGAGCGAAGCATCATCGACGTTGGCGACATACAGGACGGGTTTCGCGGTCAGCAGATGCGATTCGCGATACGCGCTGCGGATCGCCTCGGGTACCGGAAAGCTGCGCGCCTGCTGGCCGCTCGAGATGTGCTGCTGCAGGGCGATGAAGAACTCGGCCTCGACCTTGGCGGCCTTGTCGCCGCTCTTCGCCGTGCGCTGGGCTCGATCGATCCGCTTCTCGAGGGTTTCGATGTCGGCGAGACCGAGTTCGAGCTCGATCGTCTCGACGTCGCGCAGGGGATCGGGCGATCCGTCGACGTGCACGACGTTGTCGTCATCGAAGCAGCGCACCACGTGGATGATCGCGCTGGTCTCGCGGATGTTGGCGAGGAAGCGGTTGCCGAGGCCCTCACCCTTGCTCGCCCCTTTCACGAGCCCGGCGATGTCGACGAACTCGACGATCGCCGGAACGATCCGCTCGGCGTGCACGATGGTGTCGAGCGCGGCGAGCCGCGCATCCGGCACCGTGACGACCCCGGTGTTCGGCTCGATGGTGCAGAACGGATAGTTCTCGGCCTGGATGCCCGCCGCGGTGAGGGCATTGAAGATGGTGCTCTTCCCGACGTTCGGGAGGCCGACGATTCCGCAGGTGAGGGGCATGGGGACGCAAAGGGTCCTCATTCCTTGCCTGGGCGCCACCCCTGCCTCCGCGCCCGAGGCCGGCGGGATGGAGGGTCGGGGCGGATGGCTCGCTTGGTTGCATAGCTTGTGTGGGTGTTGTTGCGGTGCGGTGCTGGTGTGGCTTCGGCTGGCGTTTTCTGCTGCGCTTTATTCCGCCCCGCCCCTCCATCCCGCCGGCCTCGGGCGGCGGAGGCAGGGGGGGCGCGGATTCGGGCGGAGGAGTTGGGAGAGGGGGATGGATATAGATAGAAGGAGGAGAGGGGCGCGTCCGGGGCTAGCGTTGGCGGGATGCGGGTGATGAAGGTCGTGGGGTGGCTGGGAGCGGTCGTGCTGGCGCTGGTCGCGCTGGGGGTCTGGTCGGGGCGGCAGCCCGATCGCGATGAAGTCGCCGCCGCGCGCGCGGCGCTCGGGATCGAGCTCGAGGCTCGGCGGATCGACGTCGGCGAAGTCACGCTGCACGTCGTGATGGCGGGGCCCGCGGACGGCCAGCCGGTCGTGTTGCTGCACGGCTTCCCGGAATTCTGGTACGCGTGGCGCGGGCCGATGGCGGTGCTGGCGCGCGCCGGGTTCCGGGTGATCGTGCCGGATCAGCGCGGCTACAACCGCTCCGACAAGCCGGGCCGGGTCTCGGACTATCGGATCGACAAACTCGCGGCGGACATCGTCGGACTCATCGCAGCACTCGGCTACGAGCAGGTCGATCTCGCCGGTCACGACTGGGGAGGTGCCGTCGCGTGGCGGATCGCCATCGAGCACCCGGCCGTGGTGCGACGACTCGCCATCCTCGATACCCCGCATCCGCTGGCCGACGTCGGCTACACGAGCGACGAAGACTCGGTCAGCTGGTATCGCACGTTCATCCAGATCCCCTGGCTGCCGGGATTCGCGGCGCGCATCGCCAACTGGCGACTGCTCACGAGCAGTCTGCGTGACACGTCGCAGCCCGGGACGTTTCCTGACGAGCAGTTCGACCTCTACCGCTCCGCGTGGGATCGAGACGGTGCGATCTCGACCATGGGCGACTGGTATCGCGCCGCTGCCCGACACCAGGACGAAGTCGTGATCGCGGGCGGACAACGCGTCGCGGTGCCGACGCTGCTCCTGATCGCGGCCCGGGATCCATACATCCCGGGCGATCTCAGCCGTCGCAGTCTCTTGTTCCTCGATGACGGCCGGCTCGTTGAGCTCGGCTCCGGCACGCACTGGGTCATCCAGGAAGAACCCGAACGGATCGGCGCACTGCTCGCCGAGTTCTTCGGCGAACCCGCGGCACCGACCCAGTAGCCCGCAGTCGGGGGCGGGCGTCGTGCGCGATGCTCAGCTCAGCTCGATATCCGGATGCGGGGTGTAGCGGTACCCGATGCCGCGGACGGTCTCCACGCAGTCGGCGCCGGATCCGAGCTTGCGACGCAGCGACTTCACGTGGCTGTCGATGCAGCGGTCCGCGGGCAGCGGACGTTTGCCGGCCCATACGGCTTCGACGAGCTGACGGCGCGATCGAACTGCACCGCCGCATGTCGCGAGCTGTACCAGGATCGCGGTCTCCTTGGGGGTGAGATCGAGGATCCGACCGGCGACGCGCACGGTCCGGTATCCGGTCGCGTGCGGTGTCCGGTCCGCCGAGCGCGCAGCGATCTCACGTGAACGCGAACCCTGCTTGCCCTTGCGACGCAGGACCGCGCCGACACGTGAGGTCAGCTCGCGACCGAAGAACGGTCTCGCCAGGAAGTCGTCCGCCCCGCTCTCGAACGCGATCACGCGATCGAGCTCGCTCGCCCAGCTGCTGACGAGAATCACGGGAAGGTCGAAATAGCGGGCGTCCTCCCGAAGCATGCGGCACAAGCTGAAACCCGAGGCGTCCGGGAGCTTCACCTCGGACAGGATCAGGTCGGGTCGGGTGACCGCCGCCATGTCCAGGGCTTCTGCCGCGCTCTCGACCTCGTAGAAACGGACGGGCGTCGTGTCGAGCGCGTCCCGCAATTCGTCACGCGACTCCTTGGAGCCGTCCACGATCAGGATCTGGGTGTCTCGCTCGGACTGCATGGTGGTCGGCTGCGCCCCTCGTAGGCGACACAGAAGCACGCGAGCGACACGATCGGGTGACGGACCCGTGATGAATTCCCGAATCCTTCGTCGAGATAGTCGATCAGCCGGAAACACCATGGAATCGACACCGAACCACACACGATCGCCACTCTCGCGTCGTCGATTCGTCGCATGCTGGAGACGCGAGAGCTCGTTTCGGCCGCGCCGGGTGCACCAGGACCACGAGCGTGTGCGCGAATCCTCGTGCTCGATTGTGGACTCGTCCCGTGTTTCTCAACACAACCGTCATGCAACCGTGACTGATTCTCGACGTGGCGTCGGTACAACTCGGCCTCGACGGATAGCGATCCTCACACGGAACAGGATCGGACGACGGGCGCGGTTACCGCTCTCGAGCGCTCGGTTCGATCTCGCACGATCCCCGCTGTGCGCGCGGGGCGCTCCAGGGGCGGATGCGTCCGTCCGAAGCCATTTCGAGAGCAACGAGCACGGTTCTTCTTCGTTGCGGTGCCGGTGGAGACACCATGAAAATCGTTTCGCGAATCCTGATCTGCCTGATCTGGCTGCTTCATGCGCCGATCAGCGCCTTCGCTCAGGATGCAGCCGCCCAGAAGACCGTCGGGCGTCTCTCCGACTCTGCCGAGCAGGAGCTGAACAGGAGCATCCAGGAGCTGAACAAGCTCCGGAACCAGATCGCCTCCGAGAAGCTGCCGCTCGCCCAGGAACTCACCGCTCTCGAGGAGAAGCTCACGCAGCTCCGGAAGGAGCATGAACGGGTCACGCGTCTCGTCGAGTCCGGCAGCCTGGAGATCACCACTCTCAAGACGGGGATGAAGGCTCGTCAGGACGAGCTGGCCTACGTGGGCACCCTGCTCGACGAATATGCGCGGAGCTTCGAATCGAAGATCAACATCAGCGAACTCCAGTATCTCGGCGACAGCCTGGGAGCGGCCAAACAAGCGACGGAGAACACGACGCTCCCGATGCCCGAGAAGTTCACGCGGCAGACCGAGTTCGTCGATGTCTCCATCGCCCGACTGTTCGACGCCATCGGCGGAATGAAATTCGAGGGCGTCGGGGTCGACATGGAAGGCGTCGTGGTCGAAGGCCACTACACGATCATCGGGCCCGTCGTGCTGTTCGGCGGCGAGAACGGCTCGGCTGGAGTCGGTGTGGCGCAGACCGGATCGACGAATCCGCTCATCCGACCACTCGACGGGAACATGCAAGGCCGGATCGCCGAACTCGTCGAAACGGGCAGCGGCATCATGCCACTCGATCCCTCGCGCGGCGGCGCCCTCAAGGCGTTCGCTCAGCAGACGGACGTGATCCAGATCTTCGAGAAGGGCGGTCCGATCATGTGGCCGCTTCTGCTCGCCGCCGTTCTGGCGCTGGGAACCGTGATCGAGCGTGTGATCTTCCTGGTGAAGGAACAGCGGAACCGCAACCCGCAGGCCCTCGAACAATTCCTCACGGCGGTCTCCAACGGCGAAGTCGATCGCGCGATCAGCCTCGGCTACACGTCGAAGTTCTACGTCGTCAGGACTCTGGGCTACGCGCTCGAGCACAAGGAGAAGTCGCTCGCCAACGCGATCCTGTATGCCCAGGAAGAAGAACTGAAGCGCTTCCGTCGCGGTGTTCCGATCCTCGACACGGTGATCACGCTGGCGCCGTTGCTGGGTCTGCTCGGAACGGTCACCGGCATGATGAGCTCGTTCTCGCTGATCGGCGGGGATCTGGGCGCTCCGGGCGCCATCACGGGTGGTATCGCCGAGGCGCTGATCGCGACTGCGTTCGGTCTGACCATCGCGATCATGTCGCTCATCCCCTTCAACTTCCTCAACACGAAGATGGAGGAGGCTCGGCTCGAGGTAGAACTGGCGGCCACACAGCTCGAGCTGCTGGTCCAGCCGAAGAACGTCGCTGATCAAGCCGCGATCGCCCGACTCTACCCGGCGGAGGACCTGTAGCCATGCACTCTTCATCCGCACGCGGGGGTGGCAAGAAGGCCAGGATCGAGATCATTCCGCTGATCGACATCATCTTCTTCCTGCTGGCCACGTTCATCATGGTGTCGCTGTCGATGTCCAAGAACCAGGGTGTCCAGGTCGCCCTGCCGACGGCCAGCACGGCTGCGTCGCTCGGCGATCAGCAGGAGGAGGACAAGACGGTCACGCTGAGCGTCACCGAGAAGGGCGACGTCTTCTACAACAAGGAGAAGATCTCGCTCGCCCAGCTGCCTCTCCGGCTGCAGACGCTGAAATCCACATCGAAGGATCCGAAGGTCGTGATCAACAGCGACGCGGGGGCAGACTTCAAGAACGTCGTCGGAGTGCTGGATGAGGTTCGAAAGATCGGGATCGCCAAGGTAGGTATCAACACGGACAAAAAATGACGATCGACCTGCCTCGCGGCATTGCTCTGGCGCTGTTGGCCCATGCCGCCGTCATCCTGATCGGCGGATTCTTGTTCATGAGCCAGGACGCAGACCAGGCCTCTCTCCAACAAGTCGAGCTGTTCAGTGAGAACGAAGTCGAAGCTGAGAAGGAAGAAATCCAACAGGAACCCGAGGTGATCGAAGAGATCGAACCCGAGGAAGTACCCGATGCGGACGAGGTCATCGAGAAACTCGAAGCGCAGGCAGACGAAGCGCCCGCCCTCGAGGCCGCGAGCCTCAGCGACATCGAAGCGGCACTGAGCGGAGCCGGTGGAGGCAGCGGCGATTTCGCCAACGCACTCGACTTCGCTTCGGGAGGACGGATCGGCGGGACCGGGAAGGCGGGCTCGTTCGCGGGTGAGGATCTCGACAAGGTGTTCAGTCTGGCGGAGATCGATCAAAGACCTCGGCCGATCTTCCAGGCGGCACCCGTGTATCCCGCGAAGATGCGTACGCAGAAGGACGGTGGAGTCGTGAGCATCCTGTTCGTCGTGGATCAGAGTGGAAAAGTCACCGATGCCAAAGTCGAAGAGTCGACGCACCCCGCCTACGAGAAGCCGGCTCTCGACGCAGTGAAACAGTGGAAGTTCGAACCAGCAATCAAAGGAGGCGAGCGAGTGGCCGTGCAGATGCGCGTGCCGATTCGCTTCAAACCCAAGACATGATGACATCCTTCCGACCCAGTTCGAAGACAGGTCTTCTGATCGGCGCTGCTGCGGCGATCCTCACCGCGATCTTCTGGATCCCGACCGATACCTGGTCGGTCTTCTTCGAGGGGAACGGTCTGACGCAGATCTTCGAGAAGGGGGGTCTGGTGATGTGGCCGCTCCTGATCGTCTCGATCCTCTGCTCGGGCGCCGTGATCGAGCGGATCTCGTTCATCTTGAAGGAGAAGGAAGGGCGGGACCCGAGCGGCCTGGACGACTTCTATGCGGCCATCCAGGACCGCAAGCTCCACGAGGCCGCTCGCATCAGCCGGGACTCCGAAGACTTCGTGCTGCGCTACCTGGGATATGGCCTGACCCACAGAGCGAACTCTCTCGAGGATGCGCTGGAGTTCGCGAAGGAGCAGGAGCTGCGGCGCTACCGATCCGGCATCTCGATCATCGACACGGGCATCACGCTCGCTCCGTTGCTGGGACTGCTCGGCACGGTGACCGGAATGATGAATTCGTTCTCCCTGATCGGAGGGGATCTGAACTCGCCCTCCGCGATCACGGGCGGCATCGCGGAAGCCCTGATCGCCACCGCGTTCGGTCTGGGCATCGCGATCACCGGCCTGATCCCGTTCAACATCCTGAACAGCCGATCGGAAGGTGCCGATCTCGAGATGGCATCAGCAGGAGCGAAGCTGCAGCTGCTGCTGGATTCGGGCCCTGCGAAATGAGCAGCCAGGCGCAGAAGATACGAGCGAGCGAGAAGGCACGCACATCTGGACTCCTGCGCGTCGTCGTCCTGCTGTCGATCCTGCCCGCGCTGGCAGATGTTCCGCACGTCGTTGCCGCGACTTCGGCTCCGGCCTGGGATGCAGATCTCGACAACGCGGAAATCGACATCTGGAACGACCCGACCTTCAAGAAGCAGTTCATCGCCTACTACGGCATCAACTCGGATGTGGAGCCCTACATCACGCAAGAGGAGATCGCGATCCTCGAGAAGGTCAGGCCCCTGATGGCGCAGGACCTTCCCAAAGCCGAGGTCATGCTCCGTGGCAAGTTGAAGCCCGACTCTTCGGCGATCCTCGACTTCACGCTCGGCGGTATCCAGTTCCAGCAGGACAACATGCCCGGTGCACTCGCCAGCTATCTGACGGCGGTCGAGAAATTTCCGAGCTTCCGCCGCGCCTGGCGCAATCTCGGACTCATCTACGTTCGCGACCAGAAGAACGACGACGCCATCAAGGCGTTCACCCGCATGATCGAGCTGGGGGGAGGAGACGCCTACTCGTACGGACTTCTGGGGTTCGCGTACGCGGCCAAGCAGGACTACCAGCCTTCCGAGGCCGCGTTCCAGAATGCACTCCTGCTCCAGCCGGACAACAACGAGTGGCGTCTGGGCATGATCCGCGCCGTGTTCCGACAGCAGAAGTACGAGGACGCGATCACGCTGCTCGAGGTGATGATCGAGCGGTATCCCGACAACGCGGACTTCTGGATGCTGCAGGCCCAGGCATTCCTCGAGAGCAACCAGCCCCTGCGAGCCGCCGAGAACCTCGAAGCCCTGGATCGCATGGGCAAGTCGACGGTCAGCGGTCTCCAGACGCTCGGCGACATCTACATCACCGAGGATCTGATGGATCTGGCGAGCCGCGCCTTCCAGAAGTCGATCGACGTCGACACGACCCGGTCGGTCGATCGGCCCCTGCGAGCCGCCGAGGTTCTGGCCGCCCGCGGCGCCGTGACAGAGGCTCGGGCCGTCGCCGCGCACATCCAGACGAAGTGGAAGGGCAGCATCTCGAACGCGGACCGGGCCAAGCTGCTGAAGCTCGAAGCGCGACTCAGCATGGCGGATGGCACGGGAGACGAAGCGACCGCCAAGGTCCTGCAACAGATCCTCGAGATCGATCCCCTCGACGGCGAAGCGCTGATGCTCCTGGGCCAGCACTACGCCCGAAACGAAAAGCCCGATAAAGCGATCTTCTACTACGAGCGGGCGCAGAGCCTGGAAGACTTCGAGGTGATCGCGAGCATCCGACATGCCCAGGTGCTGATGAGCATGGAACGCTATGCGGACGCAATCCCGCTCATCCAGCGCGCGCAGGACATCAAGCCGAACGACGATGTCGCGCGCTACCTCGAACAAGTCCAGCGGATCGCCGCCACGAGTCGATAGAGAATCGGCTCTCTCGCCACCGAGTCCTGCCGCAAGTCCTCGCTCGAAACGAATCAGAACCCCAAGGATCGAACCGCCATGAAGCTGATCACCCTGACCGCACTGCTGATGCTCGGTCTCGCCGTGTCCGGTGCAGCGAGCGCCACGGCCGACGATGCTGCGCCGAATCTGAAAGAGACCCGTCTGACGTTGGACAAGTGGATCGATACGCAGCAGATCATCTCGAAGGAGCGGAAGGACTGGCAGCAGGGGAAGGAGATCCTCCAGAGCCGCCTCGAGATCGTCAAGAAAGAGATCGCCGTCCTCGAGGGAAAGACAGGCGAGAACAAGGCCGTCGTGTCCGAATCCGAAGTCGAGCACCAGAATCTCGAGACCGAGAACGCGCTGCTCGTGGAAGCGAGTCAGCAGCTCAGCGAGGCGGTGACCGCGATGGAGCGCGAGGTGAGGCGACTCTTCGGCCTGCTGCCGGCGCCCCTCCAGGACAAGCTCGCGCCCCTGTACGAGCGCGTTCCCGAGAACCCGGAGACCACCCGGGTGGCGGTGGCCGAGCGATACCAGAATGTGCTCGGCATCTTGAACGAGCTCAACAAAGCCAACAGCGAGATCCTCGTCAACTACGAGATCCACGCGATGCCCGATGGCAAGTCCGCCGAGGTCAAGGCCATCTATGTCGGCCTCGCGCAGGCCTACTACGTGAGTGCCCGCGGCGAGGGAGGCATCGGGCGACCCGGTCCCGACGGCTGGACGTGGGAAGCTTCGGATGACGTCGCTCCGCACGTCGTGACGGCCCTCGAGATCCTGGAGGGCAAGCAGTCTCCGACCTTCGTGCCACTGCCGATCGCAGTGCAGTAGCAAGAGGTGCAGCACGAAGCGCTGCCCGGCGATGTGCCGAACGCATGTCGAGCACTCGTGTGTGGAGAAATCCGTGCTTCTCAACCGAACCGTCATGCAACCGTGACCGCATCTCGACCTGCCGTCGGTAAACCTCGCCCCGACGACAAATGATCTTCACCGGGAGCGGGATCGCACGACTCGGTGCCTGGACGATGAGATCCCCGAACCGCACACCTCGATCGTCGAACGGAACGGACCGGGCGGCGGGGCGCGACTCGCGAGCCCACGACAACCGATGACTCCCCGCCGACCGACATGCCATCCGAGCCGCTTTCGCACGCGCATGGCTCTCCATGCGCTGTTCTGGCTCGTGACGCTTCCGCTCGTCGCGGGCTCTGCTTCTGCGCAGAGCGATCGCTCCGATGGGGTGGGCGATCTCGATGCGTCCGAGGTCGTCGAGGCCGGTGAAAAAGAGCCGGCCACGGTGGCGACGGAACCCGGTGAGGGCGCGGCCAGCGCGGGCGAAGAAGAGATCTTCCAGCTCGATGCCTTCGAGGTCGAGGCGGGAGAGTTCGAAGACAGCGTGCTCGAGCTGCGCATGGACTCGGACGCGATGCTCGACGTGATGGGCGTCGCGGACTTTTCGAAGTACGCCTCGAGCGACATCGCCGACGCGCTTACCCGGGTTGCGGGTGTCAACGTCGTGGAGGGTCAGTTCGCGGTGATCCGCGGGCTCGAGGATCGCTACAGCAACACGACGTTCAACGGCGCCGCGGTTCCGAGCCCCGATCCGGAGCGCCAATCCGTCCAGCTCGATCTCTTCCCGACCAGAGTCGTGAGCAATCTCGAGGTATCGAAGACCTTTCTTCCGGAGACTCCGGGCAACTCTTCGGCCGGTTCGCTGAACATCGTCTCGACCCGCTATCCCGAAGAGTTCCAGATGACTTTCGACGCGGCGATCCGGATCAACTCACTTCCGCTCGATGGCTTCCAGCGACTGGTGGATCAGAACCCGATCGGCGATCCGATCAGCGGGTCGGACGCGCTCGGTGGTGAGGTCGGAGGAACCCTCGGTGGCACGAAGGAGTTCGGGCAGAGGGCACTGCGCTACAACGTCGTGGGCGCATGGAAGTCCGACTATGCGGCACAGCAGGGATATCAAGAGACCCGCGAGCCTCTCCAGGGCAGGGTGTTCTCGACGACGGATACCTCGCGCAATGTCACCGGTGATCTCGCCCTCGGGATTCTCTCCCTCAGCAGCGGCCGATACACATACGAGCGCAGCGATCAGGAATCCCAGTGGAGTCTGTTCGGCGGCCTCGGAGTCGACATCGACGAGGAGGGTGATCACACCCTCGATCTCTCGATCTTCTACATCGACAAGCAGGATGAATTCGTGGAGTCGGCGACGGACGGGTATTTTCCGGGCTTCGACTACGGACCGCTGATCCAGGCCTGGAACGAAGAAGGCATCTTCGATTCGGGCTTCTACGGAAGCGTCTCGACCGACACCTCGTGGCTCAACAACGAGGCCCGGGAAGACGCGGGTCTCGGGCAAAACCGCGGTCCGCTCTGGTTCTCGAACTTCAACCAGGGACGCTCGGTCGAGCGGGACCGCACGCTGCTGATCACGCAGCTGAACGGCGAGCACGAGGTCGCCACCATCGAAGGCCTGCACGTCGCTTGGGCGGCCAACTATGCGCGCACCACACAACAGGACACTGCCTACGGGGCGCAGTACTGGTTCGAGCCTTGCGGCTGGTCGACTACGTTCGCTTGTCCGGCGGGCACGAGCAGGATCCCGACCCCGACCGTCTTCCCCGTCACCGCGCAGGCACTCGGCTATGGGTCGTACTTCGCGGGCGGGCAGACGGCGGACTTCCTGTTCAGCGATCTCGACGTGCAGGAGCAGCAGGGATTCGGTCGGCTCGATGTCGAATACGAGCGCGAACTCAGCAGCCGCGTCGTTTCGACCTTCACTACCGGTGGTTGGTACGAGTACGCGTCACGCAACGTCGAGTCCGAGTTCTTCGAGGGCGGCGTCGGGCTCAAGTCCATCCCGGTTCCGAACGCGGTGCCGATCGACGCGCTGGGTCTCGGCGCGGCCATCTTCCAACCGGGGGGCGTGATTCTCCTCAACGGTCAGTTTCCCGAGCTGGCGGTCGCAAAGGTCGACCAGACACGTCAGATCGGCGCGTGGTACCTGGGCGACAAGCTGACCGTGCTCGAAGATTGGGACTTTCTCGGCGGTCTGCGACTCGAGAGCGTCTCGCTCGGCACACAGGGCGCGCCGTTCCGATCGGGCATCACCGAGCTGGATGGGACGACCCAGATCTATCCCACCAAGTATCTCTTCCTGGATCGTGTCGACCGGCCGAGTGTGCCCGGTGATCGGGGCGACGGGCTGACTGTACCGTTGGCAGCAGGAACCGTCTTCAATGACCAGATCCTGAATGTGCCAGTCCAACCCGATTTCAGCACGACGCTCTGCGATGCGCCGGCGCCTGCGCCTCCGCGCGGCTGCGTGGATCTTCGCAGCAATGCCGCGATCGAAGATGCACTGACGAACGACAGCTCCGAGCTCGCTGTGCTGCCCGCTGCGGGAATCAACTATCGGCCCTTCGACTGGTGGACGATCCGAACCGCGTACTCGCAGACCCTGGCCCGCCCGTCTTTTCGTGAACTCGGCTACTACGCAAGCGTCGAAGTCGGACAGACGGAAGTCACTGTGGGCAATCCCTATCTCGAACTCTCGCCCGTGCAGAGCGTGGACGGGCGCTTCGAGTTCATCTGGGGCGAGGTCGGCGATCTCGCGGCGATCAGCGGCTTCTACAAGTCGATCGAGAAGCCGATCGAGGCGATCCTGGTCTCGAGTCCGGTCGGACGCCCCGACATCGCACGCACCTTCTTCAACAATCCCAATACCGCGTCGATCTGGGGAATCGAGCTCGAAGTCCGCAAGACGCTCGACTTCCTCGGCTGGGAGTTCTTCGAGAACTTCAGCGTCGGGGGCAATGGCACCTACATCGACGCCGAAGTGGCGCGCACGGAAGCCGAGCTGTCGCGCACCGAGAACTTCTTCGCCCTCAATCCGCGCGACGCCAGCCGCGCGACGTTCAACGAGATGGCCCCGACTCGACGGTTGTTCGGCCAGCCCGAGTGGATCGCCAACGCGGACCTGACATTCAACCATCCCGGCTGGGGATCGCGTGCCACGCTCGCCTACTACGCGATCAGCGATGTCCTCGAATCGGTCGGCGCGGTCAGAACCGCCGACAGCGGGAGGATCGTCCGCTCGCTGACGCTCGATCGCTACCTCGCGAGCTTCTACACGCTCGATCTGATCGTCGGCCAGGACCTCGGCCACGGCCTGTCGATCGCCTTCCGGGCCCTGAATCTGACCGACAGCACCCGAGGGCGGGTCTACGACCCGTCGCAGACCAACTCTCCGATCTACGAGCGGCAGTTTGTCGTGGGTCGCTCGTACAAGATCACGCTCTCGTATCTGTTCTGACGG
>JANOFF010000163.1:0-4346 GCA_031413515.1 bacterium
CGCAGCGTCTTGTGGGTGGTGGTGGTCATTACCGCCGCCACTGCGTGCTCCAGCGCGATCCGGTCGGCCCGCATCGCCTCCGTGAGGTCACCCGCGTCCCGGTATGTGATCGCGAGGTTGTGGTAGCTCTCGGCCTGGCCGCGATGGGCGCCGAGCTGCTCGTACCCAAGGAGCGCGGCATGATAGAGCTGGCGCGCGGCCGCGAGATCGCCACGCAGGTGCCGAATCGACCCAAGGTTGTTGCATGCCATGGCGGTCACTTCAGCGCAGGCACAACGCCCCGCCGTCGCGAGCGCACGGCCGTAGTGCGCCTCGGCTTCATCGAGCTGGCCTCGCTCGAATGCCACGCTTCCCAGCACATTGAGGCAGGACGCTTCCTCGACGAGGTATCCGCCGGCACGACTGCGACCGCAAGCCTCCTCGGCGACCGCTCTGGCAGTGTCGAAGTTGCCCACGCGGCCCGCCGCCCGCGCCAGCGCGATCAGGCGCCTCACCGCGGTGAGTTCGTCGTCGCCGACGCCGGTCCGGTTCATCGTGAGCCTCCCGATGAAGTGGTTTGGAGAACGCGGTTCTCCGCCGCGCCGCCATCGCCCGCACTTACCGCCGCGAGGAAGGCCTCGAACACTCCGGCCCGCCACCAATGGCGGCTGGCCCGCAGGATCTCGATGGCCGCGGTGTGGGGCATGGCGGCCCGGTAGCTTCGGTTGGTCGTCAGCGCGTCGTAGACATCGACCACACCGATGATCTGCGCCTCGATGGGGATCTGCTCCCCGGCCAGACGGTCCGGATAGCCGGTGCCGTCGGCCTTCTCGTGATGCCAGCGGATGATGGGTTTGAGGTCCCACGGGAACTCGATCCCCTCGAGCATCTCCACGCCATGGGCGGGATGCCGCTGGATCATGGCGATCTCCTCCGGGGTGAGCTGGCCGGCCTTGTTCAGGATTTCGTGCGGGACGCGCACCTTGCCGAGATCGTGGAGGTAGGCGCCGAGCCGAACCGTCGTCTGCTGATCGTCGTTCAGGCCGAGGGCGCGAGCGACCGCGACCGCGTAGGACGCCACGCGCTCGCAGTGACCGTGGGTGTACGTGTCCGCCGATTCGATCGATTGGCCCCAGTCCCGCACTACGGCGAGGTAGGTCCCCTCCAGATCCGCCACCTTCGCATCGACATCCACCAGATCGACCCTGGCATCGAGACGCTTGAAGAGACCGTGGGCGGCGTTGAGGAGCTGGAGGGCATCCCGGTTTCGCTTGAGGTCCAGGAAGAGGCGGGCCAGCTCCCGGGCGGCTTCCGCCTCGCTCAGGATCGATCCCGACGCCGAGGCCAGCTCCATGGCCGTTCTGAATCGGGGCTCCGACAGGCCAGGCCGGCCGGTCTCCCGGTACACGATGCCGAGCACCTTGTATGCGTCGGCCTTGTCGAGGTGGGCACCCATCTCATCGAACCGTTGCAGCGCCTCCTCCGCCTGCTCCCGCGCCTGCTCGAAGCGGCCGCGGGCGAGGTGGACCTCGGCGTGGTTCAGCAGGCAGAGCGCCTGGAGGTGGCTATTGCCCGTTTCACGGGCGATGGAACGGCTCTGCTCGTAGTAGCGCTCGGCCTCATCCCACAACGCTTGGTCCGCGCTGATCATGCCCAGGTTGTGGTATGCGATGGCGCAGCCCTGGCGGTCCTGAAGCTCGGTGAAACGGGCCAGCGAGCGCCGGTAGTGATCGAGGGCGGCGGGCAGATCACCCCGCACATTGGCCAAAATGCCGAGGTTCTGCTCGATTCGGCCCTCCAGTTCGGTGCATCCCCCGGCGAGGAGCAGCGCGTGCTGGTAGGCCGCGTGGGCCGGTTCCATGTCGCCGCATTCCAGCGCGATCGTTGCCGTGGTGTTTTCCGCCTCGGCCGCCAGTGTCCGACTGCCCAGCAGGATCGCCACGTCGTAGCTCTCCCGGCTCAGCGCCCGGGCGCCTTCCTCGCCCCGCAGGTGACGCAGCACCGCCAGCCGCCGGAGCGCCTGCGCAAGGGCCGCTTGTTCCCCCGTGGTCCGGGCGATCTCGATGCAGCAGCCGAGGGCGCCGATCGCCTCGGACGCCCGTCCCTCCTGGGCATGAACGAGAGCGTTCTCGAGCAGCCGCGCGGCAGGATTCAGCGATGGCCGCGGATCGGGCCGTGGCAGCGGACGCGACGATCGGAGTCCCATCAGCGCGTCACCAAGCCACAGCGTAGCGCGAGAAATGCGAGATCCGGGCGAAGACCTCGCCAGCGGCCGAGTCCTTCGATTTGGGCCACTCGACGATCCGGTTGAGGTCGTCGAGGTAGACCACCCGTTCCTCGAACTGGGGGGAACGATCGCAGTGCTTGTAGCTGAGCATCAACTCGGGCGATTTCTTGAACCGCAATCCATGAGGCGACAGCTTCACCGACACCAGGAGCGAGACCGGCATTTCGCCCGTAATGAGGACGTACTCCTTCAGCGCACCCTTGGGGATGCTCAGCTTGTGCGGCCCGATACTGATGTCGCCGCCCTCCGGACCGATGATCTTGGTGTCGGCATCGTATGCCAGCGGGTCGCACGTCAAGAGGCGAGATTCGCTGGTCCCCGCGCCGCGATCGTGGAGGTACGCATCCCAGACCACCTTGAGGGAGTCATAGACGGGCTTGGACCGCTCGGCCTCGAGCTTGAGCCGCGCCTTCTCGGCTTCCAGTGCACCCTTCAGAGCGTCCTCGGTCCGGGCGAATGCCCGCTCGAAGGCTGCCGTGGCCGGCGCGGGGTGGGCCCCCGTCGGGAGGTTGTCCCCGGTACACCCCGCGAGCCCGATGCAGAGCCCAACAAGCATGACCGTACCGTATCGAGCGCGCATGACATCCTCCGGTGTGAACACTTCCACTGGTGCGACTTCCCCGGCGACGGCGTCCTGCCCCGCCCCAATGGGCTTGGTGTTCATTAGTGGCAACTCACATGCCGCAGGTAGTTTGTGCTGACTAAATATTGGTCGCTACAAAGCGAATTGCGTCGTTATCAGTAAGTACAACAATATGTAATGGCAATATTTTGTTTCGCGCGACTGTCATGTTTTACGACGCTAAGAACGTGACCTAGCACACCAAGAGTCGCTGATGTGTGGTCTGTGACGGATGGGGTGTGGTGAGGCTTCAGCAGCAGCTCTTCTCCGGCCGATGCGGTAGAACCAGGCCGTCCTTCGTCTGGCTGGATCGGGGGGCGGTCGGCGCGTCGAGGTTCCGGGGAAAGGGCACTCCGGGCGCCGGTTTCGCGGCCTTCACGCGGGAGTCAAGGCGGTGGCCTTGAACCAACCAACCTGTGAGGCAGAAACGCGGGGCTATGCCGCGATTGGTCCCGTCCCGCCTCGCTGGATCGAGGCGGCGGACAACTACGTGCGGTTGCATGCCGCACAGGAAGTCCACCTCTCCCGCAGGACGATGCGCGACTTGGAGAAGCTCCTCGATCCGGCGCAGTTCGCCCGGATTCACCGGTCGACGATCGTGCGACTGGACGCCGTCCGTGAATTGCGACCGCTTGATGATGGTGACTGGGAGGTGGTGCTTGGAGACGGAGTGAGGCTGACGCTCACGCGATCTTGCAAGGAAGGTTTTGAGACGCGGCTCGGGGGGCTCGCGTAACGGCCCACTGTGTGTGTTACGCCAGCGCTACCGCCTCGATTTCCACTCGAAATCCGAAGTGCAGCACCGGGACGGGTACCACGGCACGGGCCGGCCGGGCGCTTCCAGCCCAGGCGGCGTACACCGTGTTGAACTCCGTCCAGTCATCGATGTCGGTCAGGTACACCCTGACGCTGAGCAGTTTTTCGATGCCGCTGCCGGCGGCGGTGAGCGCGGCGGCGACGTTGGCCAGCGTCTGCTGCGCCTGTACTGCGAAAGAGGCGTCAGTGAGCCGGGTGCCATCGGGGGTGACCGCCAACTGGCCGGCCACAAAGACCAGCCCGGCGCCGACCACCGCATGGCTGTAATGGCCACCCGGTCGGGTGAGGGTCTCGGCGATCACTTCCCGGCGGGCATCAGGCATGGCGCACTGCTCACGTAAGGGGGCTTGGATCGACACGCGGACCGGCACGCGGCGCTGTTCGGCATGCGGTCCCAACGATCGAGTTGCGGGCGCAAATTGTCACGCCACCAGCGTGTGTTTCACCCACATCAGCTTCTGCGGAATAGTGAAGCCGATAAATGCCGCCACGCCAATGAAGCCGAAACCGATCATGAACTTTCCGGCCACAAGCACGAACACCCCGAGCACGCCACAACCCATGATGCCGAGGCCGCGGAGGAAGCCGGCCCGCTGACGCACTAGCATCTTCATGGCGCCACAGGCCTTGCACACCGTCGCC
>JANOFF010000164.1:0-9733 GCA_031413515.1 bacterium
CAAGCGCGTCGAGACCGGGCGCGTGTCGAACTGGTTCCACGATTCGCTGAAGGTCGGCGACCGGCTCAAGGTGATGAAGCCCGCCGGGCATTTCTGTCTCGGGGATCGATCCGACCCGATCGTGATGTTCTCCGGCGGAAGTGGCATCACGCCGGTGATCAGCGTGATGAAGTCGGCGCTCGCGACGACGCAGCGTTCGATCAGCCTCGTCTACGCCAATCGCGATGCCCGGTCTGTGATCTTCCGCGACGAACTGGCGGCTCTGGCGGCGCGGGTGCCCGGTCGATCGCAGATCGTCCACCGGCTCGACGATCGCGATGGGTTCCTGACCGTCGACGACGCGCGGCGGATCGTGCGCGGATCGCCGGGCGCGGACTTCTATGTCTGCGGCCCCGGCCAGTACATGGACGTCGTCGAAGCGGCCCTCGCCGCCGAGGCGGTACCGCGCGAGCGGATCTTCATCGAGCGCTTCCTCACCCCCGAACACGAGGCCCTCGAGCGTGCGCCCGCGCAGGCCCCCGTGGCCCATGGAGCACACGTGACCGTCTATCTCGACGGTCGGGAGACGGAACTCGTGGTGGCCGAGGGCGAGACGATCCTCGAGGCGGCGCATCGGGTGGGACTCGATGCCCCGTGCGCGTGCGTCGAGGGCTATTGCGGTGCCTGCATGGCCAAAGTCGAGTCCGGCGAAATCGTGATGCGCACGAACGACGGTGGGCTCGATGCCGAGCAGGAGCGCGCGGGCTGGGTGCTGACCTGCCAGGGCGAGGTGCGGTCGAAGACGGCGCGCATCGCGTATCCCGATCCCGACTGAGCCTCGTGCGTCGGGTCTTCAGTCGAGCAGGGCGAGATCGATCACGCGCTCGAGTTCGCGAAGCGCCTGCTCGGGCTCGTCGACTTTGATGGTCTGCATCCCGAGAGCCCGGGCGGATTTGAGGTTGCTGCCGATGTCGTCGAGGAACGCCGCCTCGGGCGGCTCGATTTCGAGCCGCGTGCAGGCGAGTTCGTAGATGCGCGGATCGGGCTTGCGGAGCCCCTCGACGCTGGACTCGACGAACACGTGGAACAGATCGCGCAGCGCACGGGTGCCGTCCTTCGGCTCGCCGTCGGCACTCGCCCAGTTGTTCGTCAGCGCCGCGGTCAGGAATCCGGCTTCGCGGATGCGCGCGATCGCCCGCAGCATCAAGGGGCGGGGCAGCGCGGCGGCGCCCATGCGCGCCATCATCTCACGGGCCGACAGGCTTCGCCCCGCGGCCGCGCAGTCGGCCTCGAAGGCCGTGTAGAACGCCTCCATCGAGAGTTCGCCGCGTTCGAGACGCGACCATGCCCCGGTCGGTGCGGTGGTCGCGACGACGCGATTGACGAAGTTCGCGGGGATCCCCAGCTCCCGCTCGTAGGCGGCGATCGCGTGCAGGGGCGAGCCCAGCACGACCCCTCCCAGATCGAAGATCACGGCGCGGATGGTCACGGGTGCGGGAACGTATCACGCCGGGGTCGCTTCGCCCGGTACGTGTCGAGCCATGCCGCGTCGCACGCGCGGGCTATTCTCGCGCGCCTGTCACGCGCGCAATCGTCAGTCACCAGCCGGAGGAGCCATGGCCGCCCAGTACGAGCAGATCATCTATCGAGTCGAAGATCCCATCGCGACCATCAAGCTGAATCGACCCGCGCAGCTGAACGCCTGGACGGACCGCATGGCGGCCGAGGTGAAGCACGCCGTCGCCGCCGCCGAAGCCGATGAACGCGTCGTCGTGATCGTGCTGACGGGCGAGGGTCGCGGCTTCTGCGCGGGGGCCGATCTGAAGAACCTGCAGGGGATCAGTCTCGGAGAACGCGGGGCCGGCGCCTCGCTGGCTGAGTTCGCGGCGTCTCCGGGCGATCCGGGGATGGATGAGTCGTTCCACGGCGCGTACTCGTACCTGATGGCGGTGCGAAAGCCGATCATCGCGGCCATCAACGGCCCGTGTGCGGGGATGGCGCTGCCGATCTCGCTGTGTTGCGACATCCGCTTCGCGTCGGACCGCGCGGTGTTCACGACGGCCTTCTCCCAGCGCGGACTGATCGCCGAGTGGGGGATCAGCTGGACGCTTTCGCGTCTGGTCGGTCAGGCGCACGCGCTGGATCTGATCCTGTCGGCCCGCAAGGTCGACGCCGTCGAGGCCGAGCGCATCGGCCTCGTCAACAAGGTGCTGCCCCACGACGAACTGATGCCCCATGTCGAAACCTACGCGAAGACGATGGCCACGCAGTGTTCACCCGCCTCGCTCGCGATCATGAAGCGGCAGGTCTATCAGGATCTGACCGAGACCCTGGCGCACGCCAACAAGCAATCGTTCGATCTGATGATCGAGAGTTTCTCGCGACCGGACTTCAAGGAGGGTGTGCAGGCCTTCCTCGAAAAGCGCCCGCCGAAGTTTGCGCGGATCACCACGAAGAGCTGAGGCTCCTGCGATCAGGGTCCGGCGTCCTCTGAGTTCCGATCCAGCAGAGGCATGAGGCTGTCGCGGTTTCGTGCGATCAGCAGGCCGGCTCCCGCTGGTCCCGCACCGGATGGGAAATCGAAAGCGACCGCGTCGCCCCCGATCGCTCGTGCGGCACCCGACCAGTCGCGATGACCGGCGGGTGGTGCGAGGGCGAAGAGAAAGGTGCGGCGCTCCCCGGGCGTCAGTCCATGGTCTCGCCGCAAGCGGCCGAGCAGGCGGTGCAGCAGTCCGATCGCGACGATTCCGAGCGTGAACCGCGCATTGAACTCGACGACTGGCCGAAGGCGCTCGACGGGTTCGCCGGAGTCGTCCGGAGCGCGATACACCAGCGAGTCGACCCCGCATGGACCGAAGTAGCCGGCGCTCCGTGCTGCGTGGGCGATCGCGACGGCTGCTTCCCGCGCGGCTTCGTCCCGACGGTGGCCGCTCGAGATCCGACCTCGCGAGTCGATCTCGCCGAGGTGCCCGATCGGCACACCCGCCGGTGTCACCCACTGTTCGAGACTGCCGAGCAGCGTCACGCCCAGCGTGTCGCTGCCCTGCGGCTCGTCGACGAAGAGCGAGACCGACAGATCTGCAGTCCGCGTGAGCCAGGGCTCGAGCAGGGCGCCGCCCCGCTCGACGAAGCGCGGGAGCATCCTTTCGATCGCTGCCGCGTCGAAGCGATCGCGAGTTCCCCCGATCCGACCGCGACCGCTGCCGCCGAGCCTCGGCTTCAGGATGAAGCGCCCGTCCGTCCAGGCGGGCCAGGCTCGCAGGGCGGCTTCGATCCGGGCAACCGCCGAGGCCGGATCCGCGAGATCTTCGGGGTCGAACGCCGTCACGAGCTCGCGCAGTGCCGGCGTCACGTATCCAAGTGCCGATGCGTGCTCGAGCGCGAACGCCTTGTCGTGTACGGCGCGCGTGATCGCCGGAGCCGGGCCAAACGGCTGCAAGTCGAGCGCGTGGATGCGATCGACCGCCGCGGCGTCGCCGAACCAGGGGTAGGCGCCGGGTCGTGCACCGAGCCAGCGAAACGCCGCCTTCTCGGTGCGTGTGCCGAACGCTTCGGGCCAGTGCTCGGGACCTGGATCGACAGGGCCGATCGGACGGTTCGACGCCGGAAAGATCAGCCGCCAGAGCCGTGCCGTCGCGGCGACGGCGGGAAGCCTGGCGAGGCGCGGCCAGTCCGGACCCTCCTCCGCGCCGAGGTTCGGCAGCCAGAGCCATTCGGAATCGCGATCCCGTCCGGGGGCGTTCATGGCGCACCGTCGTCGGACGCGGCGGTCGATCCACCGGCGAGCTGTTGGCTCGAGCGGGCCCGGCGCACGTGCTCGATCAACGCTTCGGGGAGGCCTGCTGCGCGTCGCGACGGCAGGTCGAATCGTCGCCCCTTTGCGCGATTGGCGGCGAGAGGAAAGGGGACGCACTGCTGGTAGAGCTGCACCGGATCCGAGCCGAGCTCGGGGACGAGTCGCGGCAGCCAGCGCGCGGCCAGTGCGACGTGTCGGATCTCGTCATCGTGGACGCGCTGGCACACGTCCGCACTCGCCTCGTCGCCGGCGCGCCGGAAGCCGTCCCGGTAGAGCAGTGTGAAATCGAGATTGGCCTGCTCGAGCGTCAGTCCGATCGCGGCGAGGAATGCCCCGAGACCGTGGGGAGATGCAGCGATCGCCGGAGCCTGCAGCCAGAAGTAGTCGGAGTGCGCGCGACCGACGAACTCGGCGCCATGCGCGGCGAGCCGGTCGAGGTACAACCGACAGTGCCGCTGTTCGTCTGCGAGCGCGGCCAGCAGTCCGCGACGCAGGGCGCCGGGTGCATCGGGCCAGCGCAGCAATGCCCAGGCGAAAAGCTCGACGGCCATCAGTTCGTGATGAGCGAAGCGGGCCAGGCACTCGACGCGCGCCGCCGCATCGCCGAGCTGCCCCGGGCGGGGCAAGCGCTCCGCCCCGCCTTCCATCTCGAGTCCCGGGGCGCGCGCCGGACGCGCGCGCTCGACGACCGGCCCCGGATCCTCGTCGTCGAGGGGACGCCCATCGGATCGGGAGGGTGGGGCGAGCTTCGCATCGAGCCCGCCTGCGTCGAGGACCCGGAGGCAGAAGGAGCGGACGTCCAGGACAGGCTGCATGCCGCCGAAGCTAGCTCTGTCGCAGGCGAGGGCTCTTCAGACCGGACGGCGAGCGCGGAGCAGGGCGTTGGTCAACGTGAAATCGCACCGTCCGTCGATCTCGAAGTGCGCGCGAACCTCGCGGCTCGCCAGCCCGAACATGAAGCGAAGCGCGGAGGCGGCCTCCGGTGGCGCACCGATGCGCGCGATCCAGGCGTCGAAGTCGATCCGCATCGGCCAGGACTCGCTGTGATCCACCGTGAATCCGGCCGCCCCCAGCATCGTCTGCCACTGCGCCAGGCTTTGGTCGCGCACGTGCGAAGGATCCCGAAGCAGTTCGAAAGCGTTCAGGAACGTGTCGAGGCCAGGCGAATCCGGGGAGACGATGTCGATCAGGATCAGACGCCCACCCGGTGCGAGGACGCGGAACATCTCGGACACCGCTCGACCGGGACGCTGGAAGTGATGCGCGCAGAGTCGGCAGGTGATGATTTCGAAGCTCTCGTCCGGGAATGGGATCGCCTCGGCGTCGCCGAGTCGGGTATGGACGTTGTCGAGTCCGCGCTCGGCGGCGAGGCGCTCGACTTGATCGAGCATCGGGCGGGTCAGGTCGAGGGCGTCGACGCGTGCAACGTTCGGCGCGAGCTGCAGCGCGGTGTGGCCGGCTCCGCATCCCACATCGAGGACGTGCTCGTCGCCCCGGACTTCGGCCCGATCGACGAGGGCCTCGAGGTCGGGGCCCGTCCGATGGACGATCGCCGTTGCATAGTGGGCGGCGACCGGCCCGAAGTGGTCTCGAACGGATTGCTTCTGGTCGCGGAGTCTGGGTTCGTGGGTGGACATCGGGACCTCGGATCCGTGGGATCGGACGTTGATTCTCTTGGGAAAATAGTTACCATCTGTTAACAAAATCGGCAAGCGGCCATGGTCCGGAGATCCCGATCGCGAAGCCCACGGCCAGGCGCCTCCGGTCCGCTGTGCAGATCGGCGACGAGCAGGGAGGGTGGAGATGGCCGGACGCAAGCGGGACGAACGCGACGGAGCAGCCCGGTCGTCGCGTTGGGCGAAGGTGACGAAGCGCGCGGCGGCGGACGCGCACGACGTCGCTCTGCGTACAGCCGTCGAGGGACTCTCCCGGGTCGCCGAGGCCTTCGAACGCCGTCGCCAGCAGCTGGCGCGTGGGCTCGAGCTGTCGGATGCCCAACTCCGCGTGCTCGAGGACATCGCCCGGGACGACTTCATGCCATCGCTGTTCGCGAGGCGCCGAGCCTGCACCCCGGCGGCCGTCTCGAGGACACTGCGGCAACTGCAGGACGCTGGACTCGCGAGGTCGGCGATCGGCGAAACGGATGGGCGCCTGCGCGCCTACTCGTTGACCGCGGAGGGGCGTCGCACCGTCGAGCGTCTGCGCGAGAGGCGCCTTGCTGCGGTCGATGCGATCTGGCGGGATCTGCCGGCGAGTGAACTCGCTCGATTCGGGAAGTTCAGCGCCGAACTCGCGGATCGCCTCGACACCTACGCGGAGCGCAGCGCGCGGGATGTCTGATCACCCCGTGGGACCACCGTTTGCTGACGAAGCCCGGATCCGCCGATTCTGCCGCGGCTGGAACGTGTTTCCGAGAGCTGTGAAACGTGTTTCAATACGGCGCCATGCCGGATCAGATGGAGGAACGCGCCCGTCGCATCGTCGAGACCGCCGTCGAACTGGCGGAGGAGGGCGGCTTCGAAGCCGTGCGGCTGCGCGACGTGGCCGCCCATGCCGGGGTCGCGCTCGGCACGCTGTACCGACGGTTCGACAGCAAGGAGGACCTGCTGGTCGCCGCGCTGGCCATGGAGACGCGCAATCTCGAGCGGCGCTTCATCCTGCATCCACCGCAGGGTGACAACGAACTGCAGCGCATCGTCGAGTACTTCGCGCTGGTCGCGAAGGCGATGCTGCGTAGACAGAACCTCGCTCGCGCACTCCTCAAGGCCGCGGCCTCCGGCGATCCTGGCCTGTCCAAGAAGATGGCCGCCTATCACGAGCACATCGAGCGGATGATCGTGATGACGCTGCGAGGCGTATCGAGCGAGAGCGCCGGTCAACTCGTCGATCCCGGAGCCACGCCGCGCGAGATGCGGGTCGCCGAAGCGCTGAACCACATCTGGTTCTCGCTGCTCGTGGGCTGGTCGGGGGGGCTGCACAGCCAGGCGACGCTGCTCGAGAAGATGGAATCGCTGGCTGGGCTGGTGCTGGCCCGCGACGGCAGTTGAAAGAGGGAGCGGAATGGCCATTTCAGGCAAGGCACGCGAGGAATTCGAGGCACGGCTCGAGGCGTATCTGGGCATCGACATCGGACTGGTGGACGTGGGTCGCGACGCCGTCGGACAGGCGATGATCAGGCACTGGTGCGAGGCGATGGGCGATCGCAACCCGATCTACACCGACGCGTCCGCGGCGGCGGCTTCCGGTCATGGCCAGATCGTCGCACCGCCGGCGATGCTGCAGGCATGGATCCTCGGAGGGATCGCGATGGCGGGCGGCGAGGATGATCCCCGCGACAAGCAGCGCGAACTCCATCGCTTGTTCGATGCCCATGGATTCAAGGGTGTCGTCGCCACGAACACCGAGCAGGCGTACCGCCGCTATCTCGTGATCGGCGATCGCGTCGAGGCGCGTACGCGGATCGAGGCGATCTCCGGACAGAAGGCCACGGGACTCGGTGTCGGCTACTTCATCGACACCCGCACGGTGTTCACCGACCAGAACGGTGAAGAGGTCGGCTCGCTCACGTTTCGCGTGTTGAAGTTCGAAGCCGCAGAACGGTCGCAGTCGACGGCCGCAGACGCAGTGAAGGCGCCTGTGCGCCCACAACGGATCAAGCCCGCGCTGGGGCACGACAATGCCTGGTGGTGGGAGTGTGTCGAGAAGGATGAACTCGCGATCCAGAGGTGCAGTGCCTGTGGAGTACTCCGACATCCGCCTCGACCGATGTGCGGGGAGTGTCAGTCGACCGAGTGGGATCATGTGTTCTCGACCGGCGAAGGCACGATCCACAGCTATGTGGTGATCCGTCATCCCGAGGTCCCCGGCTACACGTACCCGCTGGTGGTGGCCGTCGTGGACCTCTCCGAGGGCACCCGCTTCGTGGGCAACGTGGTCGACATCGATCCCGATGACGTGAAGATCGGCATGCCGGTGCAGGCGTTCATCGAACGCGTCGACGACGAAATGAAGCTGCCGGTATTCCGGCGCGCATAGGGGCTAGCAATGAATGCCAGAACACTGCGATTCGGCGATGTGTCACCGGGGCAGATGCTTCCGATCCTGCCGATCGAGTTGACCGTCAGCCTGATCGTGGCCGGTGCGGTCGCATCGCAGGACTACACGCCCGTCCATCACGACAAACTGGCCGCGCAGGCGGCGGGGATGCAGGACGTGTTCATGAACATCCTGACCACCAACGGACTCGTGAGCCGCTTCGTGACGGACTGGGCCGGGCCGGATGCCCGGGTCACGAATCTGAACGTCAAGCTGGGAACGCCGAATCTCCCCGGCGACACGATGACGCTCTCGGGTTCGGTCCGCGAGTGCGACGCCGTCGAGAAGGCCGTCGTCGTCGATGTGGTCGGCAAGAACGGTTGGGGGAACCACGTCACCGGGTCGGTGCGCGTGGTCCTGCCGTCAGGAGCCTAGAGATGCCCACCACGTTGAAGAACGAAGCGGCGATCGTCGGGATCGGCGAGACCGAGTACTCGAAGAACTCGGGCCGCTCGGAGCTGTCACTCGCGAGCGAGGCCGTTGCGGCGGCGATTCGCGACGCCGGCCTCACACCGGCCGACATCGATGGCATGACGACGTTCACCATGGACACGAGCGACGAGATCGAAGTCGCCCGTGCAGTCGGAATCAAGGACCTCACCTTCTTCAGTCGGACGCCGCACGGCGGCGGCGCGGCGATCGGCGTGATCCACCAGGCCGCGATGGCGATCGCCACGGGCAGCGCCAGGGCGGTCGTGGTGTATCGCGCGCTGAACGGTCGATCCGGCGCACGCTACAGCGAGGGGGTGTCCGGCGGGCCCACCACTTCCGATCTGATCCACTGGAGCTGGTACATGCCGTCGGGCCTGATGACGCCGGCCAGCTGGGTCGCGATGTTCACGATGCGGTACATGCACGAGAGCGGGTGCACGTCGGCCGATCTGGCGGAGATCTGCCTCGCCCAGCGCGAACACGCCGTGAAGAACCCGCGATCGTTCTTCCATGGCAAGCCACTGACGTTCGAACAGCACCAGGGCGCCCGACTGATCGTCGACCCGCTGCGGCTGTACGACTGCTGTCAGGAGACGGATGGTGGCGCCGCGTGCGTGATCGTGAGCCCCGAGTGGGCGCGCGATCTTCCCCACAAGCCGGCGGTGATCCGGGGCGTTGCGCAGGGCGCAGGTGCCGATCAGGAATCGATGACGAGCTTCTATCGACCGAACATCGCGGGCATCCCGTCGATGGACATCGTGGCGCGTCAGGTCTGGGCGATCTCGGGACTCGGCCCCGACGACATCGACTGCGCGATCATCTACGACGCGTTTTCCTCGATCGTGCTGTGGCAGCTCGAGAGCTTCGGGTTCTGCAAGCGGGGCGAGGCAAAGGACTTCATCAAGGCGGGCACCCTGCGGCTCGGAGGACGGCTTCCGATCAACACGCACGGTGGCCAGCTCTCGGAGGCCTACATCCACGGGATGAACGGAGTGAACGAGGGTGTGCGACTGATCCGCGGCACATCGACTAGCCAGCCGGCGAAGAACGACCACGTGCTCGTGACGGCGGAAAGTCAGTGATTTTTCGCTTCAGTGTTTTTTCGCTGGTGAGATAATAATTTTTAACCATTTGCTGGGTGATGGTGCTTCCACCCTGATGGGCTCCGCCCTTGAGAGTATTTTTTAAAAGAGCCCGGGCGATTCCGGGAAGGCTCACGCCCGAATGCTCAAGAAAGTTGGAATCTTCAATCGCAAGAACCGCGTTCAGGCACAGTGTGGGCATTTCGCCCAGGGCCATGGTGGTTTGCAGAATGGGTTCATTGCCAATGAACTGAGCCACCAGCTGAGGTTCGAGGTAAACACGCGGGGTGATTTGCAATGGATTCCCGCGACGCACCTGCAGGACATGCCCTCCGGAGTCCCAGATGAT
>JANOFF010000165.1:0-26525 GCA_031413515.1 bacterium
CGCGATGGCCGAGGAGATCCCTGCCGAGGCGAGCGCCGTGATCTTGATCGCGCCGCGCCGCGCGCTGCCCGACAACGCACTCGCCGCCCTCGATCGATACGTGCAGGGCGGCGGACGCCTCGTCGTCTTCCTCGAACCGGACAGCGGGACGGGCCTCGACGCCCTGCTCGTGAGCTTCGGCATCACACCGAGCGCGGGCTTCGTGGTCGATCCCGCGTCGGGCCCGATCGAGGGAGGCCCGCCCGGCCGCAATCCGATCGCCAGCGCGTACGCGAGCCATCCGGTGACGCACGGCCTCGAGGCCAATCGCATGACATTCTTCCACGGCGCGCGCTCGTTCACGCTCAGCAAGTCGCAGCCCGACGACCGCCTGCGTGCGGTGGTGCTGACGAGTCCGCAGGCCTGGATCGAGGAACTGACGCGCCCCGACGACGAGCCCCGCGCCGGGCTCGTCCCGCCCGTCGGGACGCGCACCGACTACCAACCCCTGGTCGTCGCCGCCGAACTCGAACGGGGCGGCCAGACCGCACGGATAGTCGTGTTCGGCGACGCCGATCTCGCCTCGAACCGCTATCTGCGCGCCCTCTACAACCTCGACCTGGTGCTGAACGCCATCCACTGGGTGACCGAACAGGAGAGCGCGATCGCGATCCGCCCGAAGACCGGCGGCCGCCAACTCGTGCAGTTCCCCGTCCCGCTGCAGACCTCGCTGCAAGCCCTCTACGGCGTCGGCCTGCTGGTCCCCGAACTGCTGCTGATCACCGGCGCGTTGGTCTGGCTGTATCAGCGCGAGGCGTGAGGCGTGAGGGACAGTGTTCGGCGTGGCTGTCACGACCAGACGCCTGCCCCACCGCGACACCCTCGCCCGCCTGAGCAAGAATCCCGCTCATGGAACCGCTTCGCGAGCCCGCCACACGGAACCTGAGCAACCCCGAGGATCGGCGCGTCGTGGCGCCGCAGCTCGCGGACCTCGAGCGCGACGGATTCGCGATCCTCGAATCGGCGATCCCCGAAGAGACCGTCGAGGCCGTCGCGAACGAGATGCGGCGCATCAACGCGGGCGACGGCGCGGCCCGGGGACGCAACGCTTTCGCGGGGCTATCGACGCTGCGGGCCTACAACCTGATCGCGAAGTCGCGCGTCTTCGATCCGTTGATCACGCACCCGCGCGTGCTCGCCCTCGTCGAAGCCTGGCTCGGCGACGACGTGCAGCTGTCGATCGCCACCGGAATCAGCCAGCTGCCGGGGGCGCCCGCGCAGGATCTCCATCGCGACGACGCCGTCTACACCGTGCCGCGTCCGCACGCACCGTTCTCGCTCAGCGTGATGTGGGCGGTGGATGAATTCACCGCCCGAAACGGCGCGACGCGCCTCGTGCCGGGCAGCCATCTCGACCGCGAAGGCTCCCTGCCCGAGCGCGCGGCCGTGCACGCCGAGATGCCGCGCGGCTCGTGCGTGCTGTGGGACGGCGGCACCCTCCACGGCAGCGGCGCCAACCAGAGCGACAGCACCCGCGCCGGGATCGCGGTGATCTACAACCTCGCATGGCTGCGCCAATACGAGAACCAATACCTCGCGCTCGACCGCGACACAGTGCGCGGTCTCTCTCCGACCTACCGCGCCCTGCTCGGATACCGGGTCGTGCACTTCACGCTGGGCCTGCTCGATGGCGAGAGCCCGCTGAAAGCGCTGGAGAACTAGACCCGTCCAGCGCCTGGAGGCTGAACCTCCCCGGGAAACCCCGGGCGGTTCATTCGATCCCCTCCCCCCCCGTTCCGCCCGGCCAACCCAGCCGAGGAGCCGCCAAGCTGTGCGCCGCTTCGATCGGTGGGGGAAGGGTCTGCCGATGGAGTGGGCTTCGACTGAGCAGACCCTTCCCCCACCGATCGCACCTCCGAGTCCCGAACGTCGCGCGTCACTGCTCCCGCTGTGTCGCGATCGCAATCCCTTGGGCCCCCGCCTTCTGCGCCAGATCCAGGATGTTCACCGCCTGTCCGAGCAGCACCTTCTTGTCGCCCCGCAGCACCACCACCTTGTCCTGCGCGGCGGCGAGCGACGTCTTCAGCACGGCCGCGAGATCCTGCTCGCGGACCGGTTCGCCGTTCACCTCGAGCAGGCCGGCGTCCGTGACTTCGACGGTGACTCCTTCGGGCGTCGTCGCGGCCGCCACGTCGGCGGCGGGCAGATCGATGTTCTTGCCCTCCTGGGTGACCGCCGTCGTGGTCACCATGAAGATGATCAGCAACACGAGAAAGATGTCGGTCAGCGGCGTGACGTTGATTTCGGCCACGATGCCGTCGTCTTCGCCCTCGTCGTCCCCGCCGCGAACTCTCGCCCCCATCTCTACGCCCTCTCGATGCTCTCTCGAGCCGGCTCAGGCCGGCTCTTCGGGGGTCACGGTGGCCCCCGACTCGACGAACAGGATCGCCTGCACGAGGCGTTCGGAGGCGCGCGCGTACACGGCGGAGATTTCCTTCACGCGCGTGTTCAGATAGTTGTAGAGGACGAGCGCCACGATCGCGACGCCGAGGCCGGCCGCAGTCGCGACCAGCGCCTCGGAGAGACTCGCGGCCACCACTTCGAAGCCGCCTCCGCCGCCCTCGGACAGGTTCGCGAAAGCGCGGATGATGCCGACCACGGTGCCGAACAGCCCGACGAAGGGCGCGAGCGAGCCGACGGTGCCGATCATCCAGATGCCGCGTCGCATCTCGGTCCCCATGTCGGCGCGCAGCGTCGCGAGCACGCGGTCGTAGTCGTCGACGGTGATGTTCTGCCAGCGCAGCGCGTCGAGCAGCATCTTGGCGACGGGCAGATCCGAATAGCGGCAGATCGCGCGGGCTCCCTCGAGATCGGGCTCGACGAGTTTCACGATCACGCGATTCGCGAGCACGCGGCTCTTCTCTTCGAGGCCACGAAACTTCCGCACGCGGTCGATGAACACCGTGAGGCTGAGGATCGAACCGATCGCGAGCGGCACGTTCGACAGCCAGCCCATCACGAGCAGATCGATCAGATGACTGGCGGTGAACATGGCGGATTCGGGCCCTCGTAGTTGGGCGAACGTTGGGCGGGCGTCGCGAGAGAGCCGGCCGCGCCCCGGAAATTCCGCCGGAGCGTAACGGACGCACTCCCACGCTGCCGCGCGAATGGCGACCCCTGTCTCGCATCGCTAGCTTGGCGCGCTCCGGGACCGCGGACGTCGACCCTGAACTGCGCGCCGCGCGACGGTGTCCGGCCTGATCGGAAGTGCGCCTGCCGCGCACGCCACCCGCAATTCAATCGCAATGGCCATGCGATGAACGACGAATGATGGAGGAGACAACGAGCGCCGTGGCCCACTCGCTGGTGATTCGACCGCGTCGCCCCCGCCCCCTCCACCCGGTCTCGTTCGCGACGGTGTCGGCGGGTGAGTCGGTATGGAGCGGTGGCCCGCGGCTCGGGCTCGCCGAGCCCGAGGAGCAGAAACGGCGCCTGCTCGCCGGCGGCTTCGTGGCCTTCGGGCATGCGGCGATCCTGGCGTTGATGTTCGCGATCGCGGCACTCGCGCCGCCCGAGTTCGTCGAGAGCGTGATCCCGGTGGCGCTGATCCCGATGCCGAAAGCGATCCCCGAAGTGGCGCCGCTCGAGCTGCCGGGTTCGAACGCCGAGCCCGCGCCGGCGGGTCCGAAGCAGGTGGGTGCACAGCGCGCGAACGCTGCCGCACTCGCGTCCGCGCAGAGCCTGACGCCGACACAGGCAGCCGCGCTGCGGCGCGATGCCCTCGACGCCGCCGCGCGCGCGATCGAGCCGGTGAACGTCGAATCCGCCGCCGTCCCCTCGCTGCCGACCGAGATCACGCGGCGCGACGTGCAGGCCGAGACCGTGACGGCGCGCGCCGCGGCTGCCCTCGCGCCGACGCAGGCCGTGGACGTGCGCGCGGTCGCGCCGGTGAAGATCGATGCCGCGCAGCTCGCCGCGACGCCGCGCGATCTCGCCGGACCACGCGCCATCGATCCCGCGAGCCTGACGGATCTCTCGACGCGCGATGCACTGGCGGGGCTCGACAGCGCGGCCGATTCCGACACCGCGCGCTTTGACGGCAGCGTGACGGCGGGATCGCTTGCGACGACCGGCGCCGTTTCCGGCAGCACAACTGGCAGCCGCGTCGCGGTCGGCATCGACACCGGTGTGTCCGGCGCGTGGGCGAGCGCGGGCGGCTCGAGCGGCGCGGGCAGCGCGTCCGGCAGCGGCTCGGGGACGGCGGGGAACGACGCGGCGGGCGGCGCAGGCACCGGCGGGACCGGTGACTCGGTCGGCACGCTTCGCTGTCTCGAGAGTCCCGCGGTGCAGCGCTATCTCGAGCGCGTGCAGCAGCGCACCAGCCAGCGCTGGCGCGTGCCGGCCGACGTACCCGACGACACCGCGGTGGTGCTGCGCTTCGAACTCGACGCCGCCGGCATGGCGAATCACGTCGAGAGCCGGAGTGAAGCATCCGACGCCAGCGTGCTCGCGAACAGCGCGCGCCAGGCCCTGCTGTCGGCGGCTCCGTTCGCGCCCCTCGACGCCTCGAGCCGCTGCCTGACCGACAAGCGCATCGTGCTGACCTTCACGGTGCCGACCCGCTGAGCGGACGAGAGCCGAGCCGAACCCGACGATGCGATCCCTCTTCCTCTCTCTCTTCCCGCGGCTGCGTCCCGGCGCCGCGGCGCTCGTGATCGCGCTGCTCGGCGCCAGCGCGTCGCTCAGCGTGCGCGCCGAGGACGAAGCGCCGGCCCGTCAGGAGGGTGAGCTCGCGTGCCCCGCCATCGAGCTGCGCTACGACGAGCAGGAGCGCGTCTCGGAGAAGCACACCGACAGCAACCGGGACTGCCGCTTCGATCAACTCGTCCGCTACGAGGCGGGCGTGGCGACGCGCTCGTCGCAGGATCGCGACCACGACGGGCGCATGGACGCGTGGATCGCCTACGACGCCGAAGGCCGGCCGCTCGAAGAGACCCTCGACGAATCCGGCGACGGCCAGATCGATCGCTGGACGGATCTCGGGCCGGATGGCCCGACCCGTCAGCGCGAGGACACGAACGCCGACGGCGAGCCCGATGTCGAGATCACACTCGCGGCGGGGCTGCCCGTGCAGCGGCAGGAGGACACGAACTTCGACGGCCGCGTCGATCGCACCACGAAGTCTTCGCCCGGTGTCTCGAGCCAGGTCGAGCAGGACCGCGACCACGATGGCCGTCTCGACGCGCGGGCCGAATTCGATGCCGCCGGCGTGAAGCAGCGCGAGGAGCGCGACGAGAACGGAGACGGCCGCTACGAGGTCGTGATCTTCTACGAAGAAGGTGTGCGGGTGCGGGTCGAGGAGGACAGCAGCGGCGACGGCACACCCGACACGCGCATCCACTACGCGGGCGAGCCAATCACGCTGCGCGAGGTCGACAGCGACGGGGATGGGCGCTTCGATCTCGTGGCCGGCTACGAGAGCGGCGTGCAGCGCACCCGCAGCGTCGATCGCGATGGCGACGGGTTCAGCGAGATCGTCGCCTTCGTGCTGCCGGACGGCGCACTCGAGCGTGAGCAGATCGACAGCGACACCGACCAGCGCCACGACGTGACGCGCCACTACGAGGCCGGTGTGCGCAGCCGCGAAGAGCGGGATGCCGACGGCGACGGCCGCGCCGAGGTCGTCACCTTCTATGCCGGTGAGACGCCGCTGCGCCAGGAGGCCGATACCACCGGCGACGGTGTCTACGACACGAAGCTCACGTATGCGGACGGGCGCCGCGCTTCGCAAACCGAGGATCGCAACGCCGACGGCCAGCCCGACGCCCGCTACACGTTCGACGCCGAGGAGCGCATCGCGACCGACGCCCTCGACGCGGACTTCGACGGCCGCTTCGAATCCGAAGCCGACTACGCGGCCGGGGGGATCGTCGGCCGCCGCGTCGATTCGACGGGCCGGGGCCGGCCCGACCGGATCGAGCGCTACGAAGCGGGCAAGCTCGTCGAACTGCAGCAAGACGCCGACCAGGACGGACGGGTCGAAGCCTGGAGCTTCTATGACGCCGAGGCAAAGCTCGTCCGCCGCGAAGAAGACAGCACCGAGGACGGGGCCCCGGATCGCTGGCTCACGTTCGATCCCGCGACCAGCGTGGCGCTCGAGATCGCGAGCGACGCCGACGGCGATGGGGTCCGCGAGAGCCGCCGCATCGCGGGCCCCGACGGCGAGGCGCTGCGGCTCGAGGAGGATCGCAATGCCGACGGGCGCAGCGACTACACGGTCTTCTTCGTCGCCGGCGCGCCCGCGCGCTTCGAGGAGGACAGCGACCACGACGGCGTGATCGACGGCCGCGGCGATCTCGACGCCGAGGGCCGCGCGAGCGTGACGCTGCGCGACAGCGACGGCGACGGGCAGAGCGATCTGCGCGTCACGTTCGAGAACACCGTGCCTGTCAAGGAAGAGCGCGATACCGACGGCGATGAGAGCTTCGACGTGGTGACCACGTTCGAAGCCGGTGTGCGAACCCGTCAGGAGATCGACACGAACCAGGATGGCCGCTTCGACACGCTCGTGTTCTTCGACGGCGAGCGCCAGAGCAGACAGCAGCGCGACACCGACCACGACGGGCGCTTCGATCAGCTCGTCGTGTATGACGCCGACGAGCGGCCGATTCGCGAAGAGTTCGACACCAACGCCGACGAGAAGCCCGATCTCGTCAAGAGCTACGACGCGGGCGTGCCGATCCTCGAGGAACTCGATGCCGACGGCGACGGGCGCTTCGAGCAGCGCAGCCGCTTCGCGAACGGTCTGATCGAGGCCACCGAGACCGATCGCGACGGCGACGGGCGGCTCGAGGTGACGGTCTTCTACGTGGCGGGCGGCAAGGTCCGTCAGTCCGAGGATCGCAACGCCGACGGTGTCGCCGATCTCGTCACCCACTTCGACTCGGCGGGACGTCCGCTGCGCATCGAGGAGGACACCCTGCAGGCCGGGCGCCTCGATACCGTGCAGCTCTTCGAGGGCGGCGTGCACCGCAGCAGCGAACGCGACAGCAACGCGGACGGGCTCCCCGACGTCTGGATCGAGAACGACGCCAAGGGGGTGATCGTGCGCCGAAAGGAGGATCGCAGCGGAGACGGCGAGCCCGACTTCACGGTGTTCTTCGAGCGTGGCGTCGCAGCGCGGGTCGAGCAGCAGAGCGCCGGCCGGGACTGCATCGACGTGAAGAGCTGGCTCGGCCCGGACGGCGCGGTGGTCGCCGAGGCGAAGGACACCACCGGCGACTGCCGCATCGACACCTGGAACCAGTTCAACGGGGAAACTCTCACGAGCCAGGGCCGCGACACCACGGGCGATGGCCGGCCCGATCTGCTGCTGCGGTTCGACGCCGCACAGGAGATCGTCGGGCAGGAACTCGTGGGCGAGAACGGGCGCCCGGCCAAGAAGATCTTTCTGGGCCCGGGTGGCGCGGAACTGCGTCAGTGCATCGACGCCAACGCGGACGGGCGGATGGAACTCGTCGTGCGCCGCGACGGCGAACAGCTGATCGAAAGCCTGCTCGACAGCGCGGGCCAGGGCCGCGCCGGTCAGCGCGACGTGTACGAGAAGGGTGTGCAGGTGCGGATCGATCTCGACACCGACGCCGACGGCAAGCCCGACGTCATCCAGTATCTGCGCGGCGAGAGCGTGGTGCGTCAGGACGAGGACAGCGACCACGACGGCGTGATCGACCGCCGCTTCGAGGGCGACAACCCGCTGCCGATCGACGGTCGGCCGCGCGTACCCGATCCGCTGCCGAAGCTCGACTGCGGGAAGTTCGACCCCTTCTGGAACCGTCGCTGAGCCGGCGCGCAAAGGCTCGACGGGCCAGGGCTGCACAAACGGCGACCTCGCGGCATCATGGACGACGAAAGCGATCGGCCCCCCGGCTTCCGGCATGTTCGCCGGCCCGCCCGCACAGGCCCCGAAGTCCCGACCTCGAGGAGTCCAGCGATCCCCCATGACGATCCCCACACGCGCCGTGCAGGAGCATGGTCAGAGCATCTGGTACGACTTCATCAGCCGCGATCTGCTGCTCTCCGGCGCGCTGCGTCGGTTGGTCGAGATCGACGGCGTGCGCGGTGTCACGTCGAACCCGGCGATCTTCGAGAAGGCGATCGCGGGCAGCGCCGACTACGACCCGTCGATTCGCGCGCTGGCCAGCCAGGGCGTGCGCGATCCGAAAGCGATCTTCGAGCGCCTCGCGATCACCGACATCCAGCTCGGCTGCGACGTGCTGCGGCCGGTCTACGACGAAACCTCGGGCGCGGACGGCTACGTGAGCCTCGAGGTGTCCCCGCACCTCGCCTACGACACCGCGGCGACGATCGACGAGGCGCGGCGCCTGTGGGCGGCGGTCGGTCGACCGAACCTGATGATCAAGGTGCCGGCCACCACCGAGGGTCTGCCCGCCATCGAGACGCTGATCGGCGAGGGGATCAACGTCAACGTCACGCTGTTGTTCGCCGTGTCGTACTACGAAGCCGTCCATCAGGCCTATCTCACCGGGCTCGAGCGCTTCGCGGCGAACGGCGGAAAACCGGGCCGCGTGGCCAGCGTCGCCAGCTTCTTTGTCAGCCGCATCGACTCGATGATCGAAAAGCGCGTGGCCAGCGAACTCGCCGAAGCGAGCGATCCCGAACGCAAGTCGCGCCTCGAGGCGCTGCTCGCCAAGGTCGCGATCGCGAACGCGATCGACGCCTACGCGAGCTTCCGCCGCGAACTCGCCGGCCCGCGTTGGCGGGCGCTCGCCGCGAAGGGCGCGCGGCCCCAGCGGGTCCTGTGGGCCAGCACCGGCACCAAGAGCCCCGACCTGCCGAAGACCCTGTACGTCGACGCGCTGATCGGGCGCGACACCGTCAACACCGTGCCGGTCGCCACCTTCGAGGCCTTCAAGGCGACGGGCAGCGTGCGCGATGCCCTCGGCGACGGCGGCGAGCAGACGCTGAGAGCGGCTCGCGGGTTGCTCGACGGCGTGAAGGCCCTGGGCATCTCGCTCGACGAAGTCACGGACGAACTGCTCGTCCAGGGCTGCCAGCTGTTCTGTGATGCCTTCGACCAGCTTCTCCAGGCCGTCGCGAAGAAGCGCGACGCGATTCTGGAATCCCGGTGAGCAGCGGGGCGGAGTCGTCGGCCCCGGAGGCCAGTGCGGTGGCCGCCCTCGCCTTCGTCGAAGACGGCCAGGTGCTGGGCCTCGGCACCGGTCGGGCCGCCGAGGCGTTCGTGCGCGCCCTCGCTCGACGGGTGAAGGACGGACTGTCGGTGCGCGCCGTCCCGACCTCCGAACGCACGGCGGCCCTGGCGGGCGGGCTCGGCATCCCGCTGGCGACGCTCGCCGAGGTCGGACGGCTCGACGTCACGTTCGATGGCGCCGACGAGGTGGATCCGCAGCTCGATCTGATCAAGGGCTATGGCGGTGCACTCGTGCGCGAAAAAATCGTGGCCGCGTCTTCGGATCGGCTGGTGATCCTGGTCGGCGAGGAGAAGCTCGTGGACCGGCTCGGCCAACGAGGCCGGCTGCCCGTCGAAGTGATCCCGTTCGGCGCCGCACTGGCCCGCGAACGACTGCGTGCGCTCGGTTGCGAACCCGAACTGCGCAAGACCGCCGACGGCGAGCCCTACCGCACCGACAACGGCAACCTGATCCTCGACTGCCGACTCGGCCCGATCGAGAAACCCGGTGAACTCGATACCGCGATCAGCGGGATCCCCGGTGTGCTCGGCACGGGTCTGTTCATCGGCCTGGCCGACGCCGTGGTGGTGCAGCGCGGCGACGACGTCGAGGTGCTGCGGCGCTGACTTCGGCTTCGCTGCGGCTGCGGCCGCGCGGATTCGCCGCACGGGCACGGATCGACCGCCGCCGCAGTGATAGCCTTGGCGCCGCATGCCGAAACGCCGAGCCAGCGCGCAGACCGAGGGCGACGGGCGCTCGGGATTTCGTCGCTGCCTCTCCCGTGTTCTCGCGACTGCGCTCGTGCTGTTCCTGCTCGCGACGCTCGTGCCGATCGCCCTGCTGCGCGTCGTGCCGCCGCCGACCACCGCGTTCATCTGGCGCAGCTACACGGCAGACCCCGCCACCGGACGGCCCTGCGAGCGCGTCGATCAGCGCTGGGTGCCGTGGAGCGAGATCACGCCGAAGCTGTCGTGGGCCGTGCTGGTCGCCGAGGATCAGCGATTCATGCAGCACCACGGCTTCGATGTGAAGGCGATCTCCGATGCGTTCGATGCCCAGCGATCGGGCCGACGGCTGCGCGGCGCCAGCACGATCAGTCAGCAGGTGGCGAAGAATCTCTTCCTCTGGCCGGGCCGCAGCGCGCTCCGCAAGGGCCTCGAGGCGTGGTTCACCGTCTGGATCGAATTGCTGTGGCCGAAGCGGCGGATCATCGAGATGCACCTGAACATCGCGCAGTTCGGTCCGTGTGTATTCGGCGCCGAGGCCGCCAGCCAGCGCTATTTCGGAACGCCGGCCGCGCGGCTCACCGCGCAGCAGGCGGCGCTGCTCGCGGCCGTGCTGCCCTCCCCCGCGAAGATGCGCGCGAGCGATCCGGGCCCGTATACGGTCGAGCGCGCGCAGCGGATCCTGTCGCAGATGCAGCTGCCGCACGGGCCCGGCTATCTGCGCGGGCTGTAGTTCGTAGGCCGGGGCGCCGGTCGCGGGCGCCTGACGGCGGGGACTGGATCGGTGGATCGGTGACCTGTGGATCGGTGGATCGATCGATCCCGAGTGCCGCGCCGCCTTGGCGACGGCGCGGCACTCGGTCGATCTCGTTCGCTACAGGATCGTGAACTCGATCCGGCGGTTCTCGGCTCGCCCTGCGACCGTAGAGTTGTCACCGATCGGGTCGGCCGGGCCGTTGCCCTGCGTGGAGAGCTGCTCGGTCGGTACGCCCTCGGCGACGAGTGCGGCCTTGACCGAATCGGCCCTCTGCTGCGAGAGCCTTGCGTTGTAGGCCGCCGAACCGGTCGAGTCCGTGAAGCCGTCGACCCGGATCTTCAGCGTCGGGTTCTCCTTCATCACCTTCGCGATCGAAACGATCTCTGCCTTGGCGGAGGCCGGGATCGCAAAACTGCTGCTCGCGAAGTTGACGCCCTGAAGCGTCCAGCAGCCGGTCTTGCCGACCTTGGCGCCGCGCGGCGTGCCCGGGCATTCGTCGTTCGGGTCGAGCACCCCGTCGCCGTCCTCATCTCCCGGGCCGGCGGCCATCTGCACCTTGGGCTTGGCGCTCAGGAACACGGCGCGTTCGAAGGCTTCGATGCCCGCTGCAGTGGAGAGATCGGCCGACGTGCGGAACGTGCCGCATTCGGTGACCGTGGTGATCTCTTTCAGCAGTGCCGCGCCCGCCGGATCCGCACCGGAGAGCACGGTGTGGAAGCAGACCTGTCCCTGGGATCCCTCGGCCAGATCCTTCGCGGCGGCCACAGTCGGGTTCGCCGGATCGCCCCACTTCGCGCGATCGGGAATGCCATCGCTGACGAAGACGATCGCGGTGCGACCGCGCTTGCCCTTCAGCTGCCGCTCGCCCCCGGCGAGCACATCGGGGAACGGGGATCCCCCTCCCATCGGCTTGATCTCATTCGCGACCGCGGCGAGTTCCGCGCGATCGAATTTGCTCGGCCCCTTGCCCCGGCGCTTGGCGCCGCCGAACGCGGCCAACTCGGTTTCGAACTGGCCGTCGGGCATCGCCGCCACGAACGACTCCACCCACGCCTTGTCGGCGGGGAAGATCTCGCGGGCGTTGATCGAGCCCGACGAATCGAACACCAGGATCACGCGATCGATGGCGATCTGCTCGTCACTGCCGACCTTGATCGGCTGCATCGGGATCGGGGTCTGATACGGCGCGCGGGTCGCGCAGCCGACCGCAAACAAAGACACGGCAGCCAGCAGGCCGAGCGGTTGGGACAGACTTGCGAATTTCATCGTTGCCTTCCTTCCAGTGTGGGGTGAGACGATCCGACCGGAATCTCGCACGCAGTTCGAGTCCATCGTCGCGATGCGGCGCGGGACCGGCGTTGTGTTGTTTGCGTGTTGGTGCGCACGTCGCGCGGCTCGCGCAGGTGTGGGCCGGATCGATTCGGAGATGGGGACCGTCAGGCCAGATCACTCGCACTGGCACAGCCCCCTCGGAGCCGCCGCAGTGTACACTGCGAATGGAGCCCATCCCACCATGTCCAAGCGTCCTTTTTTCGTCACGACGGATCACGAATGCATCCCGCTCGAGGGACCGTTCCGGATCGAGCAGGTTCTGGGCGCCTGGTATGTGCTCGGTCGGCATCAGGTCCACGCGTGCGAGGGCGAGCGAGCGGCGCAGATGTGTCTCGATCGACTCACAACGGGAGCCGATACCCACGCATCTGCCCGCTCCATCGATCTCTCTATCGATCTCTCCATGGCAGAACAGGCACTCGAAGGTCTACCCGTTGAATATGAAGTGGTTGCAGAGACCCGATAGGCCCGCGTGACGGCGACCGCCCTCCGAACCCATCCCAAGACCTGCAATCTGTGCGAGGCGATGTGCGGACTGCAGGTCGACGTGCAGGACGGGCGGGTCCTGCGCATCCGGGCCGACGCCGACGATCCGCTCTCGAAGGGCGCGATCTGTCCCAAGGCGATCGGGCTCGCCCAGCTGCAGGACGACCCGGATCGACTGCGCGAGCCGGTCCGACGCGACGGCACCGGGCGCTACCAGGCGATCTCGTGGGACGAAGCCCTCGATGAGACGGCCAGTCGCATCGCCGCCATCCAGGCCCGCGACGGCGACGACGCGGCCGGGCTGTATCTCGGCAATCCGGGCGCACACAACTTCGGCACCGTGATGTACATCGCCGGCCTCGGCCGTGCGCTCGGCACCCGCAATCGCTATGCGGCGAGTTCACTCGACCAGAATCCCCGGCACGCGGCGAGCATCCTGCTGTACGGAAACTTTCTGTCGATCCCCGTCCCGGACGTCGACCGCACCGACTTCCTGCTGATGCTCGGCGCGAATCCGCTCGTCTCGAATGGCAGCCTCATGAGCGCCCCGGGCTTCCGTCGTCGGCTGCGCGCCCTGCGCGAGCGGGGCGGACGCTTCGTGGTCGTCGATCCGCGGCGCAGCGAGACGGCGGAGCTCGCCGATCTGCACATTCCGATCGAGCCCGGTCGCGATCCGCTGCTGCTCGCGGCGCTCGTACACACGGTGATCGAAGAAGGCATCGGGAAGAAGCCGAGCCACCTCGAGGATCGGATCGATGGGCGAGCGGCGCTGGCCCGTGCCGTCGAACCGTTCCGCCCGGAAGCGGTCGAGGCGGATCTCGGGATTCCCGCTGCAGCCATTCGCGGCCTCGCCCGTGATTTCGCCGCCGCGCCGAGCGCCGCCTGCTACGGGCGGATCGGCACCTGCGTCGGATCCTACGGCACGCTGTCGAGCTGGCTGATCGACGTCTTGAATCTGCTGACCGGCAACCTCGACCGCGTCGGAGGATCGCTCTTGCCCACGCCGGCCGCCGATCTGGCGCAGATCGCCGACCTGCGCGGCACACCCGGTCGCATGGCGGAGCAACGCACGCGCGTCCGCGGCGCGCCGGAATTCAACGACGAGCGCCCGACCGCGTGTCTGGCCGAGGAGATCCTAGAGCCCGGACCCGGTCGGTTGCGCGCCATGCTGACGGTCGCCGGCAACCCGTGCCTGTCGGCACCGGGCGGCGGTGCGCTCGATCGTGCGTTCGCGACCCTCGAATTCTACGCGGCGATCGACTTCTACGTGAACGAGACCACGCGCCACGCCGACATCATCCTGCCGCCGACCGGCTCGCTCGAACACGACAACTACGAAGTCCTGTTCCATCAGTTCGCGGTGCACAACACGGCCCGCTACTCGCCGGTCGTGATCCCGCCCGGGCCCGGTCAGCGCGACGACTGGTGGATCCTCTCCCAGCTGGCACTCCGGATCGCCGAGAAGCGTGCGACGAGCGCTTCCGTGCGACGCGCCCTGCGTTTGGCGCGAAGGCTGGTTCCCGGGCCGCGCCGCGTACTCGACTGGATGCTGCGTCTCGGCCCGCACGGCGACGGATTCCGGCCCTGGCGTCGGGGCTTGCGGCTGCGCGACCTCGAGGCGAATCCGAGCGGCATCGATCTCGGGCCCCTCGTGCCGAGCCTGCGCGCCCTGCTCGAGAAGCGCGGCCGTCGCCTCGATCTCGCACCCGACGTCATGCAGGCCGAGCTGCGACGTCTCGCCGGCGATCGCGCCGCGATCGCGCGCCACGACGACGAACTGCTGCTGATCGGGCGCCGCGACATGCGCACCAACAACTCCTGGTTCCACAATCTGCCCCTCGCCATCAAGGGTCCGGACCGCTGCACCCTGCAGATGCATCCGGCGGACGCCGCACGGCGCGGACTCGTCGACGGCGACCGGGTCTGCATCCGCAATCGAGTCGGCCGGGTGGAGGCGCGCCTGGCGCTCAGCGATGCGCTGCGTCCCGGAGTCGTCAGCCTGCCCCATGGCTTCGGGCACGGCACGCCGGGCAGTCGGCTCGAACTCGCGAATCGTCACCCGGGCGTGAATTGCAATCAGCTCACGGATCCCGACGTGATCGAGACGGTGGTCGGCAACGCCGTCTTCAACGGTGTGCCGGTGCGCGTCGAAGCGCTCTGACTCACAGGCCCGGCGGGTTTCAAGCCGGCTTGCGCGGCCCGCCGTTCGTGCCGGGCCAGCGCGATCCACCGATCGTGTCGGCGTGCGGCCAGAACGCCTCCGGGTCGAGCTTGCCCGCGAAGCCGATCTCACGGCCCTTGAAGGTCGGCCACCAGAGATGGACGCTCGGGGTCTCGGCCACGGGCAGGAGCTTCGCGATCGGATCCCACGGACTCTCGCGCAGCGTGAGCGTGCCCTCGACCTTCTGCTTGTAGGCGGTCCCGTAGCTGCTGTGCACCCGCACGACATGGGGCGGGAAGTCGTAGCTGGGCTTCTGATGCCCCATCCCGACGCCCCTCGACACCTTGATCCACCACTCGTCCTCGATGTGATCGGGCGAGTTCGCGACCACGTCGGTCGCCCGGCCCTCGTATTCGAGGAACGTGTAGCCGGCGTGGCTGCAGCGCGCCGAGACCCGCTCGAGCATGCGGAAGTACGAGATGTCGCACAGGAACTTCGGCTGACCGTTCATCTCCTGGCTGACGAAGATTGCCGACTCCTGGTCGATCCCGTACGCGAGCGAGTAGAGACCGGGCTCGCCCGCGTAGTCGGCATCGACGGCCACCACGACGCCGTACTCGGGCTCGTCGTGGACGGGGAAGTTGTAGACGGTGATGTGCACCCGCGAATCGCGGCCGCGTTCGATGCCGGGAGGCAAGAGCGCCGCGATCTTCTTCGGCTCGCTGCGGTAGATGATCTTGAGCATGGGCCAATTCAGGATGTCACCGGGCGGCATGCTGGGGGCGCTCTGCGTCGGCTTGGCGTCGGGCATCGATGGAATTCCTCTTCGCTCGCGGGTTGGGCGGGATGGGGGATGGAGGATCCTTGCGGAGCGGTCGATCGATCCGGCTCCGGCGTCGCACGCCGATTCTAGTCGAGAACGAGCTGCCCGTCGGACGCGCGGCCGGTGTGAATTTGCGGTGGCGCTGCGAGTGGCTCGTGTGCGGTCGCTCGCCGGCTGTTCGCCCTGTCGGATCCGGCGATTGGCCGGCCATTCGCCGGGCCTCGCCCGTCCGCACGGCCGCCCGCGCGAATCACCCCACGACGCGTTCGCGCGTCTCCGGACGGCGAGCGGACAGAAGCTTTCGCGCGCCGGCAACCGACCCGATCGGACTTGGCCGGCCTTCGCCGCGACTCGCCCGCGCTCCGCCCACCCTCCGCCCTTCCACCCGTCGGGCACTTGCATTGCACTCGAGGAGTGCCCGCGCGCGCGTCGAATCTCCGACGCGCCGACGGATCGGGAGAACTTCCATGCGATCCATCCGTTCGTTGCTCTGGATCGGTGCGGGCGAGGGGCTCGCCCGCTGCGGGATCGACGAAGCACCGACCCTCGACGTCACCTGGCTGCGCGACGTCGAGGAGGTCTTCGCCCTGCCGCCGATGGCCTTCGACGGCGCCGTCCTCGAGGGCACGAACGCCGAGGCCCTCGTGCGCACGATGCGGCGACTCGCGCAACGCCCGCAGTGCCCGCCCATCCTGGTCTGCCTGTTCGGGGGCGACGCCGCGGCGATCCGGCGTCTTGTCGTGGCCGGCGCCCACGAGGTGATCGTGGCGGACGACGGCGACTCGGCACCGCGCCTGCTCGACGAACTGCTCGAGCGACTCGATCGATTCGCGACGGCGCGCACGGGCCAGGCCGCCTGGGTGGCGGACCGGTTGGACGAGGCCACGCTCGGCCCGGATGCGGACACCATCGGCACGAGCCGGGCGATCCGGAACGTCTTCGCACTGGTCGATCGGGCGGCGCGCTCGACCGCCACCGTGCTGGTGCATGGCGAGACCGGCACCGGCAAGGAGTTGATCGCCCAGCGCATCCACGCGCGCGGGCCGCGCAGCCGTCATCCCTTCGTGGCGGTCAACTGCGCGGCGTTTCCCGAGACCTTGCTCGAGAGCGAACTCTTCGGACATCGCAAAGGCGCGTTCACCGGGGCCGACCGCGACAAGGCCGGGCACTTCGAGCTCGCACATCGCGGCACGATCTTCCTCGACGAGATCGGCGAGACGAGCCCGGCCCTGCAGGCCAAGCTGCTGCGCGTCGTGCAGGAGCGCGAGGTGCTGCCGCTCGGCGCGGCGAGGCCGCACCCGATCGACGTGCGCGTGATCGCCGCCACCAACCGGACTCTCTCCGCCGAGGTCGAAGCGGGTCGCTTCCGCGAAGATCTCTACTACCGGCTCGCGGTGTTTCCGATCGCGATCCCGCCGCTGCGCGATCGGACCGACGACATCGTCGCGCTGGCGCAGCACTTCATCGCGCGACACGGCGCCGCGGACGGCAAAGCGGGCTGCCGGTTGTCGACGGCCAGCCAGCGCCTGCTGCAGACCTATCGCTGGCCGGGCAACGTGCGCGAACTCGAGAACGAGATCCACCGCGCGCTCGCGCTCGCCGAGCCCGACGAGTCGATCACGCCGAAACTGTTGTCGCCGCGCGTGCTCGGCATCATGGAGGCGATCGATCAGGCCGCCGGTGCGGGCGACACGCTGCGCGACGCCCTCGATCGCGTCGAGGCCTGGCTGATCCGCCGCGCCCTCGAGCGACACGGCGGACGCAAGGCCATGACGGCGCGTCGGCTCGGGGTGACCCGCGAGGGTCTGTACAAGAAGATGAAGCGGCTGAACATCGCGTGAGGGACCGGGGTGCGTGGACGGGCGTCCGAAGAAAATGTCTGGCTCTGTTTATTTTGCCGCTGCATTTTTCTTTTAACCGTGGTAATAATCAGCGATGCCGACCCCCGACACGACTCCCGAGACGTTCACCGCCTTCAAGGGCCACACGCAGGTCGCCAGCGGACCGATCCGCGGCGTCGCGGCGGCCCTGCGCGACCGGATCGCGGCCGGCGAATCCGCGCTGATCCTGATCTTCGACGATCAGACCGGTCGCCAGCGCGACATCGATCTCAGCGCCACGGCGCGGGACGTGGCCGGGAGGTTCGGTGAATCCCCCGATGACCCGTCACTGGCAAGCGGATCGCCGAGCGGATCGAAGCGCCGCGGCCGGCCGAAGCTCGGGGTGATCGGGCGCGAGGTGACCCTGCTGCCGCGTCATTGGGAGTGGTTGCAGGATCAGCGCGGCGGCCCCTCGGCGACGATCCGGCGACTCGTGGACGCCGCGCGAGCGACTCATCGCGAGCACGACCGCGTGCGGGCCGCGCAGGATGCCATCAACCGCTTCATCTCGGCCGTGGCCGGAGACCTCGCCGGCTTCGAAGAGGCGAATCGCGCGCTGTATCGGGGCGACCCCGCGCGATTCGAGCAACAGACCGCCAGCTGGCCCGGCGACGTACGCCGTTACATCGCACGCTGGTCCGAGGCGGCCTTCGCAGCGGAAGCCAGCGAGGACCCGTCCGAGCGCGCGTGAAGCGGGACACAAGATGCTGGTGTGGGTTTGCCGTCAATCAGCGTGTCGTCGTCGGCTAGACTCGGCGCCTTTCCCGCGCACCGGAGGTCCCTGCATGGCCAGACGCATCGATTGGTACTACTACCGCAAGGGTTGAACGAGCTGCACCCGAGCGTCCAAGTTCCTGGACGCCAATGGAATCGAAGCCAAGGAAGTCGTCCCCGCCAGCCGCAAGCTCACTCGCAGCGACGCGGCCGAGATCGCGAAGGCCGCCGGCAAGATCATCGTGGCGAAGGGCAAGAAGCTCGACGAGTTCGCGGGCGGCAGCGCCGCCAAGGACACCCTCGATGCGATGCTCGGGCCGACGGGCAACCTGCGCGCACCGTGCATCCGCAGCGGCAAGACGGTGATCGTCGGCTTCAATCAAGAGGTCTACGAAAAGCGCCTCGGCTGACGGATCCGCGCGCCACATCGTGGAATTCATGCGGGCGACGTCTCTGTCCACCTGAGCCCGGCCGATCGGCGTGGACCCGCGTTCAGCAACGGGCCAGCAGATCGGCAACTCCGGCTTCGATGCCCCGGGCCAGCACATCGGCGTCGTGGACGGTTCCGGCATCGCACGTGATGCCGAACGTCAGCTGACCGATGTACGAGAAGATCGCGATACCGATCCGCACCGAGCCCCCGAGCGGCACGTAGGGATAGGCCTCGATCATGCGGCAACCCGCCGCGTACAGAGGCCGTTGGGGGCCCGGTACGTTGGTGGTGACGGTCTGCACCGTGTGCTGCTCGACGCCGGCGAACAGCCGTGCGCCGAGCGCCAGCAGCGCGGGCGGCGCGAAACCCGAAAGCGACGTCAGCGTCTCGGCCGCGACCGCCTGATGGCTCTCCTTCAGGTTCTCCATCTGGCCGCGGATCGCCGCGAGCCGTTTGATCGGGTCTGCGATGCCGACCGGCAACTCGGCGAACATCGCGGAGACCCGGTTGTTGTAGACGCCGCGTTCGCCCTCGCGGCGAACCGAGACCGGAACCAGCGTCCGGACGATGCGATCCGTGACGGGCTCACCCCGCGACAAGAGCAGCGCCCTGAATCCCTGCGTGATCGCGGCCAGCACGACGTCGTTGATGGTGCCGCCGTGCGTCTGCCGGATCTTCTTGACGTCGGGGATCGTCGTCTTCGCCTGACGCCAGCGACGGTGCGGACCGATCGGACCGTTCAGCGACGACTCGGCGCGCTCGTCCGAGAATCGCATCGTGGAGATTCCGTCGCGCAACTGCGAGAGATGCGTGAGGAACCGGCCGGGACGCCCGAGCGCGTCGCGGATCGCGCTGAACGCTTCGCGCGGGCTGCTCAGGTTGCTTCGCGCCGCGTCCCGCAAGAGGTCGGAACCGGTCGGAACCGGCTCGGGGTTCCAATTCACCGGCGGGCCGTACACGGCATCCGGTGCGTCGTCGAGAATCACACCGAGCAGGTCGGTGCCCGCCACGCCGTCGACCATGCAGTGATGGCTCTTGGACAACATCGCCCAGCGATCACCTTGCAGCCCCTCGACGATCCAGGTCTCCCAGAGCGGCTTGGTGCGGTCGAGTTGCTGCGACATCACGCGGCCGACGAGCGTGCGCAGTTGCTCGTCGTTGCCCGGAGTCGGAAGCGCGGTGTGACGGACGTGATAGCTGAGATCGAAGTGCGGATCATCGCACCAGACGGGCCGCCCGACATCGAACGGCACGAAGTGCACGCGTTGTCGATATCGCGGCACGCGATGCAGCTTGGAGGCGATCATCTGCTCGATCTGCTGCTCTCGCGGCGGCGACCCTTCGAACAACGCGATCGTCGCGATGTGCATGTGGTTGACGTCGTTCTCGACGTAGAGGAACGAGGCGTCCTGTGCGCTCAGACGATCCATCGGGGGGCTCCTTCTCCATTCGAGCGGACATCGACCGTGATGGCTCAGTATAAGTGCAGGGCGGGCCGCCCGGGTCGGATGCAGCGCCTACACTCGGCGCCATGTCCAGGAAGCCGACGGGGGCTCGCTGAAACCGTGAGGATGCGGGGCTGGCCGATGTCCGGGCTGCTGTTCGCCCTCGCGCTCTTCGTCCGGCTCCTGCCCGCGCGCTATGTCTGGCTGCCCGACCGCGTGCTGTTCTTCGACGCCGACTCCTTCTATCACATGCGCCGCATCTTCTACACGCTGGCGCACTTCCCAGCGACTCTCGATTTCGATCTGTACATCAACTATCCGGAGGGAGCGCGACCGATCTGGACGCCTGCCTTCGACCTGCTGATCGCCGCGTCGATCTGGCCCTTCCAGAGCGGTCTCAGCGAGCGGGCGATCGAAGTGTGGGCGAGCTGGGTGCCGCCGCTGATCGGCGGGCTCGGCGTCGTCGCGCTGCATCGCGTGACGCGTCGACGCTTCGGCGACGGCGTGGCGGCGCTCGCCGCGTGCGTGCTGGCGCTGTTGCCCGCGCACGCGTGGTACTCGCAGGTCGGCTACGTGGATCACCACTGCGCGGTCGCGTTGATGGCGATCGGGCTGTTGGCGGCCGGATTCCGGTTCATCGAGGGACAGCGCTTCGCCGTCGCGGGACTCGGCGTCGCACTCGGGCTGTCGCTGCTGCTCTGGCCCGGCATGCTGCTCGACGTTGCGATCGTCTCGCTCGTGGTCGCCGGTGCGGTCGTTTCGAGGGGCGAGCGCGCGCAGGCGATCGAAGGGGCGCGGCGTTTCGCCGGCGCACAGTTCATCGCGCTGGCCTGTGTGGCACCAGCGGGCCTGATGAGCCAGTGGCCGCAGTGGAGCGATGCGAGCCCGGTCGTGCTGTCGCACTTCCAGCCCTGGCTGTTCGCGACAACGGGCGGTGCCGCGCTCGGCGCGAGGTGGATCTGGACCCGCTGGCCCCGGACCGGCGCGTTTCCCTCGCGGCGGATCGTCTCGGCGCTCGCGCTCGGGATCGCGGCGGCGGCGGTCAGCACCGCGCTCTGGCCCGGATTGTTCGCCGGCTTCGTCGAGTCGTGGCAGTGGATCGCGCGGACCGATTCGTTCCAGCATCTGGTCGGCGAGTCGCGACCGCTGCTGCTGGACGGCGACGGGCATTTCAACCTGCTGCCCGGCACCAACAACCTCTCGGCCTTCCTGCTGGTCGCTCCGGTCGCGCTCGCATTCGGCGTGCGCGCGGCGTTCCGGAGCCCGCGCCCCGCCGTGCTCGCACTGGTGCTCGCCTTCGCGGCGGTGTTCATCGCAGCCGCCCTGCTCCAGCGACGCTTCGCCGGCTCGGCAGCGATCGGCGTCGCGCTGCTGTTCGCGCTCAGCGTGCGCGCCCTGTACGACGTCGTTCGACGACGCACGACGAACACGCGGCTGCGGGCGATCAGCGCGACCCTCCTCGGCGCGGCGACGATCGGCGCCCTCGCACCGGGACTCCTCGGCTTCCGTCCCGAGATCGAGGCGCTGTTCGATCGACGCGGTGGCGTGGCGCTCCAGGGACAGCGCTACGAGTGGTACGCGCTCTACGACACCGCGCGCTGGCTGCGCGACGAAACACCCGCGACGGCGGGTTGGCTCGACGACGACGGCGCGCCCGCCTATGGCGTCGTCGGCGCCTGGGACGTCGGCCACATGATCGAATACGTCGGCCGACGACCGACCTCGACGAACAACTTCGGCGACGACATCGGGGCCGGGAACTTCCTGCTCGTGCAGGACTACTTCGGCGGTGACGAGCGGGGCGGCGTGGCGATTCTCGAGCGACTCGGCGCCCGCTACGTGGTGGTGCCCCACTACTCCGAATTCCTCGCGACGGCGCCCGGAACTCGCTCGATCTACCGGGCCCTCTACGACCACGATGGCGCCGGTTGGACCGAAGAGGCCGCGGAGTTCGCGACGACCGGCGAATCGTTGGAGGTCCCCGCCCTCGCCCATCACCGGCTCGTCTACCAACACGTGCGCACCGCGCAGGGCGCCGCCGAGCGGCCTCCGTACAAGGTCTTCGAGGTCGTGGACGGAGCGCGCGTGGTGGGCCGGACGACACCGGCCGCCACGATCCGCGCGGAGCTCGACGTCCGGCCGTCGGGCGGGCGCGCGTTCGAGTATGTCGCGACGGCGGTGGCCGACTCGACCGGGCGCTACGAATTCGTGCTCCCATACGCGAGTGGGATCGAGCGAGCCGCCGTCCGGACCGGCGAGACCTATCGACTGGCGTGCGGGGAGAGCTCCCTTCCGCTGCCCGTCGGCGAGGCCGCGGTCCGGCAGGGGCGCACGCTCCGCGGGCCGGATCCGTGCGGGTCGGCCGGTGCGTGATCGCGTCGAGCCGATCGCGCACCCGTGCCTGCAAAATGGGCAGCTGGGCCGATCCCTGCCCATTCGTTCGGCGTCACCCGCGCCGGACCGCGCATCCGACCGATGGGGCAATCCCGCGCCGTGCACGGTACGGTCCCAGCGAGCCGGTTCCGGCTCGATCCAGTCGCAGTCCAGCCCACGGCACGAAGCTTGCTCTCCTGTTTCAGAGTGCCTGTGGGCTTCCGTCGAAGTCCCTGTCCGAACTCCCAGCTCGCCCTGGAATCAACGACGCCGGTGCCCTGCCCGGCGCAACCCGAGGAGTCACACGAAATGAGTGGCAGCGCCGCCCGCTTGAAGGCCATCGATGCGGTCACAAGCTACACCCCCATCTCCGCACCCCTGAATTTCTCCGAAGTCAACATGAGCGAGATCTTCGGCTGCAACGTCTTCGGACTGAGCGTGATGAAGAGCCGCCTGCCGAAGGGCGTCTACAAGTCCGTGCTCGCCACGGTCGAGACCAACTCGATCCTCGATCCGAGCGTGGCCGACGTCGTCGCCACGGCGATGAAGGACTGGGCGATCGAGAAGGGAGCCACCCACTATGCCCACGTCTTCTATCCGCTCACCGGGTCGACGGCCGAGAAGCACGACAGCTTCCTCGCGCCCGACGGAAACGGCGGCGCGATCGCGGAGTTCGCCGGCAAGACGCTGATCCAGGGCGAGCCCGACGCGTCGAGCTTCCCGAGCGGCGGCATCCGCGCCACGTTCGAGGCCCGCGGCTACACGGCCTGGGACGTCACGAGCCCGGCCTACATCCTCGAGAACCCCAACGGGACGACGCTCTGCATCCCCACGGCGTTCGTGTCGTGGACCGGCGAGGCGCTCGACAAGAAGACGCCGCTGCTGCGCTCCATGCAGGCGCTCAACAAGCACGCCCAGCGCGTGCTGCGCCTGTTCGGCCACGAGAACATCGACAACGTGGTCTCGTATGCGGGTGCCGAGCAGGAGTACTTCCTGATCGATCGCCACTTCTATTTCGCGCGACCCGATTTGATCGCCGCCGGACGCACGCTGTTCGGCGCGCGACCGCCCAAGGGACAGGAGTTCGACGACCACTACTTCGGCGCCATCCCGGGCCGGGTGCTGGCTTTCATGCTCGAGGTCGAACGCGAACTGTTCAAGCTCGGCATCCCGGTCAAGACCCGGCACAACGAGGTCGCACCGGGCCAGTACGAACTGGCGCCGGTGTACGAGCAGGCCAACCTCGCCACCGATCATCAGCAGTTGACGATGTTCACACTGCGCCGCGTCGCCGAGCAGTACGGCATGACGTGTCTGCTGCACGAGAAGCCGTTCGCCGGCATCAACGGCTCGGGCAAGCACGTCAACTTCTCGCTCGGCAACGCCACGCAGGGAAACCTGCTCGATCCCGGCGATACTCCGCATGCCAACGCACAGTTCCTGGTGTTCTGTGCCGCGGTGATCCGCGCCGTCCACAAGTACTCGGGACTGCTGCGCGCCGTGGTGGCCTCCGCGGCCAACGACCACCGGCTCGGTGCCAACGAGGCACCGCCGGCGATCCTGTCGATCTTCCTCGGTGACCAGCTGACCGACGTGTTCGAGCAGATCGCCAAGGGCGGAGGCGCGACCAGCTCGAAGGCCCGGGGCACGCTGCGGATCGGGGTGGATACCCTGCCCGATCTTCCGAAGGACGCGGGCGATCGCAATCGCACGAGCCCCTTCGCGTTCACCGGCAACCGGTTCGAGTTCCGCGCGGTGGGTGGCAATCAGTCGATCGCGGGACCGATGGTCGCCCTCAACACGATCGTGGCCGAGTCGCTCGACTCGATCGCGAACGAACTCGAGGCGGCTACCGCGAGCGATCCCACGAAGCTCAACGCCGCGGTCCAGAAGATCCTGCGCGACATCATCACGAAGCATGGCGCCGTGGTGTTCAACGGCGACGGATACTCGGCGGCCTGGCACAAGGAAGCCGCCGAGCGTGGACTGCCCAACCTCAAGACCAGCGTCGACGCGCTGCCGGTGCTCGGCAGCGACGAAGTCATCTCGCTGTTCGAGACCTACGGAGTCCTGAGCAAGCGTGAGACCCTGAGCCGCGAGGAGATCTATCTCGAGCAGTACTGCAAGACGGCCACCGTCGAAGCGCGAAGCACGGTCGAGATCGCGAAGACGGTCGTGTATCCCGCGGCCAACCGATATCTCGGCGAACTGGCCACGACCGCAGCCGGCCTGAAGAAGATCGGGGGTCGAGCACGACGCCGAGACTCTCGAGAAAGTGACCGGTCTGATGAAGAAGCTGCTCGGCAACGTCGCCAAGCTCGAGAAGGCGATGGCCCACACCTCGGAAGGGCCGACGATCGAGCATGCCCGGCACTGCCTGAAGGACATCCTGCCCGCAACGGTGGCGATCCGCACGGTGGTGGATGAGCTCGAGACGATCGTCGCCGACGATCTCTGGCCGCTGCCCACCTACCAGGAAATGCTCTTCATCAAGTAGGCGGCGGGTCGGGATCCGCGAAATCGCGCCCGGGGCGGGGAGAGCCTTCCTGCCCCGGGCGTCTTCGTTTGCGTGGAGTTCGGGAATCACTTCCCGGGCGAACCGTTCGAGACTCCCACAGCTGGACTCCGGGCAGCCGTCCACATGGCTTGAATCTTTTGATACGCTCGAGTTCATGAGCGTATCCACCGGTTTTGCAGCGAGTCCCAGAGCCTCGACCCATCTGGAACGCGCGCTCATGCAGCGCGTCATGAAGTCGCGTGGCTCGCCCCCGATCACCCTCGAGTTGTGGGACGGCAGCGAGATTCCGCCCGAGGGCCGCCAGTCGATCGGCCGCGTGCGCTTCTCCTCGCCGCGCACGTTGCTCGAAGTCGCGCTCCGTCCGGATCCCGCCATGGGGGAGGCGTACGTGGACGGCCGGATCGAGGTCGAGGGCGACCTGCAGATGCTGGTCGACGCGGCCTTCGGCTCGGGGACCGCCACACCGAACCGCCTGCGGGCGTGGCTGAATCCGCTGACCGCGCTCTTGCGCGCGAGTTCGCGCACCCGGGCGAAGGACGACATCCACCGCCACTACGACCTCGGAAACGACTTCTATCGACTCTGGCTCGACGAGCGGATGCAGTACACGTGCGCGTTCTTTCCGACACCCGACGCTTCTCTCGAGCGGGCGCAGTTCGCCAAGCTCGAGCGCGTGTGTCGCAAGCTCGCGCTCCGTCCAGGTGAACGGGTCATCGAGGCGGGCTGCGGCTGGGGCGGGCTCTCGCTCCACATGGCCGAGCGACACGGCGTGCGCGTGCGCGCCTTCAACATCTCCGAGGAGCAGGTCGCCTGGGCGCGCGAGCAGGCGGAGCGCCGGGGACTCTCGAAGCAGGTGGAGTTCGTGCTCGACGACTACCGGGCGGCGAGCGGCACGTGCGACGCCTTCGTGTCCGTCGGCATGCTCGAGCACGTCGGTCGACGCAATTTCGCGACTCTCTCGCGGCTGATCGACCGCGTGCTGGTGCGCAACGGCCGCGGGCTCGTGCACTCGATCGGCCGCGCCCGCCCGCAGCACATGAACGTGTGGCTCGAGCGGTACATCTTCCCGGGCGCCTACATCCCGAGCCTGCGCGAGATGATGGCGGTCTTCGAACCCGCGCGTTTCGCCGTGCTCGACGTCGAGAACCTGCGACGCCACTATGCGAAGACCCTCGAGCACTGGCTCGCGCGTTTCGAGCGGGCCGTGCCCGAGATCGAAGCCCGTTACGGGGCCGAGTTCGTACGTATGTGGCGCCTGTATCTCGTGAGTTCGTGCGCGGCGTTCCGCACCGGATCCTGCCAGTTGTTCCAGGTGGTCTTCTCGCGACAGGGCAACGACGCGATTCCCTGGTCGCGGGACGAACTCGATCTGGCGGGCAGCGCAGATCTGGATCTCGATCTCGACTCGGAACCGGACCTGGGACTGGATCGGGAAGCCCGCCGTGCAGCGCCGTGACGTGATCGTGGTCGGTGGCGGACCGGCGGGCTCGTCGCTCGCGTATGGGCTGCGATCGAGCGGCCGCGAGGTCCTGCTCGTCGATCGCGCACGCTTCCCCCGCGACAAGATCTGCGCCGGCTGGGTGACTCCACCGGTGCTCGACACTCTCGAGATCGATCGCGCCGACTATGCGAAGGATCGCGTCCTGCAGCCGATCCACGGCTTCGCGGTCAGCCGGCGCGGCAACCGCAG
>JANOFF010000166.1:0-3919 GCA_031413515.1 bacterium
GGTCTGCGAAGAAGTGGGCTTCGACTGAGCAGACCCCTTCCCCTGGCCCGATCGATCCCGCCTCCGCCCCTAAGCCCGCTGACTCGAAACCGAAACAACCTCTCCCGTCATGTAGCTCGAGTAGTCGCTCGCCAGGAAGACCATCACGTTGGCGACCTCCCACGGCTCAGCGCCGCGCCCATAGGCCTCGGCGGCCTCGAGGGCTGCGAGTTGATCCTTCGGTGTGGTCTTCTCGAGGAAGGGATGCGTGGCGAAACTCGGCGAGACGGCGTTGATCCGCACGCCGCGATCCGCCACCTCGAGGGCCGAGCAGCGCGTCAGCGCCATCACGCCCGCCTTGGCGGCCGCGTAGTGGCTCTGACCGCGCTGCGCCCTCCAGCCGAGCACGCTGGCGTTGTTGACGATCACCCCCGAGCCGCGCTCGAGCATGTGGGGAAGGATCGCGCGGGTCATCCGGAAGACGCTGTGGAGCGTCACATCGATCACGCGAAACCAGTCGGCATCCTGCATGTCGACCACGTCGCAGGTGCCACCGAGTCCCGCGTTGTTGATCACCACATCGACGCCACCGAGTGTCGCGATCGCGTCGCCGACGAGCGCGCGCACCTGATCGTCGGACGTCACATCGCACAGCCGATGGCCCACGGGCTGCCCGCCGAGATCCGCGAGCGCTGCCGCCGCCTCGGTGGTGCGCCGCTCATGGACGTCGCTGATGAAGATGCGTGCGCCCTCCTCGACACAGCGCTTCGCCGCGGCAAAGCCGATGCCCACGCCCGCCGCCGCCGTGATCAAGACGGTCTTGCCGGCGAGGAGTCCGTGCCCCTCCACGTAGGGAGGCGGTGTCTTGCTCATCGGATCCCCTCTCTCGGGCTGGCAGAACCGAGCGTGACGGTCAGGCCGGCCGCGGTTCGCGCGGCATCCCCAGCGCGCGCTCGCTGATGATGTTGCGCTGGATTTCGTTCGAGCCGCCGTAGATCGTGTCGGCCCTCGTGAACAGATACATGCGTTGCAGTCGGCCGAGCACATAGGGATCGCCCTCGGCGATCTCGGCGTCCGGTCCCATCACGTCCATCGCGAGCTTGCCGAGGGCGCGGTGCCAGGTGGCCCAGTAGATCTTGATGATCGTGGATTCGGGCCCGGGCGTGGTCGCCGACAACATGCGCAGTGCGTTGTAGCGCTGGATCCGAAGACCGATCCAGGCGTCGGCGATGCGCTGTCGGATCAGCGGATCCGTGGCCCGACCGTTGCGTTTTGCGAGCGCGATGATCTCGTCGAGCTCGTTCTGGAAGAGCATCTGCTGCCCGAGCGTCGAGGCGCCGCGCTCGAACAACAACGTGCCCGAAGCGACCTTCCAGCCGCCGTTCACTTCGCCGACCAGATTGTCCGCTGCCGTGCGCGCGTCGTTGAAGAAGACCTCACTGAACTCCGCGTCGCCGGTCAACTGCACGATCCCGCGGATCTCCACACCCGGCTGATCCATCGGACAGAGGATGTACGAGATGCCCGCGTGCTTCGGCTTGGCGTCGGGATCGGTGCGGCAGACCACGAAGCACCAATCCGACCAGGCGGCCCCCGAAGTCCAGACCTTCTGTCCGTCGAGTCGCCATTCGTCGCCTTCGAGCACGGCCCGGGTCTGGACGCTCGCGAGATCGCTGCCTGCACCCGGCTCCGAGTAGCCCTGGCACCAGATCGCTTCGCCGGCGAGGATGGCCGGAATGAAGCGCCGCTGGATCGCCTCGCTGCCGAAGTGCGCGAGCGTCGGCGCCAGCAGCATCTCACCGATGTGGCCGAGACGACCGGGCCCGTCGGCACGCGCGTACTCCTCGTAGAAGATCACCTGGCGACTCAGCGGGAGATCGCGACCCCCGACCCGCGCGGGCAGTCCGATCCCGATCCAACCCGCCCGCCCGAGCTCGCGCTCCCAGGCGCGTCGTTCGTCGATCAACGCATGTTCGTCGCCCGGACCGCCGCGACCTCTGAGCGCGGCGAACTCGCCTTCGAGGTGATGCGCCAACCACTCCGCCACCTCGCGGCGGAAGGCTTCGTCTTCCTCGCTGAATCGGGTGTCCATCGGATCTCCCGTGGCCGCGATCGGTGTGACGCAGGGGCCGACGACGACGGCTCGCTGTGTTTCGCGAACGTGGAGGAATGCGCAACCTTACGATACGGTCCGTGTCGTATGCAAGGCCGGAGCCCGAAGTCCCGATCCGGCCGAGTCCGCAGCGGGCTCCCCACGCACAGACCCACCCGGAGAAACGAACGCCGTGGAGCAGACGATCCCCCGCCTGGTTCGCGGCGCCGCACGGCGCTTCGGCGATCGCACCGCGATCGAAGAACCGGGGCTGCGACAGAGCTTCTCCGAGCTCGCCGCGGCGAGTCTTCGGGCGACGCGCGCCTTCATGGCGGCGGGTCTTCGTCCGGGAGATCGCGTGGCGGTCTGGGCGCCGAATCTCCACGAGTGGATCGTCGCGGCGATCGGCATCCAGTCGGCTGGCGGGGTGCTCGTCACACTGAACACCCGCATGAAGGGCGTAGAAGCGGCGTACATCCTGCAGAAGAGCGCCGCGCGATGGCTCTGCACGATGGGCGAATTCCTCGGTGTCGATTACGCGGCGTCGCTGCGCGGACAGGCCCTGCCCGATCTCGAGGGCGTCCTGTTGTTCCGTTCCGCAACCGGGAGCGGCGGCATGGATGGCCTGCGCTGCGAGAGTTGGGAGAGCTTCCTCGAGCGCGGCGCAGCGGTTTCCGAGTCCGATGCGTTGGCGCGTCTCGACGCCGTCTCACCGCATGATCTCTCGGATCTGCTGTTCACCTCCGGCACGACCGGTCGGCCAAAGGGCGTGATGACGACGCACGGCCAGAACATCCGCGTATTCGAGACCTGGTCCGGGGTGGTCGGTCTGCGCGAGGGCGACCGCTATCTGATCATCAATCCGTTCTTCCATTCGTTCGGCTACAAGGCGGGCTGGCTCGCCTGTCTGATGCGCGGCGCCACGGTGATCCCGCAGCTCACCTTCGACGTGCCCGAGGTGCTCGCGCGGATCGCACGCGATCGGATCAGCGTCCTGCCGGGACCTCCGACCATCTATCAGTCGCTGCTCGCGCGGCCCGATCTCGCCTCCCACGATCTGTCGAGCCTGCGATTGGCTGCGACCGGGGCCGCCGCGATCCCGGTCGAACTGATCCACCGGATGCGCGACGAACTCGGCTTCGAGACGATCGTCACCGCGTACGGGCTGACCGAGACCTGCGGGCTCGTGACGATCTGCCATCCCGGCGACGATCCCGTGTTGATCGCAACGACCTCCGGGCGGGCGATCCCGGACGTCGAGGTGCGTTGCATCGATCCGAATGGAAAGTCGGTCGCGACCGGAAAACCCGGCGAGATCGTGGTGCGCGGCTACAACGTGATGCGCGGCTATTTCGAGGATCCCGACGGGACCCGCGAGACGGTCGACCCCGACGGCTGGCTCCACACCGGCGACATCGGCGTGATGGATGCGGGCGGCTACCTGCGCATCACGGACCGGATCAAGGACATGTACATCTGCGGTGGCTTCAACTGCTACCCGGCCGAGATCGAGAGCGCCTTGTTCGGCAGCGGGCTGTGCGCGCAGGCCGCCGTGATCGGCATCCCCGACGAGCGCCTCGGCGAGGTCGGCATGGCGTTCGTGGTGCCGGCCGCCGGTGTCGAGCTGTCCGCCGAGCGCGTGATCGCCTGGTGCCGGGACCACATGGCGAACTACAAGGTTCCGCGCCGGGTCGAGTTGCTCGACGCACTGCCGACGAACGCCTCGGGCAAGGTGACGAAGTTCGCGCTGCGTGAGCGGGCCGGCTGATCGATTCGACTTCCGCCGGCTCAGCGCGCTCAGCGTTCGGCGGGGGCGACCGGTGGCCGCGCGAGTCCGGCAAGCGCGAG
>JANOFF010000167.1:0-29091 GCA_031413515.1 bacterium
GATGGCCGGGATCGGATCCGTGAGGATGATCGAGAGCTCGATCAGCGACGGAGCCACGTCGAGCGACACGTAGTCGACAGCCGGAGCCGCGACGGCTGCGTTGGCCTGACGGACGGCCTGGAAGATCGAGCCGTTGTAGAACGAACTCGTCTGCTCGTCGGCACCGAGGGTGGTGCTGATGTTCAGGATCTGGTCGGGGAGTTCCGCCGCCGGCGCCTGCTGGGCATCGGCGACCGACGTCACGCCGATCACCATGCCGAGCACCAGGCCGATCGCCACTGCGATGAACGACGAGAACGCACGAGCCAGCCTCGGGCGCTTCGCCGGATCCGCTCGTCGTCGACGCGGAAGTCCGTTCATCCTCGCCAGCTTGCGGTCGCCACTCATTCGGCTTGCTTCTCGGGCTGCTTCTCGGCTTGCTCAGCGGCCTTCTCTTCGGCGTCGCGCACCAGGTGGCGATACTTTCGCGCCGTCGACTCCTTGCCGGTGCGTTCGTAGATCTCGGCAGCGAACGTGTAGACGCGCAGCATCCCGGGATCATCGCGCGCGAACGCGGATTCGTAGAGTTCGACAGCCCGCTCGGTGTGCTGCCTGGCCTGGCGGGGATTGCCGAGCACGAGTTCGGCGTGGGCGACCGGAACGTGCAGGTTCGCGATCGCGATCGGATCCGTGGGCTCCGCATCCGACAGGATCGAGATGGCCCGGAGCCCGTACGAGCGCACCCGCTTCGGCTCCTCGAGCCCCTCGGCCACTTGCGACAGCCGGCCGAGGATCACTCCGAGCTGCAGGTCCTCCCGCCCGCGCGTCGCCTCGATGATCTGGGCTGCGCGTGAATAGTGGCGCTCCGCATCCTGCCACTCCTCGAGGGCCTGGTGGGCTTCGGCCAGCTTGGCGAGGGGGACGACCAGCCGCGCGTCGCGCGGACCGTAGACCTCTTCGTAGATCGGCACCGCCTTGCCGAGCGCGACCTGCGAATCCCGGTAGCGGGCGAGTTCGAAACTGACGACGCCGAGATTGAAGGCGAGGATGCCGGTCTGCTCGTCCTTCGGCCCGCGCTCGCTCGCGGCGGCCAGATACGCGTTGCGGGCGTGCACGACGGCCGAGTCGAGATCGCCGGCCGCGATGGCTTGCGCATAGCGCTCGTAGTGGCTTGGCTGTCCGGCGGCCTCTGCCGAAGCACCCGCCAGCCACAGCATGGCGACGGGGATCAGCAGGAGAGGGGTGCGAATCAGCGGAGAGGAGCCCGGCACGCGCGGCAGTATACGGGAACGCGCGCGGTCGGTCGGTGACGCTCCGCTCAGTCGATCCCGCCGAGATCGTCGAGGAATGCGCTCTCGACGATGTCGGCTTCGGTCTGCTCATGGGAGAGCAGATCGAGCGCGAACTCGCGGAACCGGTCGCGGATCGGCGGCAGGCCGGCGGATCCCGAACCCAGCCGCTCGGCGTCCGCGCTCAGCGCATCCGCGCGGCAGACGAAGTCGCCATGTTGGCGCAGCAGCGCCGACGCCCGGCGACTGAATCGCGGAGCCGCGTTCAACGCCTCGGCGAGCTGTCCCGCGCGCTCCTCCTGCTCGAAGCGCAGGGGCAGGCTCCGCGCCAGATCCGCGAGCAGCGCGACGCAGCGGCCGACGTCGGCGGTGGAGACTCCGCTCGGATCCGAGCAGCGCTCCGCCGTGTCGTGGAGGGCGTGCAGCACGTCGAAGATCGCGCGGCGCAGGCTCGTGTGGTGGCCGCGCAGCACCTCGATCGAATCGAGGTGGTGGCGGGTCGAACAGACCGCGCAATTCACCGCATGAGGGAGGCGCTCGAGACGTGCCGGATCGATCGTGCCTCCGCACTGCAGGCAGCAATCATACTCGCGCGAATCGATCCGCCGGATCGCGCTCTCGATCCGGCTGAGCTCGCGGTCGAGATTCCCGATCACGTCGGCCAGGATCGACGAGGCCAGTGAACTCGCGTCGTGCGCGATTCGTTCGGCGTCCGGATCGACACCGACCCGATCGAGGTCCTCTTCGAGCCGGCTGAGCCGGCGCAGCAGCTCCGATCGGCGAGACGACAGCGCGAGCCGGTTCTTGGCAAAGTGGTTCATCGGAACCTCCCGCAGCGACCGCCCCGATTCTGCGCATGACGGGGCGGCTCCGCAATACGGCGGGACCGTGCCGCCAGGACAGCCGGCGGCGGAGCGGTTTCGCGCCTACATGAATGATGGTCGCTCGCCGATCAGCTTTCGCTCGCGCAAGCGGGCGAGCTCCTCGGCGGAAAGCCCGAGCTCGCCGCCGAGCACTTCATCGTTGTGCTGGCCGAGAGTCGGCGGCGGACGGCGGTGGCTGGCCCGCGGCAGTTCGGAGAACTTCATCGGCCAGCCCGGATAGCGGGTCTCGCCCGTGCGCGGATGTTCGATCGACTGGAAGAACCCGCGCCAGGCGAGCTGCGCGTTCGGGAACAGGCCGTGCGCGTTCACCAGGTGGGCGGCGGGCACGCCCGCGGCGAGCAGTCTTTCGACGATCGTGGCGACGTCGCGTTCGGCGGTCCACGCCGCGATCCGTGCATCGATGGCTGCGTGCTCGGCCCGTCGACCGCGCGCGCTCGCGAGTTCGCCGCGCGCCGCCAGGTCGGGGGCCCCCATCACCGCACAGAGGGATCGCCAGCGCGCGTCGTCGGGCACCGCGATCGCCACGAGTTCGGCGGGATCGCGGGAGGGATAGACGCCCTGCGGCGCCGAGACCGGACCGCGATTCTCGTCACGGGTCAGCAGCACGCCGTGGCGCGAGGCCTCGATCACCTGCTCGGCCGCGAGATTGATCGCCACTTCGACGAGCGGCACTTCGACCAGCTGTCCCTCGCCGCTCCGCCGTCGATGTTCGAGGGCGCAAAGCAGCGCGAACACTGCGTGCATGCCGCCGACGGGATCGCAGACACCGCGGACGACCAGCGGCAGATCCTCGTAGCCCGTGATCCAGGCCAGTCCACTCACCTGCTCGACCGTCATCGCGAAGCCCGCGCGATCGCGCCACGGACCATCGAGGCCGAAGGCCGGCATGCGGACCAGGCAGGCGCGGGGGTTGATCCGGTGGATCTCGGGCCAGCCGAGCCCGAAGTTCTCGAGCACCCGGGCCGAGTAGTTCTCGATCACCACGTCGGCGTCTGCGATCAGGCGCCGCAGCAACGCCTTGCCCTCGTCGTCGTCGAGCCGCAGCGTGATGCCGCGCTTGCCGCAATTGGCGCCATGGAAGACAGGAGACCACTCCCAGAGTTCGGCGTTGCGCACCGCACCGGCGAATCGCATGCCGTCGGGGCGCTGCACCGATTCGACCTTGATGACGTCGGCCCCCAGACTCGCGAGATAGCTGGTCGCGACGGGACCGGCCCAGAAGCAGGTCAGGTCGATGACGCGAAGTCCCGAGAGCGGTAGCGGGTCGGCGTCCGGATCCACCCGCTCGTGTCGAGGACGATCTTCGGCGAGCCGCGCGAGAATCGTCGCGCGATCGGCATCGAGCAGCGACGCGGTGCCGAGAGGCCGTGTCGTGACGCCGCTCAGGCGATACGGCGTGCGCGGATGCAGGGCTCCGTCCGGACTTCGCTGGAAGACCTGGCGCGCGATCAGGTGATCCATCTCGGGCAGTGTCCGGCCGTTGCCGATCGGCGCCGCGGGGATCCGCATCAAGCCGGCGAGTTCGATCACCTCGGCGGTGGTGTGCTGGAGCGTCCAGCCCTGGATCATCTCGCGCATCAGTTCGTAGTGGTCCATGCGCGCACGGCCGTCGAGGTAGCGCGGGTCCTCGGCGATGTCCTGCCGTCCGAGCAGCGCGCAGAAGTCGGTCCACTGCTGCCCCGTGATCGCACACACCCCCACCCAGCCATCCTTCGTCGGTTCGATGGACGGGATCTCGATCGCGCGGGCCAGCCGCCCCTCGAACCACTGCGAGCTGAGATCGTGGTAGACGGTCAGGCACAGCACCATGGTCTCGAACATCGACACATCGACGTGTTGTCCGCGTCCGGTGCGACGCGCCGACAACAGGGCCGACAGCGCCCCGACCGCCGCGAAGGTTCCTGCCGCCCACTCGCCGATCCGCCCGCCCGCCCGCATGGACGGGTGCGCGATCGGGCAGACCGCGATACGCGATCGAGCCCACCGAGGCCTGCAGGGTGAACTCGGTCGCTGGGCGCTTCGCGTCCGGTCCCTCGAGGCCGAAGGGCGAGATCGAAACGACCGTGAGGCGGGGATGTCGCGCGTGCAGCGTGGACCAGTCGAGCCCGAGGCGCGCGAGGGCGCCGGGGCCACCGCTCTCGACCACGAGATCGACGCTCGCGACCAGTCGCTCGAGGATCTCGCGATCTGCATCGCGCAGCGGATCGAGCGCGATGTTCTGCTTCGACGCAGCCAGGAATCGGAACAGGGCGCCCGCTCGCTCGTTATCTCGTGCACTTCCTTCATCGCCGTACCCGGTCGCCGTCCAATCGCGCAGCGGATCCGGGTGATCCGGGTGCTCGACCTTGATCACCTCGGCGCCGGCGTCGACGAGCAGTTTCGTGCAATACGGGCCCGCGATGTCGGTCGACAGATCGAGCACGCGACAACCCGACAGCGGCCACGGGAATGCGGGAGTCGTCGTCATGCCGCGCTGTCCGGTTCCGTGCGTCGATTCACTCTTCGACCTGCAACCACTGCGCGTCGCCGGTCAGCACGTTCTTCAACACCTTGCCCGCGGCGTTGCGCGGCAGCGGCGACTTCCGGATCTCCCAGACGGTCGGCACCTTGTAGGCAGCGAGGGTCTCGGCCGTGAAGGCGCGAAGCAGCTCGGGATCGACGACGTGACCGGCGGCGGGCACGACGATCGCCTTCACCTCCTGCCCGAGCGCCTCGTGGTCGACTCCGACCACCGCGCATTCGCCGACGCTCGGGTGCGCGTCGATGCGATGCTCGATCTCGACGGGATAGATGTTCTCGCCCGAGCGCAGGATCATGTCGCGGGCCCGCGAATCGATGTAGAGATAGCCGTCCGCGTCGAGCCGACCGACGTCGCCGGTGGCGAGCCAGCGCCCGGGCTTGATGGCCTTGGCGGTGGCTTCTTCGTTTCGCCAGTAGCCGAGCATCAGATACGGGCTGCGGATGTGCACCTCGCCGTAGTGGCCGGTCGGCACGGGTCGGTCGTGTTCGTCGCGGATCTCGATCGAATGTCCGGCAGCGGCCCGTCCCGTCGAAGTCGGTCGTGCTTCGAGGGCCTTGCCGCCGATCACCGCCCCCATGCCACCCGACTCCGAGAGCCCGTAACCCATGCCGAGGTTGCCGCGCGCATTCGGAAACGCCTCGGCGACGCGTCGCTGCAGGTCCGGGCTGGTGGGCGCGCCGCCGAATCCGACGTTGCGGATGCTCGACAGGTCGTACCGACCGAGCGCTTCGTGGGCAAGCACTTGATGGGCCGAACTGCCGAGCGCGCTCCAGATCGTCACGCGCTCGCGCTGCATCGTGCGCATCACGTCCTCGGCGTCGAAGCGCGCAGCGCGGTACACCGTCGTGGCGCCCTGCGCGAGCATCATGATGACGTTCGCGTACAGACCGGAGAGATGGAACAGCGGGACGGTGACGAGGCTGCGGGGTGGCAGCGGCGCCGGAGCCGTCGCGGGATCCACGCTCCCCTCGCGCATCGCCAGCATGATTCGCTCGAGGCCGTGCAGCGTCTGCGTTTTGACGAATCCGATCAGCGCGCGGTGCGAGACGACGGCGCCCTTCGGTTTTCCCGTCGTTCCGCTCGTGTACAGGATCAGGCAGGGATCGTCCTCGGCGATCGGGACGTCGGGCAGATCGGCGTCTCGCGCAGTGGCCTCGAGCGCAGCGAACTGGCTCTCGATCTCGAGGCTGGGCACGTTCGTGCCGGTGCGATCGATCCGCGCCAGACGCTTGCGATCGCAGATCACGAGTCTCGGTTCGGCGTGCGCGATCCCGTAGGCGAGTTCGTCGGCGGTCCACAGCCCGTTGTACGCCGTCACGATGCCGCCGAGACTGGTCACCGCCCAGAACGCGATCACCCATTCGGCGCAGTTCGCCGCCGCGATGCCGACGCGGTCTCCCTTCTGGATGTCGTAATTCTCCGAGAGACCCCGGGCCACGGAGGCGACCGATCGCAGATGCTCGGCGAAGCTGATCCGCCGCTCGCCGTGGACGATGTACTCCTTGTCGCCGTGGATCGCCGACTCCATCAAGAGTTCGCGAATCGATCGATGACGCGTCCTGAACACCTGCATGCGCTGACCGAGCACCGTCTCCTCGACGAGTTCGAAGGGACCGCCCGGGCCGGTCAGTTGGTTCCGGATCTCGTCCTGCAGGGTCACTGCGCTGAATCCTCGCGTGAGGGATCGCAGAGCTTACCGCCGCACCGGCGCGCTTCCACGGTCCCGATCGACGTTGCGGGCATCGTCCCGGGCCGGTCGACAGGGTTTCTGTTACACCCCGGATCGCCTCTGTGCGTCGCCGAGGTTGCGGTGTATCGCGCGGTGCATCGGGCAGGGCCGGATCGGAGGACGGATCTTGCAGGACTTCGCGGGCAGGACCGCGGTGGTGACCGGCGCGGCGAGTGGCATCGGATTCGCGCTGTGCGAGCGCTTCGCGGGCCTCGGCATGAATCTCGTGATGGCCGATGTCGAAGCCGACGCGCTCGACCGGGCGGCGGCGAAGCTCGCCCGCGCGGGCCGTCCGGTGCTGTCGGTCGCGACCGACGTCAGCCGACCCGACGCGCACTCGACGCTGGCCGAGCGGGCCCACGCTGCGTTCGGCCCGGTCCACGTGCTGTGCAACAACGCGGGCGTGTTCGCCGGTGGCCCGTGTTGGCAGGCCCCGCAGTCTGATTACGACTGGGTGTTCGGAGTGAACGTCTTCGGGATCGTGCACGCACTGCGAAGCTTCGTCCCCGGCATGCTGGCCCACGGCGAACCCGGGCACATCGTGAATACCGCGTCGATGGCGGCGCTCACGACGGCGCCCTTCGCCGGCCCGTACTCGATGAGCAAAGCCGCGGCCCTGTCGCTCAGCGAGACGCTCTTTCTCGAACTGCGAAGTCGCGGCTCGAAGCTCGGTGTCTCGGTCTTGTGTCCCGAACTCGTCGCCACCGGGATCGGTCGCAGCGAGCGCAATCGACCGGCCCATCTGGCGCGCAAGCCCGCAGAAAGCGACTCCCCCGAGCGCGATCTCGTCGAGCGCGCCATCGACGCCGCGACGCAGTCGGGCCTCGCCCCGGGCGTGCTCGCGGATCGCACCCTCGACGCCATCCGCGCCGACCGCTTCTACGTGCTCGCCGACGAGGGGGATCCGTGGCGCGAGGCCTGTCACGCGCGACTCGACGACATCCGGGCCGCGCGAAATCCCGGCAGCCAGCCGGTTCCGGGGCTCCTGAACCGGCGAGGCCGCCGGCTTCGAACCAGACCAGGCCGGCGAGCCTGGCCGAAATCAAGAACGAGGGGCGAGATGGGCAGACTCGACGGGCGCGTGGCAGTGATCACCGGTTCTTCGTCCGGCATCGGAGCGGCCTGTGCGCTGAGACTCGCCGACGAGGGAGCGCGCATTGCCGGGATCGACGTACGCGCTGCAGAGGGCGGCGACTTCGCGAAAGCTTCCGAGGCGGCCGGTGGTGCCTGGTTCGCCGAAGTCGACGTGCGCGACGCGGCGTCGGTCGTGCGCGCGATGGAGGCCGTCGAAGCAGAGTTCGGCCGGATCGACGTGCTGGTCAACTGCGCCGGAGTCGCCGGCGGCGGTCCCGTCCACTTGATCGATCCGGTCGAATGGGACCGCGTGGTCGACATCAACCTGAAGGGCACCTTCCACGCCTGTCGTGCGGTGCTGCCGGGCATGCTGGCGCGCGGGCACGGCAACATCGTCAACATCGCCAGCGTCGAGGGGCTCGAGGGTTTCGAGGGGGGCAGCGCGTACAACGCCTCGAAGGGAGGCGTCGTCCTGCTCACCAAGAACATGGCGATCGACTACGCGCGCAAGGGCATAAGGGTGAACGCCGTGTGTCCGGGTTTCATCGAGACGCCGCTGCTCGAGGGCACCTTCGCCCTCGAAGCGCTCGCCCAGGTGCGCAAGCGGATCGAGGACGCCCACCAGCTCGGCCGCTTCGGTCACCCGGTCGAGGTCGCGAACGCCGTGCTGTTCCTGGCCTCCGACGAAGCCTCCTTCATCACCGGACAGGCGCTCGCGGTGGACGGCGGATTCACGGCCGGTCACCGCTTCGGGCTGGCGGCCCTGATGGGTCTCGAGTGAGAGCGGGCTAGCGCTGAGCGGCGGCCGCGCGGCGACAGCTGATGTGGCAGAACACGCAACGGCCCACGTGGCAGAACCCGTGGCCGGACACGCGGTGGCTCAGAAGCTGTATCGGACCCGTGCGGTCAGGTCGTTGCTCAGCACGTCGGTCCACACGAACACGTCGTAGCGCAGCCCGAAGGTCAGGCGATTCGCGGAGCGGGGCGTCCAGTCGACACCGGCGCCGACCTCGAAGCCCTCGCTCGGCGACTGGCCGTACACGCTGAACTGCCCGGCCGCGCTGCCCGGATCGCCGATGAAGTCGGCGGTCAGCGCGCGATCCGCGCCGGCGACGACCTGCCGCCACTGGACCGACAGGTTCGGACGCCAGACGCCGTCGATCGTCTCGAGGGCCTCGGTCCAGTAGCCGCGCTTGTGGAAGGCGGTGGCGACTTCGAATCCGGCTCGCAGGGTGACGACGTTGTCGGTGCGCGAATCGACCTGCAGCGAGACGGGCAGGGCGCCCGTCTCAGTGACCGAATCCTGCAGCAGCGCCTGGTAGTCGAGCGAGGCCATCGGGGCGAGCGTCCAGCCGCGCAGCTCGAACGCGTACTCGCCCTCGAGCGTCGTGCCGATCCGATTCGATCCCCACTCCCCGGTCGAGGTCCGGGCGAATCCGGGAATCGAGATGTTGCGGAACCGCGATTGCCAACCATGGCCGTAGCCGAGAACTCCCTGCACGCGCAGCGGACCGCGCGTGTAGCCGGCGTACAGGCCGAGATCGACCGTCGTGAAGCGTCCCACCCCGACCGCGTCGACGTCGAGCGAGTTGTACGAGGTGCCGAGCGTCCCGGTGACGACCAGGCGATCGGTGAGCCTGTGGTCGAGGCCGGCCACGAGCCCCGCCCCCTGGTCGTCCCAGCTGATGTGTCCGGTGCTTCCCGTGCGGTCTCCGAGCTGACCGTAGACGGCCAGCCACGGCTCGAAGCGGTGCTCCCGGCACACGAGCTGTGTGCGCGGATCGACCTTCTGCTCGCCGCGGGCGGCGACGCACACACGCGGTCGTTCGAGCATCAGCTGCGTGAAGCGGTTCGCGAGTTCGAGTGTCGTCGTCGTGTGCGCGTCGTAGGCCTCGGGATGCAGCTGGTCCATCGCCGCGCCGTACGACGAGTAGGCGAGGGAGTCGAGGCCCGTGAGGATCGCCTGCAGTTCGGGTGTCGTGCCGGTGGCCTCGATCGCCCCGAGATAGTTCGAGACCGAGGTCTGGTTCGGCGTGAAGCCGGCCGCGGCGACACTCAGGCTGAGGGTGTTGGCGAGGTCGTCGTAGACGAGGGCGCCAAAGCTGAGGCCCGGGTCGCTCGGCAGGTTGACCTGGGCGAACTGGCCGATCAGGTCGGTGTCCGAACGCAGGATCGTGAACGTCTGATTCCCGACGAGTGAGTTGACGACCACATCGAGGGTGCCCGTGCCGATCGTCGTGTTGCCGGACGAGCGCAGGATCTCGGGAAGACCGCTGGTCGATGAGCCGAGCACGGCCTGCACGCGGGCGGGTGCCTGGCCGACGGTCGGCGGAGTCAGCAACAGGCTGCCGTCCACGAACAGCGGCGCATCGAGTCGCAGCGTCGCACCGGGATCGACCGTCACGGCGAGGCCGGCCGGCGGCGCGGCCGCCGTGCCACTCACGCTCCAGTACCCCTGCACGCGCAGGTTCTCGAAGTTCCGGGCTGAATCGGCGGTGAAGACACCGAGCTGCGCGACGTCGGCGTTCAGTCGCAGCGTGTCGATGCCCGCGCCTCCGTCGAGGCTCCCGGGTCCGAGGAAAACCAGGCTGCCGGTGGCCGCCTGCGAATACGTGTCGTCGTCCGCGGCGAGATCGATGATGCCCTGGATCGTTCCGGCATTCTGCACTTCGTCGCGGCCGCTCGAGCCCGCGATCGCGATCGCGCGTCCCGCGGTTCCGAACAAAGTGGGGTCGGCCAGGATCGATGCGCCGGGATCGTTGCGCACCCGGTTCAGGAACGTCGCCCCACCGCCCGCCGCGGGAAGCAGACGCACGAGGGGGCCCGCATCCGGGTTGCTGCTGCTGATCGTCCCGGTCCGCCCGCTCGTCGGATCGCTCTGGTTCCAGACGTTGTAGAAGGTGGGCGCAGTCTGACCGGTCAGAGTCGAGTCGAACTGCGTGGCCTCGATGCCGACGCCCCCGCTCGAACCCACCTCGAGGGTCCCGTTCTGGGTCGCACGGCTGTTGGCACCGCCGCGCATCGCGATCGCATCGACGCCCTGCACCGACAGGACGCCGGTGTTGAACAACTGGCCGGACGTGCCGACTTCCATTGCCCGGCCGTTGCTCCCGGTGATCGCGATGGTTGCGGTCGGAGAATTCGCGAGTCGGCTGTTCGGGCCGCCCCGCATGCCGGTGCCATCGGCACCGACGACCTCGATCCGACCGAGATTGACGGAGTCGACGAAGTTGCCGGAGAGCACTCCGATCCCGCTCGCGCCATTCAGTGTGATCACACCGGTCTCGCCGTTGGTCACGAAAGATCGTGCATTGTTGGAGGTCCCGTTGCCGACGAAGATCGCGCGGCTGTCGTCGCCGTCGACCGTGATCGCAGCGTCGTTCTCGATCGCGACGAGGTTGCCGGTGCGGATGCCGAATGCCTGGTCGGCGGCGACGACGATCGATCCGCCGAGCGAATTGGTGATCGTGCTGAGTGCTCCGACCGCGCCATTGCCCGTCCGGATCGCGGCGCTGTCGGGACCGTTCACGCTCAGGGCACCGCTGTTGTCGACGTCGCTCAGATTGTTCAGCTGGATCCCGTCACCGATCGTCGAGATCGTCGTGCCGGGTTCGACGATCACCGTGATGTTGTCGACGGGATCTCCATTGATGTCGACGGGAAACGGGAAGCCGATGCCGACCACGCCCGTGCAGGTGACGGTGTCGCCGCTCACCAGGGGCGAAGGCGGAAGGCACTGGGCCAATGCGTTGCCGGAAGGAAAGCCGACGATCGCCAGTGCGAAGAGGGCGGCCGCGCGGCAGCGCCGGACCGAAAGAAGAAGAAGAGGGAGAGGGCGGATCGTCATCGTCTGTGGCCCGTCCACACTCCCCATCTCGACACCGCCCACGTGGGTCCAGCCGCTCGCGCGATGCGGCTTCCCCAGATACCACATATCCGGTTCCGGGTGCGACCGGAGCCGATCGATGCGCCTGTTCTGCGTGGACCCCGCGTTGCGACCGCCTGCGAGGCGCCGCCGCGCTGCGCAGGATCTGCACGCGGCCATCGGCCGTCGTCGATCGGGCTAGCCGAGATCCTCGGGGATCAGGCACGAGTGGATCGACTCATCGCCCTCGACCTGCCGGGCCAGCGTGCGGATCGCGAGTTCGGCGTCGCGCAGTCCGAAGCGATGCGTGTGCATCCGCTCGATCGGACTGCGGCGCGACTCGAGCAGCCGGATCGCCTTTTCATAGCCCGAGGAGGTGACGCCGATCGCACCCATCAGCGTGATCTCCTTCATCACCACCTTGTCGGACACGAAATCCGGAACCGGCTTGAATCCCTTGGTGCCGGCCAGCACGATCTTCCCGCCGAGCGCCACGAAGTCGAGGGCCTGCACGATCGGTTCGGTCGCGTACGAGGAGACATCGATCACGATGTCCGCACCGCGGCCGTCGGTGAGCTCCTTGACGCGTCGACGGGCATCTTCGTTGTCGACGTCGATGGTGTGGTGCGCGCCGAACTCGCGAGCGAGGGCGAGCTTCTTCGAGTCGGCGGCCAGCCCGGTGACGATGATCTTCGAGGCACCGGCCTCGCGACAGGCGATCACGCACGAGAGCCCGCGCTGCCCGGGTCCCAGGATGACCACCGTGTCGCCCGGACCGGTGCCGGGCATCTCGACCCCCCAGCGGAATCCCGCCCCGAGTGGATTGAACATCACGGCCAGTTCGGCGGGCAGATCGGGATCGATGCGATGCACGACGCTGTTGCGATGCAGGTACATGTGCTGCGCGTAGGCGCCCCACAGACCCGGCTCGTCGCTGAGCGGGATGTACGAGTAGATGCGCCGCTGGCTGCAGAGGTGGTATCGGCCGCCGAGGCAGGTCGCGCAGCTGTGGCAGGCGAGCATCGTCTCGACGGCGACGCGATCCCCGACGTCGACCCCCCAGCGCGCCGCCGCTCCATCGCCGATGCGTTCGATGATGCCGAGCGGTTCGTGGCCGGGCACCGCCGGCATCGGCGTTCTCAGCACGCCCTCGAACTGCTCGTAGTCGCTGCCGCAGATCCCGCAGGCCTCGATGCGAAGCAGCGCATCATCGTGTCCGATCTCGGGGATCGGCAGATCGCGGGGCTCGAGCTTCCGCGCTGCGGTCTGCACCATGGCGAGAGTTCTTCGACTCGACATCATCACCCGACACCTCCGGATCGCGACGATCGTGGCCCGAGTGTACGTTCTTCGGCGAAGCGGATCGCGGCGGAAGGAGCGGCGACCGCGCTGTGATCGAAGACGGCGGGGACTGTGCCAGTGAAAGTGGGGCTGCTCGCGGACTGGCCGGCTTCGGAAGCCGCGGGTGGCGGCCTCGAAGCCTGGACCGCCGCCGAGCGCGTCGGTTTCGAGGCGGTCTGGCTGCTCGAGCGGGGCGCCACCGACGCGGGCGTGCTGCTGCGCGCGGCGGCGCTCGCGCAGTTCACCGAGCGGATCCGGATCGGAATCGCCAGTCCGCCGCCCGCCACACTTCATCCGCTGCGACTCGCCGAGGATCTGGCGATGCTCGATCTCGTGTCGGACGGACGCCTCGACTGGATCCCGATCGCGGGCGACCCCGCGCGCGCCGGATCGGAGGACGAGACGATCGAGATCGTGCTGCGGGCGTGGCGTGGCGAGCCGTTCGCGCATGCGGGTCGCCACCACGCGTTTCCCGAACTCGTGTGTCTACCTCGGCCGCGCCAGGATCCGCACCCGCCGATCTGGCTACCGCATGGCGCGGCGCGACCTTCGACGGTCGACACTTCGGCGTTCGGACACTGGATCGCTGATCGAAGCGACATCGACAGCGCGCGCCCCGGCGTGCCGCTCGCGTTGATCTGCACTCTCGCACTCGACGGATCCGCGAACGCGGAACGTCCCTCCCGATCGATGCGTCCGGCGCGCCAGGAACCACCCGAACCGATCTCGCTGTCGGGCGATCGCGGCCGCTGTCGCGAAGAACTGTCGCACCTGCTCGAACAGCTCTCGCCGGACTGGCTGATCCTGGCGCCGCGACTGACCGCTCGACCCGACGAATCGGCGATCGCCGATTGTCTGCGCTTCGTCGACGAGGTGATCGCCCGCTGAAGCCTGCCGCGCGTCCGTGCGCGCGGCGCGGTTCAGCGCGCGAAGACGTCGAGGATCGTGTCGAGGTTCTCCTTGACGTGGCCGGGGGCGACGCCGATCTGCGGCGCGTAGAGCAGCACCTCGTCGGCGAGCCCGTTCCACAGAGCGAGGCGATCGCGCGCTTCGTCGGGCGGACAGGCGATCGCGATCTCGTCGACCAGCGAATCGGGGATGGCCTCCGCCATGGCCTTGATGTCGAAGCTCGCGAGCGCCTTGCGGCATGCGTCCGCGACCTCGGGCAGGCCGTGGTAGTCGAGGATCGTGCGATAGACCGAGACCGTGTAGTAGAAGCCGATCTGTCCCTTGGCGTTGCGGATCGCCTGCTCGCGGTCCGGGTGCAGGGATGTCAGCACGTACGGGACGAGGCGGCACGCGCCGGACTCGCGCCCGTTGCCGGCTTCGGCCTCGCGAAGCGTCGGCAGCGTCACCTCGCGGTGCCAGCGGCGGGTCGCGATCGGGTGGCCGACCAGTGCGTCGGCGACGCGACCCGCGGTGCGCATCATGAGCCGGTTGACCCCGGCCACCCAGATCGGCAGGCGATCCCGCACCGCGCCGGGTCGGCTGTAGACCGGGATCTTCAGATCGTAGAAGTCCCCCTCGAAGCGGAATCCGAGCTTGCCGGACGCGGCGAATAGCTCGCGCAACAGCACGACCAGTTCCTCCATGCGCGCCGCCGGCTTCGAGAACGGCACGCCGAGCCACTCCTCGTTCATGCGCGCGGTGCCGCTGCCGAGTCCGACCACCGCGCGCCCCCCGGAGAGTTCGTCGACATCCATGAAGGCGGTCGCGTGGGTGAGGGGGGATCTCACGAACGCGCTGGCGATCGCCGTCCCGAGCCGGATGCGTTCGGTCGCCTGAGCGAGCGCGCCGAGCAGGGGGAAGGTGTTCTGATTGAAGAACTCGCAAGCATAGACGCCGTCGAAGCCGGCGCGCTCGGCGCGGATGCCGAGGTCGACGTTGCCGCGGGCGCTGCCCCCGGTGAGGATGAGACCGAGATCCATCGATGAGCTCCCGTCGCGACCGCATTGGCATCGCGCGAACAACAACCGCGCTATCGGTCGCTCGCTCGCGCGAAGTCCGATGCGAGGCCGACGCCGCGACGACTCCGATCGGGGCGCCGATTGTAGTACTCTGGCCCGCTCCTCCACGCGGGTCGTTCCGTGGAACGACCCACCAACCCGAAAGGATCGCCATGCCCATCGACCCCTCCGCCGTCGGACAGACGGGTGGCCCCGTGTCGCGCAAGTGGACCTCGAAGGACGGGCTGCTGTATGCCGTCGGCGTCGGTGCCGGAACCGACGAACTCGCCTTCACGACCGAGAACACGCAGAAGACACCGCAGCGCGTGCTGCCCACCTTCGCGGTGATCATCGGGGGTGGCGGCGCCCCCTTCGACAAGATCGGCAGCTTCAATCCCGCGATGCTGGTGCACGGCGAGCAGGGCATCGAGCTGTTCGGCGAGATTCCCGCCGAGGGCGAGATCGAGAGCGTCGGCAAGGTCTCGGCGATCTGGGACAAGGGCAAGGGCGCGGTGGTCGAGATGACCTCCGAGTCGCGTCTGGTGGGCCAGAGCAAGCCGCTGCTGCGCACCCGCATGTCGGCCTTCATCCGCGGCGAGGGTGGATTTGGCGGCGAACGAGGTCCGTCGACCGCCTTCGAGGCTCCGACCCGGAAGCCCGATCATCAGGTCACGTACGCGACGCGACCCGATCAAGCACTGACCTACCGGCTCTCGGGGGATCGCAATCCGCTGCACTCGGATCCCGCCTTCTCGAAGCTCGGCGGCTTCGACAAGCCGATCCTGCACGGGCTCTGCACGTATGGGTTCACGGGCCGCGCGCTGCTGCATTCGCTGTGCGGCAGTGATCCGGCGCGATTCAAGAGCATGGACGGACGCTTCTCGAAGCCGGTGATTCCGGGCGACACACTCACGATCGCAATGTGGGTGGATGGAAAAGAGTGCACGTTCCAGACGAAGAACCAGCACGGCGATGTGGTGATCGACCAGGGTCGTCTGGTGTTCGCCTGAGCGACGTCGGAACCCAACGCACCGCACGGACTCGGCGCGACGCCCCCGATCAAACGGGGGCGTCGCCCTTTCCGACCGGCCGCCGGGGATGGGCAGGACGAAATCGCGATCCGCTCCCGGGCTTGACGCTTCTCAGCCGTCCGTCCAACATCTTCCCGGGCCAGGGTCGCGCCGATCCATGGCGGAGGGGAAAGCGGGGGCCAGGCGACCGATGCACGAGCGATGTGCGATCACGGATTCCGAGAGACGCCCCGCCTTCGCGTCGCAGCCAGCGACGCCCGCCCGCACCGGATCCACGATCCATCGAACCCCCGCCGTCCTCCGAGACGCACGGGGGTTCGCGCTTTCTGGCCTGCGCGCCGGCCCGAACCGCTTGCCGCGTCGTCCGGTGCACCACGCGGCGTGCCGACACCTCTTGCCAGCAGGAGCCATGCGATGAACAGATCCGATCGGAGAGTCGGCCTCCGGACCGACGCACGCTGGTGGACGCTCAGCGGTGTCGAGGTACTCGACATCATGTCGACCGTCGAGCAGTTGATGTTGCGGGGTCACGTGGTCCACATCGGGACGGATGCGCAGAAGTCGGCGAAGCGGATGGAGTTCGTCACCGTGGTCTGTGTCCTGAATCCCGGCAAGGGTGGCCGCGTCTTCTATACCCGGAAGTACGACAAGAAGGACATGACGCTGTTCGACAAGCTGTCGATGGAGACGTGGCTCAGTCTCGAGCTCGCGCTTCGCATGAACGGTGAGTTCGATCTGGCGCCCGAGCAGAAGCAGATCTGGGTGCACGTCGATGCGAACCCCGACACCCGCTACGACTCGAGCGACTACGTGAAGCAACTCGCCGGCATGGTGGCGGGCAGCGGATTCCCGGTGCTCGTCAAACCCGATGCCTGGTGCGCATCCCACGTGGCGGACTTCGCGGTCAAGAACAAACACCAGCGCGTGACGCTCCTCCACCACCGCGCGTAGCGTGGACGGATCGATGGGCCGGAGCGCGGGCCGGGGGCAGGGCTTCGGTCTCCGTTCCCTGGGTTGGTGGCGGGGCGTGGGGGCGGCGGTGCGATGAGGACCGCACTGTTGTGGCTTCCCGGATCGCGGTTCGGACGTCGTTCCGGGGACGGTCGCCGCGATGGGCGGGCGGCTTGCCGAGACGGGGGTTTCGTCGGCTGCGCTTCTGGCCTGGCGATCTTGCACCGCCCTCGGTGATGTTGCGCTTCGGGTGGGCGTGATGGCTCGGCGGGGTCGCCGGTCACTGCGTCCGAAGCCCTGCCCCCGGCCCGCGCTCGGAGGCGGTTCGCTCCGACTCCACGGAATTGATCGGAATGGTCGCGATCCGGCTTCGCCGGATCGCCACACACCCGACCTCCAGCCAGCGTGACCGCCGGAAGCCTCCGCACACCTTCCAGGCCCCCATCCCCCCCAAAAAGAAGCCCGAGCCGGGGCGAGGCCTCGTGCGAAGTGACCGCCGACCCCGCCCCGCACTCCCGCGAGCCACCGCGCCCCGACACCGCGCGGCGCCCCCCCGCCAAGCCAGAAGCGCAGCCTAAGAAAGCCCCGCAGAATCAAGGCCTTCGAAACCAGACCCTCGGCGAATCCCCAACGACGAGCGAGCCCAAGTTCGTCGAGGCGAGATGCCCGCCCACCCCGCGCCGACCCCCCCGCCCTCCACCCCAGCCCAGGGAACGGAGCACGAGGCCTCGCCCCGGCCCGCCTCAACCCTTGCGCAACTCTGCTTGAATCTTCGTCAGCTCGTCCTCGAAGCGCTTCAAGAACTTCTGTTCGTCCTTGTCGGTGAGCGTCTTCGAATCCGACTGCAGCAGCACGTGGTAGGCGAGGGACTTGCGATCGGCACCGATGTTGTCGCCGCGATACAGGTCGAAGAGTTCGATGCTGGCGACCAGGCCCTTGCCCGCGCTGGCGATGGCTTCCTCGACGCTGCGCGCCGGAGTCGCTTCGGCGAGGGCCACCGCGACGTCGACCTTGATGCCCGGAAAGCGCGGGATCGCGCGGTAGCGACTGCCGCGCTTGCCGGCGGCGAGCAGCGCGTCGATCGACACTTCCGCGGCGGCGACGTCGCTGGCCAGTTCGCCGGAGAGTCCGAGCTTCGCGAGCACGGCGGGCTCGAGTTCGGCGACGATCGCGAGGGGTTCGTCGACATCGGGCGCCAGCGCTTCCAGCGCCCGGGTCGGGTGGGCCCAGGTCGGTCGGATCTCGGCCTCCCGCCAGAGCACGCCCTCGATCTGCAGATGGTCGAGCAGGTCGGCGAGCGTGCCGTGAAGCTGACTGAAGCACGCGGCGTCGTATGCGGCGCGCTTGCCGGGCGGTCGGGCCGCCCAGACGAGCCCGACGAGGTGTCGCTCACGCGGCTCGCCGCGTTCGTTCGCAGTCTCGGGCAGGTAGCCCTTGCCGACTTCGAAGAGGCGCACGTCGTCGTGGCTGCGGCGATTGGCTTCGAGACTCGGCAGCAGACTCGGCAGCACCGAGCGGCGCACCTTGTCCTGTCCCTGTGCGGCGGGATTGACGACGACCACGTGCGGTACGTCCTGCAGGCCGAGCTTCTCGAGCAGTCCGTCATCGACGAACGAGTAGCTGAGCGCCTCGTGGAAGTGGGCCGTGCCGGCGAGTCGATCCTGGATCCGCCGCACGAGGCCGCGGCGTGCATCCCGACGCGGGGGCACGATGTCGCCGCGCAGCGGTCGCTCGGAGATGTTCCCGTAGCGGTGGATGCGTCCGATCTCTTCCACGAGATCGCGCTCGACGGTGACGTCCTTGGTGGCGCGGGCCGAGGGCACGTCGACATCGAGACCCTCGCCCGCGGCGCGCACGCCGAATCCGAGTCGCGCCAGGATGGCGCCCATCTGCTCGTCGGGAATCTCCGTGCCGAGCTCGCCGCGGGCGCGATCGGTGCGCAGGTGCAGGGTGCGCGCGGGATCCTTCCAGACTCCGACGTCGGTCAAGGGCGACGGAAAGCGCACATCGGGCTGCAGCTCGCGGAGCAGCCGCGCGAAGTGCCCGACCGCCTGCAGGGGCAGTGTCGGATCGAGACTCTTCTCGAAGCGCGCCGACGAGTCGGTCCGCAATCCCAGACGCGACGAAGTGCGGCGCACGACCACGGGATCGAAGGTCGCGACTTCGAGCAGCAGCTCGCTCGTATCCGCACCGACCTTCGAGGCCTCGCCGCCCATGATGCCGGCGAGCGCGACCGGCTGGTCGTCAGAGCAGATCAGCAGGTCGCTCGGCGCGAGGGCGCGTGCCGCTCCGTCGAGGGTCTGCATCTTCTCTCCGCTCCTGGCCATGCGGATCTCGATCCCCGCGGCGAGACGGCGTCGGTCGAAGGTGTGGTTCGGCTGCCCGACGTCGAGCATCACGAAATTCGAGAGATCGACGATCTGGTCGATCGGTCGCTGGCCGACGGCGAGCAGCAGCCAGCGCAACCAGTCCGGGGACGGGAGTGCGCGCGCGCCGTCGATCGCCAGCGCGAGATAGCGGCTGCAGGCCGGAGCCTCGATCCGCACGGGAAAGGAGGGGGCGTGCCCGAGGCTCGGCAGATCACTGGCGAGCGGGCGCAGGGATCGCCCGTAGATCGCGGCGACTTCCCTCGCCAGACCGCGATGGCCCCAGAGATCGGGCCGATGGGTGAGCGACTTGTTGTCGATCTCGATCACCTGGTCGTGCAGCCCGAGGGCATCGGCGACCGACAGGCCGACCGTCGCACCCGGGTCGAGCACCCAGATGCCGTCGTGTTCGTCGCCGAGCGCGAGTTCTCGGAGCGAGCAGATCATGCCGTTCGACTCGACGCCGCGGATCTTCGACTTCTTGATCTTGTTCTTGCCGTCCGAGTCGCCGGGCAGCAGCGTGCCGACGGTCGCCACGGCGACCTTCTGCCCCGCCGCGACATTCGGTGCACCGCACACGATCGTCAGCGGATCGCCCGTGCCGACATCGACTCGACACACGCTCAGCTTCTCGGCATCTGGATGCGCGGTGCGCTCCCGCACGTGGCCGACGACGACGTTGGCGAGCTGCGGCGCGAAGGGTTCGAGACCCTCGACTTCGGCGGTCGAGAGGGTCAGGTCGATGCAGAGTTGTTCTGGCGTGATCCCGGTCAGGTCGACGTGGCGGGACAGCCAGCGGGTCGAGATGAGCATCAGAACTGCTCCAGGAAGCGCAGGTCGGTGCCGAGCAGATGGCGCACGTCGTCGATGCCGTGGCGCAGCATCACCAGTCGCGAGAGACCGAGCCCGAACGCGAAGCCGCCCCATTCGTCGGGGTCGAGCCCGCCGGCCCGCAGCACGTTCGGGTGCACGAGTCCGCACGGCAGCAGTTCGATCCAGGTGGTTCGCTTGCAGACGCTGCAGCCCGACTCGCAGAACGGACAGCGTGCGTCGAGTTCGAAGCCGGGCTCGACGAAGGGGAAGAACCCGGGTCGCAGGCGCACGTCGAGTTCGCGATCGAAGATGCCGCGCAGCAGGGTCTTCATGGCGCCGATCAGATGCGCGACCGACACGTCGCGGTCGATCACGAGACCCTCCATCTGATAGAAGGTGTGATCGTGGCTCGCGTCGGTGGTCTCCTGGCGGAAGCACTTGCCCGGCACGACCACGCGCATCGGCGGCTGGAAGCGCTCCATCGCCCGCACCTGCACGGGTGAGGTGTGGGTGCGCATCACGAGATGCCCGTCGCCCCGGCAGTAGAACGTATCGTGGGAGTCGCGCGCGGGATGATCGGCCGGGATGTTCAGGGCTTCGAAGTTGTAGTAGTCGAGTTCGACTTCGGGGCCGTCGAGCACGTCGTAACCCATCGACTGGAAGAGGTCCTCGAGTTCGCGCGTGACCTGGGTGATCGGATGCAGGCTGCCGCGCTGCAGACGGGGCGGGGGCAGACTGGCGTCGAAGCCCTCGCCCCTGCGCGAGGCATCGAGCCCCGCGCCCTCGAACGCCTGCAGTCTCTCGGCGATGGCCGACGTGATGGCCTGCTTGAGCAGATTGGCCGACTTGCCGGCGGCGGGACGCTCCGCGGCCCCGAGCTTCGGAATCTCGGCGAGCAGATCCGCCACGACGCCCTGCTTGCCGAGATAGGCGCGTTCGACGGCGCGGACCGACGCGACATCGGCGCAGGCCGCGATCTCCTGCTGCGCACGGGCGAGCGTCTCGCTCTGGTCCGACGGGTCCGACACGGGAAGCTCCTCTCGGGCCGGCCGGCCCGCGGCGGCCGAGATTAACGAATCACTGCAGGGCGGGCCCGGTATCCGGGCGCGGGACGATACCGATCGCGGAGCGAGGTCCTTCGTGCCGTGAGCCCGGCCGCTGCTGTGCACGCAGCAGGGCGTCGACACGCTCGTTGACTTCGCTCGCGCGTTGCAGGATCGCCGTGAGCGGCTCCTTGCGACGGCGCTTCGAGGCGCGACGCTCGTGCACGACGGGCACGACGTGGGCCGCAGTCGATTCGCGGTGTGCCGAAGGATCATCGACCGACGGAGGGGCGACGCGACCGGCGCGATCGCGCGCTTCGGCGGCGGTCTTCGCCTTGTGACACGGCGTGCAGAGGGTCTGCAGGTTGGCGAGTTCATGTCCGCCGCCGTCGATCAGCGGGACGATGTGGTCGAGTTCCCAGAGTGAGCGGCGCGGCACGAATCCGAGATCGCGAAGCGCCTGCGCAGAACCAGGCCCGCGGTGGGCCTTCTTCAGTTTTCGCGTATCGACCCCGCATCCGGCGCAGATCCCCCGGTCGCGCTTGCGGACGCGACGCCGTGCCTCGCGCGGATCGCTGCCGTTGTAGTCCTCGACGCACTGCGGATGCCAGCGTCGGCGCGGATCCGGCTGACCCTGCCGGGCGCCGTCGAGATGGACGATGCCTTCGCCACACCAGCGGCAGGTGGCCCGCGGCGCGTCGCTGAAGCGGATCTCCGGTCGGCGGTGGGCGGTCACGCGAGCGGGCGCCCGCGGCAGGAGTGACTTCGCGTTTCGACGCGATCGTCCCAGCCGATGCGCGTCGCGACCGACTTATCCCGGCCGCCGCCCGTCCTGCGTCGCGGTGCGGACTCCAACCTCTCGTCGCTCCCCCGCTCGGCAGTCTATCGACGAGGCAGAGGCTGGCCAACCGGTGCCGTCACGCCCGTCACGACGTTCAGTGGGCGGGAGGTTCGCCCGAGCGCGCCACCCGCATCGCCACCGCAACGGACAGCGCGAAACAGGCGCTGGCGAGATAGAACGGCAGCGGAGCCGCGAGATCGAAGAGCAGGCCGGCCGCGATCGGACCGATCACGCGGGCCAGCGACGCGCTCGATTGGAAGGTGCCCATCACACGGCCGCGGTTGTGGACGTCGGCGCGCATCGAGACGAGGGACAGCATGGGGGGCTGGGCGATCGCGCGTCCGATCGCGGCGAGGAGCAGCGGTCCCATCAGCACGGCGACGGTGCCGGCGAACGGGACGAGCGGGAAGGCGAGCGTCATCAGGATCAGACCTGCGACCAGCAGCCCACGCTCGCCGAAGCGCCCGGCCAGGGCGCGCATGCCGCCGCCCTGGATCGAGGCCATCACGAGCGCCATCGCGACGAGGATCCACGCGACTCCCCGCGCGTCGTAGTCGAACCGCACGATCATCCAATACGCGAAGATCGACTCGAGCTGGGTGACACCGAACGTGAACAGGAAGTTGATCGCGCACAGGGGACCGAGCACCGCGTCGCCCGCGACCTCGGAGAGCGACATGCGACCCGATCGCGGGCTCTCGTGTCGCTCGGGCTCGTGCAGGAAGAGGGCGCCGACCACGCAGTTGACCGCCGCCATTCCCGCCGCCACGAAGATCGGCACGCCGTGACCATACGGGGCCAGCCAGCCACCGATCGCCGGACCGAGCAGGAACCCGATCCCGAACGACGCGCCGATCATGCCCATCCAGCGCGTGCGTTCGGACTCGGCGGTCACGTCGGTCACGTAGGCGGTGGCGACGCTGATGTTGGCCGCAAAGGCGCCCGACAGCGCACGTGCGACGAGCAGGCCCGGGACCGATTCGGCGAGTCCGAACAGCACGAGTGACACCGCCGTGCCCGCCATCGTCATCAACATGACGGGCCTGCGCCCGATGCGATCCGACAGCCGTCCCCAGATCGGCGCGAAGGCGAACTGCAGCGCCGCATGGATGGCCAGCACCGAGCCGAGCACGACGCCGCTGGCGCCGAACTCGTCGGCGAAGAACGGCAGGATCGGGATCACGATCCCGAAGCCGATCAGATCGATGATCACGACCGAGAACAGCACCGGCAGCATGCGCTTGTGCCGGCTCGATTCCACGGCACTGCGCTCCGGGCTCGCCATCGGGGATCTCGACTCTATTCCAGGGGCTCAGCGATCTTCAGGCGCTCGGGCGGTCTCAGGCCGCGCCGTCGGCGAGCAGCTTGCCGAGCGCACGGAGTTGGAAGGTCGTCCCCCCGAGACCGAGTTCGAGTTGTTTGGCGTAGAGGAAGTGTCGGTGCAACGGGTAGTCGCGATCGACCCCCATCCCGCCGTGTTGATGCACGGCGGTATGCACGACGCGCTGTCCCCCGGACGCGGCCCAGTACTTGGCGACCGCGACCGCTTCGGCGGCGGGCAATCCCTCGGCGAGTCGCCAGGCCGCCTGCCACGAAGTCAACCGGATCGCCTCGGTGTCCACGTAGGCGTCGGCCTGTCGCTGACCGACGGCCTGGAAGGTGGCGATCGCCGCGCCGAACTGCTTGCGCGTCTTGGTGTAGTCGGCGGTCAGGCGCAGGGCCTCCTCGCACACGCCGAGGGCGAGCGAACAGAGCGCCGCCGTGGCGTGCTCGCGGATCCACACGAGGATCTCGGCGCCGCGCGTCGCGTCACCGAGCAGCGCGGACCGATCGACCGCGACGTTCGCGAAGCCGAGCCTCGCCTCGGGTTGGCCGGTGGTCGTAGCGAGCGGCTCGATCTCTACGCCCTTCGCGCTCGGATCGACGATGAAGACGGCGATGCTTCCATCGTCGAGTGTCGCGGGCACGAGGACGCGGTGGGCGAGCTGGCCGGCCGGCACGCTGTCCTTCTGTCCGCTGAGCGAAAAGCCGTCGCCGCGCTTCGTGGCGCGGGTCGCCGGTGTGAACGGGTCGACGCCGTACTCGACCAGCGCCGCGGTCAGGATCGTGCGTCCCTCGACCACGCCCGGCAGGATGGCCTGCTTCTGCGCCTCGCTGCCAAAAGCGGCGATCGGCAGCGCGCCGAGCACCAGCGTCTCGATCAACGGGATCGGCGCGGTGTTTCGGCCGACTTGTTCGATCACGCCGGCGAGTTCGAAGAACGTCTGGTCGGCACCGCCGTAGGCCTCGGGGATCGCGATGCCGAGGAGACCCGCCCGCGCCATCTCCAGCCACAGCTTTTCGTCGAAGCGCGGGCCGCTGCCGCGTTCGATCTCGCGCTGCCGATCGGGGCTGGCGCCGTCGCCGAGGATCTGGCGCGCCAGATCCGAGAATGCATGCTGCTCGTCGCTCAGGGCAAAGTCCAAGGTCTTCTCTCTCTGACAGTCTCTACGGGCGCGGGTTCGCCGGTCTGGCGTTCACATGCGCGGAACGCGCGGCAGGCCGAGCCCGAAGAGCCCGATCAGGTCGCGCTGCACTTCATTGGTCCCGCCGCCGAAGGTCAGGATCAGCAGGCTGCGGTAGAGCATCTCGACCTGACCGGTGAGCCAGTCGTTCGCGGAGCCGCGCCGGAGGTAGGCGCGCTCGCCCACGATCTCCATCAGCAGACGAAACGCCTCGAGGTAGAACTCGGTGCCGAAGACTTTGATGCTCGAGGCGTCGGCGACATCCATCCGCCCCTCGGTGGCCGCCCATGCGACCTTCCAGTTGAGGAGCCTGAGGAAGTGCAGCCCGGCGTGGACACGCGCCAGATTCACCTGCACCCACTCCTGATCGATCACGCGTCGGCCGTCGGCGAGCTTCGCCTCGCGCGTCCAGGCGAGTACGCGGTCGTAGGCGTTCTCGAGCATGCCGGGGGAGCAGATCGTCACCCGTTCGTGGTTCAGCTGGCTCGTGATCAGCTTCCAGCCCTTGTTCAGGCCACCGACGATCGCCGATGCCGGGACGCGCACGTTGTCGAAGTAGGTCGCGCAGATGTTGTGCTCGGACAGCAGGCTCATCGGCTCGGCCTTGATGCCGGGGGTCTTCATGTCGACGAGGAACATCGTGATGCCGGCGTGTTTCGGCGCGTCCTGATCCGTGCGGGTCGCGAGCCAGATGTAGTCGGCATCGCTCGCCAGACTGGTGAAGATCTTCTGCCCGTTGATCACGTACTCGTCGCCGTCGCGATCCGCACGCGTCGTGAGCGAGGCGAGATCGGTGCCCGCACCGGGCTCGGTGTAGCCGACGCAGAAGTGGACTTCGCCCTTCAGGATCTTCGGCAGGAAGAAGGCCTTCTGCGCATCGCTGCCGTTGCGGTACAGGGTCGGCCCCACCGTGTTGATGGTGAGCATCGGGACCGGCGCACCGGCCCGCATCGACTCGTCGAAGAAGATGAACTGCTCGATGTCCGAGCGGCCCTGGCCGCCGTACTCCTTCGGCCAGCCGATGCCGAGCCAGCCATCGGCGCCCATCTGGCGGACGACGGCCCGCATGGTCTCGCCGGTGCCGTGTCCCTGGTGCAGTTCTTCGCGGATCTCGGGGGTGAGGAGCTTCGCGTAGTAGGCGCGCAGTTCGCGTCGCAGCGACTCCTGCTCCTCCGTATAGGCGATGTGCATGGGGGCTCCGGAATCATTCCTCGCGGGGAGGCTCGGGTGGAACGCGTTGCAGTCTGCCGCGTCGGGGCCCCAACGTCGAGGCCGCGCGACCGGTCGGGCGATGGCTTCGATGCGCGCGGGACGTGGCTCCCGCGGCGGTTCAGCGGGCGGCGAGTTTCCCGGCCCGCGCGGCGTCGAGTTGACCGACTTCGGAAAGCCAGCGGATCGCATCCGAGAGGGTTTCGTCCGTCGCTCGGAAGCGGAATCCGAGGGCGCGGCAGGTCGGTTCGCTGTCGCAGGGTGTCAGCTGCGTGAGAAACAGCGCGGCTTCGTGGGTCAGCGGAAAGTCGATCGGTCGGATCGTCCGGAGCAGGTCGAGGGCACGGCCTGCAAATCTCACGAGGGGCGCCGGGGTCGGGATCCGCCGCATCGGTCGTCCGGTCAGGCGTTCGCAGTGCAGCGCGAACTCGCTCCAGGTGACGAAGTGCCCGGCGGCCATGAAGCGGCGGGGACCCTGCGCGGACTCGAGGCACGACACGGCGAGCCCGGCGAGATCCCGCACGTCGACGATCGACACGCCGCCCGTGCGGGTGATCGGCCACCCGAAGCGGATCGCGTCGCGCAGCCCCCGCGTCGCCTCGCCGAGACCCGGATCGTACGGACCGTAGATGCCGCCGGGATACAGCGTCGTGATCGGCGCAGCCCGCGCCTGCAGGTCGCGCACGAAGCGCTCTCCGTCGGCCTTCGAACGACCGTACACGGTGGCGAGCTGGCCGATCGGATCCTCGGCGGTCGCGATCGGACCGGGCGGAGGAAACAGCGCACCGACGCTCGAGATGTAGACGACGGGATCGATGCCGCGCGCGATCGCGCCCCCGACCACGTGGCGGACGCCGGCGAGGTTGGCCGCGTAGACGTCCTCGCCGCCCACGATCGTGGCGGCGGCGTGAAGCACGGCGTCGCAACCCGCGAGGGCTGTCGCGACGATCCGCTCGTCCGCCACATCGCCCACGATCGTTTCGTCGATCCGGACCCGCCGTGGACCGAACACGGCGTCGACCTTCGACGGGTTCCGGGCCAGCAGACGGACCGAATGGCCCGCGGCGACCAGCGCTTCGACGCAGTGCGAGCCGAGAAACCCAGTCCCCCCCGTCACGAGCACGCGCATGTCCGCCTCCGTCCCCTGCCGCGCGCCGGTTCGCCCGCGTCACCCTGTCGTCGGGCCGGGACACGTACCGATAGCGAAAGGCGGCGAGCGCGAGTCCCGCGCGTGCCCGATCGCGAGCTAGCGCCGGGTGCCTGCTCTGGTAGCTTGGCGATCCGGATCGCCCGGCGGGCCGCGACGCGATCCGCCGGGGCCGGGATCGGGCCGAAGACAACTTGCGAGGAGCGGGATCCGCGATGATCGACAGCACGAGCGACCGTCATCTGATGGATTGGTCAGAACGCTTGGACCTGGCCGAGGGCATGGTTCCGATCATCGGCCGCCTCTACCGCGAGCGCGGCGTGATCATCACGGTCTTCGGTCACTCGCTGGTCAACAAGTCGCCGATCGAGATCATCCAGCTGCATCGCAAGGGCAGCGAGGTCGTGGAAGAGGAGATCACGGTTCGGGACACCTCCCCGGTGGTGCGATCCATCGCGCCGCTCGATCTGTCTCCCGCGCGCATCGACGTCGGCAATCTCGTTACCCGTCTGCGGGCCGAGGGCAAGGGCGCGGATCTGGATGCCCTGGTGGGCCGCGAGCTCGCCGCGGTCTGCACGGGCCGACACGCGCGGCGTCCGGAACCGCAGGACGTCGTGCTGTACGGGTTCGGCCGGATCGGTCGGTTGATCACGCGCATCCTCGTCGGCAAGACCGGCGGCGGTGACTCGCTCCGACTGCGCGCGATCGTGGTGCGCGAGGGCGGGGCGAACGATCTGGCGAAGCGCGCCAGTCTGTTGCGCCGCGACTCGATCCATGGCGCCTTCACCGGCACGATCGATCTCGACGAGGCCGAGAACGCGCTGGTCGTCAACGGCAACATGATCCGCGTCCTCTACTCGTCCGGTCCGGACAAGGTCGACTACACGCGTTACGGGATCCACAACGCGATCGTGATCGACAACACGGGCAACTGGCGCACGCGCGAAGGGCTCGAGCTGCACCTCAAGTCGCCCGGCGCGTCGACGGTGGTGCTGACGGCTCCGGGCAAGGGCGACGTGCCGAACTTCGTCTACGGCGTGAACCATCGTGGCATCCGCGAAGCGGGCCCGATCATCTCGGCGGCGAGCTGCACCACGAATGCGATCGCGCCGGTCCTGAAGGCGATCAATGACGAGTTCGGAATCCATGCAGGACACGTCGAGAGCGTGCATTCGTTCACGAACGACCAGAATCTCATCGACAACTATCACAAGAAGGAACGCCGCGGCCGCGCCGCCACCCTCAACATGGTGATCACCGAGACCGGCGCCGCCAAGGCCGTCGGCAAGACGATCCCCGAGTTGGCGGGCAAGCTGACCGGCAACGCGATCCGGGTGCCGACGCCGAACGTCTCGCTCGCGATCCTGACCCTGCACATCGGTCGTGCCACGACGATCGACGAGATCAACAGCTACCTGCGGATGATCTCGCTCGAGGGCGACCTGCAGAACCAGATCGACTACGTGAACTCGACCGAAGTGGCGTCGAGCGACTTCGTGGGCAACCGCTTCGCAGGCATCGTCGACTCGAAGGCGACCATCGTGAACGGTGAACACTGCGTGCTGTATGTCTGGTACGACAACGAGTTCGGCTACAGCCGCCAGGTCGTCCGCTGCGTCGAGGAACTCGCCGGCCTGGTGATGCCCGACATTCCGAAGCGGGTCTGCGCTTCGCGCTAGCCCGGTTCGCCGAGGCACGCTTCGAACGAATCGGACAGTCGCACCGCGCTGGCCACAGCGAACCAGAGCAAGCTCGCGCAGACGCCCGACCTAGTAGACGCCCGCGAGCTTCCCATGGTCCCAGCTGATGACGCGCTCCGGCCGGATCAACACGGCGGTCTTCTTCGGCGCCATGCTGCGGGACGCCTGATCGAGCACGTCGTGGGGCAGTTCCGGGGTGTTCCGAAGCAGGACCTTCAGGTGCAGCGCATGTACGCGATCGACGTCCTTCACCAGCTCGGCGGTGGAGTAGATCGATGCGCCCCTCAGTTGCTCGTAGCGGCTGCCGTCCTCGAACAGCAGCGTGATGCGCGGGTCGCGTTCGAGGTTCCGGATCTTCTGTGACTTGGTGAAGGTCTCGAGGATGATCGTGCGGTCCTCGATGGCGAACCAGAGCGGCATCAGGTGCGGCGTTCCGTTCCGATTGAGAGTGGCCACCTGGATCGTCTTCCGGGATTCGATGAACGCCCAGAGTTCGTCGTCGCTCATCCGGATCTGGTCTCGTCGTTTCGCCATGCGGGCTCGCTGCTCTTCTCGGGTGTTCGGGGTCGTGAAGGCTTGAACTCGAACTGCAGTGAAGGGTGCCTGCAACGCCGAGCTACGTCGCCGACACGGACCTCCGAGGAACGAGCAGCGTATCAGACGAATCCGCTGCGAGGACGTCATCGTTCGCGCGTCGGACTGCGCCCGACGAAGCAGCGTGTGTGGTAGGCTGCGGCCCGCTCAGGTGGCGCGGCCACGGGTCGAGGAGGTCTGGATGGGCAAGAGAAGCAAGACCGGCGTCCTGAAGCGCCTTCGCGAAGTCAAGAAAGCCGAGAAGGCCGCCATGAAGCGCGAAGA
>JANOFF010000168.1:0-21833 GCA_031413515.1 bacterium
GAAGAATGACAGGCCGGCCCCAAATCTTAAAGCACCAACAGATTCCGCGACCATCGCACGCGGTGAGTACATTTTCAAGTTCCAGGCTCAGTGTTGGGGATGCCATCAAAGCGTCCCGTTGGACGCAAACGCGCCGCCATCCGGAGGAATGTTATTTGATCTATCAAATGCGGGTCCGGGATTCGGGAAGTGGTACTCTCGCAATATCACTCCGGATGTCGAGACTGGGCTTGGCGGGTGGACTGATGGAGAAATCGTGCAGGCACTCCGCGAGGGAGTGAGCAAAAATCGTGTTACACTTTTCCCCATCATGCCGGTGGATTGGTATCACGATATGGCTGATGACGATGTGCTTGCTGTGGTCGCGTACCTGCGAAGCATCCCACCTGTAAATGCGCGAGATGCCCCGGCCGCAACAGGAAGGACACATCGCGCATGGCCTCGCGCGCCACCAGGGTGAGGGCCTCGGGATCGATGCACAGCACGGATCGTCCCTCGAACTCGGCCACGCGCACGAAGTCGGAGGTGAGTTTGCGATACGGCGTCGCATCGTCCTGATGCTCGAAAATCGGTTGAAAGTGGAAGTCGACCATGTCAGGACGTTCTCCGGTGCGGGTGGGCGGGTCACGCAGAGCTTCCGAGAATAGCGGAGCGAGAGCGGTTGCCCGGTCGCGGAACCCGGCGAACGGACGTGCGTGCGGGCCTGCCACCCTTCCCCGGGATCACCGACTTCGCGAAGCTCTCGCGATCGCGGCCCGGACGCGTCGCCCGGCTCGCTGCCCCGGAAGCCCGCGCGAAAATCGATCCGCAGAACCTGGAGAACGAACATGAGCCACGACCTGCACTTCGGCGTCACCCTGCCCCAGATCAAGCGCAGCTGGACGGAGTGCCGCGACACCGCGGTGCAGATCGATCGTCTCGGCTTCCACTCGGCCTGGGTGTGTGATCACGTCTACGGCGTTCCGATGCCGAATCTGCCGATCCTCGAAGCCTTCAGCCTGCTCGCCGCCGTCGCCGCGTGCACCGAGCACGTCGAACTCGGCACGCTGGTGACGCCGCCGTTCTTCCGCAATCCGGCGATGCTCGCCAAGCAGGTCGCGACGATCGATCAGATCGCCGGTGGACGGGTCATCATGGGACTCGGCGCCGGCTGGTTCAAGCCGGAGTTCGAGGCCTACGGCAATCCCTTCCCGCCGCTCGGCGAACGCATGCGCGCCCTCGAAGAGACCGTGCAGATCATGCAGAGCCTGTGGACCGAGCCACAGACGACGTTCGAGGGGCGCCACTTCCACGTGAAGGATGCGTTCTGCGAGCCCAAACCGCCGCGCCGACCGCCGATCCTGATCGGCGGCACGGGAGAAAAAGTCCTGATGGGTATCGCGGCCCGTCACGCGGACATCTGGAACAACATGGCGGTCACCCAGTCTCAGCTCGCCGGCAAAGTCGAAGCGCTCCGCCGACGCTGCGACGACGTGCGCCGCGACTTCGACGAGATCCGCGTCTCGCAACAGTGCGTCGTCATCATCGAGGAGACCGAGGACGCCGCACGCGCCTCCCTCGCCAAGGCCGGCAAGGTGTACGGCGGACACATGGGGGCCGGTCTCGAGGAACACGGGATCTGGGGCACTCCCGAGCGCGTGGCCGAGTGCATCGAGCGACACCGGGCCCTCGGTTGCACGGGTTTCCTGATCGAGTTCTTCGGTCGCGATACACGCGTGCCGGCTGAATTGTTCGCCGAGCGGGTCATGCCACTCTTGCGCGTGCGCGCCTGAAGGCCACCTCAGCGACACCGGCCGGGCTCAGCCACGCGGCCCCGGGGCCTGGCGTCGTCGAAGGGACTTCGTCCAGGCAGTGGAACGATTTCAGACCCAGGTGGGTCGATCCGATCAACAAGCGGTGCCGACGCGGTCTCTCGGTATGAACGAACGATGGAATCGAACCTTCACCCCGTACACCCGAGGGGCAGTCCGAGCGACCCGCCATCTCCCTGGTAAGATTGACATTTATGAGCCTTCGATCGCCGATCCTGCGTTCCACGATCCGCCACGCCCAGTGGTTCCTCGCCTCCTCGACCCTGCTGCTCGCGCTGGCACCGACCGCCGCCCAGGCGAGCGAGCCGCTCACCTGCGAGCGGATCCCGGAACTGACCCGCACCTATCTGCACAAGCACATCAGCTTCCACTACGTGAACGACGAACTGCGGCAGCGGCTGATCGACACGTACATGAAGCGCCTCGATCCCTCGAAGAGCCTCTACCGGATCGACGAGGTGACGGCGCTCGAACAGAAGCTGCGTGGCGTCACCCAGGATGTCCGCGAGGGCAGCTGCACGTCGCTGACCGAGGTCCACCAGGACCAGATCAAGCGCTACGAGCAGCTGCAGGAGTTCGTGAAGAAGCTGCTGATGGATCCGGCGTACAAGATGGACGAGGACGCCGTGCTGATCATCGATCCGGACAAGCGCGCGTGGCCGAAGACGGATGCCGCGCGCGATGAAATCGTCACCAAGCTCGTGCACTTCCAGATGTCGAACTACCTCGGCTCCGACATGGCACTCGAGGAGGCCAAGGAAAAGCTGATCCATCGCTACGAGCTCAACACCAAGCGGGCGAAGGAACGGACCACCGAGGACATCTACTCGTCGTACCTCGACGCATTCGCTTCGGCGCTGGATCCCCACTCGAACTATCTCTCGAAGGACGTGCTCGAGGATTTCCAGATCAGCATGAATCTGTCGCTCGACGGCATCGGCGTCGCGCTGTCGTCCAACGACGGATACTCGGTGGTCGAGAAGGTGATCCCGGGCGGTGCCGCCGACCAGCTCGGCCTGCTCGAACCCAACGACAAGATCATCGCGGTGGCCCAGGACGGGGGCGAACCCGTCGACATCATCGACATGGACCTGCGCGATGTCGTTCGCATGATCCGCGGCAAGAGAGGCACCCAGGTGCACCTCACGATCCTGCGGCAGGGCGAGACGGCGGAACGCTTCCGTGTCTCGATCATGCGGGACGAGATCAACCTCGAAGAGCAGGCGGCCAAGCTCCGCTTCGAGGAGATGGAGATCGGCGGCAAGAAGCAGAAGCTCGCGATCCTCGACCTGCCCTCCTTCTACGGCGGACGCGATCCCGGCGAACGACAGAGTTCGCGCGACGTCGAGGAGCTGCTCCAGATGGCACGCGAACAGGGCGCCGTGGGTCTCCTGCTCGATCTCTCGCGAAACGGCGGCGGTCTGCTCGAGAACTCGGTGGACATCGCCGGCTTCTTCCTGAAGAGCGGCGGCGTCGTCGCGGTGAAGGACACGTTCGCCAAGGTCCAGGTGCTTCGCGACAGCGACGAGGGCATCGCCTGGGATGGCCCGATGGTGGTGCTGACTTCGCGCGTCAGCGCGTCGGCATCCGAGATCGTGGCCGGAGCGCTGAAGGACTACGGGCGCGCGGTCGTGGTCGGCGACGACCACACCTTCGGCAAGGGGACGGTGCAGAGCATGGTGCCCCTGCCCGATGGACTCGGTGCGCTGAAGGTGACCACCGCGCTGTTCTTCCGCCCGGGTGGCATGTCGACCCAGCATTCGGGTGTCGAGTCGGACATCCTGGTGCCCTCGATGTTCGCCACCAACGATTTCGGCGAGATGCACCAGACCTACTCGCTGCCCAGGCAGGCCATCGATCCATTCATCGAAGCGGAGGATCGCCCGAGCGTCGATGCCAGCGACGGCGGCAAGAGCTGGCGCGCCGTGGATCCGGCAATCGTCGCAGAACTCGGTCGCAGATCGCAGACGCGGATCAGCGAGAACGAAGAATTCACCAAGGTGCGCGAGGGCATCGCCAAGGCCGAGGAGCGAAACGGCGTGGTCCACCTAGTCGAACTCATGAAGGAGCAGAAGGAGCTGGAGGCCGAGAAGGCCCCGGGCTCCGACGAAGCCCTCGACACCGAGGACGCCACTGCGTCGAGCGACGACGACGAACCGAGCGCCCAGCAGCTCGAGGCCCTGCAAATTCTGGCCGACCTCGTCCGCCTCACGACGTAACCTTCGACCCGCCGCTGGCATCGATCCGACTCGGGCCCGATCCCGGGCCGAGCAGAGTCGTGCGCTAGCTTGCGCGCCCATCCGCAGGGCCGAGACGGCCCGAAGCATGCGAGGAACCGATCATGACCCTCCAGGACGCCACCCGACAGCGCATCGCCGAGCTGATCTCCAACCATCGCGTGATGCTCTTCATGAAGGGCGATCGCCAGGCGCCCCAGTGCGGTTTCTCGGCGCGGGTGATCGGCATCCTCGAGAGCTACACCAGCGAGTACGAAACCCTCGACGTCCTGTCGGATCCGGACATCCGCGAGGGCATCAAGACCTACTCGTCATGGCCGACGATTCCGCAGCTCTATGTCGACGGCGAGTTCGTCGGCGGTTGCGACATCATCACCGAGCTGAACGCGAACGGCGAGCTGTTCACGACGCTCGGCGTCGAGCCGCCGCCCGAGGTCATCCCCGCGATCGAGATCAGCGACGAGGCCGCTGAGGGATTGCGTCACGCGACGGCCCAGAACGGCGGCCCGGACCAGCACCTCCACCTCGCGATCGACAAGAACTTCCAGAGCAGCCTGTCGATGGCCCCGCGCGGCCCGATGGACGTCGTCGTCGAGTCCAATGGCATCACGCTGATGCTCGATCGTTTCAGTGCGGCCCGCGCCGACGGCGTGCGGATCGAGATCGTCGATTCGCCGCGGGGTCGGGGCTTCCGGGTCGTGAATCCGAATTCGTCGATCCTGAACAAGATGAGCGTGCAGGAACTGCAGCGCCTGCGGGCGTCGGGCAAGCCATTCGAACTGATCGACGTCCGGACGCCGTCCGAGTACGAGACCGCCCGCATCGACGGCGCACGACTGCTCGACGAATCGCACTTCCAACATCTCTCCAGCCTGCCGCGCGACACGCGGCTGGTCTTCATCTGCCATCACGGTCCGCGGGGCGTGAACGCCGCCGAACAATTCCTCGGCATGGGATTCCGCGACGTCCACAACGTCACCGGAGGCATCCACGCCTGGTCGCTCGAGATCGATTCGAGCGTGCCGCAGTACTAGGGCGCAGCGGGATGCCGATCGAGATCCTCGGACAGGCGGGAGCGGCCGACGTGGAGGACGCGCTCCGGCAGGCGATCCGCGAGGCCATCCCGGACGGCGAGATCGAAGTCTCGTCCGGCGGGCCTGGCCACTTCCAGATCCGCGTCGTCTCGCCGGTCTTCCAGGGGCAGAGCCGCGTCAAGCAACAGCAGAGGGTGTACGGCGCGATCGCCCATCTGATGAGCGGATCGAACGCGCCGGTGCATGCGATCGATCGGCTGGAGTGCGTGACGCCCTAGCGCAGAGCGGCGATCAGCGGGCGATGACTCGAAGATCAGATGACTAGAGGAGCCGGCCCTGCCCTTCGTCGTCCGGCTCGACGATCTGGGGCGCGACTTCGCTCTTCTTCCGCGGCTGGGACGCCGCCTTCGTGTACTTCAGCTTGGCTACAGCCTTCGGCGCCATCCGCGCGCCGCGCGCCGTCGGACTCGTCAGCTGCAGTTCTGCCAGGTCGAAGGTCGCCGCCTTCAGACGTTGTCGCTTGGCGGGGACGAATGCGAGCTCGACGATCCCCGTTTCGTTGCCGGGCAGCAGCAGATCGATGCGACCCTCGGCGTCCTTGATCAGCTGATACTCCTTGTTCCGGATGAACTTCTCGATCCTGAACTTCTTCGCGAACGCGATCCGCTGCTTGTCGCGGTAGACCACGGTGAACTCGACGCCCTTCTCGGGATCGAAGGTCTCGCAGTGGATCAACTTGCTCGCGAACAGCACCTTGTCGGGCGGCGGCATCACGCGATACGTCCCGTCGGCCGCGATGCCGAGGATCAGCTCGTACTCGCTGACCGTCAGCTTGAACGCATCACCCCGGACCTCGCTGCCGAAGAAGCCCGACTCGGGGTCGTAGCTGAGCTTGATGTTCTGGCGGGCGACCGCCTTCTTGTCGACCGCCTTGATGCGGGTGATCTCGGTGCGACGCGGGAATCGATCGGCGTACTTCTCGATCAGGTCCTTCACGTAGCCGATCGTCGTCTTCTTCATGTTCTCGAGCTTCTTCGCGATCGCCTCGAGCTTCTTGTCGATCTCCTCGATGTCCTTGCGGTTCTTCTCGATGTCGTAGGCGGAGATCCGGCGGATGCGGAGATCGAGCAGCCGGGTCACGTCCTCGTCGACCATCGGCCGGATGAAGAGCTTCTTGTGCTTCGACATGCCCTCGAAGACTTCAGAGCGGACGGCTTCCTGCGTCCTCGCCTCCTCGATCTGCTTGTAGACCCGTTTCTCGACGAAGATCTGCTCGAGGGTGAGCCAGTGCTTCCTGTCGACCAGCTGATCGCGATCCCATTGGAGTTCGGCCTCGAGCTGCGCCTTCAGTCCCTCGGTGAGTTCGCTGATGATCTCGCTGATCGTGAGCTCCTCGGGCCGACGCCCGCGGATCACCGTGACGTTGGACGAGATCGAGACCGAGCACTCCGTGTAGGCGAACAGCTGGGGGATCAGTTCCTTCGGCGTGACGCCGCGCGCCAGGGTGAGCTCGATCTCGACCTGGTCGGTCGTGAAATCGTCGATCGACGCGATCTTGACCCGGCCCTTCTGGGCGGCCGCTTCGATCGACGCGATCACGCTCTCGGTCGTCGTCCCGTAGGGGATCTCGCTGATCACCACCTTCTTGGGGTCGCGCACACTGACACGAGCGCGCACCTCGACCTTGCCCCGACCATCGTCGTAGGCGTCGGCATCCATCAGACCGCCCTGCGGAAAGTCGGGGAACAGTTCGACCTTCCGACCCTGGAGCAGATCGATCTGCGCCTGCCACAGTTCCGGCAGGTTGTGGGGCAGGATCTTCGTCGCCATCCCGACCGCGATGCCCTCGGTACCGAGCATCAGGACCACGGGCAGCTTGGCGGGCAGGAAGACGGGTTCCTCGGTGCGCCCGTCATAGCTCGGTACGAATTCCGTCAGCGGGCGATGGAAGAGCGTCTCGAGCGCGAGATCCGTGAGACGACATTCGATGTAGCGCGCAGCGGCGGCGGGGTGCCCGGTCGCCAGGTTGCCGAAGTTGCCCTGGCGATCGATGAAGTAATCGCGATTCGCGAGCACCACGAGCGCGTCGCCGATCGAGGCGTCGCCGTGGGGATGCAGCTTCATCGTCTCGCCGATGATGTTGGCCACCTTGTGGTAGCGGCCGTCACTGACGTTGAAGAGCGTGTGGAGGATCCGGCGCTGGACCGGCTTGAGGCCGTCGCGGATGTCGGGGATCGCCCGATCCAGCACGACGTAGCTGGAGTACTCCAGGAAGTTCTTCTGCATCAGGGATTCGAGCTGGGCCATGGATGGGGTGTCCTCAGGCCACGTCGGTGATCAGGTTGTCGACGATGAAGTCGCGACGGGCCGGCGTGTTCTTGCCCATGAAGAACTCGAGCGTCTTGGCCACGTCGCCGATGCTGTTCACCGCCACCGACAACAGTCGGATGTCCTCACCGATGAACTGCCCGAACTCCTTCGGGCTGATCTCGCCGAGGCCCTTGAACCGGGTGATCTCGTGGCCTTTGATCGCGTCCGTGGCCGCGTCGCGCTCGAGCTCGTTGTAGCAGTACTGCGTGACCTGCTTGTTGCGCACGCGGAAGAGCGGTGTCTCGAGGATGTAGACATGGCCCTTCAGGACGAGTTCCTCGAAGTAGCGCAGGAAGAACGTCAGCAGCAGATTGCGGATGTGCATGCCGTCGACGTCGGCATCGGTCGCGATCACGACCCGGCTGTAGCGGAGCCCCTCGATGCCGTCCTCGATCCCGAGCGCCCGCATGATGTTGTAGAGCTCTTCGTTCTTGTAGATCGCGTCGCGCTTCAGACCATGGCAATTGAGCGGCTTGCCCTTCAGTGAGAAGATCGCCTGGGTCTGCACGTCGCGGGTCGGCACCATCACGCCGGCCGCCGAATCTCCCTCGGCCAGGAAGATCGTGGTCTCATCGCGGCGCGTGCCCTTGTCGTCGTCGAGATGGACTTTGCAATCCGTGAGCTTCGGGATCCGCAGGACGACCTTGCGTGCCCGCTCCCGCGCCTCTTTCTTGATGGCCGAGAGTTCCTTCCGGATGCGCTCGTTGGTAGCGATCTTGTCGAGCAGGTTGTTCGCGGCGTCGGCGTTCTGGTGGAGCCACCGCACCACCTGATCCTTCACGGCCGGTACGATCCAGGTGCGCACCTCGGTCGAGCCGAGCTTGTTCTTCGTCTGGCTCTCGAAGACGGGATCCTGCAGCTTGATCGCGATCGCGCCGATGATGCCGTCGCGCACGTCCTCGCCGGCGAAGTTCTTCTTCGCGAACTCGTTCACGCCCTTCAGAACACCCTCGCGGAACGCGCTCTGGTGGGTGCCCCCGTCATTCGTGTACTGCCCGTTCACGAACGAGAAGAAGGTCTCCCCATAGGCGTGGCCGTGGGTGAAGGCGAACTCGAACTTCTCTTCGCGACAGTGGACGATGTCATAGAGCGACGGTTCGTCGCCGATCTCCTGCGCGAGCAGATCCGCGAGGCCGTTCTTGCTCTGGAAGGTCTCGCCGTCGTACTGGAGCTTGAGGCCCGCGTTGAGGAACGCGTAGTAGCGGAGCCGGTGGGCGATGAAGTCCTCGTTCCACGCATACCGGCCGAAGATCTCGGGATCGGGCGTGAAGCGGATGAAGGTTCCGTCCGGCGCTTCGCTGTCCCTGCCCTTCTGCTCGCCCTTGAGCTTGCCGCGCTCGAAGCCGGCGCGGACGAACTGGCCTTCGCGATGGCTGACGACCTCGAACTGGCTCGAGAGCGCGTTGACGGCCTTGGTGCCGACACCGTTCAGACCGACGGAGAACTGGAAGACGTCGTCGTTGTACTTGCCGCCGGTGTTGATCTGGCTGACGCACTCGACCACTTTGCCGAGCGGGATCCCCCGCCCGTAGTCTCGCACCCTGAGCTCGTCGCCTTCCCGCGAGATCTCGATGCGCTTGCCCGAGCCCATGATGAACTCGTCGACGGAGTTGTCGATCACCTCCTTCAGCATCACGTAGATGCCGTCGTGGGGATGGCTTCCGTCGCCGAGGCGCCCGATGTACATGCCCGTCCGCAGACGGATGTGCTCCAGGGCGTCGAGGGTCTGGATCGCCTTTTCGTCGTAGGCGACTTTCTGCCTGGCCATGCGGTCTCCCTGCCTTGCCGCGCCATTTCGCGCGGCCGTTCCTGCTTCGGGGGGCGGGGGTGCGGCGAGGATGGACGATCTGTCGGCGTCGTCAACCCGCGAAGCGCACGATCCGCTCAGCGGATGTTGCGCCTCTCCTCGCTCCACGTGCCGACCGGCGCCCGGAAGACCAGGATGCGCCAGGACGTCGTGATGGTCGCCAGATTGGCACCGACCTTGACACTCTCGACCTTCTCCTGGATCGACATCGGAATCCGGAAGAACCCGCCTGCATCCGGCGACAGCCCATAGGCGGAGCGGTCGGTGAGGATCACCGCGGTCTGCGCACCGACGCGCGCGTCGCGGACGACCTCGTTGGGACCGACGTCGATCGACAGCCAGCGGCCCGACTGCCCATCGAAGCCGAGCAGGCGCTTGTCGGTCACCACGATCGCCACGCGCTTGCCGACCTGCGCCGCATCGGGGCGGCTCTCGTGCAGCCGGAATCTCACCTCCTGCCAGTTGCCACTCGCGTTGGTGACCGCGAGCAGCCGGCGGTCCGTCACGACCACACCGACCCTTCCGCTGGACTCGATCGACAGGGGCTCTTCGCCGATCTCGAGACGCAGGGAGGGCGTCGCGGTACCGAGGGCATCGAAGGCCACGAGGTCCCGGTCGACCAGGCTGATCTCGAGCACATCCTCGAGTTCGACCTCGCTCTCCTGTAGTGCCCGACCGGGTCCCCCGCCCCGTCCCTGACCGAGCGCGGAACCCGCCGGTCCGATCAGCGCGAGCAGCGCCACGCACCCGATCCGGAGGGCCCGGCGACGCGCGAGCAATCGCCGACCTGGTGCTGGCTGGCGCGTACCCGACACGCGGGGGATTCGTTCGTCCACGCGCTCAACTTAGCCTCCCCGCGCATCACGGGCCCCCCGATCGGGCCGCCGGTCTGGTATCCACTCCGCCCATGGACCGCCGTTACGTGAGCGAACTGAACCGGGATGTCCGACCCGCAGAGCCGGGCGAGTTCCCCGCCGTGCGGATCGGGCCGATCGAATTGCGCACCCCGGTGGTGCTCGCCCCGATGGCGGGCATCACCAACGCGCCGTTCCGGTCGGTCTGTCGCAGCTTCGGGGCCGGCCTGTACGTGAGCGAGATGATCACGGCCCGTGCCCTTGTCGAGCGCAATCCCAAGACGCTCCATCTCTCGGAGTTCGGACCCGACGAAACGCCTCGCAGTCTGCAGCTCTACGGGGTCGATCCCGAGTACGTGGGCAAAGCCGTCGCCATGCTGGTCGCCGAGGATCGGGTCGACCACATCGACATGAACTTCGGCTGCCCGGTCCGCAAGGTGACGCGCAAGGGAGGCGGTGCAGCGATTCCCGCCAAGCCTCGACTGCTGGCCCACATCGTTCGCGCTGCGGTCCGCGAGGCCGGCCGCATCCCCGTGACGATCAAGTTCCGCCTCGGGATCGACGCCCGCGTGATCACACACCTCGATGCGGGCCGGGTCGCCCAGGAGGAGGGCTGCGCGGCCGTCGCCCTGCATGCGCGCACCGCCGCCGAGCTCTACTCGGGCGAGGCGCACTGGGACGCGATCGGCGAGCTGAAGCAGGCCGTCCGCCACATCCCGGTCTTCGGCAACGGCGACATCTGGGAAGCCTGGGACGCCCTTCGGATGATGCGCACCACAGGCTGCGACGGCGTCGTGGTGGGAAGAGGCTGTCTCGGTCGGCCCTGGTTGTTCCGGGATCTCGCCGACGTACTCGCGGGTCGCGAGCCGCAGGATCCGCCGCGCCTCGGTACGGTGCGCGAGATCATGCGCGATCACGCACGACGCCTGGCGGAATGGGCCGGCGAGCGCGGCGGCGTGCTGTCCTTCCGCAAGCATTCGACGTGGTACACCAAGGGCTTCCCCGGCAGCGCGCCCTGGCGCGAGAGGCTGATCCGGATCAACACACTCGCGGATCTCGACGATGTCCTCGCCGACACGCCCGACGATCTCGAGTTTCCGCCGAGTGCGATGCGGGTGAAACGCGGCAAGAAGGGCGGTGCGCAGCGCGTCGTCCTGCCCGAGGGCTACCTCGACGATCGTCTCGACGCGACGCCGCCGGGCCCCGAAGCCGAGTCCGCGGACTCGGGCGGCTGATCCCGGCTGCAGCGGCGGACCGACAGTGTCCGCACTTCGCTGCACGCCCGACGGGACCCGCAAGCCGGAGCCGCCGCTCCGAACCGCCCCGACGTGGCATGATGCTTGCTCAACCGGGCGAGAGAATGGCTGCACCGGGCCACCGCGGATCCCACGCGGCCGATCCGGATCGCCCTGAGGAGGACGCATCATGCACATCGACGAGATCACGAGCCACGACTGGAACCCCGGCGAGGAGCGTGTCGAAGTCGACCGCAAGGACGTTCTCGTCCGGCTCGTCTACAGCATCGTGTTCGCCGCAATCGTCGGCTTGCTCGACACCTTGATGGCGCTGATCGTCGTGTTCCAGCTGCTGTTCTCGCTGATCACCGAGACCCTGCCCTCGAAACGCCTGCAGCGCTTCGCCAACTCGCTGATCGCGTACTACTACCAGGTGCTGCGCTACGTGAGCCACAACGACTCGGTGATCCCGTTCCCCTTCTCGGACCTGCCCGCGCCACTCGAAGCGACGCGTCCCGCGTATGCGGTGTCGGACGACGACGACCCGCAGGGCCGGGATCGCGACTGATTCCGCTTCGGTTGCCGGTGCAGTCGTGGCTGCAGTCCGTCTCGAGCGTTCCGTCAGCCGAGAAGCAGCGCGACCACGATCGGCGTGGTGACCAGCGCCATCAGGGTCGAGAGGACGATCACGCTCGCGACCTCATCGGGCGAGCGGTCGTAGCGCGACGCGAAGAGATAGTTGAAGACCGCCACCGGCATCGCGCACTGGAGGATCACCACGCCGCGCATCGCGCCTTCGAGCCCCATTCCCTCTGCGACCGCGAACCCGACCGCGGCTCCACCGAGCAGCTTGAGCAGTGCCGGCCCGATGCCCCGCGCGACACCCTTCACCTGGAGTCCCGCCAGCGATACGCCGAGGGTGAGCTGCATGATCGGGATCGTGATGCCGCCGAGCAGCGTCGTGGTGCGCAGGATGACCCGGGGCACGGTCACTTCGGTGGCCAGCACGAGGATCGCCGCCGCCACCGACCAGACGAGCGGCGATCGGACGACATCCCCGAACGAGGCCCGCCCGCTCCAGATCGCCTGCCCCACCGTGAACTGCAACAGCGTGGTGGTCGCAAAGAAGCAGACGGCGAGTGCAAGCCCCGTGTCGCCGAATGCGAAGTAGGAGAGGGGCAGCCCCATGTTGCCCGTATTGCCGAACGTCATGGGCGCGAGGTAGGTGCCGAGCGGATATCCGGCCGGCTTCAGCACCGCGGCAGCCAGCAGCGCGAGGCTCGAGGTGGCGACGATCACTGCCAGCACCATGTCGCGCAGCACCCCGAGATCAATCGACTGCGACACCAGACTCGAGAATGTCAGACAGGGCGAACCGATGAAGAGCACCAGGTCGGTCATCAGCCGCGTGTCGAATTCCCGGCCGGCGCGCACCCACAGAAAACCGATCGCCGCGCAGATGTAGACAGGCATGACGATCGAGAAGAGCTCACCCGCCAAAGGGCACCGTGCTCAGCGACCCGGCTCGCGAAGGCACCGGATCACGAGGTCGCTTTAGCCCGCGGAGCGACCGGCTCTTCTTTCGGTACCGGCTCGGCGTTCTTCTTGCGCATCTGTTTCAGCAGCTCATCCGGGCCCTTCTTGCTCATGACATCGCGAAATTGCGAGCGGAAGTTCGCCAGCATGCTGACGCCCTCGATCACGACGTCGATCACCTTCCACTCTCCGCCGTGATCGCGCAGCCGATAGTCGAGCTGGATCCCATCGAACCCGCCCCCCACGACCTTCGACATCACCGTCACGTCGTCGCGCGGCTCGACTCTCGCTCCGACGATCCGCACGTCGGTCTGCTGGTAGCGGTCGAGGCGGCTGCCGTAGTTGCGCGACAGGTACACCTTGAACTGCTCGACGAACTCACGCCTCTGGGCTTCGTCGAACTTCTTCCAGTTGCGAGCCAGCACGAGCTTGCTCATGGTCTCGAAGTCGAACACCTCGAAGGCGAGCCGCTCGATCCGCGTGCGGCGCTCGGCGCTGGAGAGGGAGACATCCTGGAGGATCGCGATCACGTCGGCGACGGTGGCCGTGACGAGCGCGGTCGGCGGCGCGAGGAATACGGCGGTGTCCTCGGGGCTTCTTGTAGCCGCCGCCGCGCCGCTTCCGGCGACCACGGCGAGCACGAGTGCGAGGTGCCGGATCGACGTTCGCGATCGGAACGCGCGCACCGGACCGGACGAGCCGGGCGATTCAGTCGTCATCGTTCGGCCTGCCCATCGTCGCTGCCACCATCCGTCCCTTCTTCCAGTACGTCACCGGACCCCTCGCCTTCCCCTTGCTCTTCCTCATCCTCTTCGAAGTAGTAGAGGTCTTCTTCCGGCTCGGCAGCGGGCCTGAAGCGCTCGCGTGCGCGCCCGACCCTCATCTCCCGATTCTGCAGATAGGCGTCTCGAAGAAACACATAGTAGTCGAAGGATTCGCGGCGGTTCTCGTCGACTTCTTCGATGTAGCGCGCGCGCAGGTTGACGAGCTCGACGCCACGCACGATGAAAGTCACGTAGATGGGCAGCAGCGAGGTGTAGTACGTGGCGGCGGTATCGCCGACTCGACCGATGCCATCGCGGACGTTGGCCGGACCGAACAGCGGAAGCACCACGTAGGGTCCCGGCGGTGAGCCCCAGAACCCGAGTGTCTGGCCGAAGTCTTCGTCGTTCTGCGGGATCCCGATCATCGTGGCCACGTCGATGAAGCCGGCGAGCCCGAAGGTCGCGTTGTAGAGGATCCGGCCCAGATCCTGGATCGAGTTCTTCGGCTTCAGCTGGAACACGTTGTTCGCGAAGATCACGGGCATGACGAGCAGTTCGTTGAAGTTCTCGACGGCGTTGCGGACGATTCCAGGCGTGGTGAATCGCCAGCCCTTCGCGATCGGCAGCACGAAGTAGATGTCGGCCATCTCGTTGAACCAGAAGACCTTGCGATTCACCGTCTCCCAGGGATCGGGGTTGTGGACGGCACCGGCCTCCTGCTCCGCCTCGAATTCGGCCTCGGCTTCGAGACCGGCCTCGCGATCGATGCCGCCCATCGGCGCGAGTCCATCGTCGATCTCGGGATCGGCGGCGAGATCGACGTCGCCGGTCGACGGGGTCGTCTGGGCGCTGCCCGGCGACGAGGCGACGATCATCAGCCCGAGCAGCGCACCGGCCAGCAGCAGGGCGTGCCTGGCGGCGCCGGGATCCCTCCCCCACGGCCCGAAGCCCGTCGCGTGAATCCGGTTCGACTCTGCCAAGAGGTCCTCAGTCGTCTTTCTCGTCGTCGTCCGCGGATCCATGGACGACCGCCCCGACGAGCGCATCGACGTTCCACGCACTCTCCGTGAAGGAGAACACGTCGCCGTTGCCGAGCAGCTCATCTTCGGCCCCGGGCTCGAGAGCGATGAACTGATCGCCGAGCAGGCCTGAAGTGCGGATTGCCGCAGCCGTGTCGACCGAGAGCTCGAGGCCCTGGTCGAGCAGCATGCGGACGCGCGCGCGGAGGTCGTCGTCGAGCTCGATCGCCTCGACTCTTCCGACCTTGACGCCGGCGATCCGGACGGGCGAACGCGAGGACAGCCCCCCGATGTCGTCGAACGTCGCGAACATCACGATGCCCTCGCTCGGCCGCAGCGATACGCCTCCGATCTGGAGCGTGAGATAGCCGATCGCAAGAAGCCCGAGCAGGGCGAAAATGCCGACGGCGAGGTCACGCATCGCATTGGATGACTGCATCTATCCGATCCCCTTCTCAGACGCCCCAGAGCGCGGTCAATGTGTAATCGGCAAGCAGGATGCAGACCGAAGCGGTCACGACCGTCGAAGTGGTCGCTCGCGAGACTCCCTTGGCGTGGGGCTCGCACGAGTACCCGCGCCAGGTGGCGATCAAGCCGAGCAGCATCCCGAACACGACGGACTTGACGAGACTCTGCAGCACGTCGTCCCTGAACTCGACCGAGTTCTCGAGGCTCGAAACGTAGCTGCCAGAATCGAGCCCGAGCATCTCGACCCCGATCAGATACGCGCCGAAGATGCCGAACAACACGAAGATCGCCGAGAGCAGCGGCATCGCGATACTGAGCGCGACGGCGCGCGGCATCACGACGAAGTGGATCGGGTCGATGGCCATCATCCGCAGGCCGTCGAGCTGCTCGGTCGCCTTCATCGATCCGATCTCGGCGGTGGTGGCCGATCCCGCGCGGCCGGTCACGAGCAATCCGGTCAGGACGGGACCGAGCTCGCGGATCAACGACAGGCCGACCGCGGTCCCGAGCGACTCCTCGGCACCGAAGCGGCTCAGCGTGTTGTAGAGCTGCAGTCCGAGCACGAATCCGACCGTCGCACCCGAAGCGCAGATCAGCGCGAGGGACAGCACCCCCGAGTCGAAGATCGCCGCCAGCACGAAGCGGATCCGCGACGGTCGCAGGAAGATCGCGCGCACGATCAGAGCGCCGAATACGACGATCCGCCCGAGGGCTTCCACACCGGCCGTCGTCCGGGCGCCGAGTTCGCGGATCCATCCGATCATCGCGGTTGCTCGTCCCGACCGGCAACCATCGGATCGCGGTGGCGGGCGAGGAACGCCGCGCCATCCTCTCCGATGAACTCCGCGATGGTCGTGTCCCGACTGGCCGCGAGTTCGGCTGGCGTGCCGATCAGCGCGAGGCCCTGCCGCTGCAACAGGATCAGCTGCTCGGCCATGCGAAGACTCGACGCCATGTGATGCGACGTCACGATGATCGTGAGACCGAGATCGCGCTTCAGGTGCACCAACAGGGCTTCGATGCGCGAGACGTTCGGCGGATCCAGGCCGGAGAAAGGTTCGTCGCACAGCAGGATCTCGGGCTCCATCACGATCGCTCGCGCGAAGGCGACCCGGCGCAGCATTCCGCCGGAGAGTTCGCCCGGCAGCAGATCGTCGACATCGGACAGGCCCACGGATTCGAGGCGCTCGTGCACGCGCCGCGCGACCTCGCCCGCAGAGAGCCGGGTGTGCTCGACGAGAGGCAGCGCGACGTTCTCGAAGACACTCATCGAATCGAGCAGGGCGCCGTTCTGGAAGAGCATGCCGAGGCGCTGACGAACCTGGCTGAGCTCGATCTCGCCGAGGCCTGAAATCTCCTGTCCTGCCACGCGGATGCTTCCTCGATCCGGTCGCTGCAGGCCTCCGATCAAACGCAGGATCGTGCTCTTCCCGCTCCCGCTGCCGCCCATCACGACCGTGATGCGACCCCGCGGAAAATCGCAGCTGAGTCCATCGAATACGGGGCGTCGCCCGAACGTCAGTCCGACGTCGCGGAGCGCCACGTGGACCTCCTCTGCACCCCGCGCCGTCAACCGCTCCCACCCCCGTCGTGCGCTCGACGCCCTGGCGACGAACGCTCTCGACCTGTCCCGATCATCTGGCGGTCGGCGACCCACCCGATGGCTGTACGCAGCGCGGCGAGCGTAGCAACAAGGATGCTCGCGCGTTGACGATCCCAACTACTACGCTCGTCCGACCGGACCTCGATCCCGAGACACTCACACCGGGTGATGCCGGTCACTCTCATCGGCTCACACCCGTGAGCTGTTCATCGGCTCGACGGAAGGACGGAATGAAGCTCGGTGTATCGATTCGTCTGATGGGCGAGGCGGCGACGCGCGAAACGGTCACCGAATGCGCACGCGCCGCCGATGCGGCTGGCGTCGACGATCTCTGGGTGCCGGACCACATCGCGATCCCACCGGATGACGCCGAGGGTTCGGGTGGCCGCTATCTGGACCCGCTCGCGACTCTCGCATGGCTCGCGGGCATCACCGCGCGCATCGGCCTCGGCACGGGCGTACTGATTCTTCCCTATCGGTCCGCGCTCCCCACCGCGAAGTGGGTCGCCACGATCCAGGAATTGTCGGCGGGTCGGATGAGGCTCGGCGTCGGGATCGGCTGGATGAAGGCCGAGTTCAGGGCACTCGGCATTTCGCGAAGCGAGCGCGGTCGCATCGCAGACTCGACCCTCGATCTGCTGCATCGCTGTTTCGCGGCGCCGGACGACGTCGTCGTCGAGCACGAGCAGCCCTTTCTGTTCCGCCCCCGCCCTCCCCGACCGCCGATCTTCATCGGCGGAGCTGGTGATCACGCGCTGTCCCGGACCATCCGACATGGCGACGGCTGGATGCCGATGATCGGCGATCCCGGTCGGCTCGCAGGTGACATCCGTCGGCTGCACGAGATGGCCGCCGAGGCGGAACGTCCGGTGCCCGAGGTCGTGAGTTTCGCGGCGCTCACGACCGAGGATCCGGTGCGCGGGGCCGAGCAACTGCTCGAACTCGCCCGGATCGGGGTCACCCGCGTCGTCGTGGGGCGCCGATATGCCGATGCCCGCGAGTTCCGGTGGATGCTCGACGGCCTGGTGGCGGTGCGCGAAGCCGCCGCTTGATCGGGTCCGTCAGAGCGTGGCCAGGATCTCCTGCAGTCTGCCGAGGGTCGCGACGCGTTCGTCGAGGGTCCGTCCGACGAAATTGACGTTCAGGCTCGTCACGCCGGACTCGCGCAGCTCGCTCAATCGATCGCGAACGAATCCCTCGGGCCCGATCAAGGTCGTGGCCTCGATGAACGAGCGGGGAATCGCGGCAGCCGCTTCGGCCTTCTTGCCCGAGAGGAACAGGTCCTGGATCTCCTTCGCCTCCCGCTCGTAGCCGTAGCTGGCGAACACCTCGTTGTAGAAGTTCTTCTCGCGCGCCCCCATGCCTCCGACGTACAACGCCGTCATCTGCCGCCCGGCGTCGCGCAGCGGCTCGAGACCTTCGCCGATGCCGACGGTCCCGCCCACGTAGATGTCGAGTGGCGCGCGACCCGGGTCACGACGCATCGCTCCCGCGCGCAACGAATCACCCCATCGCTCACTCGCCTTGCTGGCGAGCCAGAACACCGGCAGCCACGCGTCCGCGAGTTCGGCCGTCACCTCGACGCTCTTCGGTCCGAGCGAAGCCACCGCGATCGGGATGTCGTCCCGCACCGGGTGGGTGATCAGCTTGAGCGGCTTGCCGAGACCGGTCCCCTGACCTTCGGGCAACGGCATGTGGTACTTGCTGCCGTGATGTACGAGGCGCTCGCGACGCCAGATCTTGCGACAGATCTCGATGATCTCGCGCAGTCGCGTGACCGGCGCATCGTAGGGAACGCCATGCCAGCCCTCGATCACCTGGGGTCCGGAGGCGCCGAGCCCGAGCATCGCCCGGCCGCCCGACAACGCATCGATGCCCGCCGCCGTCATCGCGAGCAGGGACGGCGTGCGCGAATAGAGAGGCAGGATCCCGGAAGCGATCTGCACGCGCTAGGTGCGCGCCGCGATGTAGCCCATCAGACTCGGTGCATCGAACCCCCAGGCCTCGGCGACCCAGACGGTGTCGAGCCCCTCGTGTTCGAGCCGCGCCACTTCGGCGACGGCCTGCTGGAAGCCCCCCGCATAGCTGAGCATCGTCGAGATCTTCATCATGCCTCCTTCGATTCGCGCAGTGCCTCGATCATCAACTCGGACAGCTTCCGCGTGAATGCAGCCGGATCGGCGAGATGTCCGCCCTCGGCCAGTACCGCTTGCGCGTAGAGCAGCCCGGCGTAGTCGGCGATCCTCGGATCGGTGCCATCGGCATCGAAGATCTGCTGCAGCCGCAACACGATCGCGTGATCGGGATTGAGTTCGAGGATCGGCTTGCGGGTCGGCACCTCCTGTCCGGCCTGGCGCAGCATCGCCTCGAGTTGCGGCGAGAGATCGCCTTCTTCGAGGACCAGGCAGGCCGGTGAGGACTTGAGGCGACCGGACAGGCGCACTTCCTTCACGTCGTCCTGGATCGCCGCGCGCAGCGACTGGATCAGTCCGTCGAGCGCCTGTTCGCGTTCTTTGCGTTCCGCACTGGCCCCGTCCTTCTCTGCGTGTGTGCCGAGATCGATCTCGCCGCGCCCGACCGAGCGGAACCGCTTGCCTCGATACTCGGGTGGCATCTGCTCGAGCCAGACCTCGTCGACCGGATCCGTGAAGAGCAGGACCTCGATACCCTTCTCGCGAAACGATTCGAGATGCGGGGATCCGGCCAGGATTTCGCGCGACGAGCCCGTCATGTAGTAGATCGCTTCCTGGTCGGCACCCATGCGTTCGACGTAGCTCGCGAGCGACGTGGGTTTTCGTTCGTCGAGGGTGGAGGCCGCGTAGCTGAGATCGAGGATCCGGTCCTTCTTCTCCTCGTAGGACAGCAGTCCTTCCTTCAGCACCGGACCGAACTGCGCCCAGAATCCGAGGTACTTCTGCTCGTCCGACTCCTTCAACTCGGCCAGTGATTCGAGCACCTTCTTGACGAGGTGTTTGCGGATGACCTGGATCTGCCGACTCTGCTGGAGGATCTCGCGGGAGACGTTGAGCGACAGGTCCTCCGCGTCGACCACGCCCTTCACGAAGCGCAGGTACTCGGGCATCAGTTCGCGGCATTCGTCCATGATGAAGACGCGCCGCACGTAGAGTTGGATGCCGCGGTGCGCCATCTCGCGGTGGTAGAGGTCGAAGGGCGCGACGGACGGCACGTACAGCAGAGCCCGGGCTTCGAACGTGCCCTCGAGCGCGGTCGCGAGATGCAGCAGCGGCGGGCGATGATCCCGGGTGATGTGCGTGTAGAACTGGTTGAACTCGTCCTCGTCCACCTCGGCCGGAGGCCGCGTCCAGATCGCCTTCATCGAGTTGAGCGGCTCGTCGACCTCGACCGGCTTCGGCTCCGCGTCGGCGTCGCCCTTCTTCAGGACGGTCAAGCGGATCGGATGCGCGACGAAATCCGAGTAGTGGCGCACGATGCGCCGCAGCACCCATTCGTCCGCGTAGTCCGAAATCCCCTCCTCGGGATCGGCGGCGATCAGGTGCATGGTGATGGTCGTTCCGGGTCGATCGCGCTGCGCATCCTCGATCGTGTACTGGCCACTGCCATCGGTGCGCCAGCGGCTCGCCTTGTCGTGGCCCGCCCTCATGCTGACGACCGAGACATCGTTGGCGACCATGAAGCTCGCGTAGAAGCCGACACCGAACTGGCCAATCAACTCGGGGGATGCCTGGCTGCCGCGTTCGAGCTTGCTCAGATAATCGAGAGTGCCGGAGCGGGCGATCGTGCCGAGGTTCTCGACGAGTTCCTCCCGCGTCATCCCGATGCCGTTGTCCTCGACGATCAGCGTGCGTGCGATGGGATCGGCGATCAGGCGGATGACCGGCGCGTCGTCGGACTGCAGCGCGGCATCGGTCAGGGCTTCGAAACGCCGACGATCGATCGCATCCGAGGCATTCGAGATCAACTCCCGGAGAAACACATCCTTGTTCGAATAGAGGGAGTGGATCATCAGATCGAGGAGTTTCTTGACCTCGGCCTGGAACTCGTGCGTTTCGCTCGTCATGGTTGCCCCGCTCGTCGTGGTGGATGTGGATCAAGGTCGCGGAATCTTGAACACTGGGCACCACGTGGCAACGGCGGCCCGTCGACGGATCCAATCGCGATCGACCGTCATTGACCGAATCCCTAGGGGAATCAGAGCATGGATCTATTCATTCCCATATTGAGATAAGCTGATTCATCCGATAGGATCGGCCGATCCTCCAACCGGGTCTCGTCCCGGCGAGAATCGCCCAACCCTTTGGATCGTCGAAGGATGATGATCCGTTCGAGGCCCGTTCCCATGACCGAAAAGACGACCTCCCCGCATCCGGTCGGCCTCTTCGAGCGACTGCTCGACGAGCGCGTGCTCGTCATCGATGGCGCCATGGGAACGATGGTGCAGACCCATCGGCTCGGCGAAGCCGATTTCCGCGGCGAGCGATTCCGCGATCACCCGAGCGACCTCGCCGGTGACAACGAGCTGTTGAGCCTCACCCGTCCGGACGTGATCGAGGGCATCCACGCCGCGTTTCTCGAGGCCGGAGCCGACATCATCGAGACCAATACCTTCGGCGCCAACGCGGTCGCCCAGTCCGACTACTCGCTCGAGTCGATCTGCCGCGAGCTCAACCTCGAATCGGCGCGCCTCGCCCGTCGGGTGGCCGATCGGTTCACTGCAGCGGATCCCGACAAGCCGCGCTTCGTGGCCGGCGCGATCGGCCCCACGCCGAAGACACTTTCGATCTCGCCCGACGTCAACGATCCCGCAGCGCGCAATCTCACGTTCGATGAACTCGTTCGCGTCTATCGCGAAGCCGCCGCCGCGTTGATGGATGGCGGTGTCGACACAAGCAAGTACTAGTGCTACTAACAAAACTGTTCCAAACGACCAACCTGCGAATTATAAGTGTAGTACCATCACAGACACTTGTAGTGTCTCGAACGAAAAGGAATCATCAGTTTCGACGCTGGCCAAACAAGGTCAAGAATCTCACTTTCCTGGTTCACATGATCGTGCGGATAATTTCATGCCAGCAGACCAAGTATTGACTGATGCAACAGTAATCTATCCTGATGG
>JANOFF010000169.1:0-17236 GCA_031413515.1 bacterium
GGTGCCCCTGTACGAGGACCTGGTCGTGCGTGTCCCGGGGATGAGCTTCCCCATCTCGAGTCTGCTGCGCTGCCATGCGCTGCTGAACGACTGGGCGTCGCTCGACCGGGTGCTCGCCCTCGCGGCGACGCGACAGCTGCGTGAACTCGAGGCCGGGCTGCCCTTCATCCGCGCCAAGCGCGACCCCTCACCGGAAAACATCGCCGGCATCCGAAGCGAGCTCGAGGCCTTCGTCGACCGGACGGGCTGCGTCGACATCTCGCGCCTCGTGTATGCCGCGCATCTCGGGCTCGTCGACGAGGTGTATCGAGCGGTCGAGCGTGCGCACCTCGGCCCGATCGGAACCAGCGACGACATCATGGGCCCGGACGCATACCGTCCCGGGCTGCTGTTCCAGGTCTGCATGCCCGAGATCCGCAACGACCCGCGCTTCGTCCGCCTGTGCGCGCGGCTCGGACTCGTCGAGTTCTGGCTGGCGACCGGCAAGTGGCCCGATTGCGCGGACGAGGTCCCCTACGACTTCAGAGCCGAGTGCGAGAAGTCGCGAGGCGTCGCGAAGGATGTGTTCGGATTCTGACTCGGCCTGCTTCCGTGATACGCGGGAATGGCACAACCGAAGCGCTGCACTGTACCGTTGCCTGGCGCTTCCCCGTCGTTGGTTCGACCGACGACCCGACGAAGCGCCCGGAGGCATCGACGTGAAGGCAACATGGCACGGTCAGATCGTCGCGGAGAGCGCGGATACTGTGGTCGTCGAAGGCAATCACTACTTTCCCGCCGATTCGCTCCGTCGTGAGTTCTTCTCACCGAGCGATCAGAAGACGACCTGCGCCTGGAAGGGCGAGGCGTCCTACTTCGATCTGGACGTCGACGGTCGCCGGAACCCGGGTGCCGCGTGGTACTACCGCGACCCGAAGCCGGCCGCAGCCGAGATCAAGGGTCGCGTGGCATTCTGGCGCGGCGTCGAGGTGTCGAAATAGGTGGGTCGTCCAGGGCCCTTGCCCGCCCTCCATCCGATCGACCCGCCTGATGCACACCAGGATCTGCCGATGATCCCCGCCCTGAAGGCAACCTCCCGCCCGGCCGAATGCCGATCGGGTGACCGGCCCTGGTCGCTATGGGCGAGCACACTCTCGCCGTTCGCATTGAAGGTCGACGCACTGTGCGACTACGCGGGATTGCCGCACCGCTGGATGCCCGCCGAAGGAACGCGCGCAGAGGGGCTTCGCGAGATGTGGCGTGTGCGCGGGATCACGACGCGCCGGCTGTCTCTCACGCATCCGACGCTGACCGCACTCGATGAACTGCCCCTCGTCCCGTTCCTGCTCGGTCCGGATGGCGAGAACCTCTACGACTCGAGCGCGATCGGCGCCTGGCTCGACGGGAACGATCGGATCACGCGCCCGGGTGCTGCGCCGCTGCTGGCCCGGGACGACGAAGCGCTTCGGTACGCAATCCGGATCGTGGACGAGTACTTCGACGAGTTCGGGCTCTACATGGTGCACCACAATCGCTGGAAGGTGGCCGCGCGGGACAACGGTGCGGGTGCGCGGCTCGCCGACGACATGCGACCGCTGGCCGGCCCGCTCGCTCGCGTGATCGAGTGGCACTTTCCGGCGCGGCAGGTGAGGCGGCTGCCGTATCTCTTCAGCGTCGCCGAGGCCGGTGACGCCGGCTTCGAGGACCTGCCGAAGCGACTGCGCCCGCCGGCACGGCACGGGTTCCCGCCGACGCAGACATTGCTCGAGACGGCCTTCGCGCGAGTTCTCGCGATCCTCGAGCGGATGCTCGCCGATCGCCCCTATCTGTTCGGAGACCGCTTCACGCTGGCCGATGCCAGTGTGTACGGACAGCTCGCGATGAACATTTCGGATGTGAGCGCCGAGGCATGGATCCGACGCGATGCGCCACGGGTGCGGGCGTGGTTGCAGCGGATCGCCGAGGCGGACTTCTCGGCCAGTCGAGCGGAGGGCGGGATCTCGCTCCATGCCGAGACCGGACCCTTGCTCGCCGAGATCGGGCGGATCTTCGTTCCGCTGATGCGACAGAATGCGGCCGCCTGGGCGCGTTGCCGGGAAGCAGGTGAGACCCGCTTCAACGAAGCTGGATTCGATGCGGGCAGGGCACTCTACGCTGGCGAGCTCGCTGGCGTGCCCTTTCGCTCGGTGGCCAAGACGTTTCAAGTCCGCGTCTGGCAATCCCTCGGCGACGAATGGGACGCACTGACGGAGACCGATCGACAGCGACTTCATGCACTCGGGATCGACGCACGGCCGCTCGCTATCACGAACTGAGCTCGATCCATCGGGCTAGCGGCTGACGGGTCGTTCGACTATCTAGCGGCTCTGTCGCGGTTCATCACTGCGGCGCCTGGATTCCGGCGATGCGGACGCAGGAGAGTTTCGATGAAGGCGGTCGGCTCGATGATCGCAAGATTCTCGGCCGCACTGATCGCGATCGCGATCTCGCTGCTGATCGTCGAGGCGGGTCTGCGGATCACCCGTCACCCGATGGACTACCTCGAACCGCTGGTCGAGCTGGACCCGATCCTCGGCTTCCATCTGCAACCGGGGTCGGGTGGGCACGATGCCTGGGGGTTCAGGAATCCGGGCGTTCCACCGCAAGCCGACGTCGTCGCGATCGGCGATTCGCAGACCTGGGGTGTGGCGGCGAGATGGGAAGAGTCCTGGCCGACCTGGTTCTCGCGCATCACGGGCCGCAGTGTCTACAACCTCGGCATCGGCGGGTATGGGCCCGCCGAGTACCTGCATCTGCTCGAGACGAAGGCGCTTGCGCTCGATCCCGAGCTGATCCTCGTCGGCCTGTACTTCGGAAACGATCTACACGACAGCTACCTCTCGGTCTCCGTGCGTCGCCAGTGGCAGTCCTACCGGACGGCGTCGATGCCGCCGTACCCGGATGAGTCACTGCCGGTCACGGCGTCGCAAGTGATCTCCGAGCCCGTCGCGACGAGCGGTAGCCGACAGATCCGGACCTGGTTCCGCCGACACAGCATGCTGTTCCGGATCATCGAGGAAGGGCCGGTCGGACAACGCATCAACGCGTGGGGGGACCGGACGGAAGGCTTCAGCCGGGTGGGCTGCGTGGTGACGACCACGGAGCCGTTCCCGACCGTGTTCCAGCCACAGTACCGCTACGAGGCGCTCGATCTCGAGGATCCGGCGGTGGTGGAAGGTCTCGATGTCACACTGCGACTCCTGGACGAGATGTCGAAGGTCGCGGCGGATGCCGGTGTCGGCTTCGTCGTCGTCCTGCTTCCCACGAAGGAATCGGTGCTGATGCACTCGCTCGAGCAGCCCGCCGACGACTGCGAGCAGTTCCTGGTGGACGTGATCGAATCCGAAGAGCTCCTTGCCGCGAAGGTGCGCAAGCATCTCGAAGAACAGAAGATCGCCTACGTCGATCCGCTCGAAGCGCTGCGTGCCGAGGCGCTGATCGAGCCCCTCTATCTTCGTTCCGCCGACAGCCACCCGAATGGCCGGGGCTACCGGATCATCGCCGAACAGATCGCGGAAGCGACGCGCGGTGCCCGGCCGTGACGGTGGACCGAGGCGCGACTGCTCGAACGTCCGCCTCTGCTCCTTCCGCTGCTCCTTCGCCGCGCGAGCCCCTGGCCCTGCTCGCGGCGACGGGTCTTCTGGTGACTTGGTCCGGGATCGCGCCATTCGATCGGCTGACCTGGTGGCTCGAAGTCGCTCCGGTGTTGATCGGTGTACCGATCTTGATCACGACCTATCAAGCGTTCCCGTTGTCGCCACTTCTGTACCGCCTGCTCTTCCTGCACGGGGTGATCCTGATCGTGGGAGGTCACTACACCTATGCGAAGGTGCCCGTCGGCTTCTGGGTGCAGGATCTGTTCGAGCTCTCCAGGAACCACTACGACCGCCTCGGACATCTCGCGCAGGGCTTCGTCCCCGCCATTCTGGCGCGCGAGATCCTGCTGCGTCGATCGCCGCTGGTCCGCGGCCGCTGGTTGTTACTGCTGGTGACGTCGGTGTGTCTCGCCTTCAGCGCCCTCTATGAGCTGATCGAGTGGTGGGCCGCGCTGATCGGGGGCGCGTCGTCCGAGTCCTTCCTCGGTACGCAGGGTGATGTCTGGGATACCCAGTGGGACATGTTCCTCGCGCTGGTCGGTGCTCTCGCTGCGCAGATCCTGCTCGGCCGCAGCCACGATCGATCGATGAGATCCGTCGGCTGAACGGCCTCACTGCAACCGGCCGGTGTCGCCGGCGCCCCTGTGGCGAGGTGGCGATCCGTGGCATGCTGTCCCGGCGCGAATCGATCGGAGCGGGAGCAGACCTTCTTGAAGAAGACCGTCGCAGTCGTCATGGCCATTCTCCTGATGTTCCCGATCATCATGATCGTTTCGTCGGAATCCGGCGAAGTCGTGGTGATCCGAAGCGAGAGCTCTGGGAATACGCTCGAAACCCGGATCTGGGTGGTCGATTTGCCAGAAGGTCTGCTCGTACGGGGTACCGAGAGCAAGGCCTGGATCGTGGCGGCGCGGCAGGCAGCCGATGTCGAGATCGAGCGAGACGACATCAAGCGCCGATATCACGTCGTCGAGCAGCCCGGCAACGAGGCGCGTCACCGCGCCAACGACCTGATGCGTGAGAAGTACGGGCTTGGGGATCTCATGATCAGCCTGTTCCGCGACAGCGACACGACGGTGCCTCTGCTGTTGACCGAGATCCCGCCACCGACGGCCGCGACACTCCCCGACACCGCCGAACCCGCCGAAGCCCCGAGTATCAGCGCCTCAGAACTCAACGAGAGTCGGGAGTCGGGCTCCGGCCCTGTCGTCATCGATGTGCGTACCCCCGAAGAGTACGCATCGGGCCACATGCCGGGCGCGATCAACATTCCGTTCGATCAAGTCGCGTCGCGGATCTCGGAGGTCGACGCGCCGAACGGGGTGGCGCTCTACTGCATGATCGGACCGCGCGCTCGAAAGGGCGAAGCCGCTCTCCTGGCCTCGGGATACGGCGAAGTGTTCCACCTCGAGGGTGGTCTCGCGGCCTGGAAGGAAGCCGGGCTGCCCGTGACGCCGGCGCAATAGGGGATCCTCGTCGGTCCCCGCCCTGGCCCTCGACGCGGACGGATCGGTGGCCGCTCGAGGCTCGCGGAGAATCAACAGACCATGCAGCTGATCGGCATGCTCGACTCCCCCTACGTCCGCCGCGTGGCGATCTCGCTGCAGCTGCTCGATCTGCGCTTCGAGCATCGGTCGCTGTCGGTTTTCCGGAACTTCGACGAGTTCCACGCCATCAACCCCGTCGTCAAGGCACCGACGCTGGTCAGCGACGACGGCGAGGTGCTGATGGATTCGACGCTGATTCTCGAGTACGCCGAGGCACTCGCCCACCCGCGGAGCCTGATGCCCGCGTCGCGCGTCGAACTCGAGAAGGATCTGCGCGTGATCGGGCTCGCGCTGGCGGCGTGCGAGAAGGCCGTCCAGATCATCTACGAGCGCGAACTTCGCCCACCCGACAAGCAACATGAGCCGTGGATGAGGCGTGTCACCGGTCAGCTGCTCGCCGCGTTCGGAGCGCTCGAGCGCGAAGTCGCCGTTCGCTCGCTCGCGGTCTCGAGTCCGACGATCCGACAGGCCGGGATCAGCGCGGCGGTCGCCTGGCACTTTGCGCAGCAGATGCTGCCCGAGATCGTGGCGACGTCCGGGCATCCATCCCTCGCCGCTCTGAGTGCTCGCGCCGAGTCGCTCGCCCAGTTCGCCGCGGCGCCGCACGGCTCGGGGACTTATCGGCACGCCGACTGACGGGCCGATCCAAGCGGCTGGACTCGAGACCGCGAGCGGGAGTTGCCAACGATGCCCCGTCTGAGCTTCATCGCGTCGAAGGTGAGCCGGCCCGATCGATCGCTCGCGATCGCGTCGCCCACACCGATCGCCGCGTACGGTGACACGCGGTGATCCGCGGGCTCGTCTACTTCGCACTGGTGTTCGGCGTCGGATTCGTGCTCGGGCCAGTGCGCGTTCTCTGGCTCGTCCCGCTCGTGGGAGAACGCGCCGCCGAGTTGATCGAAGCGCCCTGCATGCTCGCGGCGATCGTCCTGTCGGCCCGATTCGTCGTCCGCCGCCACCCCGCTGCACGCCGGTCGAGTCTGCTGGTGTCGGGCATCTTCGCTTCGCTGCTCGTCGTCGTCCTCGATCTGACGGTGGTTCTCTGGCTGCGGGGCCTGACGATCCGCGAGTATGTCGAAGCGCGCGATCCGGTGGCGGGCGGTGTGTACGTCGGGCTCCTCGTCGCCTTCGGCCTGATGCCGTGGTGGATCTCGCGCGGCCAGATCGGGAGTGTCGCGAAATGACGAACGTCGCCGGTCACGCCGCCGCCGACTACACGGCCCATTACGCGAACCATCTGGCGCCCATCTATCTCTGGATGGTCGGCGGCTTCGAGGCGGCCGTGGCGCGGGGCGATCTCGAGATCGCCGAGGTTCTGCCCGATCTCGCCCCCGGCCAACGAGTCGTCGACCTCGGAGCGGGGTTCGGGATGCACACGATTCCCCTCGCGCGCCGCGGCTGCGCGGTCCTGGCCATCGACTCATCGCCGCTGCTGCTCGACGAACTGCGTCGTCGCGCCGGCACGTTGCCGATCCGCACGATCGAGGACGATCTGCTGGCCTTTGCGGATCATCTCGAAGACCGTCCCGACTTGATCCTCTGCATGGGAGACACGCTGACGCACTTGCCGGACTTCGCATCGCTCGAGCGGTTGTTCGCCGAGGCGGCCCGCGTGCTCGAGCCCGGAGGTCGCTTCATCTCGAGCTTCCGCGACTACACGGGCGAGTTGCTCGGCGAGCAGCGCTTCATCCCGGTCCGGAGCGATGAGGATCGCATCCTGACCTGCTTTCTCGAGTACGCGACCGATTCGGTCGTCGTGCACGACATCCTGCACGAACGGCAGGGGTCGCTCTGGAGTCTTCGGGTGAGCCGCTACCCGAAGCTCCGCGTTTCTCCCGATCGGGTCGTCGAAGCATTGGCCGCCAGCGGCTTCTCGGCGCGCGTCGAGCCCGGTCAGTCCGGCATGGTCCGGGTGATCGGAACGCGCCGCTGAGTGGATCGCGGTCGGCGCCGGGATCTCGTAGCTTAAGACGGCCGGACGCGGATCCGGGTCCGGCCCGCAGCTCGGAGGAGTCGAAGCGATGACGACACATCGGGGCCACTGCCACTGCGGGATCGTCGAGTTCGAAGTGGTGACGGACGTGTGCGAGCCGTTCCAGTGCAACTGCTCGTTCTGCATCCGTCGCGGCGCGCTGCTCCAGAAGGTGCCACGCAAAGACTTCCAGGTGCTGACCGGTGAAGCGGAGTTGACCCGCTACGGGGCGCGCACCTTCTCGGATCACTTCTTCTGCAGGGTCTGCGGGATCCATGTCTTCACCCGCATCTCGCGAGAGAACGAGGAGTCGGTGGCGGTCAATCTGACGTGCGTGGATGGGCTCGATCTCGCCTCGCTCACCCCTCGGCTGTTCGACGGCGCGAAGCTTCTCTGATCCAACCGATCGAGCGCGATGACAGTTCCTTCTTTCTTTCGAGGAGCCACATGACCGTGATCGATGCCGTGAACGCTGAATCGTTCGACCGCGAAGTCCTGCAGAGCGACGTCCCGGTGCTCGTGGACTTCTGGGGCGACCACTGCCCGGCCTGTCGTCAGATCTCGCCGATCCTCGACGAAATCGCACGCGAGCGCGCCGGGCGGCTCAAAGTCGTGAAGATCCACGCCGCCGAGAACGCTGCGATCAGTGCCCGCTACGGGGTGCGTTCGATGCCGACCGTGTTCGTCTTCAACCAGGGCACGGTGCGGGGACAGTTGATGGGGGCCCGGCCGAAATCGGCGTTCGTCGACTTGATCGATCAGGCTGGATAGAGTCGGCGCGATCGAGCAGCGCGGCGCGGCCGACCCCGGAGACTCGGCGCATGAGAAAGCAAATCGAAGTGCGCGATGTGGAAACGACCGCGCGCGAGCGCGCCATCGCGGTCCAGACCCTGGCGTTCAGCGCCGACCCCGTGATGCGGTTCCTGTATCCCGACCCGCATGCGTACCTCGAGCACTCACCACCGTTCGCCGAGGCATTCGGCGGGCGGGCGTTCGAGCACGGCACCGCGTACGAGGCCGGCGGGTTCGGTGGGGTCGCGTTCTGGCTGCCGGTCGGAGTCGAACCCGACACCGCAGCGCTCGGCGCGCATCTGGTTTCGTCCATCGCCCCGACCCTGCATGCCGATGTCTTCGCGATGCTCGAGCAGGTCGGCGCCCATCACATCGAGGAGCCGCACTGGTATCTGCCGATGATCGGAGTCGACCCGTCGCGCCAGGGACAGGGGCTCGGATCTGCGTTGCTCGCCCACGCGCTGCGAAACTGCGACGCGGAGCACATGCCCGCGTATCTCGAATCATCGAACCCGGCCAACGTGCCTCTCTACGAGCGGCACGGCTTTCGTGTGACGGGAAAGATCCAGGCGGGGACTTCACCGATCATCTACCCGATGCTCCGCGACGCGAGATAGTTGGAGATTCCTCGATCGGATCCGGGAGGAGAGTGATGCAACCGAACGAACGGATCGTGCGTGATTTCATCGAGGCGTGGTCTCGTCTCGATGCCCACGAGTTGGCGGAATACTTCGCCGAGGACGGCGTGTATCACAACATGCCGATCGCGCCGGTCACGGGACGGGCGAACGTGGAGTCGTTCATCCGCGCCTTCATCGCGTCGTGGCAGGAGACCCGCTGGGAGCTGATCCACATCGCGTGCACGGGCAACGTCGTCATCGCGGAGCGAGTCGACCGGACACGCGCCGGTGAAAAGTCGGTGGATCTGCCCTGCGTCGGTGTGTTCGAGTTGGAGGCCGGCCTGATCAAGGTCTGGCGCGACTACTTCGATCTCGCCACGTATCAGCGCGGGCTGGCCTGAGCGTCGCGCAGGAAGCCCGTGTCGTCACCGAGCATCCCGATGCGACATGGAGATCACGAGATCGATGATGGAGATCCTGCCCTTCCAACCGGAGTTCGGGAGTCAGGTGATCGCGCTGATCCTGGCCATCCAGCGCGACGAGTTCGGGATGCAGATCACGGCAGAGCAGCAACCGGATCTCGCGCAGATCCCGACCTTCTACCAGAGCCGCGGCGGGAATTTCTGGGTCGCCCGCTCGGGGCCGGACGTGGTCGGCGCGCTCGGGCTGCTCGACATCGGGGCAGGGCAGGGCGCACTGCGGAAGATGTTCGTCCGTTCCGATCATCGAGGTCCGGCGGGAACGGCGGATCTCCTGCTGGACACGCTGCTCGCCTGGTCGATCGCGCACTCGATCCGCGAGATCCTGCTGGGCACCACACCGCATTTTCTGGCCGCACACCGCTTCTACGAAAAGCGCGGATTCAGCGAGATCGATCCTTCGGCGCTGCCGGCTTCGTTTCCGATCATGAGCGTCGACAAGAAGTTCTATCGGCGACAGCTGTCTCCGCGACCGACCGGAGATCGTCCCGCAGTGCTGTGAACAGTGACGGAAACGGATCGCCGCTTTCCTTCGCGGTTCGTGACGTCGTGAGGCAGAGTCCGGGGAAGCGAAGTGCCTGGCTCGGAAGGAGCACCCCGTGGACGTGATCGGTCTCGACCACATCTATCTCAGCGTCTCCGACTTCACGCGGTCCGAGCGGTTCTACGATGATGCGATGAGTGTTCTCGGCTTCCGGAAGGGCGACAAGCCGATCGCGGGCGAGCGGCACGCCCACTACTTCAATCGCGTCCTGCAGCTGACGATCCGGCCGGCGAGATCGCACTCGCCCCACGATCCATATGCGCCGGGCCTCCATCATCTGTGCCTGCAAGCGGGTACGCGGGCCGACGTGGATGCGGCGGCCGCTGCGCTCTGTGCGCTCGGCATCGCGGCCAGCGAGCCGAAGCGCTACCCCGAATACAATCCCGACTACTATGCGACGTTCTTCGAGGATCCCGATGGCATCCGGCTCGAACTGGTCAGCCGCACCCCCTACCGCGACGAACTCGTCGAGCACTGGGACGAGTTGCGCGTGTTCCTGAATCCGCTCGCCGAGCTGCGTGCCCGCAAGGCTGGCGGATGAACACCGACCTCGTGCTCTGCCGACAACTCGCGTCGCCGCGTCTCGTGTCGGTATTGCCGACTCCGGAAGACTGCCTGGAGTGGTACGACGGTCCAGTGATCGCGGTCGTCCGATGTCCTTCTTGCGACTCGGCTGCACTCGTCGTGATGCTCGACTGGAGTCGTCGAACGGGTGTACGCATCTTCGCGATGGCTGCGCTCGACCCAGCGGCATTCGCGCTCTTCCAGCGCAATTGCGAACGGGGCTCCTGCGATGCGAGCCGGCTCGCGAGCGAGTGGCACGCGCTCTGGGCGACGGCGGGAGCCGCCGAAAGGCTGCTCGCAGTGGATGTCGCAACGGGCGAGGTTCTGGTGAACGTTCCGCATCCGGGCGTCTCGGGTCTGCCGACGGAGCCATGGACCGAGCGGCTTCCGCCCGAGCACGACACACGCTGGTTCGAGCTCGTGAAGTTGGCGAAGGCTGCGACTGGCGCGGCATGACGGGGCTGCGCGTCTGTCGGTCAAAGTCTCTCGAACGACGAAGCGTCGTCGGCCCATGGTAGAGTGCGGCGATGCGCCGGCCTGTGTATCCGTTCATCGACAGCTTTGTCGACGCGTCATCGATGAGTCCAGGTACGCGTCGAGCGTGGTCGACTCGGAGTCGTCGCGATGGTGAGCAACCAAGCAGTCCGCGAGCTGGCGCTCGCTCTTCCGGGGTCGCACGAGGAGGAGCACTGGGGCGAGCCCTCGTTCCGGGTGGGCAAGCGCATCTTCGCTGTGCTCTATGGCGCCGAGCGTCGGGTCGTCTTGAAGCTGCCGCTCGATTGCCAGGAGATGCTGATCGGGGCTGCCCCGGATCTCTACTCGATCGGACGATTCAGCCATCAGGGTTGGACGCACGTCGCACTGAAGGGTGTCAGCAAGGCCGAGTTCCGTCAGCACCTCGAGACGGCATGGCGCGAAGTCGCTCCGAAGCGCGTCGTCCGAGCCTACGACGAAGGCCTGGGCAAGAGTGGCGTGCACGGGTGACCTGATCGGAGTGCGACGATGAAAGAACAGCTGCTGGAGACTTCCGTGGAGCAACGCGAATTCCTCCCGGCTGCCGGTCGGGACTGGCTGCTCCCGTTCTACGACCCGTTTTCGAGACTTCTCGGCGTGGCCGCGGCGCACCGGCAGTTGGTCGAGCAGGCGAAGCTCCAGAAGGGACAGAGCGTGCTCGATGTGGGATGTGGGACGGGCAATCTGACTCTGCTCGTCAAGAGGCTGCATCCCGAAGTCGACATCGTCGGGCTCGATCCCGACCCGAGCGCACTGCGGCGTGCCGAATCGAAGGCGAGGCGGCGGCGCCTTTCCGTCCGATTCGTAAGGGGGTTCGCAGACACACTGCCGGATCCGGATGACAGCTACGAGCGGGTGCTCTCGGCCTTCATGTTCCACCACCTGAAGGGCGACGAGAAGCTGTCGACTCTTCGAGAGATCCAGCGCGTCTTGAAGCCCGGTGGCCGACTCCACCTGCTCGACTTCGAGTTCGACGGCGCGCACCGTCACGGGCTGCTCACGCATCGATTTCACCACCACGAAGGGTCGGCAGTCGGGTCCGAGCCCTCGTTGGTCCAGCACTTGCGGGACGCCGGGTTCGCGGCTGCCACTCGAGTCGCCGAGCGACGCCATTTCGTCAGCCGGCTCGCCTACTACTCGGGTGTGGCGGTCGACTAGGCGCCCGCATCCGAAGCCCGCTCCGTCGCCCTCGCCGTGCCTATCTGCAGGCGGCATACTCCGACCCCTTGCCCGATGGGTTCCGGCGGAACGGCGTCCGCTGCTTCCCGCCCAGTCGATTCAGCGAGGCCGATGGAACCATGCTGATCACGCTCGCCCAGGCCGTCGCCGGACTGGCGATGCTGTACCTCGGTGGAGAGGCACTGGTGCGCGGCGCGTCGGGGTTGGCGTTCCGGTTCGGGATGTCGTCCCTGGCGATCGGTCTGACGGTGGTGGCTATCGGGACCAGCATGCCGGAGCTGACCGTCTCGGTCGACGCGACTCTCGCGGGCCTCGGCGACATCGCGATCGGCAACGTGGTCGGGTCGAACATCTGCAATGTCGGGCTGATCCTCGGCGTTGCGAGCCTGCTGCGACCGTCGGTCGTCTCTGCCAAGGTGGTCCGCCTCGACGCGCCGCTGATGGTCGTCGTCTCGCTCTGCCTCGCGCTGGCTCTGTTCGACGGCGTCGTATCCCGGTTCGAGGGAAGCCTTCTGTTGATCGGTCTCGCCGCCTACATCGGGTTCACATTCTGGGAATCGAAGCAGCAGATCGATCTGATCGAGGTCGAGCCGCCGGCAGCCGATCCCGTGCCCGTGCTGGGCCTGCCACTCGGGTTCGCGCTGGTCGGCGGTGGATTGGGGCTTCTGGTGGGCGGCGGGCACTTTCTGGTGACCAGCGCTGTCGAAATCGCCGCCACACTCGGTGTCAGCCAGGCGGTCATCGGACTCACGGTCGTGGCGGTCGGCACCAGCCTTCCGGAGCTCGTCACGTCGGTGGTAGCCTCCCTGCGCGGTCACGCTGACATCGCGATCGGCAACGTGGTCGGCAGCAACATCTTCAACATTCTGGGAATCGTCGGAACGTCGGCGATCATCGAACCGCTTCGCCTCGGCGGTGTTGGCTGGACGGACATCGGGGTGATGAACGCATTGGCCTGTCTGCTCGTGTTCAGCCTGTTCGTCGGGCCGAGCCTCGGTCGCATCGAAGGAGTGGTCTTGCTGTCCTGCTACGTGCTCTACCTCGGCGTGCTGGTTTCGCCGTGACGACGACCGACTTCCAGATCGGGTACACACTGCTCGTCGTCGTCGCGATGTTCGTGTTCATGGTTCGTGGCTACTCGACCGGCATGGCGATCGTCGGTGCGGTCGTCGCTCTGCTCGTCGGAGGTGTGATCGACGAGAAGCAGGCCTTCTCGGGATTCTCGAATGCGGCACCGATCACCGTGGCGGCCCTCTATGTGGTTGCGCGAGCGGTCGAACGCACGGGGGCACTCGAGCCGTTCGTCCGCTTCGCTCTCGGCGATGGTTCGTCAAAGGGCACGCTGCTGCGGATGATGGTCCCGTCGGCCGCGGCCAGCGCGTTCCTGAACAACACGCCGATCGTCGCGATGTTGATGCCGACCGTCTGCGCGTCCGCGGAGCAGCAGAAGATCCCGCCGTCCCGTCTGCTGATGCCGCTCTCGTTCGGCGTGATTCTCGGCGGCGTAGTGACCACCATCGGAACCTCCACGAACCTGGTGGTCTCCGGCCTGCTCGAGGCGTCCGGACAAGCACCGTTCAGTCTGTTCGAGATCACGCCTCTGGGGCTTCCGATCGCGCTCTTCGGTGTGCTGTTCGTCGCGCTGGCCGCGCCGTTCCTCCTGCCGGATCGCCAGTCGCCGAGGCGCCAGCTCAGCGTTGCCGAGCGGGACTTCGTGGTGCGGATGATCGTCGACGAAGGGGGAGAGCTGGATCGCCGCACGGTCGAGGACGCCGGTCTGCGCCATCTTTCCGGCGTCTTCCTGGTCGAGATAGAACGTGACGGCGATCCGATCTCGCCGGTGGCGCCGACCACGATGCTGCAGAGCGGGGATCATCTGCTGTTCGCCGGTCAGGCCCAGCTCGTCGCCGATCTGCGCAACCTGCCCGGGCTGCGATCCGCCGAGACGACACATCTCGCCGATCTGGATACTCCGGCGCAACGCCTGATCGAAGTCGTGATCGGTGCAGGCTCGCCACTGCTCGGCCGGACTCCCAAGGACGTCGGCTTTCGCGCGCGTTACGGGGCGGCCATCGTGGGCATCCACCGCGAGGGTCACCCGGTGGCGGCCAAACTCGGTGAAGTGAAGCTGCGCCTCGGTGACACGCTGTTGCTGCTCACCGACGCCGGCTTCCACGATCACTGGCGCGATCGCCCCGACTTCCTGGTCATCTCGCCACTCGAGGGCGAACCGACGAAAATGGGTCGGGGTGCGTATCTCTCCCTCGCCATCACGTTCCTGATCATCGTCGTCGCGGGCAGTGGTCTCATGTCGATCCTGTACGCATCCGCGGTCGGTGCGTTGCTTCTGATCGCGACCGGTGCACTTTCGTTGCAGGAGGCTCGGGGATCGATCGACACGGAAGTACTCGTCGTGATCGCCGGCGCGTTCGGGGTCGGGGCGGCCATCGAGCAGTCCGGGCTCGGGGCGCTGATCGGCCATCAGATCGTGACTCTGACGCTTGGACTCGACTGGCACTGGACTCTGCTCGGAATCGTCGTGGCGACCGTCGTGCTGACCGAGTTCATCTCGAACAATGCAGCCGCCGCGCTGATGTTTCCGATCGCGATGGCGACCGCGGCGGAAGTCGGCGCCGAACCGCGTGGCTTCGCGATCGCCGTGGCGGTAGCGGCTTCGTGCTCGTTCGTGACGCCGATCGGATACCAGACCAACATGATGGTGTATGGCCCGGGCGGATATCGGTTCGGCGACTATTGGCGGCTCGGCGCGCCCCTCACCCTGGTTGCCCTCACCGTGATCTACGTGATGACTTGAGTTCGCACGCCGGATCTCGAGCCTGAAGGGAGGAACAGCATGTCCCAGCAAGCGATCCTCGGACCGGTGTTCGCCATGGTCCTGCTGACTTTCGTCGTCTGGACCTACATGTACGTACGCCGGATCCGCTTCATCAACGCGAACCAGATCAGCCCGAAGGACATGGCCGTGCCCGGCGCGCTCGCTGCCCTGTCGCCGCCCGAGGTCTCGAATCCGTCGGACAACCTGAAGAACCTGTTCGAGATGCCCGTGCTCTTCTATCTGCTGACGATGATCCTGCTCGTCACGGGGCAAGTCGACACGGTCTACCTCATCGCGAGCTGGATCTTCGTCTCGTTCCGCGCGCTTCACAGCGCCGTCCACTGCACGATCAACATCGTGCTGCTGCGCTTCAACCTCTACCTGGTGTCGTCGCTCGCCCTCTGGTTCATGGCGGCGAGAGCGGGGCTATCGCTGCTCGGCGCGTAGCACGCCATGACGGCGAACCCGTCCGGCGCGGGGTCTACTGCGGCTTGATGGTGAAACCGCCGAACACGAAGCCGACGCTGAATCCGCCGCCCTTGCCGGTCGCCGACAGACGATTGCGGCCCTTGAACATGGCCCGGGCGTCCACCGCGCGTCCGGGCCCGACACCGGCGTGGCTGTCGACCTCGATGTACGTGCCGTAGAGGTTGGCGATCTGCTCGGTACCGGAGAATCGGCCGCGGCCCGACTTCACGGACTGCGTCCCGAGACTGAAGCCGCCGCCATGCGCGACGATGCGGACATTGGCCGTCTGGCCGTCCGCGCAGGTGATCCTGCCGGTCCCACTGGCGTACTTGTAGATGAACGACCAGCCGCTGAGGTCATAGGTGAGGTGGCAACGCGTCGGCGTGGCGAATGCCGGTGAGGCAACGAACAGCAGTGCGAGACCGACGAGCAGGCAGAGCACGCGACCCCGCAGAGCGCCGGTGGTGGATCGGATCATGTTTCGTCCTCCATTCAGTCCAGGTTCGGGTGGGTTCGGTCGATTCGCAGGATACGTCGTCTTCGAAGAAGTGACGCTACGACACGGCGCGATCATGTGGCCATCCCGCTCGGTTCAGCGCCGACGCGGCCCCCTCGTCGATCAGGACCAGCGGGCGCGCCGCTCTTCGCAGCAACTGCGCGACCGGGAGCGACGAGTCCGGACGCTCGATCGCGTCGCGCAGTGCGCCGGCCTTCGACTCGCCGAGTGCCAGCACGACGACGCGCTCGGCCGCGCCGAGCAGCGGCAGGGAAAGCGTCAGCCGCCGGGAAGGCGGTTTCGGTGAGTCCAGGACGGGGATGACCCTCTGCCGCTTGTCGGAGCAAGCCGGTCGCCCGGGAAACAGGGACGCCACATGACCGTCCGCCCCGACGCCGAGCAGCGCATAGTCGAGGCGCGCCGGGGGGCCGAGCAGGCGCGTCATCTCGTCTTCGTAGGCGCGCGCCGCCGACGTCAGATCCGCGTCGTCGGCGGGCATCCGATGGATCGAAGTCGCGGGCACACGCGCCGGACCGAGCCAGTTCGACTGCGCGACGGCGTAGTTCGATGCCGGGTCCGAGGGCGGCACGGCGCGCTCGTCGATCCAGAAGAAGTGGACCTGATGCCACGCGAGAGGCAGCGCGGCCAGCGCCGGAAACGCATGGTCGGCCACGGACCCACCGGGCAGCGCCACGGCGAAGAATCCACGTCGAGCGATGGCGCGCGTGGCCTCGGCGCGGAAGTCGCTCGCCAGTCTATCGAGCAACGCGTCGAGTTCGGCGACCTCGACCTCGACCCCGTGCCGGGCCGCGCGGGCGCTCACCCGCAATCGCCACGCGAGGACTGCGGGTTCGCCCAGCCTCCGATCGCCGCGACCAGGCGATCCGCCTCGGCAGGCCCCCAGCTTCTTCGGGGGTACGCGTACAGTCGGGGCGGCTCGCGCAGCAGTGGATCGACGATGCTCCACGCCGTCTCGACCTCATCCTGACGGGCGAACAGGAGCGGGTCGCCATTCATGGCATCACTCAGCAGGCGGTCGTAGGGTTCGATCATCCCGTGCCGGTCGCGACACGCGAAGAGTTCGACCGACTCGCCCGACCCCGCCGGAGAGTCGCCGCCCGCCAGGACCTCGGCGCCGAGTGCGATCTCGACCTCGGGACCGAGGCGGAAGCGGAAGTGGTTCGCAGCATGCTGGGCGATCTCGACCCCCGAGAAGACACGTTGCGGTGTGGGCCGCAGCTTCACCAGCACCTCGGTGGCGCTCACAGGCATGCACTTGCCGGTGCGGATCAGGAACGGCACGCCGGCCCAGCGCCAGGTCTCGATCTGGATCGGAAGCGCGGCGAACGTTTCGACGTTGGAGTCGGGAGCCACGCCCGACTCGTCGCGGTATCCGTCGTACTGGCCGCGCACCACGTCCTGGCAGCTCGGGGTGCGGATCGCTTTCAGGACCTTGACCTTCTCGTCGCGCAGCGCGTCGGGGCTCGAGCCGATGGGCGGCTCCATGGCCAGCATGGCGAGCACCTGCAGCAGATGGTTCTGCACGACGTCGCGGATCGCGCCCGCCTCCTCGTAGAAGCCCCCTCGACCCTCCACGCCGAAACTCTCGGCC
>JANOFF010000170.1:0-30113 GCA_031413515.1 bacterium
CCCCACCCGAAGTAATCGGCGAAGTAGACGTAGCCCGACCACAGAGTGAGTGCCGTCGCCAAGGCCAGAAGTGTCAGGCCGACCTCGTGGGCGGGCAGACCGATCGTCGGATAGTGGAAGAGCAGCGCTCCGATCGAAAAGTTCTGCACCAGCGACTTGAGCTTGCCCTGCCAGGATGCACCGACCACGTGTCCATCCGAGGACGCCATGCCGCGCAGCCCCGTGACGGCCAGCTCGCGCCCCACGATCACCACCACCATGCCCGCGGCCCAGACCGGCACGCGCCCGACCGCGGTCAGCATGATGAGCGCCGTCGAGACCAGCAACTTGTCGGCAAGCGGATCGAGCAACTTCCCGACGCGCGTGATCAGTGCGCCGTCGGCACGCCGGGCCAGCCAGCCATCGAGGATGTCGGACAGCGCCGCGATGATGAACGCCCAGGCCATCACCTGACTGCCGCTCCGTGTGAGGGCCCATGGCGTCGGGATCAGCAGCAGCACGGGCACCACCGCGATCCGCAGCATCGTGACGCTGTTGGGCAGGTTCCAGAAGTCCTCGCGCACGCCACTCTTGCCGGCGAATTGCGAGCGGGACGATTCGGGCGGAGCCGCCGGGTTCGGACCGGCGACCGGGGCCAACGGGGTGTCGAGAGATGCGGCCTCGCCCGGTTCCATCGGTCCCCTCTCGATCTGCGATCCGCGATCCGAGTTCCGCTCGGGACCACACCCGTTCGAACGCTGCCGCTCTGGTGAGGCTTCGCTGCGATCGGGTCGGTTCTGGATCGCGATCCCACTGCCGCACCGGCGTCGACCCACGTCGGCTGTCGCATTCCGCCCGTCGGATATGCGACTCAGCGGGGAAATTGGCCCTGATACCCGCGATAGTAATTCAGAACACGCTTCACGTAAGCCTCGGTTTCACGGTAGGGCGGAATGCCGCCGTGGCGGTCGACGGCACCCGGACCGGCGTTGTAGGCCGCGAGCGCGCGCTCGACATCCCCGTAGCGATCGAGCATCGACTTCAGGTACCGGACACCACCGCTGACGTTCTCGAGTGGCATCATGGGAGACTGGACTCCGAGTTGCGCCGCCGTCGCGGGCATCAGTTGCATCAGCCCCTGCGCGCCGACTCGCGACACCGCCTCGGTCTGGAAGTTGGACTCTGCGGCAATCACGGCTTTCACGAGGGCCGGATCGACCCCATGGGTCCGAGCTGCGCGGGCGATCAACGCGTCGAAGCCGTTCTGGACTGGCGCGCGAGATCGAGTCGGAGCGCTGATCGACAACCCGCGTGGTCGAGATTCGATCGCCCGGTAGCGTGCGTCGTAGGGAACGTCACTGAAGTGGACGACGCCGTCCGCGTCGATATAGCGGTAGATGCCGGCGCCAGCCGATGCCGCGAGCGGCGTGACGAAAGCCAGGCAGGCGGCGGTCAGCCACACCCGGATCGAACCCGACCGGCGACGCGGGCTCTTCTTCTTATCCCGCGATGCGCTCGACATCCAGCACTGCTCCCGTGGGGCGGTTTGCCGGTGAGCGTCCGATCCCGATAGACTCGGCCTCGACTCCGTCCCGACTCTCATCGGAGCCTCTCGCCACACACCTTAGAGGGCAGCACCCCGGGATCGGACCCAGCCGGTATCACCCGGGGGAATTCGGTTCAGTATTCCCGGGGCAGCGCGACGAGGAACGATCGCCGCATGGCCGCACCGCTCGAGTTCGACTTCCTGGTGATCGGCAGCGGTATCGCGGGCCTGCACTTCTCGCTCCTCGTCGCCGACCATGGCCGGGTCGCGATCGTGACCAAGAAGCTCGCCGCCGACACCGCGACCAACTACGCCCAGGGCGGGATCGCCGCGGTGATCGACGAGGCCGACAGCTTCGAGGACCACGTGCGCGACACCCTGTATGCCGGGGCCGGGCTGTGCAACGAAGCGGTCGTCCGATTCGTCGTCGAGCATGGCCCCGAGGCGATCGAAGGGTTGCTCAAGTGGGGCGTGGCCTTCGACCTGGCGGCCGAACAACCGGCTTCCGGTCGCACCGACTACGACCTCGGTCGCGAGGGAGGCCACTCGAAACGGCGCATCCTCCACCACCGCGACGCGACGGGTCAGGAGATCGAACGCGCCCTGCTGCATCGCATCGCCACGCATCCGAACATCCGACTGTTCGAGAACCACTGCGCGGTCGACCTGCTCACCGCCCATCGCTCTGGTCGCACCGAACCCAACCGCGCCCTCGGCGCCTACGTGCTCGATGCCGAAACCGGCGAGGTCGACCGCTTTCTCGCGCCGTTGACCCTGCTCGCAACCGGTGGAGCCGGCAAGGTCTATCTGTACACGAGCAACCCCGACATCGCGTCGGGGGACGGCATCGCGATGGCGTACCGCGCCGGCGCCACCGTGGCCAACATGGAGTTCATGCAGTTCCACCCGACCTGCCTGTTCCACCCCGACGCCAAGTCCTTCCTGATCACGGAAGCGATCCGCGGCGAAGGTGCGGTGTTGCGCAACGGCTCGGGTGAAGCCTTCATGACTCGCTATCACGAGATGGGAGATCTCGCCCCGCGCGACGTGGTGGCGCGCGCGATCGACAGCGAGCTCAAGCGATCCGGCGAGGAGTTCGTCGGTCTCGACATCACCCACAAGGACGCAGCGTTCGTGACCGAGCGCTTCCCGAACATCCATCGGCGCTGCCTCGAGTTCGGCATCGACATGACGAAGCGACCGATCCCGGTCGTGCCCGCGGCCCACTACTGCTGCGGCGGTGTGCGCACCAACCTGCGCGGCGAGACCGACCTGTCCAATCTGTTCGCCGCGGGCGAGGTCACCTGCACGGGTCTGCACGGCGCGAATCGCCTCGCCTCCAACTCTCTGCTCGAGGCATTGGTGTTCGCCGAGGCGGCGGCCACGGAAGCGATTTCGCGACTCGCGAGTCTGCCTTCCTGCGGTGAGGTCCAGGAGTGGCAGTCCGGCGATGCCGAAGAAAGCGATGACGCGGTCGTGATCACCCAGAACTGGGACGAGATCCGCCGCTTCATGTGGAACTATGTCGGGATCGTGCGTACCGATCGGCGACTCACGCGGGCCCAGCGCCGGATCGAGCTCTTGCAGGACGAGATCAATCAGTACTACTGGAACTTCCGCATCACGCCGCCGCTCATCGAGCTGCGCAATCTGGCCACCGTCGCGCAGCTCGTCATCACGGCGGCGCAGCACCGCAAGGAGAGCCGCGGCCTGCACTTCAACCTCGACCATCCCGAGCGCGACGACCGTGCCTTCCTGCGCGACACCCTGCTGCAGCGCGGAATGGCGCCGCGCACCGCGCCGAGCTGAGCCCGCGATCCGGGCCCCAGCGCCTCGCCGTGATGCCGATCTGCTCTGGCCGCGCCCGGATCCGCACGATCGCCCTCTGCATCTGCCTCGGATACGGGCTCGGCTTCGCGACGGTTCGCGCGTCGGATGACGAACCGACAACCGGGATCCTCGCACCCGAGCGCGAGACGCGATGCCTGCTCGAGGATGCGCGTCGACTCGAGCGCGAGGGCCGGCTCGAGGCCGCGCTCCGCACCACCGGGCGCGGGCTCGAACTCGCACCCGAGAATCCGCGGCTGCTGCGACTTCGGGCGCGACTGCTCGACGGCTTCGATCGCGCAGAGGAGGCTGGGCAACTGCGCGCCCGGGCCGACTCGCTGTCTCCGCTCCCCGCCGATCCGCCGGGCACACCGCTGCCCGGAACCGCGGGTCGGCCCGCCAGCACCGGTCTGCTCGTGATCGTGCTGGCCACGCCCGCTGAGCAGCGTCCCGCCCCGAGCGCGAACGATGCCGTCATGACAGACTCGCTCGCGCTCACGGTCGCCGAGTGGATCGCCGTTCGCTTGCCGGGAGCCCGGATCACGTCCCTCGCGCCCACGATCGAACAGACGATTCCGGGACTCCGCGCCTGGCTCGCTGACGTGGGAGAATCTGTGGCGATCAGCTCGCGGGTCGAACGCGCCCGCTGTCTCGACACGATCAAGTACGGACGATTCGGTGTGGCGGTGCTGCGCCTCGGGCTCGCGCCGGGTATGCGCGAAGTGCGGTCGATCCGGGACGACGAGACCCTTGACGCGAGCTGCTCGAACCACCAGGTCGAGCGCGTCATCGAGGCCGCACTCGCGCTGCCCGACTTCGAGAACGAACTCGCCGCCACGGCCACGCGTCCGGCGCAGCCGGCCTCGCGTGCGGTCGTCCACGAGCTCTTCCCCGAGCTCGAACGCGCGATCGACGCGGAGTTGCTCGAGGGCCGCCGCCGGCTCGCGGCCGGACGACTCGTGGCCGCCCGCGACTCGTTCCTGCGCGCGACGCACATCGATCCCGAGCACCTCGATGCGAGATCATTCCTGGTCGAAGTCGAGCGCACTCGTGAACTCGCCGAGCAGATCGCGCAGGTGCAGAATGTGGATCGAAGTCACGGTACGCCGGCTCGGCGCGATGAACCCTCGAGCCCCGAACCGCGCTCGACCACCGCGGAGACCCGCGACATCGAAGCGCAGACCGAAGCCGCGCGGAGCCAACGTGAGGATCTGCTTGCCAGCCTCGCGCTGCTCGGTGCGTCGGCCGGTGCGCCGAGCGCCGATGTGCTCGCTCGCCTGCAAGACAGCGTGGTGCCGCCCGACGACACGATCGGCGTCCGGCGCGCGCGGAACGTCCTGGCGCGGCGCGACCCGAGTGGAGGATCGACCGCCGAGGCTTCGCTCGCGCTGCGCATCCTGCCCACCTCCGACGGACGCGTGCGCGCCCGCTACTACTACGACGCCGACGCGCTCGAGACCGGGCCGATCCTCGTCGAGGAAGACATCCGCGAAGACTTCCGACCCGATCGCTTCGTCACGTGGCGGGATGGACGGCGGCTGGAAGTCTGGGAGACGGATCGCGGCGGCGACCTGCACGATGTCCACATCGCGTACGGGTCCGACGGCGCGACGATCGAACTGACTCGCACGGACCGGGGCGAGCCGGTGCGAGTCTTCCTCTATCGGGACGGAATCCTCCGCAGCGACTTCCAGGATGCGGATGAAGACGGTCGCTTCGACGAGATCCTGCACTTCGATGCGGACGGCTCTCTCGCCGTGCGCGAACGAGACGGCGACGGCGATGGCCGCGTCGACCAGATGTCCATCCATCGCGATGGCCGTGTGGTGCGGCAGGAGAGCCTGGATGCCGGCACCGCGGCGGAGGCACCTTGACCCGGCATGCCCACACGAGTGTGACCGTGCGCAGGGGGATCGCTGCGGCGTTCGCACTCGCCTCGCTCGGCCTCTCGCTCGCCGTCGTCGGCCCCGGTCGCCGTGCCGACGCGCTGGTGATCGACTCGGGCGATGGGCGCGGCAACACCGAGGCGCCGCCGGATCTGCCCGGATGGGCCAACGTCGGCCGTCGCTGGGGGGGACCGTCGGTCGTGTACGTCGGCAATCTCTGGGTGCTGACCGCGAATCATGTCGGCGCCGGCATCGTGGTGTTCGGCGATCAGCGCTACGACGCGGTGGCGGGGACTCCGACGCAGATCCTGAATCCCGACGGCTCGCCCGCCGATCTGCTGATGTTCCGCATCGATCGCGATCCCGGCCTGCCCGCCCTGCGCATCGCTCGGACGTCCCCGCGCACCGGTCAGGACGTGATCCTCGTGGCCGCCGGCGCGGCCCGGGGAAGCCAGCTCACCTTCGACTCGCCGAGCGTCGGTCTGCTCGATGGTTTCAAGTGGCAGCCGGACGAAACCCGCCGTTGGGGAACCAACGTGGTGTCCGGCGCGGTCGAGACGGTGATCGGCAGCGACTCGTCCACGCGCGCGATCCCGATGGTCTTCGATCGCATCGATGATCCGGGCGGCACGGCGCACGAGGCCGCAGCCGCCTACGGCGACTCGGGCGGTGCGTTGTTCGCCCTCGAGGACGCCCTGATGCCGGAACGTGGCCAGGTCCTGACGGGAATCCTCTTCAGTGTGAGTTCGACGAGCGAGCAACCGAAGGAAGCCAGCCTGTACGGCAACGTCAGCTACGCGGTCGACCTCGCTTCGTATCGCGAACAGCTGATCGCCTCGATCCGCCCGGCCTGCTCGAACGAGCGGGATGACGATCTCGACGATCTCGCCGACTACCCGGACGATCCTGGCTGCGAATCGGGCGACGACGAAGAGGAAGACTCGGATGCGGCGCCCGGCGGACCCGGACTCGCTCGCTGGCTGAGCGGACTCGTACTCGTCGTCCTCGTCTGGCGGGTCAGCGCTCTCGTGCGCGCGAGATCCGGATGACCGGCCGGCCTACTCGGGCGTCACGTACGCGGCCGTGATGCCGCCATCCACCATGAAGGTCGTGCCGGTCACGTAGGACGACGCGTCGCTTGCGAGGTAGAGCACCGCCTGTGCGATCTCATCCGCTTCGGCGAGGCGCCCCATCGGGATGTGGACGATGCGTCGGGCGCGCGCCGCGGGATCCGCGAGCAGTTGATCGAGCAGCGGAGTACGCACGGGACCGGGACAGAGCGCATTGGCGCGGATGCCCCGACGTGCGTACTCGACCGCGATCTCGCGCGTCATCGCGAGCACGCCACCCTTGCTCGCCGTATAGGCGATCTGCGACGTGGCCGCGCCGACGACGGCCACGAAGGACGCGGTATTGATGATCGATCCGCCACCCGATTCGAGCATCGCGGGAATGCCGTGCTTGCAGCCGAGGAAGACTCCCTTCAGATTGACGTCGATCACCCGGTGCCAGACGTCGAGGGAGGTCTCGACCGGAGACCCGTCGCCATCGGGGAAAATGCCGGCGTTGTTGAACAACACGTGCAGTCCGCCGGTCTCGCTTAGCGTCCGCTCGACGGCCCCGCGCATGTCGCTGTCGCTCGAGACATCGGCCAGTACCAGCAGCGCCCGACCCCCCGCCGCCACGACCTCGTCGACCGCCGATCGGCCCGAGCGCTCGTCGCGTTCGCACACGACCACATGCGCGCCCTCTGCGGCGAAGCGCAGCGCCGTCCTGCGGCCGATGCCGCTGCCCGCGCCGGTGATCAGTGCGGTCTTGCCTTCGAGCGATCGATCCGAAGCCATCGAGCATATCTCCTTCTCGAGCGGTTGACCCGGTCCGGCGGCCGTGTACACGGTCGTCCGCGCCAACGGTAGCGGGGGCACGCGCCATCCGGATCGAGCGCTGGGATAGACTGCGCCGATGATCGATCCGACACCCGCTCCCCCGTCCCGACCCTCACCCGTTGCCGCATCGCCCTGGCTCTCGATCGACGCGATCACGAACGGGATCGAGCAGCGCCACTTCCGTGTCGTCGAACTCGTGGACGCGCTGCTCGAGCGCATTGCCAGCACCGACCCGCAGTTGCACGCCTACTCGAGCCTGTGGCCCGAGCGTGCCCGCGCACGCGCCGCCGAACTCGATGGGATCGCCGGCGCGCGGCGCGGCGCGTTGCACGGCGTGATGATCGCGGTCAAGGACCTGTGCGACGTGCGAGGAGAACCGACGCGCGCCGGCACCACCGCGCTCGGCGACACCGTGGCGGAGAAGGATGCCACCGTGGTGCGGCGCCTCGAAGCGGCCGGAGCGGTGATCCTCGGCAAGCTCAGGATGACCGAGGGCGCCTACACGAGTCACCATCCGAGCATCGAGCCTCCCCGCAATCCCTGGAACCCGGCGCGCTGGACGGGGATTTCGTCGAGCGGCTCCGGGGTCGCGGTGGCCGCCGGTCTCTGCACCGCCGCACTCGGCACCGACACGGGGGGATCGATCCGCTTTCCCTCGGCGGCGTGTGGCGTGGTGGGCCTGAAACCGACGCATGGCCGCGTGTCGCTCGCCGGCGTTTTTCCGCTTGCACCCTCCCTCGACCACATCGGCCCGATGGCGCGCAGCGTGGACGACGTGAAGCGTGTCTTCGCGGTCATCGCAGGGCCGGACGAACGCGATCCCTGCACTCTGCATGAATCGCTCGTTTCGAAGCGCGTCGCGATCGACGTCGCCGGACTGCGCGTCGGCTTCGATCCTGACTACTGCGAGGACGGAGTGGACCCGGAAGTCCGCGACGCGGTCGCCCATGCGCTCGCCGAGTTGCAGGCGGCCGGTGCCATGCGGCAGCACGTCCGGATGCCGCGGATCGACAGCGCACTCTCCGCCTGGCTTCCGATCTGTGCGGCCGAAGTCGCCAATGCCCACGCAGCGACGTTTCCGTCGAAGCGCGAGATGTACGGGCCGGACCTCGCCCGTCTGATCGAAATCGGACGCGCGTCGACGGGTCGGGCCCTCGCAGAGGCATTCGGACATCGCCTCGCGTACACGCGGCAGCTCGCCCCGGTGTTCGAGGATTGCGACCTGATCGTCTGCCCTGCGGTGGCCATGCGCTGGCCGGCCGAAACCAATCTCGGGGGAGCGAACCCTCCGGACGGTGCCTTCACCGCGATGCGGTTCACCCTGCCCTTCAACCTGAGTGGCCATCCGAGCCTGACGCTGCCGGTCGCTCTCGACTCGGCGGGCGCGCCGATCGGCTTCCAGCTCGTGGGCCAGCTCGGCGGTGAGTCCACGCTGCTCGCGCTCGGATCGGCGCTCGAAGCCAGAGGCGTGGGGCGGATCGGGCACCCGAGCTGATCGAGACAGCGCCGGCCAGTCGGACATCGAGTCCGTCGCGGCACCGCTACTCGCCGTGCAGGATGCCGCGCTCGATCAAGCCGTCGAGCGCGCGATACACCTCGAGTTCGGGCTCGGGGATCACCTCGACCATGCGCGCGACCCCCATCCCGACGAGCGCGAGATCGAGCACGGCCTGCTCGATCTTGTCCAACTCCGAGCGTTGTTCGTCGGCGCGCCCGGCATCCACACGGAACCGGGTCTTCTGCGAGATGCGCAGGGCCGGAGCAGAAGCCGCGGCGGCGGGTTTCGCCGCGGGCGTCGGCGCGGGCTTCGCAGGGGGCGTCGGTGCGGCGGGCGCCTTCGCGTTGCGGGGTGGGGCTGCTTTCTTGCTCGGCCCGGGTGTGTCGGCCGACGCCTCGGGCCGATCCTTCTTGCGCGGCGGCAGCAGGGACGGATCGAGTTTGCGCGCACCCTCGACGCGCACCCGTGACGGCTTCGCGGGCGCTCGATCGGATCCCGGATCGGATCCGGCTCCCGCGTCCGTCTCCAAGTCGAGGTCCAGATCGAGATCGAGGTCGGTGTTCGACGACTGCTCGGGGCCGGGGTCGGCGGCTGCCTCCGATGGCTTCTTCGATGTCTGCGTCTGCGATGCCGAGCGGGCGCTCTCGTCGATTGCGCACATCGCATCAAGGATGGCGCCGTTCAGCGAAACCCCTTCACCCTCGCCCTGGCAGTCCCGCTCGTCGACGTGGGCCTGGAACTCGAAGCTGCCCTCCCGCCAACCGAGCATCTCGCGCAGCGCGTCGCGTCCGGTGCGACCGCTGAGTCGCGCGGCACGCAGTCGCCCACTCTCGAACACGATGGTGCCCTCTTCGGCTCCCCGAGTGACCGTCAGCATTCCCCGCGGCGAACTCGCTCCGAACATCTGCAGCAGGTTCTCGATCCCGAGTTCGGCGATCGGTCCGGTTATACCGCCGAGTCGGCGACTGTGTTCGGCGGCTCGGATGTCGTTCATGAATCCGCTGACCTCGGTCTTGCGCGCCGCCGAGGTGCGGAACTCGATGCCCAGGGCCGTCACGCGTCCATCGTCGGCCTTGAGATGTCGAACGACTGCGCCGTTCACCCGCATCTCCCCGCCGCCCGAAGGATGATCGAGGACGAGACCGATCTCGTCGCCGATCGGGAGCACTGCGTGATCCTCGAGCGAAATCAACAGCCCGGTGCTGCTGACGTCACGGGTCCGGCACGGAACCTCGGGGCCGTCGGCGGTCTGCAGGCGGACCGTGATCCGGGCAGGAGAGCGCGGCGCCGCCCGACGACCGCTCTTGGTGACCCGCTCGTTGCCTTCGATCGGACCCACCACCGGTTCGAACCGATCGCGAAGTTCCTTGGCGGGCAGTTCGAACTGGATCGCCACACCCGGCACCGCGCCCGTCTCGGCCATCTCCTCGCCGATCCGGTGCACGACCTCACCGTCGAGTTCGATGATTTCGCCGCACCACGAAAGGTCGAGTTCGATCACCACGGGATCGCGCACCGCGATCCGATCGTGCGTCGCGATGAACACACCACCGTTCGAGATGTTGCTGAGGTACTCGCTACGGAATGCCTGTTCCGTGGAGAACTCGACCCGAAGTCTTCGCCGTTCGAGGGACACGGCCCTCCCCTCCGCAGGTGGAAAGTCTCCGACCCGCTCGTCCCGTATCGGCGGACGAACACAGAAACGTGAAGCGGGACGCCGACTTCGATCGGCCCGTGGGGAGAGGAACGGGAGGTCGCCGAGGCGGCGGCAAATGGACCCGATTGCACGCTCCGGACGTGGGGTGCTCTGCCCCGATCGGGTGCGGAGGCCCCCGTTTCCGAGCCGTCAGCCCCGTTCGAAGTACCGGATCCGCTCGAAATCGGTCACGTGGCGTTCGTAGGCGCGCAGTTCGGCGCGCGCGAAGTGCACGAGGTGCTCGACCACATCGCGGCCGAAGGCCGCAACGGGCAGCGGGCTCTGCGCAAAAGCCTCGATGGCCTCGCCGAGCGTGAAGGGCACCCGAGGCAGACCGGTGGCCAGATAGCCGTTGCCGCTGAAGATCGGACCGGGATCCGTCTTGCGCTCGACGCCGTCGAGCGCCGCGGCCAGCATGCCCGCGTAGACGAGGTAGGGATTCGCATCGCCGCCCGGAATCCGGCACTCGACCCGCAGACTCGGCCCGTGGCCCACGATCCGGAATCCGACCGTCCGGTTGTCGTAGCTCCAGGCGATGCGGGTCGGGGCGAAGGTGTCCTCGACGTAGCGCTTGTACGAGTTGACGTTCGGGGCGAACAACATCGAGAGCGAACGAGCGTGCTCGAGCAATCCGCCGAGCGCATGCCGGAAGGTCGGACTCATGCGGGCCTTCGTGCCGGGCAGCGGCGTCCCGTCGCCCTCGAACAACGACTTGCCCTGCGGATCGGTGAAGCTCATGTGGACGTGCAGGCTGTTGCCCGCGTGATCCGAGTGCCACTTCGCCATGAAGGTGAGCGCACAGCCCTGACGAGCGGCGATCTCCTTGGCGGCGACCTTGTAGATCACGTGGCGGTCCGCCATCTCGACCGCCGTGCCGTAGCGCAGATTGATCTCGTGCTGACCGGGACTGGCCTCGCCCTTGCTGAATTCGACCGGCACACCCGATGCGTCGACCTCGCGGCGGATCGCACCGATCACCGGCTCGGCGAAACTCGACGACAGCACGTGGTAGTCCTGGTTGTAGGCCTCGCTCAACTCGAGATTCCGATAGCCCTTTGCGCGGGCGCTCGGATACGTCTCGTGGAACAGGAACAGTTCGAGTTCGCTTCCGAAGTGCGCGACGATTCCCTTCTCGGCGGCGCGTTCGACCTGTCGCTTCAGGATGCTTCTCGGTGCGACCGCGATCGGCTCGTCGCGTTCCTCGGCGAGGGCATCGCAGATCACGATCGCGGTGCGATCCAGCCACGCCGCGTGACGCAGGGTCGCGAGATCCGGGACGGCGCGCATGTCGCCGTAGCCGGTCTCCCAGCTGGTGAACGCATAGCCGGGGGTCGGATTCATCTCCATGTCGCACGCCAGCAGGTAATCGCAGGCATGCATGCCTTGATCGATGATCTCGTCGAGGAAGAAACCGCCGACGATCCGCTTCCCCATCAGCCGGCCGTAGAGATCCGGCAGCACGGTCAGCACCGTCTCGACGCTGCCGTCCGCGATGCCGCGTTCGAGATCCGATCGTTCGAGCCGTCCGCGCAGGTTCATCGCTCCTCGCTCCTCCGGACACGGCTCCAAGTTCGCCGGCGCAGGCCTCTAGACGTTGTTCTCGAGCGGTCCGTCTCGAACGACCGGGCTCGAGCAGGGATCTCGGGATGGAGATCCTCCGCTCGCACGATCAGCCGCGCTCGGGCTCGTCCTCCATGGAGCGGAACAGCGAGAGCTGCGGGGCGTCCATGTCGAACTCGGTGGGGATCGGATACTCGTTCGAGAAACAGCCGTCGCAGATGCCGATCTTCAACTCGTTGGCCGCCGTGGCGCGCAGCCCTTCCAGCGACAGATAGGCGAGACTGTCCGCACCGATGATCTCGCGGATCTCCTCGACGGTGTGTTGATGCGCGATCAACTCCTCGCAGGTCGGCGTGTCGATCCCATAGTGGCACGGCCCGATCGTCGGCGGCGCCGAGATCCGCACGTGCACTTCGCGAGCACCGGCGGTGCGCAGCATCGAGACGATCTTGACGAGCGTCGTGCCCCGCACGATCGAGTCGTCGACGAGCACGACGCGTTTGCCATCGAGGAACGAGCGGATCGGGTTGTGCTTGACCTTCACGCCGAAGTCGCGGATCGCCTGGGCGGGCTCGATGAAGGTGCGGCGCACGTAGTGGTTGCGGATCAGTGCGGTCTCGTACGGGATCCCCTCCTGCTCCGCATATCCGAGTGCCGCAGCCGAGCCCGAATCGAGCACCGGCACCACCATGTCGGCGGCGACCGGGTTCTCGCGGGCGAGCGCGCGGCCTAGTTGCTTGCGATACGCATAGACGTTGTGACCCATGATGTTGGAATCGGGTCTTGCGAAATAGATGTACTCGAACACACAGAAGTGCTCGCGGGCGCGCGCTGCGAGCGGCCGCAAACTTCGAAGCCGACCGCGACGGATCACCACCACCTCGCCGGGTTCGATGTCCCGCTCGAAGGTCGCACCGATCAGATCGAGCGCGCAGGTTTCGCTGGCCAGCACCCACGATCCGTTCAGGCGACCGAGGGAAAGCGGGCGGAAGCCGCTCGGGTCGCGCGCCCCGATCAGGGCATCCTCGGTCAGCATCACGATGCTGTAGGCGCCCTTGACGCGCGAGATCGCGTCGATGAATCGATCCTCGATGTGCTCCTCGCGCGACCGGGCGAGCAGGTGCAGGATCACTTCACTGTCCGATGTCGAGCCGAAGATCGCACCCCGTCCCTCGAGCTCGCGGCGGATCGCCATCGCATTGACCAGATTGCCGTTGTGGGCGATCGAAACCGGTCCGCCATCCGTGTTTGCACAGATCGGCTGTGCGTTGCGCAGCAGGCTCTCGCCCGACGTCGAGTAGCGGACATGGCCGATGGCGTGGCGTCCGGCCAGGCGGCCCAGGGTCTTCTTGCCGAACGTATCGGCGACGAGTCCCATCGCGCGATGGGCCAGATGCTCGCGACCGCTCGATGAGACGATCCCGCAACTCTCCTGGCCGCGATGCTGCAACGCGTAGAGGCCGAGATACGCGATGTGGCTGGCTTCGTCGTGTCCGTGGATTCCGAATACGCCGCACTCGTCGTGGAAGCGATCTTCGGCATGCTCGACTGCGAGCTGCGATTCGTCGTGCGATTCGAGCCCGAGCGGGGAATCGGAAGTCGCACTGGCCAGAGCCGGATCGGAACGAGTCCCGTCAGTGCGAGCTGAACCGGGAGCAGGCACTTGGAACTTCCATGAGCCGCTCATGCTGCGCCCCGCTTCGACGCGGGTTGCACGAGCGCACGCGGCGATCGCGCCCGGGTCCACGGGCAATTGCCTTCGCACTCGGCGGGTGATCCGAACAAGAGGGGGGGCCTCGGACTCGCGTGCGTGGGGGCGATCGGGTTCGGTCGAAGGGCGGCAGTGTATCCGACGGCCCTGCGCCGGGCCAACGAGGCGTGGAACCGGTGGCCGATCGATCGCCTCAGCGATCGGGATCGAGCTGCCGCGCGCGCCGCGCCTGACGGCGGGCTTCGGCGTTCCGACCGGACTCGCGCAGCACGAGCGCCATCAGTCGCGGCCCGCGCGAATCGTCGGGCGCCAGTTCGACCATCTTGCGGAGGTGATCGAGCGCAACCTCGGGGCGTCCCTGCTCGCGGGCGAGCACCGCCATGCTGAAGCGCAGATCCGCGTTCTCGGGATCCAATTCCATCGCCCGGAGCAGGTGGGGCTCGGCTTCCCCGGTGCGCCCCTCGTTCAAGAGGACTCCGCCGAGATTCGCGTAGCCCGACATCAGCAGCCGGTCCTCGTCGATCACGGGCCAGCGCACCAGCAACCCCACCAGAGCAAAGACGACCAATGACGCGCCGAGCAACGACCGCTCGCCCGCAACCCACGCCGCACGACCCCGAACCACGGCGAACGCGGCAAGCGGGATCAGGAAGACCACCAACGGGTAGCGGAAGCGCGCGAACGTGATGAACAGCGCGACCGAAAGGCTGTAGACCCCCATCGCACCGAGCAGCAACACGAGATCCCGCCGTCGCGGCCAGGCAAGCAACAGCCCGGCCGCCGCCATGGGAACGAGCAACCCGAAGTTCCAGAGCGGCAGGCCGAAGCGGAGGATCCGGGACCAGTCGGCGTAGACATGGATGTCCTCCACGTCGGCGATCTCGGCGCGATGCCACGTGAGCAGCAGCTTTCGGGCGAAGAGGACGGACCAGCGCGCCGGCTGTTCGCGCACGAAATCGAGCCCGCGCTCCATCCAATAGTCGGAGACCTCTCCCCGGGTGAGTTCGCGGCCGAGTGCCCGCTCGGCGATGCGCTCGGCATCGGGCGCCTCGTAGATCGGAGTGTGCCGCCCGGCCACCAGCGGCACGTACAGACCAGTCGCGTGCTCATGGTTGCCCATGTAGAAGTTCGGGCCCATCTGGGATGTGGTCAGCGCGAAGGTGTCGCCGACCACGAAGTTGCGGGTACCGACTGCGAGCAGGATCAACAGGGCCCCGGCCAGGAAGGCGCCAACCTCGCGGACACGCTGCGCGATCGGCCGATCCCGGAAGCGCCAGAGCATCCAGAGCGGGATCGCGGGCAGGAACACCAACGCGTTCTCGCGCGTCAACGCGAGCAGTCCGAGCAGCAATCCCGCGCCGGCCGGCCGTCGCCAGCCCGGCCGGCACTGATGACCGACCAGCAGGGCCAGCAGCCCGGTCAACAGAAAGATGTCCAGACACTGCTTGCCGATCAGGCCATCGAAGAAGATCGCCGGCGGATACAGGGCCAGCATCCAGCCGGCCAGCCGGGCCGTCGGCATGCCGAAGATCGGTCGCGTCGCGACCATCAGGAATACGCACGACAGCGCGCCCATGGCCATCTGGATCGCGTGCACGAGATCGAGATTGCGGCCGAACATCCGGTACTGGACGGCGAGCCAATAGGGATAGGCGGGCGCCTGATAGAAGACCTCGCGGCCCCACCATCCCTCGGCGACGATGCGCTGTGCCCACTCGTCGTAGGCCCGCGCATCGACGATCGGCACCTGATAGAACGGCATGTCGCCGATCTCGAACAAGTAGAGGATGCGGATCAGCAACGCGCCGATGAAGACCGCGACGAACGGCCGCCATGTGGATCCGTCCGGTTCATCGCGCACCCGAGCGGCGCCAGCCCGACTGCTCTGATCGAGGTCCACGCCGACTCCGCTTCCTCCGGACGATCCACGTGCGCGCTCCGCCGAGGCGCGCGCAAGGCTATCCCCGCGCCGGATCCACGCCAAGCCGAGCATCGGTGGCCCGGGCGATGGCCGGCCACCGATACACGCCGCGCGGCTCCGCCCTTCTGCCCTTGCCGCGTTCGCCGAGCAGGGCTTCCATTGGGTCCCCCGATCCCGTCCACCCCTGCCACCGACCGGAGCCTTCCCGATGGCCCTCGACGACTCCCTCCTGCGATCCCTGTGTTCGCGCACACTCGATTCCACCGATCTGCCCGAACTGGGCAGGAAGCACGTCGGCAAAGTGCGCGAGAGCTATGTGAAGGATGGGCGACGCACCCTGATCGTCTCCGATCGCGTCAGCGCGTTCGATGTGGTGATCGGCACCATCCCGCTCAAGGGACAGGTGCTGAATCAGATGGCCGCCTACTGGTTTCGCAAGCTGGCCGACGTCGCACCGAATCACCTGATCGACGTGCCCGATCCCAACGTCTCGATCGTGCGGAACTGCCGCACGCTGCCGGTCGAGTTCGTCTACCGCGGTTATCTCACCGGCTCGACGAGCACTTCGATCTGGACCGCCTACGAGCAGGGAAAGCGCGTGTACTGCGGCCATCGACTGCCCGAGGGTCTGCGACGCCACGAGCGACTGCCCACCCCCCTGCTCACGCCGACCACCAAGGCGGAGATGGGAGCCCATGACGAACTGACGTCGCGGGCCGAGATCATCGAGAACGGCACACTCAGCGAAGCGATCTACGACGAGGCCGCGCGCGTCGCGGGTGCGCTCTTCGAAGCCGGCACGCACTTCGCGAAGGAACGCGGGATGATTCTCGTCGACACCAAGTACGAACTGGGACTCGACGAAGACGACAGGATCATCGTGATCGACGAGATCCACACGCCCGATTCGTCCCGCTACTGGTACTCCGACAGCTACGAACCGGCGCTCGCGAAGGGCGAAAGCCCGCAGGCGCTCGACAAGGAGTACGTCCGTCTCTGGCTCGGCGAGCAGGGCTACAAGGGAAACGGGCCACCGCCGAGGCTGCCCGACGACGTCCGCTGCGAGGCCGCGCAACGCTATGTGCGCGCCTACGAGCAGCTCTCGGGACTGACGTTCGAACCGAACACCGAAGAGCCGATCGCCCGGATCCGGGCGAATCTCGGGATCTGAGTCGGGGCACGGAGCCGGCAAAGTGGCAGACCGGCTCCGCGAACGCGTGTCGCTCCCGATGGTTCTCGTCGGGGTCGGACTGATCGCGCTGGCAGCGCGTCTCGTCTTCTTCCTCCAGCTCGGCGACACGCCCTTCGGTCGCGTCGCGTTCCTCGATGCGCGGCTCTACGAGGCCTGGGCCGAACGCATCGCGGCCGGTGATTGGCTCGGCGGCGACGAACCGTTCTTCGTCGAGCCGGGCTACGTCTATCTGCTCGCTGGATCCAAGGCTCTCGGCGGCAGCCTCGGTGCGATGCGCTTCGTCCAGGCGCTGGTGGGCAGCGGGACCGCGGTACTGACCGCCCTGTTGACGGTTCGGCTCTCGAACAGCCTGCTCGGGGCGGCAGCTGCGGGTGTCGTCGTCGCGCTGTACGCACCGCTCGTGCACTTCGAGGGACAGCTTCTCAAGACGACCTTCGAGGTGTTTGCCGCCACGCTGACGCTGGTGATCGCACTGGCGCCGCGTCCGAGGCCATTTCTCGTCGGACTGTCCGCCGGTGCAGCGCTGATGCTGAAGAGCAACTTCAGCGTCGTGCTCGCACCGCTGCTGCTGTTCGCTGCATGGCGTGCACGCGACACGAAACGCGGAGCCACGGTCGCGATCCTGTGGATGCTGCTCGGGCTCGCGCCTCTGCTCGCCGCGACGGGTGTCCGCAACGCCGTGGTTTCAGGCGAGGCCCTCGTGCTGCCCTGGAGTTCGGGCATCAACTTCTACATCGGCAATGGACCGGAAGCCGACGGTCTCGATCCCACTCTGCCCTTCGCTGAAGCCGGACCGACCGGCGAGGGCATGGCGGGCAGACGCGAGGCCGAGCGTCGCGCCGGTCGCGTCCTCGGATTCGGGGAGTCGTCGAGCTTCTGGTGGGCAGAGACCGGACGCGCGATCGCGGACGATCCCGCGCGCTTCGCACGACTGCTGGTCGACAAGACACGACTGCTGCTGCACCACTACGAGTTCACCGACAACGTCAGCTTCTATTTCGTGCGCGAGCGCACGCCGGTTCTGCGCTGGCTTCCGGCCGGTTCCTGGATCGCAGTGCCTCTGGCTCTGATGGGACTCGTCGGGACGTGGTTCCGACGCGAACCGGGGCGTCTGCTCGTCGCGGCGACATTGATCCTGCAGGCCGCCGGCATCGTGGCGTTCCACGTGCTCGACCGCTACCGGCTGGCGTTGGTACCGGCCGCGATCGCGCTCGGCGTGACGGCGTGCGTCGATCGATCGCGCGGGTCCGGTGCACCGGCCGCCTGGCTGGTGGCGACCGCCTCGGTCGGGCTCGCGCTGTGCCTCGTGGTTCCCCCCCCGATCGGCGTGAAGGGTCAGGGCTTCGCGGGGCAGCATCGGATGCTGGCCATGGAGGCCGCGCAACGCGGCGCCTACGCGGAGGCCGTCGCCGAGTTCGAGCGCGCCGTCGCGTTGAAGCCCGACGTCCAGGACTATCACTTCCGGCTGGCGGTCGCGCGGCGTCTGGCGGGGGACACTGCTGGCGCGGAGCGTGCCGAGACGCGCGGCATGCAACTCGACCCCGAACACGGACCGCTGCGCCTCGGTCTGCTGCTCGCGCCCCACGATCCCGAGCGCGCGGCGAGTTTCTGCCAACGCGCGGCCGACTCGGGCGATCGAGTCGGCGCCGCGCTGTATTGCGCGGGTCGCGCGCTCCGCGCCGCCGGCAGGCCCGCCGACGCGATCGTCGCCCTGACACGCGCCACCGCGTATGCACCGCAGTTCTTCGAAGCCTGGGTCGAACTCGGCGATGCGCGGCTCGAGCAGTCCGACGTCGACGGAGCGCGTGCGGCCTGGGCCGAGGCACTCCTGCTCAGGCCGGAGGATGAGGACTCGCGGCGCAAACTCGAGGAACTTCCGCCGTCGCCCGATCGGCTGGATCCGGTGCCCGGACCGGGCGCAGCGCGGCGCCCATGATCATCGATCGCTTCGACGACCGCGTCAGCGCGCGCCCTGCTCGACGGACTCGTCGTCGAGCGTCGTGATCTTCGCCTCGAGGACGAACTGATAGGCGAACATCGAGGGCCAGATCCGCGCGATCAGGTGATAGGCGCTCGCCAGGCTGCGAAGCAGCCGACTGCGTCCGGTGGACTGGAAGACCACCTCGAACGGCAGCGCCGTGACACGCTGCGCCACGACCTGGAATCCCGCGCGCTCGACGGTGCGGCGAAACGTCGCCCCTGTGAAGAGATGAACGTGGGTCTCGTCGAGCACCCCACGCGGCCCGTACTCGAAACGTCCGATCAGCAGGGAAAGCCGATAGAACCAGAGCGCGATGTTGGGCGTCGAGATGATCAGCCGACCGTCCTGCTTCAGATGGCGCCGCGCGCTGCGCAGGAGCTGGGTGCGATTCTGCACGTGTTCGATCACGTCGGCACACACCACATAGTCGAACACCCGGCCGAGCGGTAGATCGAGCGACTGCTCGAGATCCTGCTGGTGATACTCGGAGAGTTCCTCCGCCAGGCGATCACCGACATTCCGATCGACTCCGGTGACACGCACCCGCTTCTGCTTCAGCGGCCGCGCGAGCAATCCCTGCGAGCAGCCGAGGTCCAGGACTTCGCTGCCCTCGCGGATCGCCGACACGATCTGCATGTGGGATCCCGTACGCGACTGCTTGAGGGTGTAGTGGACGTCGTGGTCGACCAGATAGCGGCCGTCGCGGGTGACGTGCATCTGATGCAGTCGCAGCGAGATCGCCGCCAGACCGGCGGCGAGCCCATAGGCGGTCGAATCGTGGCCACTGCCATCACCGGGACCCGCGTCGAGCCCGGGCCACTCGGCGATCGGAACTCCCAGGCAGCGCAGCTGGATCAGGATCTCGGCGTCGAGCAGGTCGGCGTCGGAATCGAGTTGGAAGGGGATGCGCCGGAGCGCTGCCGTCGGATACGCGCGAAAGGACGTGTGATAGTCGCTCATCCGCAATCCGAGGATGCGATTCTGCAATGCCGTGAAGAAGCGGTGGCGTGCGCCTGCCCCGGGACGCTCGAGCAGACGTCGCGTCACGAGCAGTGCATGCCGCGGCGATGCGGCGATCTGCTCGAACACGGCCCCGAGGAGTTCGGGTGGATGGATGCCCGTGCCGCTCATCACGACGACGTGGTCGAGCGGGCGCGTCAGCGCGTACTCGAAGGCGGCGCGACGCACTTCACCGAGCGCCGAGTCGCGCGGCGGATGGTGGAATCGCAGCTCGAGGTGCCGCTCGCCGACGATCCGTCCGGATGAACCCGGCTCGACGGGGCAGGACCGTCCGAGCATCACGACGATCTCCGCGATGTGGTGATCGAGTTCGACGGGGATTCGCGCGATCAATCGCGACAGATCGGCCCGTCCATCCCATCCGAACAGGAAGACGCCGACGCGGAGCGACGCCACCGTCGTACCCGGAGCGGGCGTCCGTGCCGATCCGCCTGCGCGCTCTTGCTCGTTCTCGCTCAAGAAGGGAACGAATCTCCGGGTTCGTGCATCTGCGATTCGGGCAGCCGAGTATACGCGAGCGGCGATCGATCCGAGCGTCGCATATCATCGCGAACCGCGCGCCGCCGCGGCCGAGCCCGGGAGACAGAGTGCACGGAGCCATCGCGAGAGCGGCCGCAGGACGGTTCCGAGAACTCATCCTCGCCACATCCCTGTCGATCTGCGGATGCGGGCCCGCGGTCGAGCCGCTCCGGCCCGACGTGCTGTTGATCACCGTCGACACGCTGCGTGCCGATCAGGTCGGCGTCTACGGCGCAGGCAGCCTGGCTACACCCGCGCTCGACGAGATCGCGAAATCGGGAGTGGTATTCGAGCGTGCGATCGCGGCCGCGAGCCGGACCGTCCCCGCCCATGCGTCGATCATGACTTCGCGCAGTACGCGCGGCCACAGCGTCGGATTCGGAAACGGCGAGACCGCGTTGCGAGACGTTCCGACCCTCGCCGAGCAGTTCGCACGGGGTGGGTATCGCACCGGCGGCTTCGTGGGCAACATCCTGCTGACCGCGCGCACCGGCATCGGGACCGGCTTCGAGACCTTCGACGATTCACTCCCGACACCCGAGTTGAATCGCCCGAACGTAGTCGAGCGGCTCGCGGGCGAAACGACCGATCGGGCGATCGAGTGGCTCGGGGCCGATGACTCCCGCCCCGGATTCCTGTGGGTCCACTATCAGGATCCACACGGTCCATACACACCGCCCGAGAGCGATCTGAGCCTGTTCACTGCCCCGCGACGGGAGGACGAGCGCGAATTGCCGCTCGGAGACGGCAATCAGGATCGCGGCGCGATTCCGCCCTATCAGGTCCTGCCCGACATGCGGTATCCGAGTGAATACGTGGCCCGCTACTCGGCCGAGATCCACTTCGCCGATCGCGAGATCGGCCGTCTCGTCGAGGCCGCCGAACGGCGCGCCGGAGAACGGCCGCTCGTGGTGCTCATCACGGCGGATCATGGCGAGAGTCTGGGCGAGGCCGACTACTACTTCATGCACACTCACGCCACGACGCCCGACGTGGCCCACGTCCCACTGATCATCCGGGCGCCAGCGCTCGTGCCAGGACGGATCGACGCCACGGTCGGACACGTCGACGTGATGCCGACCCTGCTCGAGTTCGCCCACCTCGCGATCCCGCCCGGAACGGAGGGTCACGCACTCGGACCGGTGGCCAGGGGCGAAGTGGATCTGCCCGATCGCTTCCTCTACTGCGACATCGGGACCCAGATCGGTGCCTACGACGACGACGGCTTCGTGTACGCCGCGGGACTCGCGTCCCCGTGGCGCAAGCCCGGGACACCCGACCCACGCACCGCGAAGATCCGGGGCGAGCGATACCGCTGGGCACCGGGCGGGCCGTGGCGGGCCGAAGATGCAGGCCCTTTCAGGCTGCCCCCGGAGATCGCCCGCTATGTCGGTGAAGCGGTCGAGATGGTGCCGGTCGACAAGCCCGACGCCGAACTGCAAGAGCAGCTGCGTGCCCTGGGATACGCGGACGATCCGTCATGATGATGGCCGAGTACGGCCGGAGAGGGCTGCGTCGCCGTCAAGGGCCGAGCAGATCGCCGATGTTCGCCGACAGGGTCTGCGCAATCAACGCATAGCCGGGAGCCCTGGGGTGGCGATCCTCGAACAGCAGCTTGTCGCACTCGGGGTCGGGGCAGTGTGCGGTGAAGACCGGTGTGAGGTCGACGAGTCGGGCACCGCTACGTGACGCCGCCTTGCGGATCAGCTTGTTGGTGAACTTGTACAAGGGGCCGTCTGTCGGGTAGGTCATCAATACCGGCTCGACGCCGTACGAACGCGCCTCACGGACAAGACGCTCGAGATTGGCGATCAAGCGCGGCCCATCGACGGAGCCCTTGCCTTCGCGCGCCTCCAGGTAGCCCAGGGACAGCACGGCTCCGTCGGCATCCACGTGGCCCATCAAGTCCCCGGGAACGACCTCCGCCCTGCGTCCGTCGATGTCGCCGGCTCCCGCGTCGCGACCCGGGCGCGCGATCGACAGGAATCGGAGGACCCGTGAGTTCGCTGCGATGAAACCGACGACGCGATCCCAGCGACTGGACTCTGGACCGAGTTCGACATGCGTGGTCCACATGTCATTGACGCCGACCATCACGATCACGACGTCGGGATCGAGAGAACGGAGAGCCTGCCCGAACTCGCGGGCGATCACCGACGAATTGGTTCCGGGATAGCCGAGATTGGCGACTTCGATCGGCTGCACATCCGGCGTGGCGTTCCAGAGCGCTTCGAACTGCGCGGGGTACGCCTCGTCGGGGCTCAGATAGAGGCCATATGTGTTCGAATCACCGAACGCCGCCACCCGGCGATGCTCGCCGAGCGACACGTCTGGCGCTGATCGACCGTTCGCCCGGACCACGAAGGCGCCGATTTGGAGCAGCAATTCGGCCAGCAGCAGCGCGACGACGAACGCACCGGCGAGCAACCCGATCCGTGCCGCGGCCCGGGTACGCGACGTCCTCATCGACTACGCTGTCTCCTTGGATTCGTTCTGCGGGCGAGTCTAAGGCAGCCACCAGAGCGCTGCCCGGCCCGTCTCACGCAGCACCGTGCAACTCGCATCGGACGGCGACCGTCCCAGGGGCCGACACGAGCGACATGTCCAGATCGAGTCGCATCGTCACGGGCCTCGTGTGCGGTGTTCTCGCCCTCGTCGCCGTCGGCGTGCTGGTGCAGATCCACGACTTCGCGTCGACGCGCTTCTTGACGATCGACGAGTTCCAGTGGGGCCACGTCACCTGGCTCGTCGCAGAGGGGCAGGTCCCCTACCGCGACTTCTATGAGCACCATCTGCCGTTCGGTTACGTGCTCCACTCGAAATTGCTCGGCGACGACACGAGCTTTGTCGTCCGTGCCCTGCGACTGCGTCAGATCGCCTTCGGCTACATGGTGATCGCACTCGCGGTGCTGGGTCTGGCGACGTGGAAGAACAGCCGGAGTCTTCCCGAGGTCCTGCTCACGTTCTGCATCGTCCCGAGCATCGGGTTCGGTCTGATGTCGGCGATCGACTACCGCGGCGACAACTGGGCGGCCTTCAGCCTGATCACCTGCCTGTCACTGATCGAGATCAACCGGAGTCTCGCCTCCCGATCGCTCGCCGCGCTGGCGGGTGGTCTCGCGGTGGTGGCGATCGGAATGACGCAGAAGATCGTTCTGCTCGGCGCGTCTGCAGTCGGTTTGATGTTGCTCGCCACGCTGCTCGCGCGATCGGAGCCTGCAAAGCGACGGATCGGAGCGCTGCGGATCGATCGTCCTCTGGCATTTCTCCTGGCCGGCGTGGCCGTCGCCGCCGCGGGACTTTCCTGGCTGGCCTGCCACGGGATCGCGGGGAGCGCTTTCGAGATCAACGTGATCCAGGCGATCGAGCACGAGCGGCTCTATCCCCGATTCGGGGTCGACCAGTATCTCGCCCCCTTCCTTGCCGAGACCGCTGCATCGAGCGCGGTGCTCGCGCTGTTCGCCGGCGTCTACGCAGTCGGTGGAACGAAACACTTCTGGGCCCTGCCCATGCTGGCGGCCGGGCTGGGTACTCTCCTGATCCGCGCGCCGTTCCCCTACAACTTCGTCCTTCTGTGCTGGCTGATCGCGATCTGCGCCGTGCGTGGATACAGCGCGCTGGTGCGCCGCCTGGCGCTGCGCGGAGATCCCACACGTCCCGCGCATGCGTTCATGTCGGTCGCCTATCTGCTGCCACTGGCCATCCTGCCCGCACAGCTCGGCTTCGTCTCGGGTACCAGCAGCAACACCGATCAACTCGCCCTGCTCGAACAGATCGAACGCCACTCGGGACCGGACGAGGTGGTGATCGACAGCGCCGGCGGTGCGCTGTTCCGGCCGCACTTCGGCTACCACTGGTATCACGGGCGTGCCCACATCCAGATGTTCGACGACTACTTCCAACACGATCTCGTGCCGGACATGCGAGCGAGCGAGGCACTGTTCTGGATCCGGAGTGTCCGCTTCGATCTGCTGCCGGACGAGGCACAGCGCTATCTCCTGAGCCACTACGTTCCGTTCTTCGGCGATCTCCACGTGCTCGGGTTCACGACCCGCGCCACGGATCCCGACGAACATCGGGACGGTCGCGTCGACGTGGTGAGAAGCGGTCGCTACTTCGTCTCGCGAATCGCAGTGGACGAGGGCGGGCAGATCCCCGGGCCATCGCTTCGCATCGACGGCATCGAGGTCGCCGGCCCCACGATCGAGCTCACGAAGGGGATCCACGCGATCGAGATCGGGCCCGGAACGCCCGCGTACCGCTTCTCGTACCTTCCGGCGGAAGACTTCGGTCCGTCCAGCCAGGTGCGGCGCCACACGCCCCTCTTCGAGTACCGGCGAACCGAGCGTCCGGGCAGGAGCGATCCGACGTGACCGAAGCACTCGCCGACCGGGACAGTCCGTCGCGCTCGACCCTGCTGCACGTGCTCGTGCTCGCCGTGGTGAGCATCAGCTTCGAGCTTTCCTTCGTCTGCACGAATCTGAATCTGCTCGACGAGGGCTGGCCCCTGTACGCGGCGATGCAGATGCATCAGGGCGGCACTCTCTACGACGACGTGTTCTTCGTCTTTCCTCCCGGTCATCTGCTGGTCGCCTATCTCGCGTATGCGATCGATCCGCCCGGAGTCGTGTTGGCCCGGATCCTGTACGCCGGATTCGATGTGGCGATGGTGTTCGCGCTCTACTTCCTCGGCCGGCGTCTCATGCCGGCGCGGCATGCGCTGTTCGGCGCGCTGTTGCTGGCCGTGGCGGCCGAGACGGCCCACCACCAGCAGTTGTTGTTCGGCTACCGCTATCTGGCGGTCGGCACCTTCGCGCTGATCCTGTTCGCCCGTTCGCTCGAGCGTCGCAGCGCAGGATTGCTGTTCGCGGCCGGCGTGCTCACCGGCCTGATGCTGGCGATCCGGTTGGATCCGGCGTTCGCCACCGCGTGCGCGGTCGGTGTCGGCCTCGTGGCGTCGAGTCGCGATCCGCGGACCTGGCTGCGCGACGGGGCGATCTATGCGACAGGCCTGGTCGTCGCCATCGCGCCGGTTCTCGTCTGGCTGACGCAGTCGGTGCCGCTCGACGTCGTGTGGTTCGAGTCGGTCGTCCGGCCGGTGGCCATGACGAAGCTGCAGAGCCTCTCACCCCGGGAACTCAGCTGGCTTCCCGAGGCGGCCACGCGCAACTCGATCCACGAATGGTTCCTGGCGATCCAGTTCCGGGCCTGGAAGCTGCTCTACCTCGCGTACTTGATCGGGATCGCGGTCGCGTGGATTCGCGACTTCCGGGCGGGAAGAACCTTCCGCAATCCGCTGCTGGCGGTCGTCGTCGCGTGGGGAGGCATCTTCTTCATCCGTTCTTTCGGACGATCGGATGGTCCACACCTGTACTCGGCCATTCCGCCGATCTGCCTGCTGCTCGCCTATGCGGGTTGGCTCGGCGTGAGGGCCCTGCAGCGCCGAAACAGACGCCCGATCGGACGCGCCGGATACGCGATCGCGGGCGTCGCACTGGCGTCGTGGATCTTCCTGATGGGCAGTGATCGCATCTTCCATCCAGGGCACTTTGGCCGGCTGCCGCTGACCGGTCTCGATGAACGGATCGGCGTGCTGCCGGACAGCGGGCTGCAACGCGTCGCCGAGCATGTCCAGACGATCCGCCGGCTGACCGGACCCGACGAGACGATCCTCGATCTCTCCGCGTCGTCGCTGTTCCATGTGCTGAGCGGACGCCGAGGTCCCGGATACGCGGACATCATCATGCCCGGAACCTTTCTGAGCGAAGCCGAAGAGCGCGCGTTCGTGGCTCGCCTCGACGCGAAGCCACCGGCCCTGGTGATCTTCCCGGGCTGGCGCTTCGACAACCGTAATGATCGCGCCGTGCAGAACAGTTCGCCGATCCTGTGGCAGTGGGTGCGCGAGAACTACGAGCGAACCGGTCCCTACGAGCGCTTCGTGCTGATGCTTCCGAAGGGCCACGCGCCGACGGTCGATGCCAAGCCCGATCAGGGCTGAGCGGACGTGTCTCCCCGCGTGGGCTCCCCGTCCGCCTGCCGGCGCAGGAGCGACATCCAGAGCGGCTCCGGCTCGACGGCACCCGGCGGCAGGGGCCGCGCCGCGAACACATCGGCATCGCGCCGGTAGTGGTCGCGGATCCAGCGGTCGAGGCGCGGCGCGTACTCGTGGGCCCTCGGCATGTCGGGCCAGTACTGCATGCCGCGCAGGATCAACTTCGGCGGGTCCTGCTCGAGTCGCTTCACGATCTGCGCACCGCCATTTTCTCCGACCTGTCCGGGATAGAGCTGCGGGAACGGCCAGGCGAAATAGCGACCGGTCAGGAAGTAGACGTGTGCTTCGTGGCCGTACACGAAGAAGCTCGCGTCGGGCGGTACTTCGGCGATGATCAACTCGACGATCGGCTGCATCCACGCTTCCTCTGCGGCCACGCGCACATCGGCCCGTTCGACATGGACCCTGTGCGTGAGCAGTCGCCACTGGGCGGCCGCCATCGCACCCGAGAGCAGCAGGACGCCGGCCACCGTGCCGATTGCGAGCCACGGACGCCGCAACGGACGATCGGGGCGCGCGATCAGCGCGACCCCCAGCAGCAGGACGGGCGGGTACACGCACGTGACGTGGATGAAATCGGCGCGCGGGAAGGCCGACACGGCGATCGCCGCGGCCAGCAGACCGAACGCCATCACCGGCCGATCGGGCGAGTCGACTTCGAGTCGACGGAAAGCTCGAAGCGACCGCAGCCCGAACCAGCCGATCGCGATCAGCGCGGACGTGTACACGCTGCGCGAGACGAACTCGCCGAGCCTCCACCATGCGCCATCCAGCGATCCTGCTCCGGGCAGTCCTCCCGCCATCAGCAGGCGCAGATAGTCGAGCATCAAGTAGCTGGCCGACGAAGCGTCGTTCAAGGATCCGAACTGCCACCACGCGAGCATTGGCGTGAACGCGATGCCTCCGGTCGGGAGATAGCCGCTGAACGGACGGATGAATCCGCTGTACACCAGATTGCCGAGCAGTCCCTGCGCGGCGAACCATCCGGTCGCGAGGGCGAGCGGCGCGGCCAGCGCCCCGGTGAAAACGAGCGCTGAACGAAGCGAGGGGACCCCGACGAGCCGCCACGGAGTCGCCAGCGGAAGCAGCACGACCCCGGTCGCCAAGGCGAGCGGGATGCCGAGACTCTGCTTGGTCGACACGGCACCGGCGACGCACAGTCCGGCGGCGATGAGACGTCCGTTCCCCGGAAAGGTCCGGCCCGCCAGCAACAGTGCGATCGCCGCGCATCCGAACGCGAATGCGAGATCGAAGTACATGTACGAAGTGAAGGCGGGCCAGGTCACGAACTTGAAGCAGAGCGACAGAGCGCCGAACAGTGCGGCGCGCGTCCGACCCAGCAGACGCAGCGCGACCGCATACAGCGCCAGCACCCAGGTGCAGAATGCGATCGCGGCCAGGCCACGCGCCACGTCGAGATGCTCGCCGAGAATCGCCATCGCGCCGGCCAGCAGGTAGGCGCCGCCCGGCAGCGGGTAGGAGTCGATGTTCCGGTAGAAGACGCCGCCGCGCAGGATCTTGCCCGCGTTGGCGAGGGTCGCTCCCTCGTCCTGGAAGGGCAGGTTTCGATCCATGTACACGATCGAGATCAGAGCCGCGCCAAGAAACAGCAGCGAGCCGAAGATCCACGGTTCGAGCAGGCGGTCGAGCAACACACGCGGGCTCGGAAGCGGGTGACCGGATCCGTCCGCCGTGGCGCTCGTGGCCATACAGGCCGTCCTCCGATCGGCGCTATCGAACCGGCGCAGAGCCTAACGCAAGGATCCGATGGTCCAATCTCCGGAATCGCGTCTCGATCGACTACCATGCGGGCCGTCGGCAGGTGATGCATCCCCTCCCGGCTCTCGGATGCCCGACGACCGCACATGACGAGCCGACCCGTCCACTCTTCTCCGGAGCCCTCGAAGCCGCGCGCGTTGCGATCCGCCGCGTCGTGGTGGCTCGCGGCCGCGCTCGTCCCGCCGATCGGTTTCCGGATTGCCACGCTCGCGGCGCTCGGCACCACGCCCGGCTGGATCGATCTTCGAGGACTGTCGTCGGACGTCGCGGCCGGGATCGCAGTCGCGCTCGTGGCCGCGGGTCTGTCTCGTCTGCATCGAGTGCTCGGTGCGGCAGCGATCGCGGTCTGGTTCGCGATCGCGGTCGGCGACGCGGAACACGTGCTCGCCAATTCAGCCCATGCGAGTGTGGCCCACTGGTCGTTCCTGACCGATCCGACCTTTCTCACGGGCTCGGCCCTCCGGCCGACACTGCTGATCCCGATCGCGATCCTGGCGCCGCTCACGCTCGGATCGCTCTGGCGCGCTTCAGGCACGGTCCGCACGCCCTTTCCGGCACGTGCGATCGCCATGGGATTGCCGGGGATGCTGATCGGGCTGTGGCTCTGGCCCGTGGCGGTCAGTGAGCCCGAGTGGCGACTCTGCGGCCCCCTCGAGTCGAACCTCCGAGCGCTCGTTCGGAGCGACGGGGCCGAGCCGGCGACAGCGAGCGCCGGTCCGGCGGCACCGCGCGTGCGCCGCGAGCCGCCCGATCTCGACGGTGTGCCGCGGATCGCATTTCCGCCGCCCCCGAAGAACGTGCTGCTGATCCTGCTCGAGGGCATCTCGGGCGCGCAGATCGCCGCGGTCTCCGAAGCGAACGGCGTCGAGGCTGAGCCCGCCCTGCCCCATCTCGACAGTCTGGCGCGCCAACAGATCGTCTACTCGAACTTCATCGCGCAACAGCGTCAGACGAACCGCGGCCAGTACGCGGTGCTGTGTGGCGACTGGCCCAAGCTCGATTCCGGTGTTCCGCGGATGTCGGAGTACGTCGCCCATGGCGGAGTGCCCTGCCTGCCCGCGGCACTCCGCGATCTCGGATATCAGACCGTGTATCTGCAGTCGGCGCCGATCGGGTTCATGCTGAAGGATCAGTTCATGAAGCGGATCGGCTTCGATTCGGTCTTCGGCAACGATTGGTTCCCGGATGCCCGCTCACGCACCAACTGGGGTGTCGATGATCCAACGCTCTTCGACGGTGCGCTGCGCGAAGTCGAGCGCCTCTCCCAGGCCGATCGACCCTGGTTCCTCACGCTGCTCACAGTCGGCACCCATCACCCGTACAACGTGCCGGTCGAGTTCGACTCGCCCGGAAAAACCGGGTTCGCGCGCGCCGCTCTCCAGGCCGACGCGGCAGTCGGCGAATTCATCGCGACATTGGCGCAACGTGGCGTGCTCGACGACACGCTGGTCCTGATCACGTCGGACGAATCGACGGGACTTCCCGAGGCGACTCCAGTGGATCCTCTCACCCTGCTGCTCAGTCGAAATTGGGGTTTCCTGATCGCGCTCGTGCCCGGCGCATCACCCGACATCGTCGAGGAACCCTTCGTCCAGAGCGACCTCGCGCTGTCGATCCTCGATGCCGTCGGTGCCGGGCCGCACGTGACGGAGGCCTTCGGCGGACGAAGCGTATTCCGTCGCTACGCGGTCCCGCGCCGCCTGGCATTCGGAAACACCTACCAGCGACGGATCTTCTCCGTGGATCCGTCGGGACGCATCGAAGTCTGTCGCGACGATTTCTCGGTCTGCAGTCGCTTCCTCGGAGTCGCCGGGCGGCCATTCCATCCGGGAGCCATCGCCGAGGGGGACCTCGAGCAAGCCGATCGGATCGCGCTGCGCGAATGGCTGGATCCTCCTTCGTCTTCGGATCGTCGTGATCCTGCGACCGTGACCCTCGATCTGCTCGGTGAACCTCGCGTGCCGATCCTCACCGGTCCGGCGCGCAATCAACTGGTCTACGGGGGTCAGGGTCTCGCCGTTCCCGCACGGTCGTCGGTCGAGCTGAGCGTGGACGTCGAA
>JANOFF010000171.1:0-10264 GCA_031413515.1 bacterium
CGAGACGACCAATTACAGCGAGAAGACCACATTCAGGTTTCCTGCCGCGCACGAAACGCTGCGTGTCGTCGAGCGGTTCACGCGCACGGCCGAAGACGCGATCGACTACCGGTTCACTGTCCACGACACCGGGACCTACACGCGACCGTGGACGGCCGTGCTGCCGATGATCAAGACCGATGGACCGATTTACGAGTACGCCTGCCACGAAGGCAACTACGGACTCGCCAACGTGCTGCGCGGGCATCGCGCCGAAGAAGCGGAGGCCGCGAAAAAGAAGTAAGTCCCTGAATTCTAAATCCCTGAATCCTAAGTCCCAAGTCCACCGATACAGAGGTACTTGATTTCCAGATAGTCCTCGATCCCGTACTTCGAGCCCTCGCGCCCGATTCCCGATTCCTTGATGCCTCCGAACGGCGCGACTTCGGTGGAGATCACGCCCTCGTTGATGCCAACGATCCCGTACTCGAGCGCCTCGGCGACGCGCCAGATGCGCGAGGCGTCTCGCGCGTAGAAGTACGAGGCGAGTCCGAACGGCGTGTCGTTTGCCATCTCGATTGCTTCGGCTTCGGTGTGGAATCGGAAGACCGGCGCCACGGGGCCGAAGATTTCTTCGCGATGCACCCGCATCGTCCGGTCGACGTCTACGAGCACGGTCGGCTCGAAGTACGTGCCGCCGAGCGGAGAACGTCGCCCGCCGATCAGTGCACGCGCTCCCCGGGCGAGCGCGTCGTCGACGATCGCCGTCACTTCCCGGGCGGCGCGTTCGTCGATCAAAGGTCCGATCGTCACGCCCTCGTCGAAGCCGTTGCCCACCTGGAGTCCCGCGGTCGCGGCTCGCAGTCGCGAGGTGAAGTCATCGAACACACCGTCCTGGACCAGCAGCCGGTTGGCGCACACGCAGGTCTGCCCGGCGTTGCGGAACTTCGACGCCATGGCGCCGGCCACGGCGGCATCGAGGTCTGCATCATCGAACACGATGAACGGTGCGTTGCCTCCGAGTTCCATCGAGGTCTTCTTGACCGTGGCCGCGCAGGCCGCCATCAGCTGTTTGCCGACTTCGGTCGATCCGGTGAACGACAGCTTCCGCACGATCGGATTGGTGGTCAGTTCAGTGCCGATCGGTCCCGAGCCACCGACCACCACGTTGAACACGCCGGGAGGCAGTCCGGCGCGTTCGCCGAGTTCGGCCAGAGCGAGCGCGGACAGCGGCGTCGATGAGGCGGGCTTGAGGACCAGCGTGCACCCTGCGGCCAGCGCCGGTCCCGCCTTCCGGGTGATCATGGCGTTCGGGAAGTTCCATGGCGTGATGGCGGCTACGACACCGACCGGCTGCTTCAGCGTCAGGATCCGCTGTCCGGCGCGATTGCTCGGAATGATGTCGCCGTAGACGCGGCGCGCTTCCTCGGCGAACCACTCGATAAACGACGCCCCGTAGCCGATCTCGACCCGTGACTCGGCGAGCGGCTTGCCCTGCTCGGCGGTCATGAGCTGCGCGAGGTCCTCGCGGTGCTCGATCATCAGCTCGAACCAGCGCCGCAGCACCGACGAGCGTTCGCGCGCCGAACAACCGCGCCAGCCGGGCAGTGCCCGATCCGCAGCTTCGATGGCGTGACGGGTTTCGCGGGCACCGAGCGATGCGACCGACGCGATCGTCTCGCCGTCAGCCGGGTTCGTGACCGCGAGAGTCTTCGCATCGTCGGCGTCGACCCAGCGGCCATCGATGTAGGCACGAGTACGAAGCAACGACGGATCAGCGAGTCGGAGCTTGCCCATGCGGTGTTGCCTCCTCGTCGAATCCCGCGATGGCGGCATCCAGGTGCGCGGCACAGTGTGCCCGGATGCGGCCGGCTCGGCAGCCGAAAGGGGATGTTCGGGCCGGTCGGCGAAGCCTTCGTGAGCTTCTGGATCCAACCGTTCGCGAGCAATGCACTCTCACCCCAGGGGGCTCCAGCAACCCGTGGATTTTCTTGCTGACAGCTCGGATCCGCTCGCGTTAAGGTACGGCTTGACGATATGTCAAGTCGACCGAAAGAGCCCTCGATGAGCGGTGCCCCTTCGATTCCCGTGGCCGGACGAGAGGCCGCGCCGCGGTACCCGTTCAGCCCGTATCCGAACGGCTGGTTCCGGGCCGCCTACTCGAACGAACTCGAGGTCGGACAGGTCACCACCCTGCGCTTCTTCGGCCGGGAATTCGTGCTGTTTCGAAGCGAGTCCGGCGAGGCGCGCGTCATCGATCCGCACTGCCCCCACCTCGGAGCCCACATCGGGTACGGCGGCGCGGTGGTCGGCGATCACATCCGCTGTCCCTTCCACCACTGGGAGTTCGACCGCGAGGGGGGTCTGCCGGAAGATCCCCTACGCGAAGCGGATCCCCGCTCGCGCGCGGATCCGCAGCTGGCCGGTCGTCGAACAGCACGGCCTGATCTTCTTCCATCACGATCGCGATGCGAAGCCTCCGAGCTTCGAGTTGCCCCATGTTCCGGAGATCGGCGACCCGGCGTGGCTGCCGTTGCACGTGATGCATTGGACGGTGCGCGCCAGCTGGCTCGACATGAACGAGAACTCCGTCGACCCCGCGCACTTCCGGTTCGTCCACGGCACGCTGACGATCCCGCCGACCAGCGCGCGCATCGAGGGTCACGTCCACATCGCCGAATCGGTCTTCACGATGCGGATTCCGGGCGGTGAGGGCGAGGCGACGCTCGTGACCCTCGACTACGGGCCCGGCATGCAGCTCGTCCGCATGTCCGGGCTGATCGACACCCTGATGATCAACACCTCGACTCCGATCGACGCCGAGACGACCGACGTGAGCTTCGCCTACACGGTCAGGACCGAGGGCGACATCCGCAAGCAGCATCTCGCCGACGCGGTCATCAAGGATCTCGAGGAACAATTCGAGCACGACCGTCCGATCTGGGAGAACAAGGCCCACTGGACGCGTCCGGTGCTGTGCGACGGGGACGGTCCGATCGCGACGTATCGCAAGTGGTATGCACAGTTCGTCTGAGCGTCGGATCCGCGAAGCAGCGCGGCCGGGGCGCCGGACCAATCGGGGGAGACCCAATGGAATACAAGCTCATCGATTGTGATCAGCACGTCATCGAGCCGCCGGATCTGTGGACCAGGTACCTGCCGCAGCGTTTCCAGGCCCAGGCTCCGAAGCTCGTTCGCGACGAGGACGGCGGGGACGGCTGGCTGCTCGGCAACAACGTCGAATCCCTCGGTCTGGTGGCCGCGATGAACCAGACGCCGAAGACCCTCAAGTGGACCGGCACCCGCTACGAGGACATGCATCCGGGCATCATCGATCCGAAGGGTCGCCTCGAGCTGATGGATCAGGACGGTGTCTCGGCGGCGGTCTTCTTCCCGCCGCAGCGCACGATGATCTACTTCATGTTCGTCGACGACAAGGCTTTCTCGCTGGCGGGCATGCAGGCCTACAACAACTTCATCACCGACTGGGTGAGCTTCGATCGCTCGCGGCTCGGTGGCATCTGGCAGATCCCGTCGACCGGCATCGACGATGCCGTGGCCGAGCTCCGCCGCGCGCGCGAGAACGATGCCGTCGGCGTCGGCCTCGCCACCTGGCCGAGCGGCGATTTCATCCTGTCCGAAGTCGACGATCAGTTCTGGGCGGTCGCCGAAGAATTGAAGCTGCCGATCCACATCCACGTGGGTCTCACGCCCGCGCAGTACAAGACGATGAAGATCTCGTCGAAGAAGGGCGGGCCGCCCCAGCTCGTGTCGTTCGCGACCACCATGAGCCGCATGCCGACGTTGTTCGCCGAGTTCATCTTCAATGCTGTGTTCGAGCGCTTCCCCGGTCTCACGATCGTTGGAGGCGAAGTCGGGGCTGGCTGGATCCCCTTCCTCAAGCAGGAACTCGACGATCGCTATCGACGCAACCGCTACTGGTGCAACGTCGATCTCAGCATGCTGCCGAGCGAGTACCTCGATCGCAATTGCAAGGTCGGCATCGTGAGCGATCAGTTCGGTGTCCAGAACTGCGATTCGGTCGGCGTGGACATGATGATGTGGTGCAGCGATTTTCCGCATCACATCACCGACTGGCCGCACTCGCGCTACCTGATCAACTCGATGGCGCAGGGCCTCGATCCGGGAAAGCGCCGCAAGATCTTCTGCGAGAACGCGGGACGTCTCTACCGCTTCATCGCGTAGAGGTCTTTCCCGCGCGGGCCCACCACGACCGGCGGCACGCGCCGCGGAGGATCGCTGGATGACCTATGAGGTGAATCGCCGGCTCGCCGCGAGGCGACCTCCGCTCGCGACCGACGCGGTCGTCGATCCCGTCACGGCGGGCATCATCCGCGGGGCGTTCGAGACGATCTGCTTCGAGACGGCGACGCATCTCGGGCGTGCGGCCTCTTCGGCGATCATCAACCAGTCGAACGAGCGCAACGCCAGCATCATCGACGGACACGGACGGCTCGCGGGGCTGTCGGTCGGCATTCCGCAGCTGCTCTTCATCTCGCCGTTGGCGGTGCGCTGGGGGCTCGAACACTTCGATGCCGATGATTGGGGGCCCGGCGATGTGTTCGTCGGCAACGACCCGGATCACGGGGGCGGCCATCTGCCCGACTACAACGTGTACGCGCCGCACTTCGGCGACGACGGGCGGATCGTCGCCATCCAGGCCCTGCAGGCCCATCAAGGCGACACCGGTGGCAAGGATCCGGGTGGCTTCTCGGTCGACGCCACCGAGATCTACCAGGAGGGGATGCTGATCCCGCGGCTGAAGCTCGTGCACCGGGGAAGACCGCGCCAGGACGCGATCGACATGCTGGTGCGCAACAATCGTTTCCCGTCCTTCGCGGGCGACATCGCGGCGATGATCAGTGCCTCGCAGAGGGGCGCGGCGCGGATCGGCGAATTGGTAGCCCGGTGGGGGGCGGACGTCGTGCGGGCCGCGATCAACTGGAACATCCGCGAGACCGAACGTCGATTCCGCGCCGAGGTCGAGCGCTGGCCCGACGGTGTATACGAGGCCGATGTCTGGATCGATCACGACACCGTGGGCAACGAGGACGTCCATGTCCACGTCGCATGCCGGGTCGAGGGCGACCGGCTCAGCGTCGATCTGACCGGGAGCGACGCGCGGCCCGAACTGATCTGCGTCTGGAACACCTTCTCGAACAGTCGCGGCTACGCGATGGCACAGCTCGTCTCGATGGTCGACCCGACGATCGTGAAGAACGAGGGACTCTTCGATGCCGTCGAGCTGATCCTGCCCGAGGGCACGATCGTGCAGCCACCGCCCAACAAGCCGGCTGCCCTCGGCGCCTTCCATCCGGCCTGCGAGATCGGCGAGGCGATCTGCATCGCGCTCTCGGACATCCTGCCCGAACGCTCGTCGCCGCAGGTCTACAAGCTCGGAATGCCGAATGCCGTGATCGGCTTCGATGCCCGCGGCCAGATGTGGATGGACCAGGGGGTCGACGTGCGCTCGTCGGATGCTTCGGCCACCCAGGGCATCGATGGCTGGGGGTCGATGTGCAGCGGGCTCGGCAATCTGGTGCTCGCGCAGGCGGAGGACGCCGAGAGCCGATTCCCGGTCATCAATCTCTCCCGCGACATGACGACCGATACGGGTGGGGCCGGACGCTGGCGCGGTCAGCCGGGCACGCGCAACGTGAAGAAGGTGCTCGAGCCCACCACCGCGGTGGCGTGGATGGTGTCGAAGAAGCACCCGCTGCGCGGGTTGCGGGGCGGTGATGATGCCGGGCCGTATTCGAATTTCTTCGAGTTCGGGACCGAGCGCGAGTACGAGATCGAGAACTCGGTGCAGGCCCAGCTGCCCGCCGGTGCCGTGATCGCGTATCAGTACGGTGGCGGTGCGGGTTTCGAGAGCCCTCTCGATCGCAAGCAGGAGGCCGTGCTGGAGGACGTGCTCGACGAATACGTGAGTGTCGCGGCGGCCAGGGATCGCTACGGAGTCGTCCTGACGGGCAGCGTCGAAGCGTTCGACCTGGCGATCGACGAAGACGAGACCCGCGCGCTGCGCGAGCGGATGCGGACGCAACCACCTGCATCGGTGCCACGACGGAAACGAGTCGAGCGCATCGAGGTGAGGCTCGTCTCCGAGGGGTCGGCGAAGTCGTGAGTTTCCGGATCGGGATCGACATCGGCGGCACGTTCACGGACTTCGCCGTGCAGAGCGAGGATCCGCTGCCGGACGGCTCCCGACTGCTCGTCGACAAGACGCTCAGCACTCCCGACGACAACTCCGAGGCGGTGATGACGGGCCTCGCGCGAATCGCCGAGCGACTCGGTCTCGCGTTGCCGGCACTGCTCGACCATACCGACGCGATCATCCACGGCACCACGATCGCCGACAACACGCTGATCCAGATGAACGGCGCCGTGACGGGTCTGCTCACCACCGCGGGCTTCCGCGACGAACTCGAACTGCGCCGTGGCTTCAAGGAGGACATCTGGGACGTGCGTCTCGAGCCGCCGCAGCCGATCGCTCCGCGCCGCCGTCGCCTCGGCGTGCCCGAGCGGATCCTGGCGGACGGCTCGGTGTTCGAGCCCCTCGACGAAGCCGTCGCGCGGCTCGCGATCGCGCGGCTCGCGCGCCAGGGCGTCGAGTCGGTTGCGATCTCGCTGTTGTTCTCGTTCGTCAATCCCGACCACGAGCGGAACCTCGCGAAGTGGGTCCGCGAGGTGATGCCCGACGTCGAGATCTCGGTCTCCCACGAGGTGTTGCCTCGCGCACCCGAGTTCGAGCGCACGAGCACCACCGTGGTCAACGCCTACATCGCGCCGCGGGTGACCGTGTATCTCGATCGCCTCGACGAGCGCCTGGCCGCGGCGGGCTACCGCAACGAACTGCTCGTCATGCAGTCGAGCGGCGGCGTGATGACCCGCGAGTACCTGCGCGGCAGCCCGATCCGCGTGCTGGCCTCGGGTCCGGCCGGCGGGGTCGTGGGCGGGGCGCACATCGCCGACGCGAAACAGGCGCCGAACCTGCTGTGCGTCGACATGGGCGGCACGAGCTACGACGTGTCGGTGGTGGTGGATGGACGCGCGCTCGCCGAACCCGGCTGGAACTGGCACCACCGCTATCTGGTCGCGGTTCCGATGGTGAAGGTCGAGACACTCGGAGCGGGGGGCGGTTCGATCGCACACGTCGACGCCGGCGTGCTGAAGGTCGGACCGCACAGTGCGGGCGCCGTTCCCGGGCCGGTCTGCTACGGCCGTGGCGGCGAGCAGCCGACCGTCACCGACGCGATCCTCGTCCTCGGTCTGTTGTCCGACGACAGCGAGTTCGCGGGCGGCCGATTCTCGTTGACGCGCCGGGGTGTCGAGCAGGCCTTCGAGAAGTACGTCGCCGGTCCGCTCGGATGTTCGGTCGAGCAGGCCGCCTACGATTGCTTCCGGGTCGTGAATGCCAACATGACCCAGGCCGTGAGCCGCACGACGGCGGGCAAGGGGATCGACCCGCGGAGTCTCACGCTGCTCGCATACGGGGGCAACGGACCCGCCTTCGCGGCGATCCAGGCCGACGATCTCGGGATCCGTCGCGTGCTGGTTCCGCGGGCCTCACCGACTTTCTCGGCGCTCGGCGCGCTGGCCGCGTCGCCCTGCATCGACGAGGAGCGGTCATACCTCGTGTCGGCTCGCAGCGCCGACGTCGGGCGTCTGCGGGCACTCTGGACCGAACTCGACGAACGCGCCGAGCGATATTTCGCGGGGGCCGGGTTCGCGCGCAACGACCTCACCGCGCGCCATCAACTGAACCTCCGCTATCCCGGACAGAACTGGTCGCTCAGCGTGGACGTGGCCCGGATCCGCGGGCCGCGGGATCCCGGATTCATCGACGCGGCGCTGCCCGAGCGCGCGATCGCGCTGTTCCATGAGCTGCACGAGGCCGAGTACGGGCATCACCGCGCCGGCGAGGAGCCCGAGATCACGGGCGTGCGTCTCTCGACCTCGGCCGAGATAAGCCGGCCCGAAGTCGCGGGCGGCCTCGAGTCCCCGCGCCGCGTCGTGACGCCGATCAAGCACCGGCGCGCCCATCTGGGGCGAGGCTTCGAGCCGGTGGGCATCCATCGCGGCGCCGAGCTGGTGCCCGGTGATGTCGTCGCCGCCCCCGCAATCATCGAGGAAAGCTTCACGACCGTCGTCGTCTACCCGGGCTGGGAAGCGATCGTCGACGACGCCGGCGACTATCAACTCGAGCGCCGGGACTGACGCGAGTCGACGATCCCGTGGCGAAGCGGCGGTGGCTCGTGGTGCTGGCTGTCGCGATCGTGTTCGGGGTCACGCTTCTGGTCGATCTGGGATTCGGACGCGCGCTCTTCTCGTTCGCAGAGGGCGTCCCCGGAGAAGATGCGACGGGTCACTTCGTCCTGACCGGACTCGTGACGCTGGCCGTGGTCGTCGGGTTGCGGGATGCGGAGATCGCGGGGCTGCGCGTCGGCATCCGCAGCGCGGTCGTATTCGTCCTGCTGCTCTCGGCCGTCGAGGAACTTTCGCAATCCTTCTTCCCGTATCGGACCGTGTCGCTCGGTGATCTCGCGGCGAGCTGGCTCGGAGCCGTGTGCGTCGGCGCCGCGATGTCGCGCGTCGGGCAGTACCGGGCGGAACGCCGCCGACGAAGCCCGGTGTCCGACTCGTCGGCGGGATGAGTCGCACGCTTGGCGGCCCGGCTGAGGTTGCACGTCGTGTCGGGTCTGCGACTCTCGGGTGCGACCGGATGACCGTCGTGGGGTGTCGAGGACCGGTGCCCGGCGGCTCGATCCGGGGAGGATTCGTCGTGACCAGACCGCGCGTGCTCTTGACCGGTGCGTCCGGATCGATGGGCCACGAGGCGTTTCTCGAGTTGATGCGCCGCACCGATCGCTATGACACGCGATTGCTGCTGCGACCGTCGAAGGTGAACAAGAAGATGTTCGCCCCCTGGTCCGGCGAGCGGGCCCTCGAGATCGTCTGGGGAGACATCACCGACCCGGCGGATGTGAAGCGCGCGGTGTCCGGCGTCGACTATGTGCTCCACCCGGCGGCGCTGATCTCTCCCGCTGCGGACAGGAACCCCCAGGCGGCGCGCCGCGTCAACGTGGGCGGTGCCGTCAATCTGCTCGATGCGATCCGCAGCGAGCCCGGAGGGGCCGAGCGGATCGGCTTCGTCAACGTGGGCTCGGTTGCGCAGTATGGAGACCGGCTTCCGCCGATCGAGATGATCCGCGTAGGAGACCCGCTGAAGCCCAGCGTCCATGACTACTATGCGCTCACCAAGTGCGAGGCCGAGCGGCACGTCGTCGAGTCGGGGCTCCGACGCTGGGCGAGTCTTCGCCAGACCTTCATCGTGCTCGACAACCTGACCTCGCTCCTCGATCCGATCATGTTCCACCAGCCCCTCGATCAATGCCTCGAGTTCATCACCGCGCGCGATGCGGGCTATGGGCTCGTGCAGTGTCTCGAGGCCCCGGACGAGTTCTGGTGCCGCATCTACAACATGTCGGGCGGGCCGAGCTGCCGGGCGACCTACGAAGAGTTCATGGCGACGCAGCTCGAGATCCACGGGCTCGGCGACTATCGCCGGATCTTCGAGCCCAACTGGTTCGCGACCCGGAACTTCCACTGCGGCTACTTCTCCGACAGCCACGAGCTCGACAAGTACCTGGGGCACTTCCGCGAGACGAAGGAGGAGTACTTCGCCGCGGTGGAGGCCAGCGTCCCGGCGTGGATGAAGTGGGCCTCGCGACTTTCGCCGAAGCCGATCGTCAGACTGCTCGCGCGGCGCTACGCCGATCCGCTGCGTTGGTTGGAGAACGACGATCACGCGTACATCGAGGCTTTCCTCGGATCCCGCGAGGAGTGGCAGCGGATTCCGGACTGGGCGGAGCGCGAGGCCAGGAAGTCGCGGTAGGCGACGAGGCAGCGGCAGGCGACGAGGCAGCGGTAGGCGAGCAGGAGAGAGAGCATGCGAGAGACCCTCGAGTACGTGGATCTGATCGAGTTCGCCGCGTCGCGGGGCGGCGAGGTGTTGACCGTCGAATACTGCGGCGTGACCGTCCTGCATCGCTGGCGCTGCGCGCGCGAGCACGAATTCGAGGCCTCGCCGCGGCTGCTGATCCACGGCGGCTACTGGTGCCCGACCTGCGCGCCGACCGTCGACGACACCAGCGGCTGGGATTGGGACGAACAGGCCGTCCACGATCCCCTGATCGCGAAATTCCACACCCGGGCGGGCTAGAGTTTTCCCGAAGTCGCGGCTCACGCGACGCGGGAGGTC
>JANOFF010000172.1:0-5120 GCA_031413515.1 bacterium
CGTCGCGTCCGTGTCGACTCGTTGCACGCCGTGCTCCGACTCGAGCCGGAATTCGCCAGATCGCTGTCTGCGGTCGTCGGAGCACCGGGTTCAAGCGACGTCCACGGCCACCGCCTCCTCCGCCACCGCCGCGCGACCCGCCGTAGCCGCCGCTGCGGCTCGACATTCCACGACTGCTGTCGTGACGCGCCCGAGAACCACTCTGGTAGTCGCCCACCGAACTGCTCCGCGATCCGCTCGACGAGTAGGTGTACTTCTTTCCCTGGGCCGAGCGATCACTCAAGCTGGGCTTCGTGCCGCCCTGAGCCGGGCGCGACGTCTCGCCTGCCGGCCTCGTCGAAGCGCCAGGCCGCGTTCCTCCGCCGGGATCGGAGCCCGCACCGGGCCGTGATCCGGCGCCAGTGCCCGGGACCGTGCTCGGGCGCGTTCCCGCGGTCGGTCGCGTGCTCGCGGAAGGTCGTGTGCCGCCACCGGGCCGGGCGCCGGACGTGCTGCCCGGCCGGTCGTCCGGCTTCCACGGCTTCGCGTTGCCGCCACCCGCGCCGTTGTTTCTGTCCCGGTCGATGTTCGCGTTGTTGCTGTTGTCGATGTTGATGTTGTTGTTGACGTTGTTGTTGATGTTGATGTTGCCCCCGCCGTAGTACCCGTAGCCGCCGTGCGGCCCCCAGCCGACCCCGTATGCGATTGCAGCGCCCACGAACATGCCCGTCCAGAACGTGGCGGCCGGGTTGTAGTAGTAGGGATAGGGAGGCGAGTAGTAGTAGGGAGCCGTGCTGTAGACCACGACCGTACTCGGTTGATAGGTCGGCACGTAGATCACTTCGGTACTTGTCGACTCGATCACGATGACCTGTTTGCCGTCTTCGACCGTCTTCTCGACGGCCATCTTGTCGTCGGACTTCAGGTTGCCCACCAGATCGACCTGGGCGCGGAACTCCTGGACGGCCGCCATCACCTCTGCCTGCTGGTTCACGACGGCGTCGCCGAGCCGCCAGGTCCAGTCGAGGTCGTCGTTCAGTTTGGCCATGACCTCTGGATAGTTGAGCAGTCCGAGAACGCTGGGGTCCCAGTCCTCGCTCGGCTTCAGCTCTGGATCGCTCTTGCGCTTTTCGAGATAGCGCGAGGCCTGCACGATCTGGATCGGGTAGGTCGAGCCCGGCAGCACGATCGCCAGCAGTTCGTCCGGATAGAGGGCGATGGGCGCGACGAGGGCCACCAGTTCCTCTTTCGACAACCGCGGTGGCGCTTCAGGCTCGGCGGCTCGCGCTGGCCGAACCCCGGACTGCGGCCCGAGCAGCAGGGCAACGATCAGGATCGCCTGCATGGGCGCGCGGAACATCCCGGAAGCCGTGTCGTACCGCGGGCTATGAGGCATTGAAGGCTTCCTCTCTATGCGTCGAGGCACGTCGCGCAGCGTGAAACGGGTGTCCCTGCAATCCGGTGGACACTGCAGTGGCTGGCGTCGCACCGACCCTAGCCCATCGTCCGCTTCACCCGACGTCGAAAGCGTCCGCGAACACGGGTGGGGACACGTGTCCACGGCGACCGGCGTGTAGGGACTCGACCTGCATGCTGCAGAGCCGCGCTTCTCGAGAGCCAGCGAGAGATGCGAACCGCCCGTGCAGAGCAGCGAGATCAAGCGGCTCGATTCGGCGGCCAGGAAGTCTTCGCCGCGAATTCGATCCCGCCGGCAGCCGGTGAGCCTTCAACTGCGTCCGAGCCGAGGTGCATCCTGTCCGAGTTCCCCCCTGCCGGGGGACGGCTTCAAGCTCCCCGAGTGTCCCGGGGCCACTGGGCGTGCTCGGCAGTCCGCGTCCTTCGACGGGCCGCGGCGGCGGACGCCGAGAGCCAGTCGATGGCCGCGATGGTTTGCCGAAAATCTCACACTCGCCGTGGTCCGGAATTGCCGCAGCAGCTCACCTGCTCGGCGCGCGAAAAAAAGACGCACTCGCGTTGCTGGCCGGCGCTGGCTGAAGGCGCGATCCGGCGTTCAGACTTCGCTGCGCGTCGTCCGTCTCCCGATCCCTCGGAGACGGGAGAACTTCGAACGCTCGTCCCACAGCCAGAGCGCGCCAAGGCCCAGAATGCCGGACAGCTCGAGCCACGAACCGTTCGGCTCGGGGACGAGGATCACGTCCGTCGACACGGCGCAATTGTTCTGTTCGTCGGTCTCGGCCACGAACCCGAGTTGATCCGCACAGGCAATCCAGTAGAAGGGCTTCGGATCGGGATCGGCGGGCCCGATGATGTCGGCTGGGATCTTCCCGTCCGGTGTCGTACAGAGCGTCTGGCCACCGGGCAGGACCGGCCATGCCTGACAGAGGCCCACCGGCACATCGAGTCCGGCGTCGAACATCGCATCGTCGGAGAGGAAGAAGCTCGTCTGCGACGACGGGGCATAGGTCGATCCGGAGTTGTCGATCAGTGCCGTCAGGTCGATGTCTGCGCCCGCGTTGGTCTGTGTGATACCGAACGCGCGAGCGACCAGATCCGGCGCGTCGTCGGGATCGCACAGATCGCCCACGCCATCGAGATCGCGATCGGCCTGCTGCGGATCGGATCTTCCGGGACACACGTCGCTGTCGTCGGCGACTCCGTCCTCGTCGCTGTCGACGACGAGCAGGTCGAAGTCGATCCAGTCGCGGAAGACATCGAGAGCTTCTGCGTGGGCGAGGCGCGTGCCGCGTGCCATTCGCAGGCTCGGGTCGAGGCTCTCCATCCGTGCGAACAGCACGCTCTCGCTGCTCACGCCGGGCTTGATGCGCATAGGACTGGGCAGTCCGAGGTCGCCCTGGGTCGGCGCCACGTCGATCAGGTTCATCTGCCCGAGCAACACGTCGCTTCGCAGGTTCAGGCCACCCGGAGCGGGCGCGCCGGGCTGGTGGCACATCGCGCAATTGCTGTCGAGATAGGCACGCGCGCGACGCTGCGGTGAAGCGAAGCTGTCGTCCAGCCCCGCGTGTGCGGGCAAACCCGGTTGCGTGCCGAAATCCACATCGAGCAGCCCGCCGCAGCTCCACGCGTGCAGTTGTCCATCTTCGCCGCCCGGATAGTCGAAATTGCGATTCAACTGCGCGGTGCGCACACCGAGCACGCGCCCCCCGGCGGCCGTATGACAGCCGTTGCAACCCGCGGTCGAGGGATAATCCCAGGTCTGATCGAAGGGCTGGCCGTTCTCCACGACGGAGAAAGTCTCGCTGTAGCCCGAGGTCAGCAGTTCGGCATCGGTCTGGAGTGAGTTCCAGCGGTAGGTGACGCCGATCCAACCCGTCAGTTGTCGGATCAGCAGTCGCGTTTCGAGCCGTGTGTTCTGTCCCGGCGCCACGGGAAGTTCGAAGTGCTTCATCAACACGGTGCCGAGGGGGAACGACCAGGCGCCGGTCAGTGACGTCGTGACTCGTCCTCCCGCCGGCAGGGCCAGCCAGCGACGCTTCAGCGCGCGATCCGACCAGAGCGGCGCGTTGACGTCGTACTCGACGACGCCCGGGGCGACGATCAGGTTGACGGTGTCGCTGAACAGACCGGTGCCCGAGAGCAGGGGCGGATACGGGGAGCCTCCGCCGGCAGCGTCTTCGAGCTGGTAGATCCGGCCCGATGGATAGTCGAGCAGGTACAGCTCGCCGGCGTCGTCTTCGCCGAAGGACGACAGATTCGAAACTTGCGCGAGGTCGATCAGACTGCCGAGTCCGGTTGTCGGATTCACGGTCAATCGATCCCAGCCCCAGACCTTGCCGGTCACGAAGTCGCCGAAGACGTAGAAGCCGAAGATCTGCGGGAGCCGCGAACCCCGATACACGTAGCCGCCAGTGATCGAGAAGGCGTCGATGTGCGGTCTTTCGATTACGGGAGCCGTCGCACCCGGCTTCGTGCAGGCATCCGATGATCCGTACTCGTGCGCGCCCTCACAGATCGGCCAGGCGAAGTCCAGGCCGCGCGCCGTCGCCGGGACGCGATCGATCTCCTCCCAGCTGCTCTCGCCGACGTCGCCGATCCACATCTCGTAGGGGGCCGCGCGATCGAACGAGAAGCGCCAGGGATTTCGCAGGCCATAGTGGAGGATGCGCGCATCGGCGCCCGGCGGTGAGACGACGAAGGGATTGTCGGGCGGCGCACTGCCGTCTTCCGGATCGACGCGCAGGATCGCACCGAGAGGGTTCGTGAGGTCCTGCGCGTCGGAACTGTCACCGCCGCCGTCCCCCGATGCGATGTACAGCATGCCGTCGGGCCCGAAGGCCAGCATTCCGCCATTGTGATTGGAGGCCGTCTGCATGAACTCGACGAGCACGAGCCGCTCCACGCCGGGTGTCGACAGATCGAATTGATTCGCGGCCGGATCGGGAACGGTGATGCGCTCGACGCGCGTGACGAGATGCGCCGGAAGCTCCTTGGTGTAGTTGACGTAGAGCCGTCCGTTCGTCGCGAACTCGGGGTCGAAGGCGAGTCCGAGCAGGCCGGTCTCGCTGCCCTGCGAGTAGGTCAAGATCGCCGACAGATCCACATACGTGTCGAGATCACCCGCATCTGCGCCCGGGTCGTTCGGGAACACATGGATCACACCCGCTTGTTCGACCAGAAACAGCCGGTTCGAACCGTCTCCCGCTCCTGTGAGAAAGACGGGCGCCGAGAAGGACGGCAGAAGCGGAAACGCCTCGACGGCGGAAAGACTCGGCGGCTGCGGGGGTCCGTCGAGGGGCAGCGTGTGGCCGGCGAATGGAGCGAGCCCCTCGAGCCCGCAAAAGGCAGCGGCCCGGACGTCTAGCGGTGCTGCGCTGACGAGCACGAGCGCGATCAGCAGAACGAGTCGACGCGCTTTCACGCGGGCGCTCGCGTTTGGTCGATTCGCCTTATGGGACACTTGCATCGGGGCCGCGACTCCTGCTCGCCAGACTGTCCCGCACCAAGCCTCGATGACCGATGCGGGAGCGGCGAGAATAACACCGGGAACCGCGGGAGGTCGGCCATTTCACTGAACGGCAGATCGTCGGCAAGTGGCATCATCGACTCATTCCGGTGTCATTTCGAGGAATGGACGACCTCTAGTCTTCACACTCGAGCGGCCAGCCAACCCGTCATCGAGCCGATCGCGAGTGCCGAACATTCGGCCAGCGAGGGAGGCCTCG
>JANOFF010000173.1:0-24110 GCA_031413515.1 bacterium
CACAGCGCCATAGACGGCCCCGGCGACGAGGCGAGCGCGCCGATCGACGAGGCGCGTCGACAGCAGGATCAAGGGCGCGGCGGCGATCCAGCTGATGATCATGTGCTGCGCGAAGTTGAGCACGTTGTGCAGCTGCGGCGACACGTCACCGACCAGCAGGTCGAGGGTCTTTCGGCCGTACTCGTTGATGCGCAGGTCGTACATCCGGAAGACGGCCGCGAACGGCACCATGGCGAGGCCCGCGACGGTTCCCGAGCGCAGCGACTCGCGAATCAGCGCAGCGCGACCTTCTCGGCTTGCGAGCAGACTCATCACGGGGCGAGAGCCGCGATCTCCGAGTCGATGAAGGCGACGAAGTCTGCGCCGAACATCGAGCGGCCCAGCTTGTCCCACCATTCCCTGCACCCCGGAGCGCGGAGCCAGTAGTGGATCACGGCTCGGATCTCGAACCAGTCGCCGTCCGAGAGCGTGCGCTTGCGAAACTGGAAGTACCCCGCGGAGAAGAACCAAAATGCCTTCAGGCTCAAGTTCGAGAACTGGAGATACTCGTCGGGCGAAAACGAACCGAGATCCTGTCGACCGCGGATCAGGAGTTGGTTCTGCTCCGGATGCTCGAGCAGGATATCCATGAACTCGCTCAACAGGCGGGTCGACTCGAGTTTCGATTGCACGGCCGACGCGCGATTGCTGGTGCGGACCTGCACGGAGAGATAGAGGAGCGAGGCCACGACACCCACAGCCCCGATCAGCTCTGCCAGTGCACTGACCGCTTCCCAAGCCACGCTTCGCCGCCCGCTCGTCGATTGATCCACGAGCAGTCTAAGTCGAACCGGGATCTGTCCGGGCAACTTTCTCGCCTGGTCGCGCGGGCCGACCTCAGCCCTGCTCGAGCAACACCTTCATGCCCCGCAGTGTCTCGGCGTGCGCGCGGCTCGCCTCACGGGTCACGAAGCCGATCAGCGGGAGCGGCGCCTCGACGCGCGCTCGTTCGACGAGTCGAGTGCCGCGCTCGATCGGATGAAGGGCATACCGCGTGATCAACTCGATGGCGGGAAACTGCCAGGCATGACCCCGCACCTCGTGGTCCGACACCGGCTCGAGCACAGCTCGATAGGTCGTCGTCAACCGGAACGGCCCGACCGGGATCTTGTCGATCACCCGGTAGTGGCGCGCGTGAGGCAGCGCGGCGGGCGGCGGCAGATCTTCGATCGACTCGATCAGCGGATGCAGGGGCACGTAGTTGCGCAGATCCGAGAGAAACGCGTGAAGCCGCGTGGGCGTCACCTCGATCTCGATCTCGTGGGAGAACTCGCGGTTCGACATGAACCTCATGTCTGGAAGTCGAACCGCACGCCCGTCAGCTTCTCGGAGAGATCCCACAGACGCCTCGCCGTCTCGACGTTCTTCGAGGCGGCGGTCGAACGGGCGGAGCCGGGCGGGCCCGTCATCTCGAACATGCGGGTCGGGCCGAAGTAGTCGCCTCCGCGCACACCCGGGGCCGTGGCCGCATAGAGGGTGGGAAGCGCGCCGCCGGCTGGCTCCTGCGAGTAGAGGGCGACGGCCGCAGCCATCAGGCGCGAGTGCGCCTGCAGATTCGTGCGCGTCGATCCCGGATGCGCGGCGGCGGCCACAGTCGGTGCCGAGGTCGCGTCGAGCCGGCGCGCGAGTTCGCGCACGAAGAGCAGGTTCGCGAGCTTGCTCTGCCCGTACGCGCGCGTCGCGTTGTAGCGACGTTCGCTCTGCGGGTCGTCGAAGTCGATGCGACCTATGTAGTGGGCGAGACTGCTCACCGACACGATCCGCGAGCCGTGCACGCGGCGGATCAACGGCAGCAGCCGGCCGGTGAGCGCGAAGTGGCCGAGATGGTTGATGCCGAACTGCAGCTCGAAGCCGTCCGCCGTGCGTTCGTACGGCGGCATCATCACGCCCGCGTTGTTGCAGAGCAGATCGAGCTTCTGTTCATCCTTCGCGAGCCCGGCCGCGAAACTCTCGATCGACGCGAGCGAACCGAGATCGAGCGGGACGAATCGCGCATCCGCGTTCGGGACCGCTTCGCGAAGCCGCTGCACGGCCTCGTTCCCGCGCCGGGGATCGCGACACCCGAGCACGACGCGCGCCCCCTTCTGCGCCAGCGCCCGCGCCGTCTCGAACCCGATGCCGCTGTTCGCGCCCGTCACGACCGCCACGCGCCCCGTCTGATCGGGAATCTCGGATTCGCTCCAGCGCATCGATGTCTCCAGGCCCCGGACGACGGGGGTGAGACGCGAGGATCGCCGCCTCCGCCTCGCGAGGCAATCCAATCCTTCGGCTTGCGGGCGCTGGCGTCGAAGCGCACCATGGGCTGCAGTGCCTCGCCTGCAACACAAGAGCTTCATGACGCCCGATCAGGTTCGCAGATTTGGAACCAGTCGGATCGACATCGTCACCCTCGACGAGATGGCCGTGGGTCGCTTTGTCTTCCAGCCGGGTTGGCGCTGGTCGAAGGACGTCGCGCCGATCACGGGCACGACGTCCTGCCAGCATCGCCACGTCGGCTACACGATCGCGGGCTTCCTCGAAGTGCGCATGGATGACGGGACGAAGCTCGTCATCGGGCCCGGCGAGGCCTACGAAATCCCTCCCGGTCACGACGCCTGGGTGGTCGGTGACGAAACGTGGGATTCCGTCGAGTTCACGAGCGCTCGCGAGTTCGGACTGTCGCCCGACGATCTCGGTGAGCGGGTGCTGGCGACGATCCTCTTCAGCGACATCGTCTCCTCGACGGCGTTGCTCGAGCGCGTCGGCGACCGCGCCTTCGGAAATTTGTTGCGCGAGCACAACGTCATGATCCGCGCCGCCATCGATCGCTTCCGCGGACGTGAGATCGACTCGAGCGGGGACGGGTTTCTCGCGCTGTTCGACGGCGCGGCGAAGGCCGTGAATGCCGCGGCGCTGATGGATCCGTCGGTCGCGTCACTCGGCGCCCGCGTGCGCGTCGGGATCCATACGGGCGAGGTCGAGATCGTCGGCGGAAAGGCGCGCGGCGTCGCCGTCCACGCCGCGGCGCGCGTCGCCTCGCTCGGGGGTCCGGGCGAGGTGCTCGTCTCGGGCACCACACGCGATCTGCTCGACGGATCGGGGTTGTCGTTCGAGTCGCGCGGTGAGCACGAGCTGAAAGGTCTCCGCGGCGTGCGTCCGGTCTTTGCGCTGCGGCGCGAGTGAGCTGGCTCGAGCCAGCGGAAGTTTTCGGAGCAGTCCGCCGACTCCCGTCACACACCGACTCAGAACTCGTGCTGCAGCCCCACCATGAAGGCGTGCATCGTCGGGCTGATCGAACCGCCCGTGCCATTGTTGATCAGCGCAGCCGTGCCGAGGAAGTGCCACGCCGCCGTGGCCATCAAGCGATCGGAAAGGCGGAAGCGCCCTCCCCCTTCGATCACGTACGAAAAGCCGACACCGCTGCGATTCGTGAGAAAGGGAGCCGCGTTCGCCAGGTTGCTCTCGAGCCAGCCGAAGCCGACCCCGACGCCCACGCCGAGATACGGGCGAATGAAGGCGTCGCGCGGGCCGAAGTCGTAGTAGAGATTGTCCGTCCACGAGAGCACATCGACGCGCCCGGCGATCGAATCGATCGAACTGCCATTCCACGCGAGCTCGGATTCGAGCCGCCAATGCTCGCGAATCACACGGCCGACACGCAGCGTCGCGGCGCCACCGACCTCGAAGCCCGTGTCGCCGACACCGGGAATCGACGGGTTGAAGCCGTTGTAGACCCCCATGCCGCCTTCGAGGCCGACGTACCAGAAGCGTGTCGCCGCATCGGACTCCGTGGCGGCGATGGCGGCGGTCGGGTGAGAGACGAGCGCGATGAGAGCGGAGAAGAGGACGAGAATCGGGAACGGCGTGCCCGAAGAGAGCGATTTCAAGAGATGTCCGTCCTGTGGTTCGGGGTGGAGCGCCACGACACGAGAATGGCGTCTCGCACGGCCGTGATGCTACGCCGACACAAGCCCGGCGAAGTGTCGGCGGTGAGGCGGCAGCTTAGCGGCCGATCGGCGCGCGGCCTCGCAGAGCCAGGGCCGAGTGACCGCTTGCTGCGTGGAGGGCGCGTCGAAGACGCGTCGGCTCGCGTCGAGCACGAAAGACGTCGTGTGCGGACTCGCTGCATCGTCGGTCGCTCGACGCTGAAGCACGATCCACCGGCGCTGAGAACGAGGCCGCGCCCCACTTCCCGTTATGCGACCGAGTGCCGCATATCGTCGCCGGAATAAGAGACGGGGCGTGGTAGGCTGGAGCGAGAAAACCAGGGATCTCGAAGCCTTGCGCTCGGTCGGGTGATTCTCAGATCGGGCGTTATGCGACACCCGGGCGGTCCGGGCGGAGCAAGGCGGGGAGGTCCATTGGGAGTTAGGTGGACATGAGTGTGACCCGCTACACCTGCCCATGTTGTGGATGCCGGACGCTCCACGAGCCACCCGGCTCGTACGACATCTGCAAGGTGTGCTTCTGGGAGGACGACGGTGTGCAGCTACTTGACCCCGCTTTCCCTGGCGGTGCGAACAAGCCCTCGCTCATGGAATGCCAGAAGAACTTCCGACGCATAGGCGCCTGCGAGGAACGGCTCGTCGGCCACGTTCGCCTGCCGGAGGTCGAAGAGACACTCGACCAGGAGTGGCGGCCCGCGCAAGAGTCGGACCTTCGATGGGCGCGAACGCCACGCGATCTGACCGAGGAGGAGTACAAGTGTCTCGACACGTGGTACTACTGGAAGCGGAAGGCCACCTAACACCCGCTTGCAGCGGACGGTCCGCTGCGCGGCCCGCCGCTGAACCGGAGCGTTGGGCGGCGGAAAGAGAACAGTGCTCGACGAGTTTCACTCTGGCGCCTTTCACAGGCTCGATGTTGCGCTCGCTGGCGATTGGCTTGCGGCCCCGGTCCGAGACTGGCGCGGCCAGGCGTGCGCTCCAGAACCAATCGTTGCGGTCTCTTTCGTCCATCGAGCCGGTCGCATAATCTGGTGCAAGTCCGAGCGCGGCAACCCAGGCGGGCACAATGTTCGATTGCTTCTCGGGCACTACGACTCGGCCGGGCGTGACGTCCAGGTCGCATTCGAGATCGGCGATGGCCAGGCCCACTTCCGCACACTGGTGCCGTCGCGGGAGTACCGCCCGAGCATCGAGGCCCCATGTTCCATCTCAACAGGCAGGGTCGTTCCATTCTGCACCGTCTCCGGCGACCCGCCAGTCCATGTACAAGCACTTTTTTTTGCGGCTGCTGACGTCGAGGTCGGACGCAACGGGATCTGGCATCTTCGCGCTCGCCTCGTCGAACACGTGCCCGAGTATTTTCGTGAGCTTCTGACGCATGGTCGCGCCGGTGAGTTCACCACTGCCTAACACGCCGCTGCACCTGACGGCCGCGGGCTTCAGCCGTGCGGGCCGCTTGGCTCGAGTAGATCCTGGTAGCATCACGCGCGACCGCAGTTGGTCGGCCGACCCGTTAGAAGGCAATCCATGACTACCGGCAGTTGCCTCTGTGGCTCAATCAAGTACGAAATCGATCAGCCACTCCGCTTCGCGCGCAACTGCCATTGCTCCAGGTGTCGCAAGGCCAGTGGTGCGGCGTTCGCGACGTGGGCGTACGTCGAGGTCAACACTTTTCGCTGGGTTCAGGGCGAAGACCGTCTCGGTCAGTATCAGTCGTCGCCGGCAGTCACGCGAACTTTCTGCTCAGTCTGTGGCTCCGCAATCCAATTCATTGCCAAGCAAGCATTTCAAGACGCCTTCGGTTTAGCTCTAGGTACAGTCGATGGTGACCCAGGTTGCAAACCCATGCGCCACGTCATGGTCGGCTCTAAGGCGCCATGGTTTGAAATCACCGACCAATTGGCTCAGTCAACAGAAGCAGCCGCCAGTGAGTAGTTCCACCGGGCCTTCTAACCTTTCCATCGAGCGGGCGCACTACGGCATGCTTCGCATGCCATGGGGCGACGCTCATGTCGAAAGTCGGGCGGCATGACGGCAGTGCGAACCGGGATGGCTTCGGACGCGGCTTGGAAGTCTTCGCGAACCGACGCGAGCGGAGACTTCAACTCGACAGCATTGGAGGCTTGAAAATGAACGAGCATGAACATATCGACACCGTAAGGCGATATTTTGATGCCTGCAATTCCGGGTTGATCGAGGACTTCAAGCTGACACTGGCCGATGACGTCGTTCACTACTTCCTGCCTGATCGATTCGCACCAATCCGAGGCGCCGACCATCTGGCGCGCTTCTGGCGCAAATTCAAGCAGGCTTCCGATACCGTCTGGGCAGTCGACGAAGCAATCGCCCAGGGAAGCCGCGTTGTGAGCGAATGGAGTCTCATCTGGACTCCGCCGGGAAGCAGCTCGCGGTTGAAGATGCGAGGCAGCGAGTGGTACGAGATGCGCTTTGGTGTGATTGCCGAAGTTCGCGCCTATTTCGCCTATGACGAATCACGCGATGCAGAGCTCACGGGGTTCCCATATGGCGACCGACGCTACCTGATGGAGTAGCCAAGGGGACTTCTTTGCTCCTGTGACCGCTGCTGGCTGAGAGCGGCCCACCCGAGACCGCGTTTCTGGCATGCGTGCCGCGCAGCAAGGGCTTGACGCTGACACCAGTCAGGTGGGCGTTCCGTGCCTGGTAGCCTTCTGGCATTCGAATCCGTGGCATCTGCGAAGCCGGTCGACGCTGGCTGGCGCCGCTGAAGCCCACGTCCGCTGGACATTCCGACACCCGCTCGACTCAGAGGTCAACTCGCATGACGAGACTTCTCTTCGCCATCCTGGCCCTCGGCGCGGTCGCTGTCATCAGCCGAGCGGGCGCGCAGAGCGATGACGTCGCCGACTACTCCCCTCTCGTGGCCGCGCCTCTGCACCACAAGCCTCTGCTCGAGAACGAGTTCGTCCTCGTTCTCGACGTGTCCATCCCGGCCGGTGCCACCGTTCCGGCACACCTGCATCCATGGCCCGCGATCTTCATCACGTTGAAGCCGGGGCATCTGGTCTTTCGCAATCTCGCGGGCGAAGTGGTGCGCGAGGTACGACCTCCGAGCGATCTGCCCGACAGCCCTCAGGTCGAATGGCGTCAGCCAGACACGGAGCCGATGGTCATCAGCAATGTCGGCAGGAGCGAGCAGCGGGCGTTGCGGATCGAACTGAAGTTCCCCGCGACCTGACCCGGCCTTCTCGGCACACCTGAAAGCTGCGAAGCTCGAAGCCGATTCGCGCGAGGCTTTGGCTCGACCCGAGAGATCACCCGCCGCGGGTCTGGCGCGCGACGCAAAGGCAACCACGCATCCATGTACGAAGCAAAGCCGCATCCGCCCATTCCGCGTGAGCAGTTCGTCAGGCGCGTGCTGCTGCACTTCGCCGCGGCGCTCGGTGTGCTGGGCTTTTCGCTCGCCCTGGGCATGATCGGCTACGAGTACTTCGAGAACCTGCCCTGGCGTGATGCGTTTCTCAACGCGGCCATGCTCATGGGCGGCATGGGGCCGGTCGACGCGCCGATCACCGACGGGGGCAAACTGTTCGCGGGCTTCTACGCCCTCTATGCCGGCCTGGTCTTCCTGGCGGCCGCAGGGTTGGTGTTTGCTCCGATCGTGCACCGTGTCCTGCACCGATTCCACTGGGAGCCGGACTCGTAGGTTCTCGAGGCACGCGACCGAGCGGTGGGTCGTGGGGGGAGGCCGGGTTTGCCTGCGCGTTCGAATGCACGCGCGGGTGACACAGAGACGCGGCGACACGGTGCGATCCGCACTAGTCTGCAGTCGAAAGGGAGGGAATCATCATGGGCAACAAGACGAATCGCGCCAAGGGCAAGCTCGAAGAACTCGCAGGCAAGGCCAAAGCCAAGGTGGGAAAGGCGATCGGCAATCAACAGATGCAGGCCGAGGGCAAGACTCGCGAACTCGGTGGCAAGGGCCTGCAGCAGATCGCCAAAGCTGGCGAGCGCGCCAAGGGCAAGGTCGAAGAAGTGACCGGCCGTGCGAAGAAGAAGGTCGGCGCAGCGCTCGAGAACGAGCAGATGCAGGTCGAGGGCAAGATCAAAGAGTTGAAGGGCAAGACGCGTCAGCGCTTGAACAAGAAGAGCTAGCGACCGGGCGAACCTGGCCCGGTCGAGCAGAACCGGTGCGGGTCAGATCACGCGCGTCTGACCTCGCGAAGGTCGCCACGGAGTCCCGTTTTTTCGCGTGAGCGCTCGACCACCGCACAAGTGAACCACCACGGAGACGTCACATGCTTCAACTCGCACCGCTCGATCCGCAGGTCCCGATCTTCCAGCAGCTGAACAGCGATGTCTCACCGGTCGTCCTGGTGAACATCTTCCAGGTCGCAGAGGCAGACATCCCGGCGCTGCTGAAGGCGTGGGAGTCCGACGCGAACTGGATGAAGCAGCAGGCCGGCTACATCTCGACGCAGTTGCATCGGGGCATCGCGGGAAGCACGGTGTTCCTCAACTACGCGTTGTGGGAGTCGGTGGCGCATTTCCGGGCGGCGTTCAACCATCCCGAGTTCAAGCAGGCGCTCGGCGCCTACCCCTCTTCGACCGTGGCATCACCGCACTTGTTCTCGCGCCTCACAGTGCCGAATCTTTGCGTGGGTCCGTAGCAGCAGTAGACGAAGCAGCGCGAGAACTCCCCTGGAGGCAAGTTTGCCGTCTTCCGTTTCGATCGTTCGTCGGCGCGTCCTCCAGGGCCTGTTCGCGATGCTCGTCGCGGCGGGCCTGGCCAGGAGCGGTCGCGCCCAGCCGCCGACCAGCGCGGCGCGCATCGTGAGAATCTCACGCGGGTCGTTTCCGCCCGAGAAGTACGACGAGATCAAGCTGCGACTCGATGCATCGCAGAAGTCGCTGGCTCCCGCGATCCGGCAGCTGGTCGGATGCCTCCACTACTTCGCCGCCATCGACCGTCTATCGAGCAGCATGGTGAACGTGAGCGTCTGGCGATCCCTGGCAGACGCGCAACAGATGCAGACCCTCGCGCCGATGCTGGCACTCGCCGAAGAGTTCACCCGCGAGGGCGTGCACTTCGAGCGGCCGGTGATCAACTTCGAGACGCTGTGGGAGATCTCCTGACGCACCTGTCGGGGTGGTCGATGGTCTCGACTTCGAAAGTCCAGGAGTGGTTCATGGACAATCGCTGGAACATCCGCTCTGGCCGACCGCAAGATCTGCCGAGTCTCCTCGAAATCTACAACCACTACGTTTCCAGTTCGCATTTCACGTTCGATACGTCGCCCGTCACTTTCGATGAGCGGAGGACGTGGTTCGAGAAGTTCCGGGATCACGGCCCGCATCGCATCCTCGTGGCGGAACACGACGGCACGATCGCAGGCTATGCGACGAGTTCACCCTTTCACCACAAGACCGTGTACGCGAGGACCGTGGAAACCGGCATCTATCTCTCTCCCGATCACTGCAGCCGGGGTCTCGGCAGCCAGCTGTACGGCAGCCTGCTCGATTCACTCGACGCGGAACCCGGCATCCATCGGATCTATGCCGGCGTGATTCCTCCCAACGAAGCATCGATGAGTCTTCATCTCAAACTCGGATTCAGCGTCGTCGGCGAGTTTCCCGAGGTGTCGTACAAGCTCGGGCGCTACTGGGGTCTCTGCTGGCTCGCACGCCCGGCTCTCGAAGGTCGCCTGCCACCGGGGCATCGCAGCGAACTCTGAGCCGATCGTTCGCAGCGCAATCGATCATCGGAGTTCGAACCATGTCGGTATTTCGCAAAGAACAGAAACAGATCCACAGCCTGCAAGGCGACCACACCGCCGGTATGGCGACTCCGACGAGCGGCGCGCAACAGGTCGAGATGTGGCACGGCCGGATGGATGCCGATTCGGCCACGCCGCCACACAGCCACGACACCGAGGAAGCTGTGCTGTTCCTCTGAGGCAGCGGGCGGGCGACGGTGGCCGACCGTGAAGTGCGCTATCTGGCGGGTGACACACTGATCCTGCCGCCGTGCTGTATGCTGGTCGACCGGAGTTCCGCCGCAGACTGGGACTGAATTCGAGGATCTGGCATGACCCTGTCGGAGCTCGGAGCAATCGGCGAGTTCGTCGGCTCGATCGTGACGATCGCCACGTTGATCTATCTGTCGATCCAGGTGCGGCAGAACACCACGCAGCAGCGACGCGATGCATCCGTCGCGATTCAGCAGGGACAGAACCGGATCCTGTTGCTTTTGCAGGATCCGCTGATGCATCGGGCCTACGTGCGGACCGCAGCGCACGGCCTGGCGGCGCCGATCGAGGATCGGAGCCGGGCGATCAACTTCGTGCTCCAATACTTGAATCACTTCCAGATCGTGTACGACCTTCACGAGGAGGGAACCCTGGACCGCGAGCGCTACGAACTGTGGGAGCGTTACGCCATCGCGACCGTCGCCCCCAAAGGGATCCGCGAGTGGTGGGAGGTCGAGTCGGGGAAGCTCGCCTTCATGCCCGAAGTGCGCGACCTGATCGATCGACGACTCGGAGACACCATCGATCCGCCACGGCCATTGAGTGAGCTCTGGTCGATCTTCGATGTGGAGCAGTGGGAAGCGGGTGATCTCGAGCAGAGCGGCAGGCTATAGACCGGATCATCTCGAGGTCACGAGTGAGGAGCCCAGAGTGAAGCAGGTCTGGGCTCTCGCGGTTGGGAGCGACAACCAGAGGGATCATCGCGAATAGGCGTCACCGATGAAGCGGGCAGGCACAGCTACCCTCGAACGGATCGCGCCATTGCTCGAGCAGCTACGCGCCCAAGCGGCGCTGCGCGAGAGGCGGCCCGGTTGCTTCCATCTGGGCGCTCGCGAGGTGCTGCATTTTCACGACGATCCAACAGGAGTATTCGCCGACCTCCGCCTGGCCGAGGGCTTCGTTCGCCTTTGTGTCACCTCCGCTGCCGAACAGGCGGATCTGCTGGAGCGACTCGATGTAATCTTGACCGCCGTCGAGGCACGGGCGGCGGATCGCAACCGGCGACACGGCCGCAAACGCGACTGAGGCGACGCGAGTCGGCGGCACCACACAGGTCGTTGCAGATGATCCAGACAGGCGTCACCGGGCTTCTCGATCGCGGGAACTCGCGATCCAGCGAGATGGCCGCCCTCATTCGAAAGCATCCATCACTTGGCGCAGAACGCTGATCCTTCGACCCAGCCGACGTGCGATGGCCTGCGGGCTCCGCACACGGCAGTACTTCAGGATCAGGCGCCATGACCAGACACACCGGATCCTGCCACTGTGGTCGCGTCAGGTTCGAAGTCGAGGCTCTGATCGATCATGTCCGATCCTGCGACTGCTCGATCTGTCGAAAGCGCGGCGCACTCAACTTTCGCGTGCCCAAGGCTGCTCTTCACTTGCTGACTGCCTGGGAAGATCTCGTGCTGTATCAGTGGGGCTCGCGGACCGCCAGGGATTACTTCTGCCCGAGTTGCGGGATACTGCCGTTCCGACGCCCGGGCGATCCGACCGAGCAGGAGTTGCGCGAAGGAGTGGCACCCTTCGACGGCTGGGCGATCAACGTCAGGTGTCTCGACGGCATCGACCTCGAAGCGCTGCCGGTCAGGCGGATCTTCGGAAGCAGGATCAGACTGGACGAATGATCGCAGTCGTCGTCTGGCGGGCGTCCTCTGGGAGGGAAGGGAGTGGTCGACGAGACGCTCGAACAGAAGATCGCGCGCGTGGTGCGAGAGCACGTGGCGGTTGTGCCATACGATCCGATCTGGCGAAGCCGATTCGAGCGGGAGCGCGACCATCTGCGGTCGTGCCTGCCTCGCGATCTCGTCATGACGATCGAGCACTTCGGTAGCACCGCGGTCCCGGGTCTCGCCGCCAAGCCCATCGTGGACATGCTGGTCGAGGTCACGGATCTCGAGGCGACGAGGCAGCGAATCGCGCCGTTGCTCGAAGCCCAGGGCTACGACTACTTCTGGAGGCCTTCGTGGGGCGACAGCACTCCGCCCTTCTATGCCTGGTTCATCAAGCGGGACGAGCGCGGGTCGCGGACGCATCACATCCACATGGTCGAGGCGCATTTCGAGCACTGGGATCGGCTGCTGTTCCGCGACTACCTAATCCGCCACCCCGATGTGGCCCGCGAGTACGCCAGCCTGAAGACGCGCTTGTCCCGCCAGCACGATCACGATCGGGTCGCCTATACCCGCGCGAAGACCGACTTCATCCTCAGAGTCACGGCGAGAGCAAAGGAAGACCTCACGAGCGGCGGTTCCTCGAAATAGATCCCGCCGTCGGCCCTTCGTACGTGACTGCGGGGCCCGCACCGGTTTCACGCCGTTGCCGGGGCTGCTCCCTCGACCCCTTCGACGCGATGCTTCCCCGCCAGCGCGAGATAGACGCAGGGCAGGATCACCAGGGTGAACAGCGTGCCGATCAGCATGCCGGCGACCAGCACGATCCCGATGCTGTTGCGCGCTTCGGCGCCGGCACCCGTGACGAGCACGAGCGGGAAGTGGCCGAACACCGTGGCGAAGGTCGTCATCAGCACCGGGCGCAGTCGCGTGCAGGCGGCGTCGCGGATCGCGCGCTCCCGCTCCATCCCCTCTTCGAGCCGGCGATTCGCGAACTCCACAATGAGAATGCCGTTCTTCGCGATCAGGCCCACCAGCGTGATGCAACCGACCTGCGAGAAGATGTTGATGCTCGTCCAACCGAGGAAGGCGAACACCAGGGCGCCCGAGAGCGCGAGCGGCACCGATCCGAGCAGCACGACCAGCGGATCGCGAAAGCTGTTGAACTGCACGGCGAGCACCAGATACACGAACACCAGCGCGATGCCGAGCACGCCCATGAGCGTGCTGCCCTGTTTTCGCAATTGGCGCGATTCGCCCGCGTAATCGAGCGTGTAGCCGACGGGCAGGATCTCGCGCGCCGCCTGCTCGAGAGCCGCGAGTCCCTGCTCCTTCGTGGTGCCGGGAATCAACCCGCCGAAGACGCGAAACGAGTTCTTGCGCTGGAACCGACCGAGCAGCCGCGGCGCCGCCTGCTGCTCCATTGTGGCAATCGCAGAGAGCGGCACCAGATCGCCGTCCGGCGTGCGGAGCTTCTGGTCGAGCAGGGCCTGCGGATCGGGTCGGCCCTGATCCTCGATCAGCGGGATCACTTGATAGGCCTTGCCGTCGAAGTCGAAGCGATTGACGTAGTCGGCCGACAGCAGCACCGACAATTGACGACTGACGTCGGCGACCGTCATGCCGAGATCCGCGATGCGTTCGCGATCGAGCACGAAGCGCGCCTGGGGGAGATCGATCTTGAGATCGGTATCCGCAAACAGAAAGCGGCCGCTCGCATAGGCGTTCGCTACGAGCTGGTCCGCGTAGGGCTTCATGTCGCGCGGCGCGTCGGAAGACAGCACCACCATCTCGACATCGAAGTTGCCGGCGCTCGGCAACGCCGGCGGCAGCACCGGGAATGCCTTCAGGCCCTGCACCTGGGCCAACGCGGCGAAGGCCGGGAACAGCAGATCGTCGGTCGTGCCGCTCCGATCTCCGGCCGCTTCGAGTTCGAGGCCGCCGAAGCCGCTGTTCGGCGTCACGATCTGCCACATGAAGCGCGCCCCGGGCAGCGCGAGCATCGTGTTCACGACGTCGTCCATGTGGCGCGTGGTGTAATCGAGCGAAGCCTCCGGTGGTGCTTCGATGATCACCGCGATGGCGCTCTGATCCTCGGTAGGCGCGAGTTCCTGCTGTGAGAAGAGATAGAAGGGAACACTCAGCAGCGCGAGATACGTGCCCAGCACCAGCAGTTGCGGCCGCCACGCGAGGATCGTATCGAGCCAGCCGGCATAGCGTCGTTCGAGCGCCGCGAACTGCCGATTGACCCACAGCGTGGGCCGGCTCTCGAGCCCGCCCGGCGCACACGCGTAGGCGCTCATGATGGGCGACAGCGTCAGCGCGACGACGCCCGAGATCATCACAGCCGTCGCCAGCGTGAAGGCGAACTCGCGGAAGAAGGCGCCGGTGAGGCCGGACAGGAACCCGAGCGGCGCGTACACGGCCGCAAGCGTCACCGTCATGCCGATGATCGGCCCGAGCAACTCGCGCGAGCTGGCCAGCGCCGCTTCGCGTCGACCGGCTCCCTCGCGCATGTGTCGCGCCACGTTCTCGACCACCACGATGGCGTCGTCCACCACGAGGCCGACCGAGAGCACGATCGCCAGCACGGTGAGCAGATTCAGCGAGAATCCCATCAGCGACATGGCGGCCACCGCGCCGAGCAGCGAGATGGGGATCGTGACCAGCGGCACGAGAGCCGTGCGGAACGAGCCCATCATGGCCAGCACTACGAGACCCACCAGCAGCACCGTCTCGGCCAGCGTCGTGAAGATCTCGCGCAGGGCGTCGCGCATGTACAGCGTGACGTCGTAGCCGACGCCGACGTGCATGCCCTCGGGCAGGCCGGGGTTCAGCTCGTCGAGCAACTCGTAGAGGTGATCGGCGATCTCGATCTCGTTGGCGCCGGGCAACGGCCAGACCGAGATGAAGACGGTGCCTTCGTTGTCGAGCCGCGCGTTGAAGTCGCCCTCTTCTTCGCCGAGTTCGAGGCGCGCCACATCGCCGAGACGGATCAACGCGCCGTCGTTGTCGCGGATCACCATGCGCTCGAAATCCGCGAGGGTCTGCAGCGTGGTGTTGGCCAGCAGATCGATACGACGGTTCTCGTTCTCCGAGCGGCCGACCGTGGCGATGATGTTGTTGGCTTCGAGGGCCTGAAGGACCTCGAACGCGCTGACGTCCGACGTGGCCATGCGCTGCGGATCGAGCCACACCCGCATCGCGGGCAGGCGACCGCCCTCGAGGCCCACGCGCTGCACACCGGGGATGGCCGAGATCACCGGCGTCACGCGACGATTCAGATAATCCGTCACGTCGGCGCGCGAGCGCTCGCCCATCGTGACTTCGAGATAGAAGCCGGCGTTCGGGCGATCGGCGCGCTGCACCTCGATGGCCGGATCGTCGGCGGCCGCCGGCAGTTCGAAACGGATCTGGCTGAGCCGCGCCGACAACTCGGCCAGCGCATCGGTGCTGTCTTCGTTGATCTCGAGCCAGGCCGTGACCGTGCTGCGACCGGCGACGGTGCTCGAATCCAGATAGTCGATGCCCGGCACCGAGGCTGCCGCGCGCTCGACCGGATCGGTGATGAAGCCCTGCACGACGTCGGCCGATGCGCCGCGAAAGCCGGTCGTGATCACGAGCGATGAACTGTCGACCTTCGGAAACTGCAACACCGGGATCTCGATCGCGGCGCGCAGCCCCGTGAGCAAGAGAGCCAGACTGACCGCAATGGCCAGCACCGGCCGCTCGACGAACACATCCATGACGTGCCTGCGCGGGTGGTTCACGGCTGCTCCGCCGAAGCCGCGGCATCAGCCGCCGGCTCGACCCGCAGCCGCATGCCGTCGCGCAGCTTGAAAGCCCCGGTGGCCGCCACCCGCTCGCCCACCTTCACGCCTTCGAGGATCACGACCTGCTGATCGCGCTGGTCGCCCAGCGTCACCGTGCGCAGCTCGGCGCGCAGCACTTCTTCGTTGTCTTCTTGCCGGCTCACGATCACGTAGGCCTGCGCGGAGAAGCCGCTGTGTCGCACCGCGGTGGCGGGCAGCACCGCGACTGAAGTGGGCTCGCCCATCGGGACGCCCACGCGCACGATCGCGCCGGGAACCAGCCGCTCGCTCTGGCCCGAGAGGCTGGCCCGAAATGCGCGACTGCGCGACGTGTCGGACAACGCCGCACCACGCGCAATCAGCGTGGCCTCGGCGGGTTCGTCGAGCAGACCCGGCGCCGTGACGCTCACGCGGGTTCCGACTTCTAGCCCGGTCTGCTGCTGCGGCAGCTCGAAGTCGATCCACAACAGATCGTCGACGCCAACCAGCTGCGTGATCGTGGTGTTGGCCGCCAGGTACTCGCCCACCTCGAGGGTGTGCAGGCCAGTTCGCGCGGCGAAAGGCGCACGCAGCGTCTGCTTGTCGATGATCGCCTCGAGGGCCGCGGCATCGGCCATCGCAACCGACAGCGACGCCTGCGCGACATCCACTTCGCCCTGGCTGGTGGCGCTGCGGCCGAGCAACTGCTGCGCCCTCTCGAGCTGCGTGCGCGCCAACTGCGCCCGCGCACGGGCCGCGGCGAGCTCGGCCTGCTCCTGGCGACTGTCGAGGCGCACCAGCACCTGGCCCTTCTCGACGGCGTCGCCCGCCGCAAACGCCACTTCGACCACTCGCCCGGGGAGTTCGTTCTGCAACATCACCGAACTCGGCGCGACGACCTGTCCCACCGCGCTGACGTTCGGCGTCCACGACAACTCGCGGACCACGACGGCTTCGACCGTTTCGGTCTGTTCGGGGAAGCTCTCGCCGAACGCAATCGCGGCGCGGATCTGCCAGACCTTGAAGCCGCCGAGCAAGAGCGTCAGCGCAACGGCGGCGAGCGTGACGACGAGCCAGCGACGCATCAGCGGGGCGCCTCGAGGTGGCGGGGGCGGAGGGTTCGGAGCATCGGCATGCGGGCAGAGTCCAGTCGCGGTGATGGGCGGCTTCCGAGCATAAGGGATCGGGTCGGGCGACTTCGAGGGGGCGGGAGCATTGTCGAAAGTCGGCTGACAATGCGCCGGGGCAGGTCGATGCGTCCACTGCTCGCTGCCGGCGCTCGCGCTGCCCAGCGTGCGCCGTCTGGAGCACCGCACGCCCTGCGATAGGCTCCAGACCGCAACACGAAACAGAGGAGAACCGAGAATGCTTCGGAACAAGCCCTGGTCCATGCTCATCGACAACAAGTGGTGCAGCGCCGCGAGCGGCGAGACCTTCGAAGTCATCGACCCGTCGACGGAAGAGCTTCTCGCGAAGGTCGCCAGCGGCGACAGCGGTGACGTCGACGCCGCGGTGCGGGCCGCGCGCCGCGCGTTCGACAGCTCGGAGTGGAGCCGCATGAGCGCCCGCGAACGCGGCCGCTGCCTCTATCGGCTCGCGGGACTGGTCGACAAGCATCGCGAAGAACTCGCCGAGCTCGAAACGCGCAACAACGGCAAACCGATCTCCGAGACCCGCGGCGCCGATCTCCCGCTGGTCATCGACTGCCTCGAGTACTACGCCGGGCTCGCCGACAAGATCGAAGGCGACGTGATCCCCGTCAGCGGGCCATTCCTCAACTACGTGCTGCGCGAGCCGGTGGGCGTGGTGGGCCAGATCATTCCCTGGAACTTCCCGCTGCTGATGGCCGCGTGGAAGCTCGGTCCGGCGCTGGCCACCGGCTGCACCGTGGTGTTGAAACCCGCAGAGCAGACGCCGCTTTCGGCGCTCCGGCTCGGCGAACTGATCGTCGAAGCCGGCTTCCCGCCCGGCGTGGTGAACATCGTCCCCGGCTTCGGCGAGACCGCCGGGCAGGCGGTGGCGATGCACCCGGACATCGACAAGGTCGCCTTCACCGGCTCGACCGTCGTCGGCAAGCTCATCATGGAGTACGCGGCGCGCTCGAACCTGAAGAAGGTTTCGCTCGAGCTCGGCGGCAAGGCGCCGAACATCGTGTTCGCCGACGCCGACGTCGACGCGGCCGTCGACGGCGCGGTGCGCGGCATCTTCTTCAACCAGGGCGAAGTCTGCTGCGCGGGCTCGAGGCTCTTCCTCGAGAAGCCGGTGCACGACGAGTTTCTCGAGAAGTTCAAGACACGCGCCGAGGCGCTCGTCGTCGGCAACCCGCTCGACCCGAAGACGCAGATGGGCGCGCAGGTCTCGAAGGAACAGTTCGACCGCATCCTCGGCTACGTCGAGACCGGCAAGCGCGAAGGCGGCCGGCTCGTCACCGGCGGAAAGCCCGCGGCGTCGAAGGGCTACTTCATGAAGCCCACGATCTTCGCCGACGTGAGCAACGACATGACGATCGCCCGTGAAGAGATCTTCGGGCCGGTGGTGGCCACGCTGCCGTTCGAAGGCCTGGAAGACGCGATCACGCAGGCGAACTCGACCATTTACGGCCTCTCCGCCGGCATCTGGACCCGCGACATCGGCAAGGCGCACCGGCTGGCCAAGGAGGTTCGCGCCGGCACCGTGTGGGTGAACTGCTTCAACCACTTCGACGCAGGCTCACCGTTCGGCGGCTTCAAGCAAAGCGGCATCGGCCGCGAGATGGGGAAGTACGCCGTCGAGCTCTACACGCAGGTGAAGTCGGTGTGGATTCCGCTGGACCGGTGAGGGTGGGCGAGGGGGCGACTGGTGACGTTCGGATCTACCTCGGGCGGGAGGGCAGCCGGGGGATTCGGCTTGTGGGAGGTAGGACGAGGAATCGACGGCAGCGCGGCATCGACTCGGCGCGCGGACGCTGGTCTGGGTACAAGTGAGGGACAACGACCGGAGGTTGACCATGGCGCTCACACGCAATTTCAAAGAGACGGTGCTCGAGGCTGCCCGGAAGGACCCGGCGTATCGCCGCAGGCTGCTGACGCGCGGCTTCACGCTCGCTCACTCGGCCGACGTGGAAGACCGCAGCGTCGGCAAGTCACTTCTGTGCGACTACATCAACGCCACCGTCGGCTTCCGAGCCCTCGCCAAGGAACTCGACAAGAGGCCGCAGAGCCTGATGCGCATGTTGAGCCCGAGCGGAAACCCCCGCCTCAGCAACTTTGCTGAGCTCGTCGACTACCTGCTCGAGTATGAGGGGATCGAAGTGCTGGAGATGGTGGGGTAGCGGGAGGCGATTGCGATCGCGGTCGGTGTTGTTCGGGAATCCGCGTGAGGATGTGCGGCATGCGGAGGGTTACCTGCTGCTTCGATGGCAGCGCTAGCGCGGCCGGCGTAGCTGACTTAGTTCCGAGACGGAATCCGCGTCACTTTCTTGGACCGCCAACCTCGGGATCAGCCAAATGCGGAACCGGATCGGCGGGGATCTACGAAAACGCGGCATAGGGTGTAGAGCCGACATGCACGTGTTCGGTCCCTATGCGGAGCGGCGCAAAAACTTCACTCCTGTTTCGCGTCGGCTATCGGATGTCCCGCGACGACCTGGGCAGTCCCTGGAACCTCGATGCGCTTGGACCGTCGCTTGCAATCATGCGCAGACATTCGATGCAACGGCCACACGGTGTGCAGTAGCAGATCATCTGCGCATCTCAGATACGATCGAACTCGACCGTGCTCGCGATGAGCTCAAACGCTCGCGACAATTCTGACTCAAAGACACTATCTGTGTTTCTCGTCAGGAGAATCTCGAATAGTCGATTATCCCCGAGCGGGGCGTAGATCATGGTTACTTGCTTCAGCCCATTGACCTGCCCTTTGATGACGCCTCGGATTCTTAGTGACGAACGTCCGTTCACGAAGATTGACTGAGATTCGAAAGGTCCGAATTGAGAGATCGTGCCTTTCCAGAGATCAACGGTATTTGTCTCAAACTCCTCCCAGTCGTTCCGGTACTTGTCGTCGAGAACACTTACATGGAGCTGAATCTGGGCATCTTTACCACTCGTGTGTTGAAGCGTCATGTCACCAAGTCCAGCTTCCGCGGCCTTGGTTGCGATAGTCCACCCATTCTTGGGAAATCGAAACCGCAATCCAGCCTGCTTCCAGTAGTACTCGACTAGACCCGCGTCTTCGCCCGTTCTCACGACGAACAAGCCAGGCGATTGTGTCGGTGTTCCTTGGGTCGGCAGCTCAGCGGGGTTGAAGAAGTAGATGATTGTGAAGGCGGCCGATGCACCGCTTGCACGGATGAATGTCTTGACTTCGACATTCAGAAAGCCCGGAAGCATCGCAGCAACGCCACCGGCGGCGAGCGCCAGCGTTACACGAAAAGTCAGTAGCTGGAATCCGCTGGGAAAGGGGATGGCGATCGCGATCGTCAGCATCACTGTGACGAAGACGACGCCGAATGCAAATGCGACTGCGATTTGCATGCTCTTAGACATGGCGAGCTCCGTGGTCAACCGAAGGATCTGTGTTCACTGACCCGGCGATCACATAACGGTGGCGTTGACGGGGTACTGCACGACCTCAATCCGTCTTTCGAGATTGGGGACACGATCGGAATGGCGCTCCGAAAGAGCTAGCGGCGGGAGCCGCGCCGATCTACTCAAAGGTCAACGTGGGCTTCTCGCCGAATGCGTACTTGATCGTGCCGATCGCGGATGAGTTGTTTCCGGTGCTGTTTCCCGACTCGCTTCCGAGCGAGAAATTGAACCACAAATTGCCGGTCACCTTGATGTCAACGGCTGTCTTGTAACGCGCGTAGCTATCCACCGGCTGGCCGGCGGTCTCGGAGCGCACCCAGCCACCCTCAAGGCTCAAGTTGAAGCGCTGCGCGCCCACACGCAAGCGGCCACCAACAAACAAGTTGTCCTGCGCGACGAAGCCTGTCGGTGACATAGGCGTGGCGACCTGATCATCGTACGAATAGCGAACGTGTCCCAGAATCTGGGCGTGACGATCGAGGCCCTTGACCTGCTCGAAACCCCAAGCTGCCGTTGTCCATGCACCGACGCCCACTGTGTCCAAATCCTGAACGTTGCCCGTCTTGGATGTAAACACGGGCGCAACCGCAAGCGCCCAGCTCGAGGCGTTCCAGCGTGTTGCTCCGTGAAGACGAACCGCCTTGCACGCATCGAACTGTGCGACGGCCTCCTTGTTGTTGAGAATCATGTTGACGTTGTCTTTAATCCTCTGAAGTTCCGCATTCAGCCTAACTAACTCGACTGAAAGCCTCGCCTTGTCGAGATCGCTCAGCACTTTACCTTTTGAATCCTGGCCGAGCTCTAGAGCAAGTTCGACTTCATTGACTTCTTCTTTAAGAGGTAGTTCCCGTTCTGCAACGAGTCGGTTTGCTTTCTGATTTTTTCGCACCGCTACAACCATGCAGTCCATGAACTTCTCATCGGTCCTAGGGTCGCCAGCATCGAACGGTGTCATGTTGAGTCCTACGGCAACCCGAAAGGCTTTGTCCGAATCCGTCACTCCCTTCGCGGTACCTATAGAGACGGAACTTCGCGCGAAGGCCCTTTGGAGCCAACTCGTCCGGTACTCCTCGATCGTGAGCGTATTGCCGAAGGTCATCATGTAGGCATTGAAGTCGATCGCTAGGCCGGTCTGGAGATTGCCATTTTCATCGAGTCCGGTGGCCAACGCCGTCGCGAGCATCTTTGGGCTGGTGGGCCGTTGAACGTCGGTGGACCGCACGCCAATCGCGAACAGACCTGAGGAGTCAGGGACTGAGAAGTCCATGATGAAGTCCTTCGCTTTGGTTTGGTTGGGATCGACCGCCTGACCCGGGCCGTCGAGCGATTGTGCCGATCCACCAACAAGCAACGCCATCGGGGAAAGAATGAGGATGAGGGATCGCGGGGCAACGTGACTGAAGCGACTCGGCACGATAGTTTCTCCTTGGGGAGCTATACGACGACGAAACCGCGGAAGTCTGAGACTCGTTTGACGATCTGGCCGTCCACAAAAGCACCGGTGTCCGGCGGCGGGTCACCTTCGATCGTCACGCCGTCCTGCTCGATCCGGACATCTACGAAGTAGCTCTCGCCTGTCCCCGTTGTTGAGCGCACTACGCGAACGTCCCAATCGAGCATTGCACTCATCAAATCGGCAGTCGTCGTGACGCCCGTTGCCTTTGACAGATCGGCGGAATGGGTGGCCGAGAGCTCCTGCCACTCCATGTTCTTCAGCTTGAGCTTGATCTGGTAGCTCGCTGCGTGGGCTTGCCCCACATGAATCGAGATCTTTGGAATACCTGCGGCCCTTTGCAGTCTCGCGATCGGCATGACCAACACCTCCCTTTTCGTGGATCGGTTCGTGTCTCGCGCACGCTGTCGCGGCCACGAGGTGATCCCCTCACCAAACAGGCTGCGTTGCGCGCTGCCGCTCTGTGTACCAGAAGAATTTCAGCCTTCGTCTGCCAAGGCGCTCAGCGTGGAACGATCCCACGCACCGCCCAAGTTGACGCGAAGTTCTCGGCAGACTCGGGCTCTTCCGCGAACCAACATCGCCGGCAGCCTCTCGGCTCCGTTGAGAAGCCAATTCACACGGGGCCCCTGTCAGGTGGCGAGCGGGGGGTGTCCTCATGTGCGCTCGCCGCGTTGAGCTGCGTAGGCATTCTCGAACCGAGGCGAGAGCACGTTCTTAGAAGGCTGAGGGCCGGAAAGCCCACGGAGTTTGCCGTGAAGAGGAGGCGATGTTCGTTTGAGAGAATCGTGGCGGTGTTGAAGCAAGCGGAACTCGGCCTGCCGGTGTCAAGCAATGCACTGCAGCAATTTCGGCTACAGGAGCGTGCTGGACCCCCGACTCGAGCTTCGCGATCGCCTGTGTGAACTGGCACGCGCTCGCATGTGGTTTGGGTATCAGAGGCTGCACGTGTTGCTGTGGCGCGAAGGCTGGACGATCTGGCGGGAACTGACGTACCGGCTCTACACGGAGGAAGGCCGACAGCTGCGAAGCAAGCTGCTTCGGTGACGGCAGACGGCGGCCACACGACGGGAGCAGTTCATCCCGCGGCGAGTCAACGAGGCGTGGAGCTTGAACTTCGCGTCGGATCAGCTGACGAACGGGCAACGCTTGCGCGCACTGACGATCGTCGACGTCTTCAGGCGAGAGGCCTCCGCGATCAAAGTGGGTCGGCAGCTTCGTGCAGAGAACGTCGTCGAGGTCTGCAAGGAGCTCGGCGCGAAGCGTCGAGCGGCGAAGCGGTTCTCCGCCGTCAACGGCAGTGGGTTCGGGGGTCGCATGATGGATCTATGGGCGTATGTCGCATCGCACGCGCGCCCGACGCCTGGGCCTGGCCCGATTGAGCGAACGTGGGGGCCGACGGGACCTTCGGGAATCGTTCGTGAAAGCAATCCGGGAAGACGCCCTTGGCAGCCATCCCGCCCACGCGCTACGCGCGATCCTCGATCGCATCCGCCAGCTCATCCGCGCGGATGAGCACCAGCTGCACGCCCCCTCGCCTCACTGGACCCGTCTGCGCAGCCATGCAAGTGTCGCGATCGTCGCGAGCGCAGCGCCGCTTGCGCCGGGCTCGGGGACGACCACTTCGACCGCTCCGATGTCACAGGCGGCCCCTTGCGGGCGGTCGATGCCGCGCTGATCCGTCGTTCGACACTCGCTGGTGGCGGCGGAGTCGATCAGTGCCGAGCCGGGTTGGGGCAGATACGTCGGCGACAGGCCGCCGTTGTCGGCGAGCGTACCGAGGCCGAGTGGACCCTCGATCCCGCCGGCGGCCGCGAAGCCGCAGCTGGCGTCGCTGCTCGCGTTGACGCCGAGACGCTCGAACACGTCGACGCCCGATCTTGCACACCGCTCGACGACGCTGTTGGAGATCCGCAGCTGGTAGGCACCGGAAAGGAAGACCGAGCGGAGTCCGCCACGCAGCGTCACGTGGCCCAGTTCGACCTGCTCGTTCACGATTTGCACGGCGGTGAGGTTGGAAGCGGGCGGTGCGATCGTCGAGTCGAGGACTGTCCCGACGGCCAAGGTCGGGTTCTGGAGGGCGACGCCGAGCTCGATCTCGCTCGGTTGGTCGGCGGGACCGAAGTTCGGGCCGATGGTGGACCGGACGATGATCAGATTCGGTACGCCCGAAATCGGCCCAGCCGAGGACGGGCTCGCGATACCTGCGACGCCTTCGGATGCCTGATTGCCGTCGATCACGCTTTCGGCGATCACGAGCGTTCCGAGGTTGTAGATGCCCGCGCCGAGGCGCGCGGTGTTGCCGGTGATGTGGACGCCGACCAGGGTGGCAATGCCGTACGGCTCGACGCGGATCCCGCCGCCGATCCCCAAGTTGCTGCCGTTCGGGGCGTCGACGCGAAAGGCGCTGACGTCGCCGCCGCTGACGGTGACGTCGGTGAGTGTCAGCGCGTTGATACTCCCGAACTCGACATAGAAGACGCGGTCGCTCATGGTCAGGTCGACCGTGGTGACGCCCGCACCCTCGCCGGTGATCGAGATCTCGGAAGTGACGAAGAGAGCGCTTCCCGAGCGGGGGTGGAGTCCCGTCAGCGTGAGCGGATAGACCCCGGCGGGCAGCGAGATTTCGTCGGCGCCCCCGAGCGCGTTCGCCTCCTGGACCGCCGCGCGCAGCGTGCACACGATCGGGCCGGACGGGTTTGCGTCGCAGAC
>JANOFF010000174.1:0-18809 GCA_031413515.1 bacterium
GCCGATGCGTGGTGGAGAGACCCGGACCCGACAGGTACTGCTCGTTGCAGTCCGAGTGGCCACAGAAGCAGGGGCGTGAGGGGCCCGGTCGGAATCGGCCCTCGGCGGGCAGCAGGTTGTGGCCCCACTCGCCGCACAGTCCGTTCGGGCCGGCGAGCAGGCGTTTGCCTTCGACGATGCCGCCGCCGACGCCGGTTCCGAGGATCACGCCGAACACCCGGTTCGCATCGGCACCGGCACCGTCGACCGCTTCGGAGAGCGCGAAGCAATCGGCATCGTTGGCGATCACCACCGCGCGACCGAGCTGCGCGCCGATGTCCTGTGCGAAGAAGCGTCCGTTCAGACAGGTCGAGTTGCAGTTCTTCATGGCGCCGGTGCGGGACGACACCGAACCCGGCAGGCCGATGCCGACCGGCGGCGTTTCACCGGCCACGTCGTCCAACGCATGGATCAGCGCGCAGACATCGCGCACGGTGGCCGCATAGTCACCCTTCGGCGTCGGAACGCGGCGGCGCTCGAGCACTCGGCCGTCCGATGCGAACAGCACACCCTCGATCTTGGTGCCGCCGAGATCGATCCCGATCCGCTTCGTCATCGCTCTCGTCATGCGCCGTCCGCTCGGTTTCCGTCTCGATTGCAGCCTGCACGGGGGATTGCGCGCACGCCGCGACGCGTGCATGCCGTAACGTAGTCCAGATGAAGGCCTCTCTCCCGGAACTCGGACTGCGCGTCCGCGTGGGACTCTCGCTGCTCGAGTGGCGCGCACTGCGCGCGCGGCCCGGTCGCTGCCCGCTGTGCGGCCCGACGCTGTTCCTGCGGTTGGCCGTCGATCCCCTCGGCACGCGCTGTCTTCGCTGTGCGGCCTGGCCGGCCCACATGGGGCTGGCGCGCCTGGTCGCCCGCATGCTGCCCGATCTTTCGTCGATCCGTGTCTACGAAGCGTCGTCGACCGGACCGTGGGTCGAGTATCTGCGCGCGCGGGCCGCCGAGCTGGTCTGCTCCGAGTACTGGAGCGACGTCGATCCCGGTGCCATGCGGGACGAGGTCGTGTGTCAGGATCTCGAGCGCCTGACGTTTCCGGATCGGCGCTTCGATCTCTGCACCAGCACGGAAGTGCTCGAACACGTGGCGGACGATCGCGCGGCCTTTCGAGAGCTGCGGCGCGTGCTGGTCCCGGGCGGATGGCTGATCTTCACCGTTCCGCTGTTCGATGCGGACGAAACCGTGGTGCGGGCCGAGCGAGGTCCCGACACCGTCGTCCGCCACTTGCGGCCGCCGCAGTACCACGGCGATCGGCTGCGCGGTGAAAAGGCAGTGCTGGTCTATCGCGAGTACGGGCGCGACGTGGTCGATCGGCTCGCCCGTGCGGGGTTCGAGAACGCCGAAATCCGCGAGGCCGGTGACGCGACCGGCTTCGGACATCGGATCCGGGTGGTGGTGGCCCGGCGGCCGGACTGACGGGGTCGCGCGATGCGGGCCCCTTGTTGGGCGTCGCGATCCACGCCATTGTGCTGCGGATGCTGCGCCTGCATGACTACTGGGAATCCGGCAATGGCTACAAGGTCCGGCTCGTCCTCGCGCAGCTCGGCATCGCGCACGAGCGGATCGAGCGCGACATCCTGAAAGGGGAGACGCGCACCCCCGAGTTCCTCGCCTTGAATCCGAATGGCCGCATCCCGATCCTCGAACTCGGCGACGGCCGGGTCCTGGCCGAGTCGAATGCGATCCAGTGGTATCTCGCCGAAGGATCATCGCTCGTGCCGGTCGACGCATTCGAGCGGGCCCAGGTCCTGCAGTGGATGTTCTTCGAGCAATACAGCCACGAGCCCTACATCGCGGTGCTCCGCTTCTGGGCGTTCACTGGTCAACTCGAGAAGCACGCCGCCGACGTCCCGATGCGGCGCGAGCGCGGTGAGCAGGCCCTCGGCGTGATGGAGCGCCACCTCGCCGGGCGCGCCTTCTTCGTGGGAGACCGCTACTCGATCGCCGACATCGCGCTCTACGCCTATACGCACGTGGCGGAGGAAGGCGGCTTCGAGCTCGCGCGCTACGGCGCCGTTCGCGCCTGGCTCGCACGGGTCTACGCACAACCCGGGCACGTGACCCTCGAGGCGGCCCGACCCGGCTGAAGCCTGCATCGCTCACTCGTGTCGGACGCACAGTCGTCGACCGCGGTAGTGGATGAAGAGCGGCCGAGCCGATGCGCTGTCGCCGTCGCTGCGAGCGACCTGCTGCAGCATCTCGATCGTGACGTCGATGACGGGCAGTGCGAGCGCGCGATCGAGAGGCAGCCAGGTCAGATCGGCGAGTTCGCCATTGCCGCGCAGTCGGCCCGATGCGGCCTCGGCGGTCGTCATGAAGAAGCGCGCGTGGTAGCGGATCGCGCTGCCCACCGGCGTGATGGCCCGCCCGAGATAGACGAGCGCGGAATGATCCGGCAGCAACGCCTCGCCCTGCAGCTCACCCACCGCGAGCCCGGTCTCCTCCCAGGTCTCGCGGATCGCGGCCGTCGCCAGCGCGCGTACTCGCGTCGGCGACCAATGGGCTTCGAGCTGACTCGCGACCGGCGGTGACAGCGGTCGCAGCGTGGGGAGCCGAGCGTCCTGGGCTTCGACGCGACCGCCCGGGAACACCCAGATGTCAGGCATGAAGCGATCCCGCGGTGGGCGACGTCCCATCAGGACCGTCAGGTTCCGACCGGTTCCCCGGGTGATCACCAGACTGGCGGCATCGCGCGGGCGGGTTCGGGATTCCACGGCGCGCGCAGCGTAGCAACGGGCGATTGCCGCGCTCAGCTCGCGACTTCTGCGCTTTCCCCCTCAAGTTCCAGGATGGCGCGCTCGATCTGTTCGCCGCGCACGGGATCCGGGGCGAGTGCGCGTGCGATCCGGCCGATCTCGACGGCACTTACGCCGGGTTGTCGCGCGACCAGACGATTCCATTGTTCGCGGGCGGCGAAGATCTCGCCGCGTTCGACCAGCACGAAGGCCAGGACGCTGAGTCCCATGCTCGAAGGGCGCCGTTCGACGGATGAACGCGCAGCCTCCTCGGCTTCGTCGCGTCGACCGAGCAGACCGAGTGCAAAGGCCCGATGGGCGTACCAGTGGTATGCGATCGGATCTCGCGGCGAACGCCGCAGTGCCGCGTCGATGTGGCCGAGCGCTTCGGCGGGTCGGGCCAGGAAGATCTGCGAGATCCCGAGGCCCGCACGGGCTCCCGCGTTGTTCGGGTCGAGCTCGATCGCGCGCCCCCAGGCGCGCATCGCCTCGGCGGTACGGCCGAAGTTGCCGAGCAGGGCCGCGTGGCAGTGGTGGACGAGCGGATCGTCCGGGCCGAGGGCCAGCGCGCGTTCGATCGCGGTCTGGGCATCGGCGCGTATTGCGGTCCCGTCGCTCCGGTGCGACACGAGCGAGAGCGCAAGTGCGAGCACGGCCAGCGCGAAGGCATTCTCGGGGTCGCGAGTCAGCGCGTCTCGACAGGCTTCGATCGCCTGCTGCAGCGAGCCGGGATCTCCCAGATCGCTCTGGACGAGCACCCAGGCGTGGTTGACCAGCGCCCAGGCGGTCAGGTCGCTCCGAACGGAGCGCCGCGCATGTTCGACCTCGGCGCGGCGCAGCGCGGGGAGGAGAGCGCCGATCAAGGCCTCGGTGACTTCGTCGTCGACCTCGGTGATCTGCTCGAGTCGACGATCGAAGTGTTCCGCCCACACGGGCGTGCGCTTCGCCGCGTCCACCAGCTGCGCGGTCACCCGGATGCCATCACCGATCCGACGCACGCTGCCGTCGAGCACGTAGCGGACGCCCAACTCGCTCGAGACCTGGCCCGCATCGACGAGCTTGCCCTTGTAGGTGAAGCACGAACCCCGGGCGATCACGAAGAACTGCTTGATGCGTGACAGGCCGAGGATGATGTCCTCGGTCAGTCCGTCGGCGAGGTACTCCTGCTCGGCATCGCTGGACAGATTGACGAAGGGCATGACGGCGATCGAGGGCCGGTCGCTCACCAGCGCCGGGAACTGCCGGGTCACCGACGCGCCCGATGCCGCTCGCGAGAGGTCTGTGGAGTCGGCGCGCCGGACGAAGATCTGGCGGATCGGTCGGTAGGCGACCCCCAGGATCACGATGGCGGCGGCGACTCCGGACAACACAGATTCGTTCTTGGCGATCCAGTCGAAGATCGAGCCGATGAATTCCAAACGCTCCTCCCGAGTCGGAGCATAACGTGAGCCGCTTGCTCGACCGCTCGTGGGCGATCGATCGTGGAGCTTGCGAATCCGAGCCTGACGGGTCGGCGAGGTCGATCGATCCGGCTAATCTGGCCCGATCCGCATTCTCGCGGCAGACGAGGACCGACGATGTGGCGTAGAGCCTTCGTGGCAGGCGCAGTGATGATCGGCCTCGGTCTCGTGCTGCTCTACGTGGCGGGACGCGGTTGGGTGGTTGCAGATGATCGTGCCGGTCAGGCCACCGGCGGTCCGATCGATCATGCGTTGCTCGAACAGCGCCGCGAAGCGCAACTCGCGGCTGCGCGCGGGGTCGGCGTCGAATCGGCCAAGCAGATCCTGTTCGGCGATCTGCACGTGCACTCGACGTTCTCCTTCGATGCATTCCAGATGAGTCTGCCGATGGCAGGCGGCGACGGCGCGCATCCGATCGCCGACGCTTGCGACTATGCGCGTCACTGTGCGGCTCTCGATTTCTGGTCGATCAACGACCACGACATCACGCTGACTCCGCGCCGCTGGTCGGAGACGATCGAATCGGTCCGGCAGTGCAACGCCGTGGCGGGCGACGCCGAGAGACCCGACATGGTGTCCTTCGTGGGCTGGGAGTGGACGCAGGTCGGGACCACGCCCGAAAACCACTATGGACACAAGAACGTCGTGCTGCGCGGACTGACCGACGACGACATTCCGCGGCGACCGATCAGCGCCGGCACACCTCCAGGGATGGACGGCGGCGGTGAGCTTCTGCGGCCGAACGCCTTCCAACTCGGTGCCTTTGCGTTGATCGCCCACGATACCGGCGGCCCGGAATTGGCGCGCTATCTCGACGAGTCCGCCAGAGTCCAACCCTGTCCGACCGGCGTGCCGGTGCGTGACCTGCCCGACGACTGCGTCGAACTCGCACCCACTCCCCAGGATCTGTTCGGCAAGCTCGACGAGTGGGGGATGGACAGCCTCGTGATCCCGCATGGCACGACGTGGGGGTTCTATACGCCACTCGGTTCGTCGTGGAACAAACAACTGACCCGCGAGCAGCACGATCCGAAGCGGCAGCGCCTCGTCGAGGTGTACAGCGGACACGGAAACTCCGAGGAGTACCGCGACTTCCGCGAGGTGATCCTGGCAGCGGACGGCAGTCGCTCGTGTCCCGCCCCGACGTCGACCCATGTGCCCTCGTGCTGGCGGGCCGGCGAGTTGATCGAGGGTCGCTGTCTCGCGTCGGGAGCTGACGCCGTCGAGTGTACGGCCCGGGCAGAGCAGGCGCGGCAGTACTTCGTCGATGCCAACTTCAACGCCGGGGCCGCGGTGGTCTCGGGCACCCGCGTCGCGGACTGGCAGCTCGCCGGTCAGTGCGTCGATTGCTTCCTGCCGGCATTCAACTACCGACCGCGAAGCTCGGTGCAGTACATGATGGCGCTCGGTGGGCCGACCCCCGAGACGGATCCGCTGCGATTCCGCTTCGGCTTCCTGGCGGCCAGCGACAATCACTCGGCCCGACCGGGAACCGGCTACAAGCCGGTCGCCCGCACGGAGTTCACCGAGACGCGCTTCGGGAATTTCCTGCATACGCCGCTCGGAGGCGAGCGATCCGATGGAGCGAGCGCCGATCCCCTGCCGCCGCGTCCGGTGAGCGAGATCGCGGTGCCGTTCTCGGTCTGGGAGACCGAACGACAGGCGTCGTTCTTCCTGAACGGTGGACTCACGGCGGTCCACTCGGCGGGGCGCGATCGCGACACGATTTTTCGCGCGCTGGAGCGCCGCGAGGTGTATGGAACCAGCGGGCCGCGCATCCTGCTCTGGTTCGATCTGCTGAACGCACCGGGCGGCGCGCCGCTTCCGATGGGCTCCGAAGTCGCGCTGCAGGAGTCGCCGACCTTCCAGGTGCGTGCGGTGGGTTCGTTCGTGCAGAAGCCGGGCTGTCCCGCCGACTCGCTGTCCGCGCTCGGTCCCGAGCGGCTCGAGCGCCTGTGTCAGGGCGAGTGCTACCGCCCGTCGGATGAGCGCCGCGTCATCTCGCGCATCGAGGTCGTGCGGATCCGACCGCAGATCGCGAGCGGCGAGGACGTGGGTGGGTTGATCGAGGATCCCTGGATGACCTTCTCGTGTCCCGCCGACCCGTCGGGCTGCCGGATCGAGTTCACGGATGCCGAACATCCGCAGTCGGGCCGCGATGCGCTCTATTACGTGCGCGCGATCGAGGAGCCGACTCCGACGGTGGGCGCCGATCCACTGAACTGCGAGTTCGACGCGAATGGCCGCTGTGTGGTAGTCGATCCTTGCTATGGCCGACCCGCCGACGACGAATGCCTTGCCGACGCCGAACACCGCGCGTGGTCGTCGCCGATCTTCGTCGACCGGCCGCGTGGCTGATCGCACGCGCCGAGTGCAGGAGACGGGGTCCGATCTCGCGCGGGGTCGCGCAGTCCTTCACTCGGTGGGGACGGGTGGCTCCGCGTCGGGCCCGGGCGCTCCGATCCGACCGGGCAGGATCCCGAGTCCGTCGGGATATGCGAGTCCATCCATGAGCGTTTCGGGCGCGAGCGGCTTGCCATCGGGCGCGAAGCGGATGCGCCGGATCTTGCCGTCCGGGCCCGGGCCGATCGAGAGTCCGTCCCACACGAGGTCGATGTCGGCGTAGTAGAGGCTTCCCTCGCGATCGACCGCGAGCCCCATCGGGTTGCCAGTGGGGTAGGGGGGCAGCAGCACGCCGTCCGGGCTGAGCAGCGTGCGGAGATGCCTGCCGTCGGCCGAGATCTCGAGGATCTCGCCCGTGAAGACGCTCGACGCATAGAGATGGCCATTTGCCGCGAACGCCAGTCCGGTGAATGTCTGCATTCCGCGGTAGAAGACCTCACGATCGACCGAATCGGCGAGCGGTGCGCCGGTTTCGTCCGTGCGACCGCAGCCCCCTGCGGCGTCCGGGCCGGTCGGGAACGGAGGGTTGAATCGATAGATGGCGCCGCGTCCCGCGGAGGCGACGTAGACACGACCCTGTCGATCGATCGCGACGCTGCCCGCGTTGCCGATGTCCGTGGTCAGCTTGCAGAAGTTCCGGCTCGACGCGCCGGTCGCCGGGTATGCGCCCGCTGGACCGGGAAACTGCTCGAAGGGTGGAAACCACAGGATCAGCTGCCCGACCGGCTTCCCGAAGCCGACGTTGCCGAGTTCGCTCGTGAAGAGCGTGCCGTCCGCGGCGAACGCGCAGCCCACCGGCTCGCCCTGTTCGACGAAGTATGTCGCGGTGAGTTTGCCGACCTGCAGCCCCGAGGCATCGAACACCCCCCAGCCGGGCAGCGTGTCGTTCTGCCCGGTGTCCTCGCCCGCCACGAATCCGCCCGACAGATCGGGCCGCGCGCACACCATGCCGTTGATGTCGCGTCGCATCGGATCGGAGAAGTCCGATTTCGCCTCGGGCCCAGCTCCGCGCACGGCGTGTTCGATCACTCGCTCGATCCGGGGATCCGGACCGGCGAGCGACTCGAGATCGATCCGGTGCAGATTGTTGCCCTCGGTCGCATACAGAAGCTCTGCGCGGACTCCGTTCGCGACGCCGAGCGTGCAAGCGAACACGAGTGCCACGCACCCGAGCGTCTTCGCGTTGGCCAGCGTCCGCCTCGCGCGCGCTTGCCCGCCCATGGGCGTTCGGCTACCCACCGCCGCATGTCGTATACGCGCGAGCGGGAAGTGGCCGTCGCGGCCGTCGAGCAGGCCAGCCGCCTGTGCCGTGCCGTCCAGGCGAATCTGGTATCGGACGAGTCGATCGCGAAGCAGGACCAGTCGCCGGTCACGATCGCGGATTTCGGCGCGCAGGCCGTCGTGGCGCGGGCGCTCCGCGGCGCCTTCCCGACGCTGCGGCTCGTTGGCGAAGAGGACGCCGGCGAGCTGCGCGAGCCCGGGAATGCCGCGCTGCTCGCACGCGTCGTCGAATCCGTCGCCGAGATCGCACCGGGCATCGGTGCCGATGCGGTGCTCGACCTGATCGACACCGGCAACGACAGCGGCGGCGCGACCGGTCGCCACTGGACCCTCGATCCGATCGACGGCACCAAGGGCTTTCTGCGGGGCGAGCAGTATGCCGTCGCGCTGGCGCTGATCGTCGAGGGCGAAGTGGTGCTCGGCGTGCTCGGGTGCCCGAACCTGCCGATGGATGCCAACCGGCCCGATGCTGGCCGCGGCTGTCTCTTCGTCGCCGAACAGGGGGGCGGCGCCTGGGTCCGGTCCCTGGACGGCGGCCCGGAGACACCGATTTCTGTCACCGGGATCCACGATCCCGCGAAGGCGCGCTTCTGCGAATCCGTCGAAGCGGCCCACTCGTCCCAGGACGACGCGGCGCGCGTCGCCGAACGCCTCGGCATCCGGCTGCCGCCGTTCCGCATCGACAGTCAGTGCAAGTACGCCGCCGTCGCGCGGGGCGATGCCTCGATCTATCTCCGGCTTCCGACGAAGAAGGGGTACGAGGAGAAGATCTGGGATCACGCCGCGGGTGTGGCGGTGATCCGCGAGGCGGGGGGTCGCGTCAGCGACGTTGACGGGCGCGATCTCGACTTCTCTCTCGGGCGCACGCTGCGCGCCAATCGAGGCGTCATCGTTACGAATCACCATCTGCATGATCGCGTCCTCGAAGCGGTGCGCGAAGTGCTGGGTCGATCCGCGTAGCCGGGTCATCGGGTCGACTCCTCGCGGACCTGTCGCACGTGGCACCGATCGACCCGAGCCCCGGTCCGTTCGAAGCAGAGTAACCCGGTGTGCTGCAGACGCACCCTTCGATCCACCGGACGTCTATCTCTGATCGGTCATCAGTGACGTCGCAGCGTGGGTCCTGGGGTAGTCTGCGGCCATGGGTCGAGCCTTCGACGCTTCGGGGCCGGCGTCGACGAGCCTTCGTCGCGCTTCGATCGCTTCGGCGTGCGCGGTGGCTGCGCTCGTCGTCCATCTTGCAAACGAGAATCACGTCAGAAGCGGTGACACCTTCCCGGCGCGGCTGCTTCCGATCTCGATCCTCGAAGAGGGTGATCTCGACTTCAACGAATTCGAAGCCCAGGCTCCCGTCGGACAGCAGCTCGAAGACGGCTACATGTTCAATCGTGTGGGCGACCGGATCCTCTCGTACTACTCGATCGTCCCGGGTCTCTTGAACCTGCCCGCCCACTGGATCGCGAGACAGCTCGGGCACGACAACCGGGCAGACGTGCAGATCCTGGCGAGAACGACCGCCGCGTGGGTGGCCGCGATGTCGGTGTTCTTCATGGGGTGGACACTGCTCGGCGTCTGCGAACGAACGAGCACCGCGGTGCTGTTCACGGGGCTGTATGCGTTCGGCACGACCGCCTGGAGCGTTGCGGCCACCGGGCTCTGGCAGCATGGCCCGTCGCTGCTGTTCCTCAGCGCAGCATTCGCCGGTCTGTTCTCATCGCGACGCGGAGCAATCGCGTTCGCCGGCTTCATGCTCGGGATGGCGGTCTGGAATCGGCTGCCGAATGGCGCGTATGCGTTGACGGCTACCGGCTATCTCGCTCTCTGCCGGCCACGCGACCTGCCCTGGCTGGTGGCCGGTGCATCGCTGCCGGCTCTCGCGATGTTCGGCTACTCGTGGACCCACTGGAACAGTCTGCTTGCTCTGGGCGAAGGTCATCAGGTGGCGGGATTCTCGGGCCCGTTCCTGCCCAACCTCGCCGGCACGCTGCTCAGCCCGAACAGGGGCTTCTTCGTCTTCACGCCCGTATTCGTACTGGCGCTGCCGATGCTCGTTCGCGTGCTCGCCGCGCCGAAGCGCTGGCCGCTCGTCTTTGCGCTCTCGCTCGGCTCCCTCGGAGTCCTGTTCGTGCACGCGCTGTGGTCCGTCTGGTGGGGTGGCGAATGCTTCGGCTACCGGCTGCTCACCGAGATGGTTCCGGCGTGGATTCTGCTTCTGGCTCTCTCCTTCGAGGACTGGATCGCCCGCAGCCGGGCGGCCGTCGTCGTATTCGCCGCGCTGGCGCTGCTCTCGGTGTACATCCACTTTCTCGGCGCTTTCTACTATCCGAGTGGCTGGAACGCCGATCCGCGATCGATCGACGAGGATCCGGATCGGGCCTGGGACTTCCGCGATACGGAACTCGTGCGTCTCCACCGGAAGTTTCTTGCGCGGGGCTGAGATGTCTGCGCGACGCGGGAGCAGAGCCCGCCATTGCGACGCGATCGTGCTGATCGCAATGCTCGGTGTCGCGACCGCGTGTGGACAGGCGATCGACGACACTCCCGGCCGTGGCACCGGGCCAGCGGCCGGATGGCCCGCGTACGGCGGCGACGCGGGTGGATCACGCTACTCGCCGCTCAGCGACATCACGCCGCATACCGTCGGCGCGCTCCGCGTCGCGTGGACGTATCACACCGGTGAGAGTCCGGACGCCGCGACACGGGCGCACGAGACGGCCTTCCAGGCCACGCCGATCCTCGATGACGGCACGCTCTATCTCTGCTCTCCCGACAACCGCGTCCACGCCGTCGATGCGGAAACCGGGGCGGGCCAGTTCGTCTACGACCCGCGGATCGACTATCGCGGCAGCTGGAGTCTCACCTGTCGCGGCGTCGCGCTGTGGCGCGGACCGGCGTCCGAGGACGGGATCTGCACCCGCCGCGTCTTCGTCGGCACGATGGACGCGCGCCTGATCGCGATCGATGCATCGAGCGGGCAGGTGTGCAGGGATTTCGGCCGGGAGGGCGAAGTCGATCTGCTCGTCGGGCTCGGTGAAGTGCAGGACGCGGAGGCGTATCCGACATCGCCTCCGCTGGTCGTGGGCGACGTGGTGGTGATCGGCGGCCTGGTCGCGGACAACCGTCGCGTCGATCCGCCGGGCGGAGTGATCCGCGCCTACGACGTCCGCACCGGCGCGCTGCGCTGGGCCTTCGATCCGGTTCCGCCCGATGTGGCACCGCTCGCTCCCGACCCCGCTGGCACGCAGCGCTTCCACCGCGGTACGCCGAACGCGTGGTCGATCCTGTCGGCGGATCTCGAGCGCGGTCTCGTCTTCGTGCCCTTCGGTGGTCCGAGCCCCGACTTCTTCGGCGGTCTGCGGCACGGCTTCGACTATTTCGGAAGTTCGCTGGTCGCACTCGACGCGCGGACCGGCGAATCGGTGTGGCGCTTCCAGACGGTGCATCACGACCTCTGGGACTACGACGTTCCCGCGCAGCCGATGCTGATCGACGTGGAGAAGGACGGGCGCAGGATCGCGGCGGTCGCCCAGGCGACGAAGATGGGGCACATCTTCCTGCTCGATCGCGAGACGGGCGTGCCCCTCTACCCGGTGGAGGAGCGACCCGTCCCGCAGACCGACGTTCCGGGTGAGTGGACGTCGCCCACTCAGCCGTTCCCGACGTTTCCCGAACCGACCCATCCCCACAGGCTCGACGACGAGGCGTCGCCGCTCGGCATCACACCGCTGGATCGCTGGCTCTGCGAGCGCACACTCGCGGATCTTCGCAACGAGGGAATCTTCACGCCGCCGAGCCTGCAGGGCTCGATCCAGTATCCCGGCACCGCGGGCGGAGTCGATTGGGGCGGGATGGCCTGGGATCCCGAACGCCAGCTGCTCGTGATGGCGCAGAACCGCATCGCGCAGGTGCAGACGGTGGTGCCGCGAGAGCAGCTGCCCGGCATCACGGAGGCGGATCGACCCGACGGTCTTCTGATGCAGCACGGCACGCCGTACTACACGCGCACCCAGGTTTTTCTCACGCCCTTCGGCACGCCGTGTTCGCCGTTGCCGTGGGGCACGCTGCTCGCCGTCGATCTCACGACCGGCAAGAAAGCCTGGGAGGTGCCGCTCGGAACGACACGCGATCTCGTGCCGTGGCTGCCCGCGATGGAACTCGGACTGCCCCACATGGGGGGACCGATCTCGACGGCAGGAGGCGTCGTCTTCATCGGCGCAGCAATGGACGACAGTCTGCGCGCCTACTCGAGCGAGACCGGCGAGAAGCTGCTCGAAGTGCGATTGCCCGCCGGCGCGCAGGCGACCCCGATGACGTATCGCCTGCGCGACGACGGTCCGCAGTTCGTGGTGATCGCGGCGGGTGGGCACGCCACGCTGGGCACGACCCACGGCGATCACCTGATCGCGTTCACGCTGCCCTGACGAACGGCGCGGCGCTGCGGTCCCTCAGCGCTTCGACGCGATGCCGAAGTATTCCATGTAGTCGCCGAAGCGATCGAGGATCTCGCCGGGCGTCAGGCCGACGTCCTCCGCTGCCGCGCTGTACTCGTGCTGCCCATGCTTGTGCTGCGGGTTGTCGGTCTGCCAGGCCGCGAGGGCCCGTTCGCCAGCGGGACTGAGTTCACGCCCGAAGTGGCCGTGGATCCGGCGCACCGAGCCGATCGGGTCCGCCATGAAGTCCGCGAAATGCAGGTCGTAGAACTGCCCCGAGTCGCGCTTCCGGCGAAGTTCGATCGCGTCCTCGGCACCCTGCGCCCACAGCTCGAGCTGGCGACGCGCGATCGCCGGCCGGTCGATCGTGTGTTCGTAGATCGACCGGAAGCCGGCGATCAAGCTCACGTACGACGGCAGCACGACCAGTGGATCGCGATGGGTCTGCACGATGCACGCATCCGGATACACCTCGAGAAACGTGCGCAGGAAGCGCATGTGGACGGGATATTTCAGCAGCCAGGTCCGCTCGGTGTCGGTCGATCCGATCAGCTTGACGAGATCGCGGTGCCGTTCGTAGCTGCGCAGCATGTCGGCCTGCTGATACCAGGCCGAGTAGCTCGGCACGTGGGCGTTCGCCTCGAAGCTGTCGTCGGTGAACTCCTGCATCAGCAGGTGACGGCACTCCTCGGGGCCGTCGGGCATCATGAAGTGGATCGCCCGGAGCGAGGGATCCGCGGCGTACATCCCGTCGATCTCGGCCTTGGCGCGCACGAAGTCGGGGTGCGAGGGCCAGGCTTCCCGGGGTGGACGCGGCTGAGGACTCTCGGCGAGCCAGTACTGCAGCACCTGCAGATCGGGATCCTGGCCCATCAAGTAATGGAGCGCCGTGCTGCCGGTGCGCACCAGACCGCAGATGACGAGCGGCCTCTGGATCTCGTGCTGCAGCGTCACGGGATGCTCACGCCACTGCTTCTCGCAGCGCAGCCGGCGGACCAGCAGGTCCTGGACAGTCTGGCGCGCCAGCATCCGCCCGGTCTCGTTCAGCCGGGCCTCCTCGTCGTAGGCGTGGAGCAGGACGCGCAACCCCTCGAGGTATGAGGGGTCTCCGAAGTCGTCCTCGCCGACGATCCCGACCGCGGCTTCGTGCAGCGCTTCTTCTGATTCAGCGAATCCCGGCTCGGCGCTCTGCGACATGCGGCGCAGGGTACGAGACGACCGTGCAGATTGCCGGCACGCGACCGGGCCGGCCGGAGTCGGGTTTGTACGGCATCGCTCGCAGCCCTCGCCAAGGCTCTCGGGGTTCGCTCGAAGCGAGGGGTTTTGCTAAGGAATTCGTCCTCATGAAGATCTCACGGGTCGGGTTCGTCGGATGGCGCGGCATGGTGGGCTCGGTCCTGTTGGATCGAATGCGTGCCGAAGCCGATTTCAGGGGCCTCGAGCCCGAGTTCTTCTCGACGTCGCAGATCGGCGATCCGGCCCCCGACGTCGGCGTGGACGCACCGCCACTGGGCGATGCGTACGACGTGTCGAGTCTCGCGCGCCACGACGCGATCGTGAGCTGTCAGGGTGGGGACTACACGAAGCAGGTCCTGCCGAAGCTCCGCGAGACGGGCTGGCGCGGCTACTGGATCGATGCGGCCTCGGCCAAGCGCATGGATGCCGACAGCGTCATCGTGCTCGATCCGGTCAACCGCGCAATGATCGACCGCGGCATCGCGGACGGCTGCAAGAACTTCATCGGCGGCAACTGCACGGTCAGCCTGATGCTGATGGGGATGCACGGACTGTTCGAGGCCGGCCTCGTCGAGTGGATGACCGCCATGACCTATCAGGCGGCGTCGGGCGCCGGTGCGCGCCACATGCGCGAACTCGTCGAGCAGATGAAAGTGCTCGGCGACGCGTCGGCGAATCTGCTCGCGGACCCGGCGTCGACGGCCCTCGAGATCGACGCACAGGTCATGTCCACGATCGCGAGCGATCGGTTTCCGCACGAGCAATTCGGCGCGCCGCTGGCCGCGAGCCTGATCCCGTGGATCGATCGCAGGATGGAGACCGGCGAGACCCGTGAGGAGTGGAAGGGCTTCGTCGAAGCCAACAAGATCCTCGGGACCGCGTCCCCGATCCCGATCGATGGACTGTGCGTGCGCGTGGGGGCGATGCGCTGTCACAGCCAGGCGCTGACCATCAAGCTGCGGCGCGACGTGCCGCTCGCGGATCTCGAAGCGCTGATCGCCGGCGCGAACGATTGGGTGACGATCGTGCCGAACGAGCAGGAGGCGACCCGCGCGGAGCTTTCCCCGGTGGCTGTTTCGGGCCGGCTCCATGTGCCGGTCGGCCGACTCCGCAAGCTGCGCATGGGAGGTGACTTCGTCGGCTGCTTCACGGTCGGCGATCAACTGCTCTGGGGGGCCGCCGAGCCGCTGCGGCGCGTGCTCGCGATTCTTCGCGAAGCATGAGTCGGACGCGCCTCAGCGCGTGAGCTGGCCGTCGAGCAGCGTGGCATCGATCCCGGCCTGAACACGCGGGTCGAGCCAGAAACTGAGGTGCCCGCCCGCGTACCAGACGGTGCGCGGATGTTCCCAGTGGGCAGACAGGTCGCGGACGTGATCGGGCGGCACGAGCCGATCCGAGATGCCGCCGAAGAGCATGCGACCGGATTGCGGGACGAGGGGCAGGACCGCGAGCGGCGACACCGGTCGCATCAGGGTGGACACCAGCGCCTCGTCGATCTTCGAGTGGGCGAGATACGCGAGCTGCAGCTTCGGCCCGTGACGCCAGAAGATCCGCGCGAGATCGGCGATCGGGATGCCCGCCACCGCGGATGCGAGCCCGGATTCGATTCCCGCGAGCAGAGCCGTCGTGAGGCCACCGAGCGAGAGTCCCAGCGCGCCGACCCTCGGCGCGCCCTCGGCGCGGATCCAGCTGATCACCCGGCGCAGATCCCAGATCGCCTGTGCCTCGGCGTGGATGCTGTCGAGCACCTCACCGCCCAGGAAGCCGTCGCCCGAGAGGCGACCGACCCGACGCGGGCCATGCAGGGGCAGCACCGGCATCAGCACGTTCAGGCCCAGGGTTTCGTGGTAGTAGCCGAACAGACGGAGGTCGAGACCGGGGTTGCCCGAGCGATAGCCGTTGCTGCACACCAGCCACGGACGATCGCCGTCGCGATGACGCAGCACCCAGGCGTGGGCGGTGCGGTTCGGCCGGTAGCCGAGCCAGCGCTCGCGCCCCGGTTCGTCGGGATGCGGCGCGTACTCGCTCGCGTAGCTGAGGTGTTCGAACGCGATGCGTCCGCTGTGCGCGCTCCGGATCTGCGGTTTCGTGAGGACGGGCGGTGGAGTGTGATAGGTGGTCGGTGCGCCGATCCAGCCCCGCTCACTGAACAGGCTGCGGGCCTCGAGTATCTCGCCGACCAGCCGCTGCAGATCGTGGCCGATCGGGAGACCGACGCTGAACTGCTCGAGACCGAGCACCACTTCGTCGGCGGCCACGCGCGCGGCGAGACCGAGGCCGGGCGAGGGCTTCGGTACGCCCGGCAGCCACGGTTCGACGTACACGGCCGCCCCTCCGGCGGCGAGCAGCGAGGCCGCACCCGCTGCGGCGAGTGCGAGCCCGCTCGCGGCGCCGGCGACGAACATCATCGGCAGCCCACCGAGCACGGCGAGCAGGCCGCCGAGCGCCATGGTCTGCGTGATCCGCACGTCGCCGGGCCACAGCAGATGCGCGATACCGGCTGCGAGCAACAACCCGCCGGCGGGCAGCGTGAGCACGATCGTCAGCAGACCGTGATCGGCGGCGATCCAGAACCAGAGTACGCCGGCCGCGATCGATACCCAGGCCAGACGCGGGAAGCGACGCTGCTCGTACATGTCCGGTGGCTTCCTGTGCGCGGAAAGAAGACGGGCTCGCGCGGTCGCCGCTCAGGCGGGCAGACCTCTGGTCTCGTCGATACCGAGCATCAGATTGAGGTTCTGGATCGCGACGCCGGCTGCACCCTTGCCGAGATTGTCGAGCAGCCCGACCAGCAGGCAGTGGCCCGTCGGATGCGGGACCACCCTCAATTCGATCCGGTTGGTGTCGTTGCAGACCCGGGGATCGAGCCGGTCTTCGCTGGCGCTCTCCGGTTCTTCGACGTGATGGACCTTCACGAATGGTTCAGCGTGATATCGCTCGGCGAGGACTTCCCAGATCCTCTTGCCCGTCGTGCCCGGGGCGAGCAGCGCCGCGTGCAGCGGAACCTGGACCCTCATCCCGCAGACGAACGGACCGACGGCGGGCACGAACTGGGGCGGTTGCGTGAGGCGCGCATACCGGACCATCTCCGGGATGTGCTTGTGGGCGCGATCGAGCGCGTAGGGTGCCTCGAAGGGCAGCGATGCCAGGCCGCTCGCCGGATCTTCCCAGCGTTCGATCATCGGGCGTCCGCCGCCCGAATATCCCGAAAGCGCGTGGATGGTGAACGCCGTATCCGGTGCGACGATTCCTGCGTCGACGAGGGGCCGGACGAGCAACAGGAATGCCGACGGGTAGCACCCGGGATTCGAGACCCGTGTCGCCTGGCGGATCCGTTCGCGTTGCCCGGGCTCGAGTTCGGGCAGGCCGTACACCCAGCCGTCGTCGACCCGATGGGCGGTGCTCGCATCGAGGACGCGCGTGCCGCTGGCATCCGCCCACCCGGCCGCCTCGCGGGCGGCGTCGTCGGGCAGGCAGAGGACGGCGAGGTCGGCCTCCGCGATGCGAGCCCGTCGGGCCTCGGCGGACTTCCGCTCGGCGTCGGCCGGCGTCAGCAGTTCGATGTCGCGGCGAGCGGCCAGCCACGCCCGGATCCGCAGTCCGGTGGTGCCCGCATGTCCATCGATGAAGACGCGTCTCGTCATGGGCGGCAGCTTAGCCGGAATCGCCCGGCATGAGCAGGCCGGGACCGGGTCGGGAGGATCGGTCGAGCGGCGCGAGTCGGCCGGATCGAACGCGCCTGCGTGTCCGACACGCGCTGGTGGCGGTCGAGTCAGACTGCGCGGGTGCGCAGTCCTGCTTGCTCCCGGATCCACTCGGTATACGAACGTGGCGGAACAAACGCCAGCCACATCGCGACGGCGGCCACCAATCCATGCGCGGACGACGAGGCCACGAGCCACGGGATCTTGAACGAGGCAACGCCGGTGTACCAACTGACCGCGGCACCGATCGCCGTGCCGAGGCCGGCAGCGCCGGCGCCGAAAGACCAGAGCAGGAAGCGGTTGGCGACCACCGGATCCGCGAGTCCCAGAGCGGCGCGCCGTCGCATCCGGCTCCAATAGTGGAGCGCCTCGAGCGAGCCCCAGAGCAGGGCGCTCACCTGGACCAGGCTCTGGACCAGCACCGGTCCATCGACGGTGTCGCTCGGGATGAAGGCGTGCTCGAAACCCGCGCGCATGTACAACGTGCCGAGCACGAGGGCGATCGCGCCGGTCACGAACTCGGCCGTGACGGAGTCGGGTCGGTAGACCTTCCAGTTGAAGAGGCACTTGGCGATCACGCCGGCGATCACGGTGGCGAACCCGAGAGCGAAGACCGACCGGACCGCGAGGCTTTCGGGGGAGACGCCGCGGGCGAGCAGCGTCACGCCGACCATCATCGCCCCGAAGCCGATCGGCCCGATGCCCAGCACCCCGATCCCGATCAGCAATTCGGGGAACTGCCGGGTGCGATTCCAGAGGAGCACGAGTCTGACGCCGACCACCAGGCTGACGACGAAGAACGCAACGAAACCCAACCAAACGACCGATCCCATGGGACCTCCTGGGGCCGTTCTTCGGATCCCGGTGGAGGCGTCTTGAGACAGTTGGAAGACGCCGCCGCCCCGGATCGGGCCGGAACGGTGCGTCGAAGTGTTGCGGGGGAGGGCGGCGTTCGTCGGGGCCCGTCGGTTCAGCGGGCCGAAGGACCGAATTCGGCGAGTTCCACGGTCCGTCCCTGCTCGATCGAGCGGTGTGCCGCGATGCCGATCGCGACCGAGCGCAGCCCGTCGCGGGCCCCCACCCGCGCGGGCCGACCGCTGCGGATGCAGTCGAGGAAGTCGAGATGTTCGAGGTAGCTCGCGCCGTGGTGGAAGCCCGTGTGGGCGATGCGCGGATCCGCAGGAATCGTCTCGCGCGTCCAGTCGCGATAGGCGCGGGTCGATCGGATCAGCCCGTCGTCGGGCACGCTGCACTCGAGCTTGCCGCCGTCGCCGGTCGCCACCAGTTCCTGCTCGTTGCGCGAGCCCTCGGCGAACATGCACAGATCGAGACACGCCCGCACGCCGTTCGCGTACTCGACGATCACGTAGGCGTTGTCGAGTACGTCGGGTACCCCGGCGTCATATCGCTCGTCGAGGTGGTTGACGTCCTGCGCGCCCGAGGCCATCACACGAACCGGCTGCGAGTCGATCGCGAGATTCATCAGATCGAAGAAGTGGCAGCACTTCTCGACCAGGG
>JANOFF010000175.1:0-4984 GCA_031413515.1 bacterium
CTGGCATTGGCGGAAGGGATCTACAGCTATTACTGCGACGCGGACTACACGCGTGCGTTGGTCCGCTTCGGCGCAGCCCTCGACCTCTCGCCGGGCGACGCCGAGGCGATCTTCTATCGGGCGATGATCCTCCGGCGGACGGGCGCGTGGCCGGACGCGATCGCGGCGCAGCGCCGGGCGCTCGAGCTCGATCCGCTGAATCTCGCCTATCAGGACGAGCTCGCGCTGACGCTCGCACTCGCGGGGCAGCTCGAGGACGCGCATGCGTTGCTGCTGCGGCTACTCGAATCCGATCCGCATCGGATCCGCGCGCGTTTCTACGCGTGGCAAATCGGCCTCGAGCTGCACGGCGAGCCCGGCCGCGTGCTCGACGAGATCCTCGCCTCCGATCGCGAGAGCTGGGGTTTCCAGCACTATCTGCTGCTCGAGACGGTCGCCGTGCTCGCGGGACGCGAGGAGGACGCGATCCGCGTGATCGAAGGCCGACCCGTGCCGGATCCCGACAGCGGCTACAACGACTTCCAGCTCGCGAATCTCTACACGTCTTCGGGGCGGGCCGACGAGGGTCGTGTGTTGCTCGAGAAATCCTTCCGCAAGTACCAGACGGTGCTCGCGGAGCGGCCGGACGTGCTCGCGCCCGAGCGGCGCAACCAGGTCGAAGCGCTCTTTCTTGCCAAGCGCGGTGACTTCGACGCGGCGATCGCGCTCGAACGGCTCAACGTCCTTCGCGAGCCGATCGAACGCGATGTGATCCGCGGCAGCCCCCCGCTCGCGTTGCTGCTGCACCTCACGTTGGCGTCGGGGCAACTCCAGCCATCGCTCGCGCTGCTCGACCAACTCGAGGCGCGCGTCGCCTACGGCGGCATCCTGTCGGACGGCTACTACGTGCTGCTGCACTCGCCGGAATACCGGGCGGTTCGAGCGGACCCCGCGTTCGAGCGCGAAATCGCCGCGCGGCTGCCGGCCTATGCGGCGCAGTGGCCCCGCGACTGACGCGTCCGGGCAACTGCCAGAGCCGTCGACTGCCAGAGCCATCGATAGTCAGAGCCAGCTGCTGATCAGCACGAACGCTGCCCAGCTGAACGGGTGTGCGAAGTCGCCGCGGAGCAACTCGACCTGCGCGCGCTGCAGCGCAGTGGCCCGCGAGGTTCCATTCGCGAGTTCTGCGTAGAAGCGGCTGATGAGCGCGACGGACGCCCGATCGCCGACGGTCCATAGCGTCGCGACCGCGCTGCGGGCGCCCGATTGAAGCGCGACGCCTGCGAGCCCGAGCGCCGCGCGATCGTCGCCTGCAGCCGACTCGCAAGCGGAGAGGACCAGCAACTCGAGCGGTTCGTCGGTCCGGAAGCGTGTTTGCGCGATCGTCCGCGACAGTTGGTCCATCGAGATCTTCCGGTCCCATGCGAGCACGAAGCTCTCGGAGGCGTCGCGGCGGAATTCGCCGTGCGACGCGATGTGGACGATCTGGAACGGCGCCCTCTCGAGTTCGGCTTCGAAACGGTCTGCCCGGAACTCGTCGTCGAGCAATAGTCGACCTTCGAAGTGGCTGCCGATCGCGAGCATCTCGTCCGGCACGCCGTCGAGCGCCGAGAATCCCTGCACGGCGCTCGCGACTCCACCGCCGAGTACGCGCGCGCGCGCGGCGCGTCGAGACGTCGTGGCTCGATCAGCAAGAGACTTGGCACGATCGCGAGCGGTGTCTGCTCGATCAGGAACCGGCCGGTTCGCTCGTCCTGCAGCGCAGCGAACGGGATCGTGCGCAGCGATCCCTCGGGCAGGATCACGAGCGCCTGCAGCTCCTCGTCCGCGAGCGTCGGCGCGATCGGTCGGATCAGCCACTCATAAAGGCGCCGCGACGGCCGGAGGTAGGCGCGGCTCGTGCGGTCCGTGACGAGCCGTCGGAATTCACGAATCTCCGTCTCGAGTGCATCGCCTGAAATCGGCGCGAGCACGGAGACGAGACCGTCACCGCGGCTGACGAGGAGCTCGACGCGGTCGGGCAGCACGATCGGGTGCAGCACGACGGTCCCCGGCACGGACTCCGGCATTGCGCGGCTCTGCGCGTCGAGACACGCGTCCCCGAAGTACTCGCGCAGCTCGGCGACGCGGAACGACTCGAGCGTTGCACGGACTTCCTCGAGCAGTCGCTGTTTTTCAGGACCCTCGGTTTGCGCGCGCGCGCGAACGAGCAGCAGATCCGCGAGCTCGCGGTAGACCGGCTGCACTTCCTCGCGAAAGCGCGACTCGTCGACGACCTGGTCCGCCCGCATTCCGTCGAGAATGCGCTTCGACTGGCGGTAGGCGTCGACGGCCGCTCCTGCATCGCCCGACCGGCGCTGCAGCCTCCCGATTTGCCAGAGCCAGCGGTACGCGGCGTCCGGCGCATTCGCCGCGTCCGCTTCGAGCAGCGCGCGTCGCGTCAACGTCAGCGCTTCGTCGGTGCGCTCTGCCTCTGCGTAGAGCGCCGCCCGGTAGCCGAGCGCATACGAGCGCAAACGGCGGTCGGAAGCCTCGCCCGCAGCGGCTTCGGCTTCCACGAGCAGCTCGGCGGCGCGCGCGATGCGGGTCGCGCGGTCGGGTGTCCCGGGGCCTGTGAAGCGCGCATAGCTCTGCGCCAGGTTCACGAGCACCGTCGCGCGCAGCGTGGCCGATTCGCTCTGCTCGTTCTGCCGGGCGAGCTCGGCGATCCGGTCGAGTTCTTGCGCGAGTTCCTGCGTGCGATCCGCTGCGAGCAGTGCGCGCGCCCGGTTCGCCGCAGCGAGCAGTGCGAGGCGAAGATCGCCTTCCGCCCGCGCTAGCCGCTCACTCTCCGAGTACGCGTCGAGCGCATCTAGGGGACGGTCCACAGCGAGCAGTGCATTGCCGCGCGCGAGCGCCGCGCCCGCCTCGCTCGACGCCTCGACCGGCGCGGCTTCGCGGCAGCTCGCCGTGGCTGCGGGTTCGGTGTTCGCACGCGCCGTCGCCGCGCCGACGAGCGCCGTGGCAAAGCTGAAGGCGAAAGCGAACCCGTACCCCAGCAGCAGCCGGATCGGCCGCGCGCGTCCGCGAAGATCGAAGCCGGGAAGTCTTCGACGTTCGTTCACCGCGAATCCTCCTCGGAAGGCCGCGCAACTGGAGCGACTACGCGCAGCGTGACTATGCGCAGGTCCCGCCGCCTGGGTCAAGCGCGTTGACTTCGGGCGCGCGTTTGCCGACGTTCAACGGCGACCCGCACTGGAATCCGATCTGGAACGCGGCGCAGGAGGTCGATCTCCCGATCAGCCTGCACATCGACAGCGGCGCCCTTCAGGACCAGCCGATGAATCCGGCGCGTTTCGCCGCGCACGACATCGGGCCCACTCGATCCGACCACCATCGACCTGAGTCGGCTCGGAGCTTTGAAGTGACGACGAAGACTTCGAGCGCCGACATCGCCGTGGGGGATGAGCTGCCCCGCTTCGACCTGCCCGTCACCTCGACGGTGATCGTCGCCGGTGCCATCGCGTCGCGCGATTTCATGCCCGCGCACCACGATCCCGAGTTCGCCCGTCGTCAGGGTGCGCCGGACATGTTCATGAACATCCTCACGACCAACGGCTACGTGGCACGCTTCGTCACCGACTGGGCGGGCCCCGAGGCGATGATCCGGAGCATCAAGATCCGGCTCGGCGGGCCCGCGATCCCCGGACAACCGCTGCGCTTCAGCGGTCGGATCAGCGCGATCGCGGAAGAGGCCGACGAGCGGGTCTTCGACGTGGCGGTGTGCGCCACGAACAACCTGGGCGATCATGCGACCGGCACGGTCGTGGTTTCACTGCCGCGCGCATGATCGCCCGACGCCACGCAGGCCAACGGATCGAGAGCCCCGCATGAATCACCGCAAGGCCCAGATCGTCGGTGTCGGAGAGAGCGCGTACGCGCGCTGGGGCAAGATCGGCGACGTGACCGAGCACACGTTGGCCCTGCAGGCGATCACGCGCGCCGTCGCGGATGCGGGTCTCACGATCGACGACGTCGACGGGCTCGCCTCGTTCGCCGAGGACCGCAACGAAGCCGTGTTCATCGCCGCCGAACTCGGCCTGCCGTCGCTGCGCTTCGCCAACATGGTATGGCTGCCCGGCGGAGGCGGCGGCTGCGCGGCGGTCGGCAACGCCGCGATGGCGGTCGAGACCGGCCAGGCCGAAGTTGTTGTCGTCTATCGGTCACTCTGCCAGGGGCAGTTCTTCCGCTTCGGGACCGGCGGCGTGGACGCGATGGCGCCCGCGAGCCCCGCGCCGCCCACCGTGCAACAGGCCCATTCCATGCTGATGGCATCGATGGGCTTCGCGATGCCGTATGGCCTGTTGATGGCCGCCGCCGCGTACGCGCTACCGACCCGGCGCCACATGCATCTGTACGGCACCACGAGCGAACAACTCGGACTGCTCGCCGTGACGTTCCGCGAGCACGCAAGCCGCAATCCCCGCGCCGTGATGCGCAACAAGCCGATGACGCTCGCCGACCACCAGGCTTCTCCTCTGATCGCCGATCCGCACCGATTGTTCGATTGCTGTCTCGAAAGCGATGGTGCCTGCGCGATCGTCGTTACCAGCGAGCAGCGCGCGCGTGATCTCGCGAAGCGTCCGATCGAGATCATCGCCAGCGAACAGGGCGCACCGAAGGGCTACGGGTTCGGGCCTTTCACCAATGCCAACGTGGCAGACGACATCTACGCAACGGGCGGCACCGAGGAGATGGCGAAGCGCCTCTACGCCAAGGCGGGCCTCGGTCCCGCCGACGTGGACGTGGCGCAGATCTACGACCACTTCACCGGCTGCGTGCTGATGCAGATCGAGGATTTCGGATTCTGCGCGCGCGGCGAGGGCGGGCCGTTCATCGAGACCGGCGCATTGTCGTGGCACGGCGGCAGCATGCCGACGAACACCCACGGCGGCAGTCTCTCGGAGGCCTACATCCACGGCCTGAATCACGTCGTCGAGGGCGTGCGCTCGCTGCGCGGCGAATC
>JANOFF010000176.1:0-18751 GCA_031413515.1 bacterium
CATTCTATGCGGGAGATTGGCTGAAGCGCGCCGCCGGTGCGAAGGGCGGCATCTACGGCAACGATGCCGTCGAGGCCATGTACCCGATGACGCGCGTCGACCAGGCCGGCCACAAGCTGGACGGCAGCCAGCACGACTACACGCTGACTTTCCCGGCCGGACAGCTGCCGCCGGTGAAGGCCTTCTGGTCGTTGACGATGTATGACGGCAAGACGCAGCTGTTGATCGACAATCCGATCGGCCGCTACCTGATCAACTCGCCGATGCTGCCGGCCATGACGACGAACCCCGACGGTTCGCTGACGCTGTACATCCAGAAGGATTCGCCGGGCAAAGAGCAGGAGTCGAACTGGCTGCCCGCACCCGACGGCCCCATCTACCTCGTGATGCGCCTGTACTGGCCGAGCGACACACCGCCGTCGATCCTGCCGCCGGGTGAAGGCAGCTGGCAGCCGCCTGCCGTGGTGGTGGCGCGATAGCTGGCCGTGCCTCGATGTCGACATACCTGCGCGAGCGAACCCGGCACGGCAGCGAGTTCGACCGTGAGTGCGCTCGAGCGGACGTCCGTCGTTGCGACCGGTGCGACGGGAACCGCATGATCCGCACGGCTCTCCCGCGCTGGCTCGTGCTCTTAGCGTACTGGCTCGGGGGCATAAAGCGTTCGCGCTGCATTTCGCTCGAAGTCCGAGTATGGACGTCATGGCAAGTCCCTTTCGGGAGCCCGCGACGAGCGCCGCCCGAGGTTATGCTCGGGTCGTCCATGGGCTCGACCCATCGAGCGGATCGGGAAGATCGGGGCTGGCCGAGATGATTCGAGGGTTCGTCCGCGCGAGCGCGATGGCGCTCTTGATCGGGTCCGCGGTGCAGACTGCGTGGGCGGATCCGCCCGAGCAGCCCGGGCTCGGGGGCGCTGAGATCGTCGCCGTCGAATCCGAAATCGACCCGGCGGGCCCCGCTGCGAAGCCGGCGGGAGCAGAGCCGGCTGCCGCGGAGCCGGCCGAAGGGGTGAAGGTCGAACCGCCCGCCGGCGTGAAGGCGCCGATGCTTCCGCCCGATCTCGCGCCCGACACCCACGATCTGCTCAAGATGAAGACCGGCGAATGGTTGGTCGGCACGCTCCAGAAGATCGAGGACGGCACGATCTCGTTCGACAGCGAGGAGTTCGACGAGATCACCGTCGATCTCGCCGACACGGCGGAGATCCGCTCGGCGCGTCCCCACACCTACCGGTTCGAGGGACGGATCGTGGTCACCGGTCCGGCCGTGATGGAAGGGGACGTGATCCGCATCCAGACCGCGCAGGGCATGGTCGAGCATCCCGTCTCGGCGCTGGTGACCATGATGGAGGGCGAGCCCACCGAATGGAACTTCTGGTCGGGAGAACTCAGTCTCGGGCTCGCGATGCGTCGCGGCAACACCAACCAGTCGGACATGTCTCTCTTCGGCCGTCTCATGCGCGAGACGGTGCTGACGCGCTTCGACAACACCTACAACGGGGCCTTCAGCGCGGCCGACACCGCGACGCCCGGGGTCACGACCCAGACGGCCAACAATCACCGCTACGTGACCGGGTTCGACTATTTCGTGACGCGACGCCTGTTTCTCACCGTGGCGACCCTCGAGGTCTACTCGGATCCCTTCCAGAACATCGCGCTTCGCGTCACGCCGGCTGCCGGTCTCGGGTACGACGTGATGTCGCGGCGCCGATTCAGCTGGGAGGTCAAAGCAGCAGTCGGCTACCAATGGTCGAAGTTGTCGGATCCCGTGGCCACGGTGCCGAGCGAGTCGCAGGATTTCGCAATGCTCTTCGGAACGGTCATCGAGCTGGATCCGGCCGCTGACGTCGAGTGGGATACCACTTACTCGGTGCAGATCATCCCGACCAACATGGACAGTACGAACCAGTTCCTGCAGTCGGTCCTGTCGGTCGAGCTCTTCGGACCCGTCGATCTGGACGCCACCTTCGTCTGGAACTGGATCAACAACCCCCAGCCCAAGGCCGATCCGACCGCGCCCATCCCCGTCTCGAGCGATTTCCGGCTCTCGCTCGGCTTCGGCGTGGACTTCTGAAGACGGGATCGGGCGCGCGGCGGAAGCGGCCGCGCGGCGATCAGAAGTGGAGATTCAACTGAAGTGATCCTTCGCCCCAGTTCTCGCCGTAGCTTCGGTTGAAGCTGCCCTCGACGATGAGTGCGGTGTTGCGCGATGTGATCCAACGAAGATCGGAACCTGCCCGGATGCTCGTCGTCGTGTCGCCCGCCACGAACTGCGTGACTTCGGCGAAGGCGTGGACCTTCCAACGAGATTCGACTCCGCCGAAGAACGCTCCGAGCCGCGCGCCCGGCCCGAAGCTCACTTTGTCTTCGAGATCGGGGCCCACGTCGAGGCTCAGGTCGGCGAGTCCGTAGAGCAGGACAGCCGGAGCCGGATCCAGTGCGATGCCGATCCCCGTCGCCGTCGCCCAGACCGGCGAATCCTCGAGGCGGCCGCCTTCGGGCAGACGCCGGGTGGCCAGTCCCGTACCGACAGACCAGGCCCAGGGTCGGAACACCCGACTGCGTGGAGCCAGAGAGAGGATCTCGAGCAGAGTGAGTTCCTGCAGACGGACCTGACCCGACTCTGGATAGATCCGCATCACCGTATCGAGCAAGCGGATCTGTGTGTGCTGGAGATAGCCACCACTGTTGTCCATCAGGCCATGCAAGGCGGGGCGCAGACGAATGTCGATGAAGGCTTCGTCGTCGCGCCACCCGCCGCTCAGTGCGAGCAGTGACGTCTCGTGCCCCTGATCCGGGCTCGTACCCGGTGTCTCGATCTCGACGGCGTCAGAGCCGGTCTCGACGGCCAGACCCTCGATCCGGCTGCGGGCGATCAGGATGCGGCGGGAAAGGCCGCGCGACGCCTCATCACTGACCTGCCCCGCCAGGTATTCGTATCGAAGCTGGTCGTACGCGACGTCGAGCACGCGCGCACGCCGCTCGGGCGGAATCTCGTCCAGCGAGTCGTCGGCCGGGTCGAGCCGCCCTTGCGCGATCGACCGTGCGCGCTTGCGATCGGGCCGCGACAGCGATCGCGATGCGGCGCGAAGCTGCGTCTCGGGCGAAGGGCGGTAGCGCCTGACTTCCGCGAGCCCCGGCTGCCCGACGATCGCCCGGATCGTCTCGACAGGGAGTACCGCACCTCTGAAACCCGCGCTGACGTCGAGATCGACGATGCCGGTCTCCAACAATCGAAGAAGCTCGTACGAACAGTTCTTCGTGAAGAAGTAGTAGGGGAACTCGATGGCCCGGAGCTCCCACAGATGCATCAGCATGAAGTCCAGCTCCGACTGCTCGATGTCGAGCCGGTACTCCCAGAGATCGCGATTCTCCCAGTCCGCGTAGCGCTTGAGCTGTTCGTAGTAGGGGTGGACGCCGAAGATCGCCGGATATGAACCCGTCACACCCTTGAACATGTACTCGAGGCCGCCGTCATCCCCCGCATCGGCGGTGAAGTCGACCGCGTAGCCCAGGATCTCTCCCGAGCCCTCTGTTCCTGAATCGATTCGCAGGAGCGTGTGCCCGAAGATCGACCCGGGGTTGCTCATGAACCCCTCCGGAAAGATCAGCGTCAGTCCGCGGGCATCGAGCGCTTCACGCCAGCGCTCGTAGTGTGGGCACTCCACGGGGACGAACTCGGCGATCCGGACATCGAGGCGCTGCTCGAGCCAATGTCGGCGTGCGATGAACGCGCACTGGGCGTGCTCGTCGTCCTTGACGATGGCGTTCGGATCGAGAAACGCGCGCAGCGTGGCGATCAGCTCGGCGCGCGGATCCCGGTCTCCCGTGTCGGAGAGAAAGAACCCGGGTGAACTCGCTCGGCTGCGCGCACGCGGTGGCAGCCACTCGCGTTCGTAGTGGAGCAGCGCCAGCCAACGCGGATCCTCGGAAAGCCCATCCCGATCTGCTCGTTGCAGCCACTCGGCGAGAGTCGCGCCGTTCGGGACCGCCAGAGGCGGTGTCCCGGGCGGCTGCTCTGCACGCGATAGCGATCCCATGGATCCGATCGCGATCACCAGAAGCAGTTCCGGGGCGCGACGCATCGATCAGGTGGCAAGGTCGGGTCAGCTGAAGTCGGCTCCGACCCACCCTGTGACATCGCCTGCGACGGGGGATCGGAGCCGCCTGTCGAGCTAGCTCTTCGCGTAGACCGAGAGCGTCTCGTCCTGCGCGATCAGACGATCGAGTGCGACCAGCACCTCGCCCACGGTGACGTCGTCGTGCGGAAACAGGAAGACGAAATTACGCTGCGCGAAGGATCGGAACGCCGCCTGGTCTTCGACGCGCACATGCATCAGCACGGCGAGCGCGTCGAGATGCTCGCCGGAGCCACGCGACATGTCCCGCGCGAGTCGATCCAGGTTGTTGCTGGCGAAGTGGAGAACCTTCTCATCCGGCGCGTCCGAGACCAGCTTCTGTCCACGCTCGCAACCCGCAATGCCAAAAGTGGTCGAGATGGCCTTGAAGGTCCAGAAGTTCGTCGTCAACTGGAACAGCTTCGCGCCCGTTCCGGTCTGGCCTTCCCAGATCCTGTTGCCGATCCCGCAAGTCTTCGCGTGGGCGAGGCTCGCCGGCACGAACGCAAGCATCGACGTCAGCGCGATGATGCTGAAGATCACCTTCATGATCGCTTCTCCATTCGATCTGTAACTGGGGGGTTGATATCCCGGCTGAAAGCTAGCGCCGATCTCGAACGAATTCAGTCGAGCAATGGCCGATGCCAGAGTGCAGTCGTCGGGGCTCGAGGCCTCCGGATCGAATACGCGAGTGGTCAGTGGTCGAGCACCGATTTCGCGCCCCGATCACCCTCCGAACCCGACGCCCGAGAGATCCTCATGCTTCGAGAGCGGCACATCCAGAGGACCGTCGAGCCGCGCCGGACCCTGCAGAGTCGGAACCCGGGCCCGATCGTGGCAGCTGGCCACTCCGTCTCGCGAATTTCGCCGGACTTCGTCGCCTGGCGAGCCCTGCCGCGGGGGATCACCCGCAATCGAGTCGGCGAATCCGGCTTCTCGCAGAAAACCCGATCATGACGTGCACGCAGACGGCGCGAGATAAAGAAGGGGTTGACCGCATTCATCGAATCGTCGGAATCTGCCGCACACGAACCGCTCACGATCCGATTCGAACGTCCACACGAATTCATGTCCAGAGGGGGAACGCCTCATGGCAAGTGCTCGGACGCCCCAGATGAACCGATCGCTTCGCGCAGTCGTCGCGATGGCCCTGGTGCTGTGTGTTCCTGCCTGCACGACCCGGACGTTGACGCTCGGATCGCCGGAACTGAGCACCATGAACGTGAGGTCCTACCGGACGCGTTCCACGGTGACGCTGCGGGATGGCTCGCAACTGGTGGTGGATCGGCTGCAGGTCGGCGCCGAGCAGACCCGGGGCGATCTCGTCAAGCTGCGCCCGGCACCGAGCGGATCCGGCTCCCCGGGCAGCTGGCAGAAGGTCGACGAAGCCGCCCGCCCACTGTCGATCGAGTCGAGCCTGGTCGAGCACGTCGTGTTCACGACGGGCCGCGGGAAGGGGTCGCTGATCGGGGCGCTCAGTGGGCTGGTGATCGGCAGCGGAGTCGGGCTCGGGGTGGGGTTCGCGTTGGCGCCGAACCAACCGTGCGCACCCAATCAAACGGAGTGCGACGAGGCGCTCACTGACGTCGCGCACGTGCTGTACGGACTCCTGATCGGCGCCACCGTCTTCTCGATCGCCGGTGCGCTGATCGGCCTCCACGGCCTGAAGCGCACCTATCTGATCGAACCGGCGCCCTTCATCCCGGAGATCGTCCCGATGCCGATGCCCGAGGCGGCGGAGTAGCTCGGCAGGGGGGCGGAACGCCGATCCGCGATCCCGGAGCAGGACGACATACGGAAGGGTGTTGTCAAAGATGCGGATTCGGTTCACGATCCGCTTTCATGCATCGGCCGCCTGTTCGACCGCTCCCGCCCATCGCGCCTCGCCCCTCCGTTCCGTCCCTCACCCGTCGACAACTGCTTCGGCAGACCGCACGCGCAGCGGGCGCAGTGGGACTGGGGCTCGTCGGCAACGCGCTGTCGACCTCGGTCGCACTGGCTTCGGGCGCCGACGATTTCGGGCCTCTGCAACCGGCGAACTCGGACGGCCTCATGCTGCCGCCCGGATTCGCCTCACGGGTCGTCGCCACGACCGGCCAGTCGGTGGGCACGACCGGCCACGTCTGGCACGCCGCACCGGATGGAGGCGCCGTGTTCGCCGACGACGACGGCGGCTGGGTGTACGTATCGAACAGCGAGGTGGTCGGCAGCGGCGGTGTCGGCGCACTGCGATTCGACGCCGCCGGCCAGATCGTCGCCGCCTACTCGATCCTCGCCGGCACCCGGAGCAACTGTGCGGGCGGAGCCACGCCCTGGAATACCTGGCTCTCGTGCGAGGAGTTCAACGGCGGACGCGTGTTCGAGTGCGATCCGTTCGCTCCCGGCTCGCAGGGCATCGCGCGCCCGGCGCTTGGTGTGTTCGCCCACGAAGCCGCTGCCGTCGATCCCGTCCACCAGACCGTCTATCTCACCGAGGACAAACCCGACAGCCGCCTCTATCGCTTCACGCCGACCGCGTATCCCGCGCTCGACAGCGGCACTCTCGAGGTGGCGCAGATTCTCGATCCTCTCGCGCAGGGCGCCATCGTGCCCGGCCAGGTGCGCCCGCTCGCGTGGTGGGTCATCCCGAACGCGAGTCCGCTGAACGGGGGCGTGCAGAATGCCACGCAGCTGCCGATCTCTTCTCGTGCCACTCGCTATCAAGTCCCTGGCAGCAGCGCGTTCAATGGAGGCGAGGGATGCTCGTATCGATCTGGCCTCGTGTACATCTCCACCAAAGGGGACAACCGCATCTGGCGGATCGACACCGAGACCGACGAGATCTCGATCCTCTACGACTACGCGACGAGCAGTACCCCCGAGCTGTCGGGCGTCGACAACGTCTATGCGACCCCGGCGGGTGACGTCTACGTCGCCGAAGACCCCGGGAACAACCAGATCGTCGCGCTCACCGCGGGAGGCGCCGTCAAGCCCGTGGTGCAGCTTGTCGGCGTCTCCGGCACGGAGATCACCGGCCCGTGCCTGGATCCGTCGGGCACGCGTCTCTACTTCAGCTCGCAGCGCAATCCGGGTGTGACCTTCGAAGTGACCGGCCCGTTCGCCCCGGTGCTGCCGCCGGCGCCAGCGCCTCTGCTCGGTGCGTTCTCCCAGGCCGTCTTGATCGGGACGTTCGCCAGTGCGGCGATCCACCGACTGCGCGAGCGGAATCGGCCCGGCGCGTAGCTGATCAACGCCGCAATCTGAGTACCGGCGGCCAGGAAATATCAGCCGCGAATCCGATCGCGCCGGCAGCAGGTGAGCCTTCAACTGCGTCCGAGCCGAGGCGCATCCTCTCTGAATTTCCCCCTGCCGGGGAAGACAGAGCAGTGATCGGGCTCATTGGTTGGAATTCAGTTCATGCTCTCACGCAATTCGATGATCGGCCGGTCGAAGGAATCGATCCTCACAAAGCCGAGGCGCGGGTATTCGATGTCGAGGATGAGATAGACGGAGAGGGCCATGATGGCGGCGAAGCCGAACAGGTGGAGGGTGCTCTGGCGCTCCGCTTTGGCCATGCCGAAGCCCGCCAACAGGCCGCTCACCAGCACGAGGAGGCCGAGCATCAGGAAGACCGCCACGGGAGGATGCTGCTGGGCCGCCATGAATCGCGTGGTGGAAAGATCGAACATCTCATTCGCCGGTGGCAGGACCGCCTGAGTCAAGGGAAGCGTTTTGTCGCTTCGGACCGCATGGATCAAGTTCGCCCAGATCTCCCCTTGAATCGCCGAGAGCCGGGCCATTCCCGCGCGCACGGCATCTTCATTGCCGGCGTATCTCACAATCTCCAACTGCGTGTCCACATAGCGCCGGAAGCCATCGCGCGCCTTTTCGCGCTCCGGTTCGGCGAGCAGATCCAACCGGAGCCATGCCGTCCCGATGGCATTGACGTTCTGGATGACGAGGGTGCGCCGCGCGTCGAAACGCGTGGCCGCGCCGGTGAAAGTGAAGGCGATGAGCAGGCCCATGAGGCCGAAGACCGCGCCATCGAGCGCGCCCAGGCCGACCTGCCCGTCTTCACCGAGGGTTTGCAGGTGCTTGCGCCCGATACGCCAGCCGAAGCGCATGCACGCCAGGACGCCGCCGAAGAGAGCGGTGACGAAGACGATGGAGAGGATGATGGTGTGCATGGATTGTCTTGCTCCAACTCGATGCGCACTTCATGGATCGTGCGGGTGAAGGCGAGGGCTTTGTAGGCCGATCCGACCTGAGCGGCGCGGGACGACTCAGCGTCGCAGCCGGAACATCATCCAGGCCGCCAGGTCGAACGGAGCCGATAGCGGCGGCAGGCCGAGTGGCGCCAGCGCGATGGCGAACGCCCAGTGCACGACGACGGTGAATAGCGCGGCCAGCACCGCGTACGCGGCGACACCGACGCTCGGTCGATGGAACACCGTGCCGAACGCCACGGCTGCGAGCACGGGACTGAAGCCCTGCACGCCGTCGGTGATCAACTCACTCTCCACGCCGAACGCGTGCGCCGCCAGGATCGCGACGACGGCGCCGACGGCCGCGAAGGCGGCCGCCGCGAGCGAGCCCACGGCCAGTCCGGCGAGGATCAGCAGTGCGGACACGGCGTCGCTCTTGAAGAAGATCTGGGAAACGCTGTGGAACGCGCCCAGCAGGAAATCGCCGACCTGCATCGGGTTCGAGATGGCGGGATCGAGCGCGACGGCATCGTTGGTCGAGCGCAGTCCATCAGGGAAGGCGTCGAAGCCCTGCGCCGCCAGCATCATGATCCAGACGGTGAGCACGAACGGATAGGTGTGCGCGGGCACGCTCCACGGCCGCGCCGCATCGGCGGGACCGAGCATCGCGATCGCCGTGAGCACACCGCCGAAGGCCGAGCAGGTGAGGCTCGGTAGGCCGGGGCCGAGGTAGTAGCTGAGCGCGAGTCCGGTGAGGATTCCGTTGTAGCCGTAGCGACCCGTCGCGAGCAGCGTGGCATCGGCGCGCAGGACGCGCGCCGTCGCCGTCGCCGCGACCAGCGCCGTCACACCGCCGATCGCTACGTGCGGCACATCGGCGGCGACCGTGCCCCAAGCGAGCGCAGCCAGGAACAGGGCACCGCTCAGCGGATGGTCCTGGAACAGCACTTGACCGACGCCGCGCAGGTTGGCGTCGACGAAGCGTAGCGACGACGACGACGCGCAGAGATCGCTCCACCTCGTCGCAGTCCACGGCATGCGTCGTCTCCCGGGAATCAGACCAGTCGCTCGACCAGATCGCGGGGGATCGGCTCGCTCGCAGCGGACTCGGCGAAACCAATCTCATCGCGAACGGTCTGGAAGTACTCGTTCCCCTCCACCGGTTGACCCTGCAGCCGGCTCGCCAGCACGTCGGCCGTCGCGAAATCGGGGCTCGCCGTCACGATCCCGGGGCTGGTGACGAGGTCGTAGTTGCCCCAGCGACTGCGGTAGAGGCCCCTCGGATTCCACTTCACCGCGACGTTCAGCGACTCGACCATGCCGTAGGTGCGGAACAGACAGCGGTAGACCCTCGCGATGTCGCAGCACACCCGGGCGAAGTGCCGGACGCTGCGTCCGTGCCAGGTCGTGCGCAGCGGCGTCGGGATCAGGCCGAACAGATTTGTCAGGCTGGCGCGTTGCGGGCCCTTGAAGCGGGCGAAGCTCAGGAAAGGGGCGCCACGATGGGCCAGGAAGATCTCCGGCACGAAGCCGGCCAGCTCGGGGAACGACAGCTCGACGCCTGCGTCCGCAAGCAGCTTCTCGATCTGCACTCGTGGCGCGCACTGTCCGTCCCAGTGCGACTCCGTGACATTCAGGTACTGCGCGCCGTGCTTGCGCACGACTTCGTCGAGGCCGGTTCGCCGCAGATACTCGGCATCCTGCTCGGCGATCCAGGCGCGATGACTCTGGCTCTCGGTCCGCCAGTCCCAGGTCGATCCGCCGAGATTGCGGCTCGACGTGTGACCTTCGACGAGGACCGCGCGCACCGGCAGGGCCTCGAGCAGCTTGTCGAGGGCCACGGGATCGGTGTAGGTGCCGGGCGCGTAGCCGTGCCAGGTCACCTTGACGAAGACGCGATCGAACGATCGATCCGAGCCAAGCAGCGTATCGATGAGCCGGGCGAGTCCCTCGCGATCGTAGACCTCTGCAATGGCGCCGTCGCCGTACCAGAGGCCTTCTACCTCGCGACCATGGAGATCCGCGAGCGGGCGCTCCGCCGTGGGGCCGCGCAGGCGGCTCACGCGCGGCGTCGCCGCTTGGCTGGGACCCGGGGCCTTCGCCTCGAACTTCTGCCGTCGCGATCGCCACAGCACGAGGATCCGCTCCTCCAGCCAGGCCGACAGGTTGAACGCCACCATGTCGCGTCCGGGCGGTGCTTCGCCGTGTGCGACGGGCCGTGCGAGCTCGAAGCGCCGCGCTCCGTCGTGCGACGCACGGAACGCGTCGACCCGGCAGCCGGCCTCGTCGAAGGTTTCGCTGCGCCAGATCATCTGCGGGACGATCAACCAGTCGAGGTCGTCGCGAAGGCAGCGCTCGAGCTGCTCTTCTAGCAGCGGCCTCGCATGATGCAGAAACGCGACCTCGCCGCGCGCGAAGCCCAGCTGGTCGAAGATCAGCCGCATCAGTTGATGACTCTGCGCGCGCGCGCTGCTGTCGCCGTGGCCGCTCGCGAGCAGCAGCAGTCCCGTTCGCTCGGGCGAGAAGCCCGCGTCTGCGAGCACGTGGAACAGGTGCTCCGACAGTGCCTGGACGAGCTGCCGGTTGTCGAAGACGACGTCGTCGTAGACGATCGTGGTGCGGTGGTGTTCGAGACGCGTGCCGCCGACGATCTCGCTGAGCCGCGCCTTCTGGATCAGGCCGAAGTCGAGCATGCCGGGCAGCACGAAGACTTCGCCGCCCCCTTCCGCCAGCTCAGGCAGAACGTTCGCGAGATCGGCGGGCGACGACGCATCGGCGTCCCGCATCCAGGCCGACGGATCGGCGGAGAGACTCGCCAGTTTGATGGTCGGAACCAGCCCCAGGCGCGGCCCGAGCGACCGCGCCAATCGCTCCGCCTGCTCGACAGCGCGCGGCCAGTCCACGTCGCGTGGCGCCAGTTCGGTGACGACGAGGATGCTCGTGCGCATGGGGAGCGCGCCGCCGCGCTCACCTCTTCTTGGCGGTTCGCTTGGCGGCCGCGCGCTGCGGCTTCTTTTTCCGCGGCAGGTGACCGGCGCGCACCATGCACGCGAGCGTGTCCACGATGATGCGGACGCCCATCAGGCTTGTGATCTCGGAGTTGTCGTAGGGCGGCGAACACTCGACGATCTCGATCCCGGCGACTGCTTTGTACTCGCCGATCAGCTGGACGAACTTCAGCACCTCGCGAGGCAGGAAGCCGCCGGGCTCGGGCCAGCCCGTGCCGGGCACAAACGCCGCGTCGAGGCAGTCGATGTCGAACGACAGCCAGACCGCCTCGGCGTCGTGCCAGGCCACGTCGAGCGCCACCTCGGCGGCCTTCTCGATCCCCATCTCGACGCAGTCGGTGACCGTCATGATGGTCGTCGCGCGCTCGCGACACACCTTCACGCCAGCGCGCGGCGACTGCCAGCCGCCGATGCCGATCTGGACCAGGTTCTCGGCCGGGACGTTCGGGAGATTCGTGGCGTGGAACCACGGGCAGGTGTGCATGCGCTCGTCGAGATCGGTGTCCTGCGTGTCCACGTGGCGATCGAAGTGCAGGATGCCGAGCTTGCCGTCGAGGTTCTCGGCGACGCCGCGCGTGGTCGGGAAGCCGAGCGAGTGATCGCCGCCGAGCACGATCGGCATCGCTCCCGACGCGTAGATGTAGCTGATCGCTTTGGTCACCTGGTCGAAGGTCTTCTCGATGTTGCCGGGAATCGTGAAGATGTCGCCGAGGTCGCACATCGTGATCGTCTCGCGCAGGTCGACGCCGAGCTCGAAGTTGTACGAACCGAACAGTGCGGAGATCTTGCGCATGCCCTGCGGACCGAAGCGGGCGCCGGAGCGATACGTCGCGCCGCTGTCGAACGGCGCACCGACGATCGCGACGTCGTAGTTGCCGCACTGGCTGACGTCCTCGATGTACGGCTGCTTGAGGAACGTGTTGATGCCGGCGAAGTGCGGCAGTTCGCCGCGACTGAAGGTCGGGATCGTCTTGTCGACGATCGAATCCGCGCCCTGCAGGCCCAGCTCGAGAGCGCGCGCGATCTCGCGGTCGTGGACCGTAGACGGCATGCGCGACTCGGCGGCAAGGGCGTGTCGGGCCTCGGGCCCGTTTCTCGGCTGCTTCTTCTTCGCCATTGGAGAACTCCTTGGACCGCTGTCTCCGCACATGTGTGCGAACTCGAGGGGATGGGTGCGGTTACCTTCGCGGAGCCGTTCGCCCCAGTCAAGCTGTTTTTTCGATTCGACGAGGCTCCGCCGCGTTCGTCTCTGTGTCACTCATGTGTCGGTCACCGGGCGATGGTCGGGAACGCTCGCTTGACCTGTTCGAGCCGATTCGTCAGGAACAGCCCGAAGTCCAAACTGAGCACACCACCCCAGGCCACCCACGCGCCAGCGCGTAACAGGGCCAGGCGCGTCGCGACGCGGGTGATCGACACCGCGAACGCAATCGTGATCAGGGTTATGCCAGAGATCGCACCGGCGCCGAAGACCATCAAGGAGGCGACGCTCGAGAAGCGATCGCGGACGGCGGAGAGAACCGGCAGCCGCCTGCAGTCGTGCTGTCGCGATAGCGGGCCATGCAAGTTCGGCGCACGGATCGCGGCGCCGAGCCCGGATCTTCGGTACTCGTCTGCACGACCCTTTCCCCCGCCGAAAGCTGGACGACCGGCAGCCGGCTCGATTCGTCAGGACTTCGATGATCGGCCTACGGAAATCGACCGAGATGACCCGTGCAGCGAGGACCGCATGATCGTCACGGCTCTCCGCCGCTGGCTCGTGCTCTTCATTTACTGGCTGGTCCTGACCGAGTCGTCGCGGGGCGCCCTGCCCTACGGTGTCGTGGCGAGCAGCCTGGCGACCTGGGCGAGCCTGTCGCTGGTGCCCGAAAGCGACGTCCGCGTCCGCTGGGGTGCGTTGTTGCGATTCTTGCCGCACTTCGTCTGGCAGTCGGTGGTTGCCGGCGTGGATGTCGCGCGACGGGTGTTCGATCCGCGCATGCCGTTGCAGCCCGGGTTCATCACCTATCCGGCCCGCTTCCGGACGCGGACGGGCTGCAACACGTTTGCCGCGATCACGAGCCTGCTGCCCGGTACGGTGCCGTGCGCGGACGACGACGGAGCCATCGTCTACCACTGCCTCGACGTCAGCCAGCCGATCGTCGACCAGTTGGCCGCAGAAGAAGCGCGCCTGGCCGCGATCCTCGAAGAGGCACCGGATGCCTGACTTCTTCCTCTATGCGGCCGGGGTCGTGCTGGCCAGCGTCGCCATGGGGCTGGTGCGCGTCCTGCGCGGCCCGGCCGACGTGGATCGCATGATGGCCGCGCAGTTGCTCGGAACCGGCGGCATCGCGGTGCTGCTGCTGGTCGGAGCCGCCGTCGAGATGCCCGCGGCGATCGATCTGGCGTCGATCATGGCGCTGCTGGCGGCCTTCGCCTCCATCGCGTTGGTGAAGAAGGGGTCTGCGGATACGGCGTCGGATGACCCCGGTACGGCGGAGCAGCCATGAGCTTCGCCCTGCACGTGTTCAGCGTGGTCTGCATCTCGGCCGGTTGCTTGTTCTTCATCGCCGGTACCGTCGGACTGCTGCGTTTTCCCGACACGCTGACGCGCTTGCATGCACTGACCAAGGCCGACAACCTCGGGCTCGGCCTGATCGTGATCGGATTGCTCCCGCAGGCAGGCCGTCTTTCCTCCGGAATCAAGTTGATCAGCGTCTGGGTGCTGGTGCTGTTTGCCGGTGCGATGGTGTCGCAGATGATCGGACGGATCGCGCGGCGGAGGGCGGTCGACCGATGAATGCAGTGCCCGTTCTCGACGTCGGTCTCGTGCTGCTGACGCTGGCCCTGGCCGGCTGGATCATCGGGGCGCGCGACACCTTTGCGGCGGTCGTCGGCTTCGTCGCGTACGGGATCATCCTGGCGCTGATCTGGGTGCGCCTGCATGCGCTAGACATCGCGCTCACCGAGGTGGCGCTCGGCAGTGGCTTGACGGGCGTGCTGTTCCTCGGCGCGGCTTCGCGTCTGCGCGAGAGCGAGGTTGCCGAGCGCGCGTTCGTTCCCGGCAGGGCGCTGCGCGTGCTGGCGGCGGTGTTTTCGGCGGGGGTGGCGGCCGCGATCGCGATGGCGGTGCTGCGCTTGCCCGATCCCGCTCCGACTCTCGCCCCGCTGGTCGCGAAAAATCTCGACTCGACCGGTCTCGGCAACCCCGTCACCGGTGTGCTGATGGCCTTCCGCGCGACCGACACGTTGCTCGAGGTGGTCGTGTTGTTGCTGGCGTTGGTGGGCGCGTGGTCGCTCGCACCCGATCGGCTCTGGGGCGGGTATCCGGGCCTGCGTCATTACGCCGATCCCGATGGTGTGCTGGTGTACGCGGCGCGGCGCCTACCGCCGTTCGGCATCCTGCTCGGCCTCTATCTCTTCTATGCCGGATCCGATGGCCCCGGTGGCGAGTTCCAGGCTGCCACCGTGCTCGCCGCGATGTGGCTGCTGGTGATGCTGGCGGGTGTCCGGCCGGCGCCGGCGATCGGCGGGCGCCCGCTGCGCGCCGTCCTGGTCGTCGGTGCGGCCGTGTTCCTGGCGGTCGGCATCGCGGGGATGTTCACCGCCGGCGCATTCCTCGCCTATCCCGAGGGCTATGCGAAGTCGCTGATCCTGACCATCGAGGTCGTGCTCACGTTGTCCATCGCCGCGACGCTGGGACTGCTGATGGCGGGCGCACCGGAACGGTCGAAGGACTCATGACGCCATGACGGAGACGACGCTGTTCGGATCTTGCGGGGCGCTGCTCGTCGGACTCGGTCTGTACGGGCTGATCGTGCATCCCCAGCCGTTGCGGAAGATCCTTTCGTTCAACGTGCTGGGCGGCGGTGTGTTCCTGTTGTTCGGCGTGATCGCCCGGCGCGGCGCGGCGATGGGTTTCGGCGGGGATCCCGTCCCGCAGGCGCTGGTGATCACGGGGCTGGTGGTGTCGTTTGCGGCCACGGCGTTGTCAGTCGCCCTGCTGCTGCGGCTGCACGCGGTGGCCGGCACGGCGAGCTTGAGCATGCCGGCATCCGATCTGCCATCCGGGGGCGCGAGCGCCGATGCAACTACCAAGACGCCGCGGGACGCCTGATGCCGGCGATCCCCACACCGTCTGAGTTCGTCACGCCGGGCGCCGGCCTGCTGGTGCTGGCGCTGATCGTGCCGGTCGTGGGCATCCTCGCCGCCATCGTCGCCGGCCGTCGCCATGTCGAGCGCACTGCGCTGGCCACCATCGCGCTCGGCGCGGTCGTGATGATCGCGATCGCGTGGCAGATGCGGCAATCGGGCCGTGCGCTCGTCTACTGGCTCGGCGCCTGGGCTCCGCCGCTCGGCGTGACGCTGCGCGCGGACGCAGCGTCGGTCGTGATGCTGCTCGTCACGGTGGTCGTCGTCGCTGGCATCGCGGTGTATGCACGCGCCGATTTCCGGACGCCTGACGAACTGTCCGAAGCGCGCCGGCCGTACGTGTTCTGGATCATGTTGCTGGCGGTCTGGTGTGGACTGAACGCGGTCTTCGTCGCATCGGATCTCTTCACCCTCTACGTGGCGCTCGAACTGCTGACCTTCGCCGCCATGCCTCTGGTGTGCCTCGACGGGCGGGCCGAGACCCTGCAGGCGGCGCTGCGCTACCTGCTGTTCGCCCTCGCGGGCTCCGTGCTGTATCTGCTCGGCGCGGTGCTGGTCTTCGGCGCGTACGGGACGCTGGACATCACCCAGCTCGGACGCGTCTCGGACGCGCAGCCCGCGACGATCGTCGCGTGTGTGCTGATGACTACCGGTCTGCTCGCCAAGACCGCCCTGTTTCCGCTGCACCTCTGGTTGCCGCCCGCGCATGGCGGGGCTCCGCCCGCGGCGAGCGCAGTGCTGTCGGCGCTGGTCGTGAAGGGCTCGTTCTTCATCGTGATCCGGATCTGGTTCGACGCACTGCCCACGGTCCCCGGCTATCTGGCCGCACAGGTCCTCGCCGGGCTCGGGGCCAGCGCCATCCTGTTCGGCAGCGTGATCGCGCTCCGGCAGCAGCGACTGAAGTTGCTGATCGCCTATTCGACGCTCGCGCAGATCGGGTACCTGTTCCTGATGTTTCCGCTCGCCTTCGACGCGGACGTCGGCGGATTCGTGCACGGCGACGCCCTGACGGGCGGTCTGCTGCAGGCGATGTCACACGCCACCGCGAAGGCCGCCATGTTCATGGCGGCGGGCTTGATCTACACGACACTCGGACATGATCGACTGGGCGAGATGGCCGGCGTCGCGCGCCTCGTGCCGCTCAGCGTGCTGGCGTTCGCCGTGGGCGGCGTCGCGCTGATGGGCGTCCTGCCGAGCGGTGCCTATCTCGCGAAGAAGCTGTTGCTCGATGCCGCGGAGGGCAGCGGCCAATGGTGGTGGGCGGTGACCCTGCAGGCCGGCGGATTCCTCACGACCAGCTATGTGCTGCTCGTGATCGCGCTGACCCTGGGCAAGCCGGCGGCGCCGCTCGTGGCGCGCGCGCGCATCGCGCGATCGCAGGAAGTCGCAGCACTCGCGCTGGCGATCTGTTCGTTCGGGCTCGCGCTCGCCGCACTCGGCCCCCTGCCCGGCAAGCTGATCTCGAATCCGCTGGCCCCGGGTGCCCTGCTGTCGTCCGCGTGGCTGATCGGCGGCGGCGCGCTGCTGGCACTCGCCATCAGCCGCGAGCTGCCCCGCCTGGCATTCGTCGACGCATTCGTCGCAGCCGCGCGGCCGCTGCGACGCACACTCGGCGGAGCCGGAGAAGTCTTCGTGCAGATCGACCAATGGCTGCGGCGCTGGCCGATCGCCGGGCTCTCGATGCTCGCGCTGCTGCTGCTGTTCGGCGTTTCGATCGTCGCGGGCCGCTGAACGGCGGCTCGTCCGGCTCTCCTCAGCCCTGCTCAGCTCTGCTCAGCGCAGATCGAAGAGCAGGAACTCGGCGTCGGCTTCGCTCGCGATCTCGAGCTGCGCACAGTCCTCGATCGCTGCGCCGTCGCCGGCAGCGAAGCTCGCGCCGCCCACCACGATGCGCCCCCGGATGATCTGGAGGTAGAGGCCGCGGCTCGGCGACGTCGGGTGGACGAGTGTGCGCCCCGCAGCGAGTCGCCCGAGAAACACATCGGCGTCGGCACGGATCGCGATCGCCTGGCCGCGCGGCCTGCCCGCGAATACGAGGCTCAGGGCATCGGGGGTCGTCGCCGTCGGCAGTGATTGCTCCGCATAACACGGCTCGCCCCCGCTCTGGTCGGGCAGGATCCAGATCTGGAGGAAGTGGACGGACTGGTCGCCGGAGGGATTGAACTCGCTGTGCGTCACCCCCGAGCCGGCGCTCATGTACTGCAGCGACCCCTGTTCGATGATGCTGCCGTTGCCCATCGAGTCCTTGTGTTCGAGGCGACCCTCGAGCACGTAGGAGAGGATCTCGGCGTCCTTGTGTGCATGCGTGCCGAAGCCCTGGCCGGGCTCGACCACGTCATCGTTGATGACCCGCAGCTTGCGAAATCCCATGTGGGCCCGGTCGTGGTACTCGCCGAACGAGAAACTGTGGCGGCTGTGGAGCCAGCCGAGTTCGGTCTGACCTCGCCCACCGCTCGCGCGTTTCGTCAGCTTCATGTCGAGAACCTCCAGATGCACACCGAGATCGGATGCGTCGATTCGATCGAGCGGGCAGACGCTCCGCCCGACGAAACTTTGCAGGCCGGACGTCGACACGGCAAGTCGCGGCTGCAGGGGCGCGAGGGCGCGGCCATCTCGATCCGTTGGCTCGGCCGCCTCGCCTGCGCGTAGAATGCCGGACGATGCTCTTCCACTCCTTCCTGTTCGTCGCGTTCTTCGCGTGCGTCTGGCTCGTCACGCTGTCGCTGCCGCAGCGGTGGCGGAACGCATTCCTGCTTGCGGCAAGCTATGTCTTCTACGCCGCCTGGAGCTGGAAGTTCCTGTTCCTGCTGCTGGCCTCGACGCTGTTCTCCTATTTCGCGGGTCGAGCCATCGGGGCCTCGCAGAGCGCCCGAACCCGGCGCGTCTGGCTCGCGCTCAGCGTCGTCGGGCACCTTGGCGTGCTGTGCTTCTTCAAGTACTACGGCTTCTTCCTCGACGCGCTCGACGTACTGCTGCTGCCGCTCGGAGTGAGCGCCGCCGGGCTGCACCTGGATCTGATCTTCCCCCTCGGTCTCTCCTTCTACACGCTGCAATCGCTCGGCTATGTGATCGACGTCTACCGCGGCCACTTCAAGCCGGTGCACGGCCCCGTAGACTTCGCGCTTTTCGTCGGCTTCTTCCCGCAGATTCTCGCCGGGCCGATCGGGCGCGCCCCGCAGCTCGTGCCGCAGATACGCGAGCAGCGGCGCATCGACGGCGTCGCGCTGCGCGAAGGCGGATACCTGGTTCTCTGGGGCTACTTCAAGAAGGTGGTGCTCGCCGACAACCTCGCGCGCATCGTCGATCCCGTCTTC
>JANOFF010000177.1:0-30545 GCA_031413515.1 bacterium
GGCGCAACCGTCAACAGGAATGGCACCGCGATCGAGCAGAGTGTGGCGATCCCGTCCATCGCGCGGATCAGCGGCGTCGACCGCCTGCTAGCCATGCTTGGCACGGCGGTCGACATCACCGGAGATGCCGTGGTGAGCTGCATCGTGGCGAAGAGCGAGGGTGAATCGGATCAGACGGTCTACGATTCGCCGTGATGGGTCCGGCCGGTCCGTGGACGGGTCCCGGTTCGCCGACCGGGCTGCGAGTTCTGGCGATTCGAGGGGCTGGTCATGCGCATCGCCCGACTCGTAACCGGCTCGAGTGGGCGGTCGTAGCAGCGGGGTAGGTCGGACGGGATGACGGTCGGGCCCGAATACGACGAGACGCAACACTGGTCCGGGCTGATGGCCGCCGCGCAACGGGGAGATGCCAGCGCGTACCGAAAGCTCCTGGAGGGGATCATGCCCGTCGTGCGCGGAATGGTCCGCTCTCGCATCTACGATCGGATGGCGGCCGAAGACGTGGTCCAGAACGTCCTGCTGTCAGTCCATCGGGCCCGTCACACCTATCACGCCGAGCGCCCCTTCAAGCCGTGGCTCGCGGCGATCGCCCGGAACGCCATCATCGATTCGTTTCGCGATTCGGGACGACGCCGTGATCGGGAAGTCGAGGTGGAGTTGATCGACGAGTTCGCGTCTCCCAGCGACGAAGTGCATCCCGATGAGCGCGCCATCCCACCCGATCTGATGGCAGCCATCGAACGGCTGCCCGCCAAGCTGCGAGAGGCGGTCGTGCTGATCCAGATCGAGGGCCTTTCGGTGGGCGAGGCCGCGGACCGTGCGGGTGTGACGCCGGGCGCTCTGAAAGTCAGGGCTCATCGGGGCTACAAGGCACTCCGGCAGGATCTCGGAAGACTGAGGTCATGATGGACGCCGGTGATCGCACGACGACGGGGCTAGTCGATGATCTGGTTCGGGATCTCGCGCCGGCCCGTCGATTCCCCTCGCTGATCACCGCACTGGCTCTCGTACTGGGAGCCTGGGCGGTCGGGGCCGGACTCTCGGCGATGCTGCATGGTCCGCCCGCGGTCCTGCTCCAGAGGTTGACGAGTGATCCCTTGTTCGGTCTCGTCATCGCGGGCCTGGGGTTCGGCGCACTGGCCGGATGTGCTGGCGCGATCTCGAGTGTGCTGCCCGGTCGCGAGGACACGACGCGTCGGGCGGGACGCGCGTCAGTGCTCGGACTTGGACTGGCCATCGTCATCGGAATCGCCGCGAACCTGTCCGGCGTCGATCCGATCACGACGCCACTGTCGAAGGACGCTGCCTGTTTCGTCTCGGGGGCGGGCCTCGGGTTCGCACCGCTGGTCGTGATCATCGTGCTGGAACGCCGCGGATTCATCCAGAAACCGGCGCACAGTGCGCTGATCGCACTGGCCGGTGCGTTCGGACTCGGAGCCCTGGCGGTGCAGTTGTTCTGTCAGCAGCCCGGAGCGCGTCACGCGCTGCTCGGCCACCTGTCGGTGCCCGTCGTGTTGATCGTGCTCGCGACGGTTCCGCTTGCGCGGCTGCTGTCGCGCGTGCGTTCCTGATCCTTGCATCGCGCGTTGGACTTGGCCTCGCCTTCCCGTAGTCTCCCGCCAGCATGGAAACGACGGATGCCCGGGTGCGCGTGAGCCTGATCCGCCACGCCGAGAGCGAGTGGAATGCCTCGGGCCGCTGGCAAGGGCATGCCGATCCGCCGCTGTCGACGCGGGGCCAGCAGCAGGCCCGCGATCTCGCCGAGCGGATGGCGGGCCAACCCGCATCGATCCTGCTCAGCAGCGACTTGCAGCGTGCCCGGCAGACGGCCGAACCCCTGGCGGCGATGCTCGGAATTCCTCTGCAGGTCGATCCGAGGCTGCGGGAACTCGACGTCGGCCGCTGGTCGGGCCTGCGGCGCGACGAGATCGAAGCGCTGGATCCCGACGGCCTCGCCCGATTCGATTCGGGCGACCCGGCCTTCCGGCCCGGTGCGGGTGAATCGCGGCGCGAGATCCGCGCGCGCGCCCGGCATGCGATCGCCCACTGGATCGCCCACCAGCCAGAGGGCAGGATCGTGGTGGTCACGCATCTCGGGTTCATCCGCGCGCTGCTTCCGAGCGAGGAGCCGGACAACGCGGGGGTCATCGAGGTGACGGCACACGACGCGCTGACACGGCGGCGGATCTTCGATGCCCGGCTCCCGGTGTCGACTCGAAGTCTTTGATGTCTGCACTCGGCGGCGTTGGCGGGCGACGGCAGACCGAGTCCCGACGCGCGGTCTCGATCAGCGCATGGCGGGCACGAAGAGATCAGGCCGCGGGGTGGGCCGGTCGGGTCTGCGTGGCCGGAGCGAACAGCCGGCGACCGATCCAGCGCTCGATCGCGAGCGCCATCCCGATGACCGCGACGCCACCGGCGACGTCGAGCGCAACGTCGAATGGCGCGCCGGTCCGCAATGCCGACGCACTCTGCCGCCACTCGTCGGCAATCGAAAGCGCGAGCACGGGCAGCAGAGAAAGCCCTGCGCGCCGCGCCGGATCGAACGCCGATCCGGTCATCGTCACGGCGCGGAAACCGAAGCCGGCCAGGACGCCGTAGACGCCCGGATGGGCGAGTTTGCGGATGCCCGCCACGATCCGGGCCAGACTGTCGGCGTCGAGGTCCGGCCAGAGCCAATTGATCAGGGGGCCGAGGATCCTGGACGTTTCAGGTGCGCTGAAGGCGTCGCCACCGAGCAGCCAGATCACCACCCCCCAGGCCAGCACCGGGAGCCAGGCCATCAGGTGGGAGAATCTGTTCGTGGCGGCCATTGAGGGGGGATCCCGGAACGATGTGCCTCGTCTTGGATGGGCGACGTAGGCTAGACAACAGCGCCTCTGCGACCAAGCCGTTTTCGGGAGGCGATTGACCTTCTGCTTGCGCCTCTCTGGATCGGAATCGATGGCGACGCGCACCGACTCGCAAAGTCTCCGAACGGCCTCGGCCGACGCTGCGCGCATGGGCACATCCGAAGCGCGAAGGCTCGCCGTCGGATTGGTGTTCGAGACGTTCGACACGTATCCGGTGCGCGAGGGCGCTCCGCTGGATGCAAACGCCGAATACGAACCGATCGCGACCGTCGAGGTGCTCGAGCGGGCTCTGGTGGCGCTCGGTCATACGCCGATCCGCATCGGTGCACCGGCCGCGTTGCTCGAGCAGCTGGGTCGAGGCGCGCCGCCGCAGATCGACGTGGCCCTCAACATCGCCGAGGGCCACGGATCCCGGAATCGCGAGGCCTGGGCGCCGGTGCTGCTCGAGATGGCCGGGATTCCATGCCTCGGATCCGACGCGCTGACGCTGTCGCTCAGCCTCGACAAGGCCTGGGCGAACCGGGCGGCCGCCGCCGCGGGCATCCGCGTCGCCGCGCAGTGCGTGATGGCGTCGGGATCCGACGCGGAGCGCATCGATCTGCCGGCCCCGTTTCCGCTGTTCGTGAAGCCGCGCTGGGAAGGCACCGCCAAGGGGATCCGCCGGAGTTCGCTCGTGCATTCGCGGCGCGCGCTCGCGCGCGAGGTCGATCGCATCGTGCGCGACTACGCGCAGCCGGCGCTGGTCGAGGCCTTCGTGCCGGGGGCCGAATTCACCGTGACGATCGTGGGCCACGCTCCGCCCCGCGTACTTCCGATCGTCCAACGAGCTCTCGAGTCTGAAACGCGGATCGGGCTGCACGCCCTCGAGGCCGCGGCCGAACGCGAATCCGGCGCGCTCGACTACTGCGTGCCCGGCGCTTTGACGGCGGAACTCGAATCGCGGCTGTCCTCTCTCGCCCTCGACGTCTTCGCGCTGTTCGAATGTCGCGATTTCGCGCGCGCGGATTTCCGCCTGGACGCGGCGGGCGAACCGGTCTTCCTCGAGCTCAATCCGCTGCCGACGTTCGCGCCCGATGGCACCTTCGGCATAATCGCCGAGCTCGCCGGTCGGCCGCTCGCCGAGGTGCTCGCCGAGGTGCTGCACGAGGGCCTGATCCGGCTCGGCCTGGCGGGCAGCGGACCGGTCTCACCTCTCGCGTTGCTGCCCTTGGAGCCGATCCGATGACCCCCTCGAAGCCCGCCGAGATCTGGCGCCCGAAGGCCGTGGCGGTACCCGCTGGCATTTCGCGCGAGGATTGGGAGGACACCGCCTGGCAGATGCAGAACCGCATCCGCTCGCTGGACGACCTGCGCCGCTACGTCGATCCCAGTGAAGACGAGGCGCGCGCGATCGAGGATCTCTCGCGGCGCTTCCGCTTCGTGATCACGCCGTACTACGCCTCGCTGATGGATCGTCACGATCCGGCCTGCCCGATCCGGCGTCAGGTCGTGCCTTCGAGCGCAGAGGGCGGCGACGCGCTCGGTCTGGCCGATCCCCTCGACGAGGTCCTGCACTCGCCGGTGAAGAACGTGATCCGCGTCTATCCCGACCGCATCGCGTTCTGCGTCAACAACGAATGCGCGCTCTACTGCCGATTCTGTCTGCGCAAACGCATGGTGGGAGACACGGGCTGGACGATGCAGCGTCGCGAGCTCGAGACCGCGCTCGCCTGGATCGCAGAGACTCCCGAGATCCGCGACGTGCTGCTGACGGGCGGCGATCCGCTGGTGTTTTCGGATTCGCGCCTCGAGTGGCTGCTCGAACGGCTCCGGGCGATCCCGCATGTGGAGATCGTGCGGCTCGGCACGCGACTGCCTGTGACGCTCCCGTATCGCGTCACCGAAGCGCTCTGCGAGATGTTGTCCCGCTACCACCCCATCTGGGTGAACACGCACTTCAACCATCCCGACGAGATCACCGAGCCGGCCGCGCTGGCCTGCGATCGTCTGCTGCGCGCCGGCATTCCGGTGGGCAACCAGAGTGTGCTGATGCGCGGTATCAACGATTCGCCCGAAGTGATGCAGCGCCTGTGCGAGCAACTGGTCCGGATCCGGGTGCGACCCTACTACTGCTATCAGGCGCAGTTGCTCGAGGGCACCGCGCATTTCCGTGTGCCGATCGAGCAGGGGCTCGCGCTCTTTCGCGGTCTGCGCGGTCGCACCAGCGGCTTCGCGATCCCGCAGTACGTGCTCGATACGCCCCACGGCAAGGTGCCCCTCGACTATCCGTTCTGGCGCGGGCGCGAGGGCGATGACGCCGTGATGGAAACCTGGGACGGCTCGACGTGGCGCGAGCCGAATCCCCGCTGATGCGGCGGCGACCTGTGGATTGACGGAACGGAGTCGTCATTCCGTCGTGTGCGCGGCGACATCGGGATCGTGGCAGATGCTCCATACTGCCGACCGGGGGGAACACGGTGGCCGACCGCACGCAGACGACGGAGAGCCATGCGCTCTCGGGTCGGCGACTCGGAGCGGCTGCCTTGCTGCTCGGCTCGAGCGTGCTGCTCTCGCGCGTGCTGGGTTTCGCTCGCGACATGGTGCTCGCCGATCGGCTCGGCGTCGGCCCGGCCACGGACGCATTCTCGGCTGCCTTCCAGATCCCCGACCTGCTCAACTATCTGCTGGCCGGTGGCGCGCTCTCGATCGCCTTCACGCCGCTGTATCTGCGAACCCTCCAGCGCGAAGGGCCCGAGTCGGCCGCGCGGCTCTTCCACACGGTGCTGGGGACGCTCGGCGCGGTGACGCTCGCGCTGACCCTCGTGCTGTGGATCGCGGCCGAACCGTTGATCGAACTGCAGTTCGGTGCCTTCGACGACGCAACGCGCGCACTGACTGCACGGATGACCCGGATCGTCCTGCCGGCACAGATCTTCTTCGTGACCGGTGGCATCGTGCGGGCCGTGCTGATGGCGCACGGAAGCTTTGGCGCGCAGGCGGCAGCGCCACTCATGTACAACGGGGCCATCATCGCGGGTGGCTTGATCGGGCAGGGCGTCGAGGGCTTTGCCTGGGGGGCCCTGGTCGGCGCGGTCGTGGGTCAACTGGTGGTGCCTCTGTGGCAGATCCGGCGCGTGATGCCGGTGCGGTTCACGGTGTCGCCATTCGATCAGCGATTTCGCATCTACCTGATCTCGGCCCTGCCGTTGATGGTCGGAGTTTCGCTCACGACGGTGGACGAGTGGTACGAGCGCTGGTTCGGTCAAGCGCTGGGAGTGGGCGTGGTGGCCTCGCTCGGTTTCGCGCGACGCTTGATGATGGCACCCGTCGCGGTCGTTGGACAAGCGGTCGCGACGGCAGCCCTGCCGACCCTCGCAGCACTCCACGCCGAGGGCCGGGGCGAGGAACTCGATCGAACGCTCGTCCGCACGCTTCGCGGCACGCTGGTGGTGGCGATCGTGACCGGCGTCGCGCTCGCTGCCTTCTCGTTGCCGATCGTCGAGGTCGTCTACCAGCGCGGCCGCTTCGAAGCCGCCGACTCGCTGAGGGTGGCGTGGTTGCTGGCGATCCTCGCGTGGGCGGTCCCGGGTTGGGTGATCCAGCAGGTCGCTGTGCGGGCGTTCTTCGCACGCGGTGAGATGTGGCGCCCGATGCTGCTCGGAACGGGGATCGCGCTCGCGGCAGTGCCGCTCTATCGGGCGCTCGGCGCGGCATGGGGCGCAGCGGGACTGGCCGCAGCGGGCAGCCTCGCGATCTCGTTCAACGCAATCGCGACGCTCGCCTGGGCGCGGCTGCGATTCGGTGGGCCTGCCCTCGTCGGATTGCTCACCACAGCGGCACGCACTGCCGCCATCGCAGCGGTCGCAGCCTGGCTCGGTCGGCTGGTGGATTTCGAACGAGCCGGATTCGTCGGTTCATTTCTCGACCTCGCCGCCGGCGGTGGGCTGTATCTGATCGCCACCGTGGGACTCGTCGCGCTGATCGGCGACGAGGCGGCGCGTGGCGTGCTCGCGCGACTGTGGGCCCAGCTGCCTTTCATGCGGCGGCCCGCGAAGCCAGCGAGTCCCGATCCGCATATCGAGTGATGGATCGGAAATCCGCCGGAAGAATCCGATGATGCACCCGAAATCGAGCCAGATCAGCCCCGCGTGTGGAGCCCCATGACGGCCCGCGCCCGGTGGCAGTTCTGGATCGATCGCGGCGGGACCTTCACCGATTTCATCGGCGTTTCGCCGCAGGGACGCTGGCGCCTCCACAAGCGGCTTTCGACCGACGATGCGCCGATCGAAGGCATCCGCTTCCTGCTCGAATCGGCCGGCGAGATCGCTGCCGGAGATCCGTTGCCAGTCTGTACGGTCCGGCTCGGGACGACTGTCGCGACGAATGCGCTGCTCCAGCGACGCGGGGCGGAGACCGTCTGGGTCACGCACGAAGGCTTCGCAGACACGCTCGCGATCGGTACCCAGGCGCGGCCCGCGCTCTTCGATCTGCGGATCCGGCGACCGGGTCCGCTGACCGAGAGTGTGGTCGAGTGCGGAGGCCGGGTCTCCCTGGATGGCGAGTCACTGAGCGTGCTCGATGTCCCGACGCTGCAGCGCCAGCTCGCGGGGCTGCATGAGCGCGGAATCCGTTCCGTCGCGATCACCGGGCTGCACGCCTACGCGCATCCGGAGTTCGAGCTTCGTGTCAAGGAAGTCGCGCAGAGCCTTGGTTTCGTGGATGTCGTGTGCTCACACGAGATCGCCAACGAGATCGGGTTCCTGGCGCGTGCCGAGACGTCGGTCGTGGACGCGTACCTGACGCCGCTGCTCCGGATCCATATCGCACGGCTGGAGGCCGCGCTGCCGGGTTCCGAGATCCGGTACATGCAGTCCTCTGGCGGATTGATCAAGGCGACGGGCTTTCGCGGGGCACGGGCCCTGTTGTCCGGTCCCGCCGGAGGCGTCGTCGCGGCCGCCCGCGTGGCGGCCCGCGCCGGTTACACCCGTGCGATCGGGTTCGACATGGGCGGGACTTCGACCGACGTCTCGCTGATCCACGCGGGAGGACTCGAGAGATCGTTCGAGACCGAGGTTGCGGGCGTGCGTCTGCGGACGCCGATGCTGCGCATCCACACCGTGGCGGCCGGCGGAGGCTCGCTCTGTCGCTTCGACGGAGTCCGGCTCACCGTCGGTCCGGAGAGCGCGGGCTCGGATCCGGGGCCGATCTGTTACGGGCGCACCGACCGCGCTGCCGCCGGCGAGGACCGTGCATTGGCGTTGACCGACCTCAACGTCCTGCTCGGTCGGGTACAGGCCGATCGGTTTCCATTCCCGCTCGAGACCGGACTGATCGAGCAGCGGCTGGAGAAGTTGCGTGAACAAGTATCGCGGGCCGGATTCGATCTGAGCCTCGACCAGCTGGCGGCTGGTTTCGTCGAGGTTGCCAATGCCCACATGGCGCGCGCGATCGCCGAGGTCTCGATTGCGCGCGGCGTGGATCCGCGGGACCACGCACTGGTCGGCTTCGGAGGAGCGGCCGGCCAGCACGTCTGCGCGATCGCGCGGGAGCTGGGCATCCGGAAGATCCTGCTGCATCCGCTCGCCGGACTGCTCTCCGCCTACGGGATCGGCGTGGCGGACATTGCCTGGGATGGTCAGCAGGACGCCGGTCGCTTGCGACTGACACGAGGCGCGTTGCCGGCCACGCTGTCCGCCCGATTGGCGCGACTCGCTTCCGACGGGCTCGGGGCGCTGGCGGGCGAGGGCGCGGGTGAGCGCGTGATCGAGCGATGGCTCGACCTTCGCTATCGCGGCAGCGACTCGGCGTTGTCGCTGCGCGAACCGCTTCCGGACGCTCCCGGTGAAGACTGGCTCGAGTGTTTCGCACAGGAGCACCAGCGCCGCTTCGGCTACCGGCGGCCCGAGCGCGAGGTCGAGATCGTGACCGCGCGAGTGCGCGTTCTCGTGAAGCGCGGCTTCGATCCGGGCGAAGCCGCCGTGGGAATCGAGGCAGCGACCGGTGCTCCTCGATCGTTGCGGACCACTTCAGTCCACTTCGGCGCCACGGGCAGGCTCGCGGCTCGTGTGTTCATGCGCGAGGAACTCGGCGCGGGGACCTCACTCGAGGGGCCGCTGGTGGTGCTCGAAGAGGCGGGCACGGTCGTGGTGGATCCAGGCTTCGTGCTGACCATCGATCCACACGGCGTGATGATTCTCGAGGACGTGCTCGACGCAGCCGTCGAGCGCCCCGACGCCGATCTGTCGATCGCCGATCCGATCCGCCTCGAGGTGTTCGGCAATCACTTCATGTCGATCGCCGAGCAGATGGGCGCCGTGCTGCGCAAAACCGCCGTGTCCACCAACATCAAGGAGCGCCTCGATTACTCCTGCGCGGTCTTCGATGCGGAGGGTCGGTTGGTCGCGAACGCCCCGCACATCCCCGTCCATCTCGGTGCGATGGGGGCGACCGTGCGGGCGGTGCGCGATCGCTTCCCCGACCTCGAGCCCGGGGATTCGGTCGTCACCAACGATCCATTCGAAGGCGGATCCCACCTGCCGGACGTGACCGTCGTGACGCCGGTCTTTGCGACCGACTCGACCGTTCCGGACTTTTTCGTCGCGAGTCGGGGGCATCACGCCGATCTCGGCGGGACGACGCCGGGCTCGATGCCAGCAGACTCGCGGACCCTGACCGAGGAGGGCGTGCTGATCGCGCCGTTCAGGCTGGTACGGCGCGGTCGCTTCGACGAAGCGAGGCTTCGCACGCTGCTGGCCGAGGCTTCGTATCCCGCGCGGCGACCCGACGACAACGTGGCGGATCTCGTCGCCAAGCTGGCGGCGAATCGGACAGGCGAGCATCTGCTGCTCTCGTTCGTCGCGGAGCGCGGGCTGCGGCTCGTGACGACCACGATGTCACAGCTGCAACGCGCATCGTCGAGCCTGGTGGGCGCGGCGATCGCGCGGATGCCGAATGGTGAACAGCACTTTTCCGACCGGCTCGACGACGGCACGCCGATCGTGGTGCGGCTGGTTGTCGCGGGCGACCGGATGCACGTCGATTTCAGCGGGACGGGTGCGGCCGTACCGGGCAATCTCAATGCTCCACCGGCCATCGTGCAGGCCGCGCTGCTGTATGTCCTGCGCTCGTTGCTCGACCAGGAGATTCCGCTCAACGGGGGGTGCCTCGATCCGGTGTCGGTCACCATCGAGCCCGGTTCGCTGCTCGATCCGCCGGCTGGATCCGCGGTGGTCGGAGGCAACGTCGAGACCTCGCAGCGTGTCGTCGATGTGTTGCTCGGAGCGCTCGGGCGCGTCGCAGCCAGCCAGGGAACGATGAACAACGTGGCGTTCGGCAACGAAACGTTCGGCTACTACGAAACGATCGGCGGTGGCGCCGGCGCGGGCCGCGACTTCGATGGTGCATCCGGGGTACACACGCACATGACGAACACGCGGATCACGGATCCCGAGGTGCTCGAAGCGAGATATCCGGTGAGGATCGAGTGCTTCCGCCTGCGGCGTGGCTCCGGTGGCGCCGGGCGACAGCGCGGGGGCGACGGTCTGGTGCGTCGCTACTGCTTCCTCGAGCCGGTCACGCTGAGTCTGCTGACCGAGCGACGAAGTGTCGCACCCTGGGGGTTGCAGGGCGGTGGCGATGCGAGTCCGGGGAGGAACACGCTCGAGCGTGCGGATGGTCGCATCGAGTCGTTGCCCGCGAAGTGTTCGCTCGATCTCGACGTCGGCGATCGTCTCGTCATCGAGACACCGGGAGGCGGCGGATTCGGAGTCGCCTGAACACCGTCGGATCCCTTGCCGCGCGGGGAGGGCTGGCTAATGTCCGCCCGGGCGCGTAGCTCAATTGGTAGAGCAAGGGACTCTTAATCCCTAGGTTCGGGGTTCGATTCCCCGCGCGCTCACCAGACTCCCACCGGCGTAGCTACCTTGATCCACTCACCGGATGCCGGGGTGGCGGAATGGTAGACGCAGTGGCTTTAGGAGCCATTGTCCTCTGGACGTGCAGGTTCGAGTCCTGTCCCCGGCACCATCCCTTCGTACCCCGCCGTTCGGTCCGCCACCGCTGCACCGCGTCCGCGCGGTCCCGCTGAGAACTGCATCCGCGCAGCGTCATACCCGCACGAGACTACGAGGAAACAACAGCATGGCTGAAGCAGCCGAACAGGACATCCGGGTGGAGTGCGCCGAGACGAGTTCGGTGATCCGGAGTCTCAGTGTCGAGGTCGATTCGGCTCGTGTGCGGCGTGCGTTCGATCGCGCCTATGGTGATCTCCAGCGGAACGCGCGCGTCAAGGGATTCCGCCCCGGCAAGGTGCCGCGTTCCGTGCTCGAGCGGATGTACGGAGCGAGCATGCCGGACGAGGTCGAGCGACTGCTCGTGTCCGAGACACTCGCTGCGGCAATCGGCCAGGCGAAGGTCACGCCCATCAGCGAGCCGGACATCGATGCCGAGCCGCCGCAGCCTGGCAGCGCCTTTCGCTACACGGCACGCATCGAGATCAAGCCCGAGTTCAGCCTGCCCGAAATGTCCGGGCTGCGGGGCCGGAAGCCGACCGTGCAGGTTTCCGACGCCGAGGTCGAGGGCGAACTGGAGCGGATCCGCGAGCGCAGTGCCAAGTTGATCGAGGAGCCCGAGGACACGATCGCCGCAGAGGGACACACGCTCACGATCGACTTCGTGGGGCGAGTCGACGGACAGACCTTCCAGGGTGGCACCGCACAGGGAGTGGACATCCAACTGGGAACCGGAACGATGGTTCCGGGCTTCGAGGAGCAGTTGCTCGGAGTCCGCGCGGGAGACGATCGCCGCCTCGAAATCACTTTCCCTGCCGACTACGGCCCGGCGCACTTGAACGGCAAGCTGGCGGCGTTCGAATGTCACGTCGTGGCCGTTCGGCGGCGCGAACTGCCCGCTCTCGACGACGAACTGGCCAAGGATCTCGGCGAATTCGAGAGCCTTGCCGAGCTTCGGGTGCGAATCGAATCCGACAAGCGCAAGCAGCTGGAGGTCGCGTCGCGCCGCATCCTCAATCAATCACTCATCGAATCTCTCATCGGACTGTGCAGCTTCGAAGTACCGCCCGGGATCGTCGAGCGCCAGCTGCAGGGACAACTGCGCTCCATGCACGACCAGTTCAACGGTCGCGTCCCCACGGAGGTTCTGCATCAGCAGCTGCGCAGGATGCAGGAGGACGGTCGGCCCGTTGCCGAGAAGCGTGTTCGCGAGGCGCTGCTGCTCGAGAAGATCACCAGCGACCAGGCGCTGTCGGTGGGGAGTGACGAGATCGATGCGCGACTCGCCGAAATGGCCGAGTCCCAGGGCATGGAGGTCGGAGCGCTTCGCTCGATGGCAGAGACACAGGGCTGGTTGCAATCCATCGAGCACGAACTGCTCGAGCAGAAGGCCTACGCGTGGCTCGCCGGACAGGCGTCGATCGAAGAGGTCGACGCGCTCGCACAGGGCGAGGACATCGAGTCCAACGACAACTGATCGGGCGGTTTGCCGCGCAGGCAAGTCCGGCTCATCGGCCTGTGTGTGCTCGCGGGACAGCCCTCCGGCACGCCATGACCGATCCGGGTCCCCCCGGAGTCGCGGGATGCATCGGAGCCAAGGCTTCGAATGCCAGCGCGTGTCGGCAGTGCGTGGGCGCGCATGGTTGCCAATGTCGAGGGGCTGGTCGATCATCTTCAGATTGGGCGTGAGACCACCGTGCCAGGGGGGCGCGGCGGTAGCATCGATCCGCCAGGCGAGTGGCCGGCGGGTGATGAAGCACGCACGTTGCGTGCAAGGGCAGGGCGATCCGATGACGACCGGACGCGACCGCGCGGACGGCATCAGGGGGGCGGCCGGGTCGGCCGACGCATAGATGAACTCGGGGAGCAGGAGGAGTCGATGACAGTGATCCCCTACGTGATCGAGCAGAGCCAGCGTGGCGAACGTGTGTTCGACATCTATTCGAGACTGCTGCGAGACCGCGTGATCTTCCTGGGGAGCGAGATCTCCGACGACGTGGCGAACGTGGTGGTCGCTCAGCTCCTTTTCCTCGAAGCGGACGATCCGGATCACGACATCCACCTCTATATCAATTCGCCGGGTGGCTCGATCACGGCCGGGCTCGCGATCTTCGACACGATGCGTTTCGTGCGCCCCGACATCAACACGACGTGCATCGGTCAGGCAGCGTCGATGGCGGCCTGGCTGCTGGCGGCGGGATCGCCCGGCAAGCGCACGGCACTCACGAACGCTCGAGTGATGATCCATCAGCCGATGGGGGGAGCACGAGGGCAGGCATCCGACATCGATATCCAGGCGCGCGAAATCCTGAACCTGAGGCAGCGGATGAACGAGATACTTGCGACTCTCACGGGGCAGAGGATCGATCAGATCGCGATCGATACGGAGCGCGATTACTATATGAGCGCAGACGAGGCGCTGAAGTACGGAATCGTCGATCGTGTGATGACGACGAGGCCGGGATCCGAGGTGACCGAAGCGAGCGAGTCGGTCAGGAAGAAGAAATAGCCGGATGAAGCTCTACTCGATCGGATGGCGTACCGGATCTCGAAGGTTCCAGGGGTTCGACCGCGAGGCGAAGGGGTCCCATGAAGAAGCGAGATGACAACGCCAATCTCTCGTGCTCCTTCTGCGGAAAGAGTCAGAAGGAAGTCAAGAAGCTGATCGCCGGTCCGACGGTCTACATCTGTGACGAGTGCATCGAGCTCTGCAACGACATCATTGCCGAAGAGTACGGGCAGGAGGAGTCCTCGCGTGCGTCTTCACGCGTCCTCAAGCCGAAGGAAATCAAGGAAGCACTCGACGAGTATGTGATCGGCCAGGAAATGGCGAAGAAGGTCCTCTCGGTCGCGGTTCACAACCACTACCGGCGCATCGAGAGCGGATCGACGCTCGGCGAAGTGGAATTGCAGAAGGCCAACATCCTCCTGCTCGGCCCGACGGGTTGCGGCAAGACTCTGCTCGCGCAGACCCTCGCCAAGATCCTGGACGTCCCGTTCACGATCGCCGACGCCACGACACTGACCGAAGCCGGCTACGTGGGAGAGGACGTCGAGAACATCGTCCTCAATCTCCTGCAGGCGTCGAACTACGACGTCGAACGCGCGCAGCACGGGATCATCTACATCGACGAGATCGACAAGATCGCGAGAAAGAGCGAGAACCCCTCGATCACCCGCGATGTCTCCGGTGAGGGGGTCCAGCAGGCGCTGCTGAAGATCATCGAAGGTACGATGGCGAGCGTCCCCCCCAAGGGCGGACGAAAGCACCCGCAGCAGGAATTCCTGCAGGTCGACACATCGAACATCCTCTTCATCTGCGGCGGAGCCTTCGTGGGCCTCGAGAAGATCATCGAGCGCCGAATCGGTGTGAAGGGACTCGGCTTCGGTGCCGATATCCAGAAGAGCAGCGATCGTCGCAAGGGCGAGTTGCTCGGATCCGTGGAGGCAGAGGACTTGCTGCACTTCGGACTCATCCCGGAATTCATCGGGCGTCTGCCGGTCACGGCGACGCTGACCGAGTTGAACGAGGAAGCGCTGATCGACATCCTCACTCAGCCGAAGAACGCGCTGGTCAAGCAGTACCAGAAACTGTTCGAGTTCGAGGACGTGCGGCTCCGCTTCACGGAAGGAGCGCTTCGCGCCATCGCCCACCGGGCACTGAATCAGAAGTCCGGGGCGCGCGGACTGCGGGCGATCCTCGAAGCCTCGATGCTGGAGATGATGTACGAGCTGCCGTCTCGGGATGACGTGGAGGAGTGCGTCGTCAACGAGGAGGTCATCACGCAGGGTGCAGACCCGCTACTCGTCTACAAACGGGAGGCGGAGTCGGCCTGACGGCGGACGAGGGGACCGGGACCCAATGGTTTTCTTCAAGAACGACGACGACGCGAACGAAAACGACCGGACCAGACGGGGCGGTTCCGGCGGCCACAGCGTGATGCCGCTGATGCCGCTGCGGGACATCGTCGTGTTTCCGCACATGGTGGTTCCGCTCTTCGTGGGCCGTGCAAAATCGATCCTCGCACTCGAAGAAGCGCTCGCCGGCAACAAGGATCTGATGCTTTCGGCACAGCGACAGGCCGGGCAGGAGGAGCCGACGGCCGAGGACATCTATCCGTTCGGCACGCTCGGCAAGATCATCCAGCTGCTTCGGTTGCCAGACGGCACGGTGAAAGTGCTGGTGGAAGGCAAGAGCCGGGCACGGATCCAATCGTTCCAGGCGAACGATCCGTTCTTCGTGGTGCGCGTGGAGGCGGTCGAAGACGTGGAGGATGCCTCTCCCGAAGCCGAGGCCCTCGTCCGCACGATCCACGGCGCATTCGAAGGCTACGCGAAGCTGAACAAGAAGATCGCCCCCGAGCTGCAGGCGACGATCGCCTCGGTGACCGAACCGGGACGCCTCGCGGACACGATCGTCGCGCACCTGAATCTGAAGCTCGAGGAGCGCCAGACCCTGCTCGAGATCACTGCGCCGCTCGAAAGACTCGAGGAGGTCTACTCGAGGATGCAGGCCGAGATCGAGGTGCTCGAGGTCGAACGCAAGATCCGCGGGCGCGTGAAGAAGCAGATGGAGCGCTCCCAGAAGGAGTACTACCTCAACGAGCAGATGCGGGCGATCCAGAAGGAACTCGGTGATCGCGACGAATTCAAGAATGAGATGGGCGAGCTCGAAGAGCAGCTGGCCGCCAAGAAGATGCCCGACGATGCCCGCGAGCGCGTCGAGAAGGAGATCAAGAAGCTCAAGATGATGTCGCCGATGAGCGCCGAGGCGACCGTCGTGCGAAATTACATCGACTGGATGCTCGGGTTGCCGTGGCTGGAGTACAAGGAAGAGCTGGGCAACGTAGACGAGTCAGAGAAGATCCTGGAGTCGGACCACTACGGGCTCGAGAAACCCAAGGAGCGCATTCTCGAGTTCCTGGCCGTACAGGCACTCGTCGCCAAGATGAAGGGTCCGATCCTGTGTCTCGTGGGTCCGCCCGGCGTCGGCAAGACATCCCTTGGAAAGTCGATCGCCCGGGCGACCGGTCGCGACTTCGTCCGCATCAGTCTCGGCGGCGTTCGCGACGAGGCTGAGATCCGCGGCCACCGGCGCACCTACATCGGCGCGCTGCCCGGCAAGGTGATCCAGAGTCTGAAGAAGGCGGGCAGCAGCAATCCAGTCTTCCTGCTCGACGAAGTCGACAAGATGTCGATGGACTTCCGTGGCGATCCTTCCTCGGCATTGCTCGAAGTGCTCGACCCGGAGCAGAACCACACGTTCAACGACCATTACCTCGACACCGACTACGACTTGTCGCGGGTGATGTTCATCTGCACCGCCAACGTGCTGAGTGAGATTCCGCGGCCCCTTCAGGATCGGATGGAGGTGATCCAGATCCCGGGTTACATCGAATCGGAGAAGCTCGAGATCGCGAAGCGCCATCTGATCGACAAGGTGCGCGAAGCCAATGGGCTGAAGCCGGAGGACATCGAGTTCACCGATGCGGCGATCCTCGAAGTGATCCGCCACTTCACCCGTGAGTCGGGAGTCCGGAGCCTCGAGAGGGAACTCGCTTCGATCTCGCGAAAGGTGGCACGAGAAGTGGTGAGTCAGGGGGATTCCCACAAGAAGACGAAGGTCACGCCCAAACTGGTGAAGAAGTTCCTCGGTGTCCAGCGGTTCCGGTACGGCAAGACCGAGACCGAGGACCGCATCGGCGTGACGACGGGGCTCGCCTATACCGAAGTGGGTGGAGAGCTGTTGCAGACGGAGGTGTCCGTCACAGCGGGTCAGGGCAAGCTGCAGATCACGGGCCGGCTGGGTGAGGTCATGCAGGAGTCGGCAGGGGCTGCGATGTCCTACATCCGATCCCGCGCGAAGCAGCTCGGGTTGAAGCGGGACTTCTATACGAAGGTCGATCTCCACATCCACGTGCCGGAGGGTGGTACGCCCAAGGACGGGCCGTCGGCAGGCATCACGCTGGCGACGACGATCGCTTCGGCGCTGACGCGGGTTCCGGTGCGGTCGAACGTCGCGATGACGGGCGAGATCACGCTGCGAGGGCGTGTACTCCCGATCGGGGGTCTCAAGGAGAAGTTGATCGCAGCCCATCGCGGCGGTGTCGACACAGTGATCATCCCGAAGGACAACGAGAAGGACCTGAAGGATCTGCCCGCGGTGATCAAGAAGAACATCCGGATCATCCTCGTCGAACACATGGACGAAGTGCTCGCGCACGCGCTCGCGGTCCCGAATCCCGAGAGTTTCCTGCAGGCCGGGATGTACGACCTCGAGGACATCTACGAAGTAGCGCTGCTCGGTGGTTCGAAGCCGACGACCACGGAAGTGCCGCATACGGCCGGAGTCAACTGATCGGTTCGTGTGCGGCGCAGCGGCTGGCAGCCGGACGGGCGTCGGTCCAGCCCAAATTCCGCCTGGCCCGCATGACTTGCTTCAGGGCGTGTAGCTCAGCTGGTTAGAGCATCTCGTTTACACCGAGAGGGTCCGCGGTTCGAATCCGTGCACGCCCACCAGCCGATTCAACGAATTCGCTCGAAGTCGGCCGGATCGCGCCGGATCCGATTGGCTGCTGACTTCGGGTGTGTCAGGACGGAGCCCCTTTCCCGCCCGGCGAGAGTTGGCTAAACCGTCCCGGCCGGAACACCGCGGGGCGGTAGTTCAATCGGTTAGAGCACCGGCCTGTCACGCCGGAAGTTGCGGGTTCGAGTCCCGTCCGCCCCGCCATCGATCTCCGCAGTCCCAGCAAGTGCAACCCGGTCGGAGAATTCCGTTACCTGGGCTGATGGTGACTCGCCGCAGCCCGTCCTTGGTTGGCCTCACGCCATGTCCAGTCCGGCGCTGCTGCTGCCGCTCCCCGAACAGTCCCCGTCCGTGGCGTGGCCGACTCTGAAGTGGCCCGAGGCGGACCTCGATCGTCGGGTCGATCGCGTGGCGCTCGAGCGCCTGCTCGATCACGCCTTCCAGCATCCAGACCCGGATGATCTCGATCGCACGCATGCCGTCGTGATCGTGCAGGGCGGCGCCATCGTCGCCGAGCGATACGCCCACGATGCCGCGCCCGACCATGCCTTCCTCTCCTGGTCGATGGCCAAGAGCGTCACCCAGAGCTTGATCGGCATCCTGGTCGGGCAGGGGAAGCTCGACATCCACGCACCGATTCCGGTCCCCGAGTGGTCCGAAGGCGATCCGCGTCGAAGGATCACCGTCGATCAGCTGCTTCGCATGGTGGATGGTTTGCGATTTCGCGAAGCAGAGCACCTCGGAGGCGGATCCGTCCGTTACTACCCCGAGCATGAATCCGACGTGATCCCCATGTTGTTCGGCGCGGGCAAGTCGGACGTTGCGGGATTCGCGGCGACGCTGCCGTACCAGGTCGAACCCGAAACATGCTGGAACTACAACAGTGGCGCGACCAATCTGCTGTCCCGCCTCGTCCGGGATCACGTGGGCGGTGACGAGACGTCGATGCGTCGCTTCATGCATCGCGAGTTGTTCGATCGCCTGGGGATGAAGACCGCGGATCCGCGTTTCGACGCAGCAGGGAACTTCATCGGCTCGAGCCACTGCTATGCGAGTGCCCGGGATTTCGCTCGCTTCGGGTTGCTCTACCTGCGCGACGGAATCTGGGACGGCGAACGCGTGCTGCCCACAGGCTGGGTCGACTATACGCGCACACCCTCCGCGCAGTCCGGCGGAACCTACGGCGCCCACTTCTGGACGGTCCCGGGAAGTCTGGGACTCTTCTACTGCAGTGGGATGGGGGGGCAGCGGATCATGCTCAGTCCCAAGCTCGATCTGATCGTCGTCCGCCTGGGCAAGACGGCTCCCCACAAGGTGGCTGCCGTCGTCGGATACTGTCGGGCGCTGGTCGACGCATTCCGGCCTACGGGCGGAGCCGGGATCACCGCGTAGGCGGATCGGGCAGATCGGAGACGTTCCGCAGCATCGCCTCCCGTGCCAGTCGACCCCGATCTACTACGGTCCGTTCGAGTCGGCCTTCCCGTCCACTCGCAGGCTCGGCGGGCTCTGGGGCGAGCCGCCGCCCATCGCCGCGTCCATTCTTCGCAAGTCGCGCTGTTCGGCCGTGGGCCTCAAGCGCCATTCCGGGGGAGCCGTATAGGCGAGAATCGTCCGATCAGCGGGGAGGCGCGGGTGGCGCGTCGGTATCGCCTGAGTCTCAGCGTTCGAACACTGGTGATCTTCGCCGGGGTCGCGGCGCTCTCGACAGCGCTCGCCCTCGCGATTCAGGATCGAGCGCTGTCCGGTGATCTGGAGACAGCCGCGGCGCGGCGGCTCGATAGGGCTGCGGTGTCGACCCGGATGCTGGTCGATTCGCACCTTGGCGCCATGCGCGATCGCTACGGTGCGATCTCGGGTACGCCACAGTTTCGTGCGACCCTCGAGGTCGGTGATCTCCCGACGCTGCGTTTCTACGCGGGTGAAGTCGCCGAGCGACAGGGTGCGGCCCTGATGGGCTTCCTCGACGGCTCGGGCGAAGTCACGGTTGCAGCGGGAGATCCACAGCTCGCGGCCGCCGCAGTCGACGCTGGAGGGGACGGGCTGCTCGCGTGGCAGCGCGAACCGTACTTCGCGGTGACGATTCCGCTCCGAACGGGCGGGGTGCTGGTCGGGCAACTCCTGGCCGTCGAGGCGGTCGAGCCCGAGTTGGTCTCGCGCTGGTCGGATCTGTGTGGAGCCGAGATTGCTTTCATGGCGCCCGGAAGCAGTTCGGATCGATTCATCCAGCGTCGGGTGGCGATGCTCGGCGAACTCGATCTGACGACCTCGATCTCTCTCGAGTCCGAACGCGGTGCCCTTCGCCATTCGCGACTGAACCTGTTGTTCGCCGGGGGGGTCGCGCTCGCGATCGCGTTTGCAGTGAGTGTGCTCGTGGCGAGGAGCCTCGTCCGGCCGATCGTCGATCTGCAGAACGCGACGGTGCGCATCGGCGCTGGTGATTTCGAAGCGCGGCTCGAGAGCCCACGGACCGACGAACTCGGCGATGTGGCACGTGCCTTCGACCGCATGCTCGATCGCTTGAGCGAGTCACGCCGTGAAGTCCAGAGCAAGAACAGCGAGCTCTCGGACAACGTGGAGCGCATCCGTCGCAGCCGCGAGGATCTTGCGGCCGCGCAGCGGATGGCGCGGATCGGCAGCTGGCATGTGGATCTCCCGGGCGGCGAGATGTACGGATCCGAAGAGTTCCGCGAACTGCTCGGGCTCGAGGACGACGACAAGCCGATCTCGCCCGGCTCTGTGCTCGACCTCGTCCACGCCGACGATCGAGCTGGATTGCTCGATGCGCTGCGCTCCTCTCTGGCGGAGCGGGCGATTCTCCGGCTCGACTGTCGGGTTGGCCTGATCGACTCGCCGGAACTGATCTTGCGCGTCCAGGCTCGGCTCGTGCTGCGAGCAGACGGCAGCCCGGCCCGGCTCGAAGGAACGATCCAGGACGTCACGGATCGAAAGCGCTCCGAGGAACAGATCCGCTACCTGGCACGCCACGATGCGCTGACCGGGCTCGGCAATCGAGCGGTCTGTCTCGATCATCTGTCGATCCAACTGGCCCGCGCGCGGCGTAGCCACGAAGTCGTCGGCGTGCTTTTCCTCGATCTCGACCGCTTCAAACGCATCAACGATCTCCTCGGATTCTCGATCGGCGACGAACTGCTGAAGGGCGTCGCGAATCGCCTGGTCGCGTGCGTGCGAAGCGGCGACTTCGTCGCCCGCGCGGATGCCGACAGCGCGGTGTCGCGACTCGGCGGCGACCAGTTCACGATCGTGGTCAGTTCGCCCAAGGACGTGGAGGATCTGGCCCGGGTGGCACGCCGGATCCTGCAATCGCTGTCGCGGCCGTTCGACCTCGGCGGCCACGAGGTGGTGATCACGGGGAGCATCGGCATCACGGCGTTTCCCGCCGAAGGGGACGATGCAGAGGCGTTGCTCCGGAGTTCCGAGGCTGCGATGTACCACGTGAAGGAGCAGGGGCGCGCCGACTTCCAGTTCTTCGATGCGTCGATGAACGAGGTGGCGATGCAGCGACTGCTGCTCGAGTCGCGTCTGCGTCGCGGCATCGAGCAGGGGGAGTTCGAACTGCACTATCAGCCGAAGGTCGAGCTGTCCGGGGCAGGTCGGATCATCGGCGTGGAAGCTTTGCTCCGCTGGCGCGATCCCGATGCGGGGATGATCCCACCCGGGATTTTCATCCCCGTCGCCGAGGAGACGGGCCTGATCATCCCGCTGGGAGACTGGGTGATCCGCCGGGCGTGTCAGCAGATCGCGGAGTGGTCTGCGACCGGTCACGCGGTTCCGATCTCGGTGAATCTATCCGTCCATCAGCTTCGGGCGGGAGGTCTCGCAGATCGTGTCCTGCAGCTGCTCGAGGAGACCGGGGCCGCCGCGGATCTGCTCGAACTCGAGATCACCGAGAGCACGTTGATGGACGACGAACGTGCGCTCGTCGGCGAACTCGAGCGACTGCGCACACACGGCATCGAGGTGTCGGTCGATGACTTCGGTACCGGATACTCGTCGTTCGCCTACCTGCGCCAGCTTCCGGTGGATGCGTTGAAGATCGATCGCAGCTTCGTGGAAGGTGTCGAGCGGGATCCACAGGCGGCCGCGCTGACGGCATCGATCGTCGCGATGGGACACGCACTGGGTCTTCGGGTGATCGCCGAAGGCGTCGAGACGGACGGACAACGCGCGTTGCTCGCGGGCTTCGGCTGCGACGAGATGCAGGGATATCTGTTCTGTCGTCCCGTGCCGGCCGCCGAGATCGAGCGACGGTTCTTCGCGAACGGGTCGGCATGAAGGCAGGACCTGTTCAGCGGGAGTCGGAAACCAGGTCGATGTCCAGTTCGAGTTGCTGATCGCGTGTGAGTTCGATCGATCGAGCAGTGGCAGGCAGTCGCTCGGACCAGGTCCGCAGCACGTAGTCTCCCGCCGGCACGTCGCTGATCGCGAAGTGGCCCGACCGGGAGGCAACCGTCACCCAGGGGCTCGGAGCCACGAAGATCGTCGCGTTCATGCGCTCGTGGATCGAGCAGTAGGCCCGCACGATTCCCGGATGCTGGAATTTGACGGAGCGCGTGTCACCGGCGGGATAGGTGCCGAGGTCGAAGTCGTTGGGACGCGAGTACGAGAAGACGTTGTGGTAGATCTCGTCGTAGTTGGGCATTTCGACCGTCTGACCCCGCACGATCACCTGGAACTCGGGGGCGAAGCGCGCGTTCTCCTGTTTGAGCTCCGCTCTCGCAGCGGGGATCTTGAAGTCGGTCTCCGGATCGACCGGATCGAGATACACGACGATCGGCCCGATCGCGTCCAGGGAGGCGCCCGCGATTCCGAAAGAGACGTGACCGGAGAGCTTCGCCGGACCCGCCATCGCGTGCATCGGTCCCAGGCCGAACAGGACCGCAGCGAGCGCCGAAGCGCCGAGTCTGTGCCGCATCAGAACCAGACTCCGAGTTCCACCGCCCAGGCGTTCATGTCCTCGGTTGTGGCCCGGATCGCTGCGGGCGTCCCATCCACGAGGTTGATCACCCGGCGGGTGTATTCGGCACGCAGAGTGAGGCCGTGGACCATCTGCCAGCCCAGCACGACGGAATAGTCGGTGAGCGAAGACATGTTGTATCCGAGCGAACTGCTGCGGGTGTCGAGCAGATAGCCCATGGAGTCATCGTAGGTGCCGAGTCCGTTGGCGCGAACGCCGAGGTAGAACACGTCGAGTGCAGGATCGATCAGACGTCCGTGCAGCACGATCTCGGCGATCCAATTCTCGAAGTCGCGATCGTAGGTCGGGCCGCCCTGGTCCGAGTCGTAGTGGGAGTACGAGAGCCAGAGGTCCACGCCGACGGGCAGGGCGATGACCGCATCTCCGCCGACCAGCCAGGTCGTGCCGAGCCTCATGGGGCCCGGCGGAGCGACCACGCCGTTCACATAGCTCGGCACTCCGTACGTGTAGCTGCCGAACTGACGCAGCCACATCTCGCCGAACCAGAGCCCCTCACCACTCATGAAGCTTCCGGGTACGATCTGGACTGCACCGCCGTACAGGCCACTCACGCTGAGATGCAGCCACGACAATGGGTCGACGGCGAGCTTCAGCGTGTACTGCAGCTGATCATCGAGCGAAGAATTGAAGAGGGTCTCGTTCTCGGTGATCGAGGCGACGTAGGAAAAGAATCCGGTGTCGTCCCCGCCGTACAACTTGATTCCTTCGTCCCAGTACCACGCGCTCGAGACGGCGTTGGAGATGAACGGCTTGTGGGCGTAGCCCTTGCCGTATCGCAGGTAGCCCTCGCCGACCGGCAGTTGAAAGCGCCCGAGTTGTGTGCTGAGCCAACCGCTGCCTGCGAGGTACTGGATTTCGATGAAGAGGTCCCCGATGCCGGTCGGGTCGACTTGCCCGACCCGGACGAGATTCCACTCGAAAGACATCCCGGCGTTGCGGGCGAAGGTGTGTCCGAACAGTTCGATCGGTCCGCCGACCTCGGCATCGATGAAGAAGCGTGCGTCCCACACCTCGAAGCCGTCACCGTTCCACGGATGAGCGCCTTCTCCGGCGTAGTAGCCGGTGTTCAGGCTGCCCGAGAGGGCGATGTGGTCCGTCCAATCCGCCAGACGCGAAGTCGCTCCGTCCGTGTCGCGCTCGAGTTCTTCGATGCGGCGCTCGAGTTCGTCGATGCGCTGACCTTCGGTCGCCGCGTCCTCGGCTCGCGCGGCGGGCGAGCACAGACCGAGTCCGAGCAGTGCGATGACGAGTGTTCGGCGACGCAATTCAGTCTCCGTAAGGGTCGAGCGAACCGAGAACGAGATCGACCGATTCCGTCTCGTCGGGACTCAGTTCGACGAGGCGGCTCAGCGGTGGCATTCGGGAATGCCAGACGTGCAGGCGATGCGTTCCGGGCGGGAGATCGGTCAGCAGGAAGCGGCCAGAGTCCGGAACGCGCACGAAAGGGCCGGGGGCCGAGAACAGACGCGCATCGGTGCCGGGGCGATCCAGAACGTGGATCGCGAGGTCGCCGGATCGGTCGACCGGAAACTCGAAAGCGTCTCCGGGTTCGAGAGGCACGACCCGACCGAGGCCGGGGATCGAGACCACGTGCCGATCACGGCTGCTGTTCCGGATCGCGAGTCGCCAACCGGTGGGCACGACGAGCTCCGATGGATCGATCCGGATCCGGGCCGGGCCGTCGCTCAACGTGATGTGGACTGTTTCGGCCGGACCGGGCGACCACTTCGCCGGATCCGAGAGTGCGAGATGCACGACGGCGAAGCCCGGCCGCGAATAATCGACCAGATCGGCGTCGCGCAGGCGCCGATCGCCATAGGCTGACTGGGCGGCCCCCGCCCGCGCGTCACCCGTTGTCGGCCGTAGTTCGAGGCGTCCCACGAGGCCGCTCTTGCCCGCGGCCGGACGCGGTTCGCGCGAGGCACAGCCCGATCCGTGGACCAGTTGGGCGACGGCGAAGAGGATCAGTGCGCGGCGGAGACGATTCGACACGTCATCCATATCGGGGATCGGCAACGGGTGCTTTAGGTGCGCGTCCGGCCGCGATTGTCGGTTAGTGACTCCGCTTGCCCGACCGACGCGAGTGCCGATCGAGCCCGGCGAGTCGGCCCGCATGGGGCCGATCCGCTCGCCACAGCGATCAAAGGTTCCGCATGGGGCAGCCGATGCGATCCGTGAGGAGCCGGTCTTCCTGCGGGAGACCCGGCCTCGCAGTCAACAGGACCATCGGGGGCCAGATGGCCACATTGCTGGTGATCGATGATTCCGCGACGCACCGCGGTGGGATCCTGCGCAGCCTCACCACGACCGGGATCTTCGATCGCATCCTCGAGGCCACGAACGGGGTGGAGGGGCTGAAGCTGCTCCTCAACGAGCCGATCGATCTCGTTCTGTGCGATCTCGAGATGCCGGGATTCGACGGCGAGAAGCTGCTTCACATCAAGCGGGCGAGTCCCGTGATTCGCGAAATCCCGTTCGTGTTCCTGACCGGGTGCAGGGATCGCGATCGTTGTGCCCAGCTGCTCGAGCTCGGCGCCCATGATCTGATCGAGAAGCCGTGTCATCCGCCGGAACTGGTCGCGCGGCTCAAGCTGCATCTGCGTACGAAGCGGCTTCACGACGAGCTGGTGCAGAAGAAGGAGGCGATGGCGCGGCTCTCCACCACGGATCCCGTCACCGGATTGCGCACGCGTCGCTTCGTGTGCGACAGCCTGGCGATCGAGATCCTCCGCTCGCGTCGTTACCGCACTCCGCTCGCGATCGTGATGGCCGACCTCGACCACTTCAAGCAAGTCAACGACGTCCACGGTCACCTGGCCGGCGACCTCGTCCTGCAGGGGGTGTCGAGTCTGCTGCTCGAGCAAGTGCGGGCCACGGATGTGGCCGGTCGCTACGGAGGCGAGGAGATCTTGATCGTACTCGCGCACAACAACGCGTCCGGTGCGTCGGTGCTGGCCGAACGCTGGCGGATGAGGGTCGAAGAGGCTGTGTTCGAATCCGCGAAGGGCGTACCGATCCAGGTGCAGATCAGTCTCGGAATCGCGCAGCTCGACCCGGAGATGACGACCGTCGATCACCTGCTGGCCCGCGCCGACGAAGCGCTCTACCGCGCGAAGTCCGACGGGCGCAACTGCGTGGTGATCTCGGACTGACGCCGCGTCCGGGTCACTCCGCCCGATGCCGGCGCTTCCGCCATTCGGCGAGCCGCGCGCCGATCGCGGCCTCGGCACCTCGACGGGTCGGCTCGTACCACGTCACATCGCCCACAGCGTCGGGCAGATTGCGGGTGGAGACGAATGCATCGGCCTCGTCATGGGGGTACACGTAGCCGTCCCCGTAGCCGAGTTCATCGAGCAGGCGGGTCGGCGCATTGCGCAGGTGCATGGGAATGGGCGCGGAACCCGAACGCGCGACGGCTTCGCGGGCGCGCCCGAGGGCCGCGTAGGCGGCATTGCTCTTCAGCGCACAGGCGAGGTACGCGGTCGTCTGCGCCAGCGGGATGCGAGCCTCGGGCATGCCGAGCCGTTCGACTGCCTGGTGGGTCGCTGCGCCGAGCGTGAGTGCGTGTGGATCGGCGTTTCCCACGTCCTCGGAAGCAAAGATCAGCAGCCTCCGCGCGATGAAGAGCGGATCCTCGCCGGATTCGAGCATCCTCGCGAGGTAGTAGAGCGCGGCGTCGGGATCACTCGCCCGCAGGCTCTTGATGAACGCCGAGATCACGTTGTAGTGCTCCTCGCGATCGCGGTCGTACAGCAGCATCCGTCTGCCGGCTGCTTCCCGCACGGTCTCCGGCGAGAGTGGATCGCGGGAGTCGGGTCTTCGTCGATGCAGCGCAGCCGCTGCTTCGAGCAGGCCGAGGGCACGTCGCGCGTCGCCGTCTGCGAACTCCGCGATCGCGCGACGGCTCGACTCCGCGAGTACGAGTCCGGTGCTGCCCAGCCCTCGTTCGGCGTCGCGTACCGCGTGATCGATCACGCGCTCGACATCGCTGATCGACAGCGCCGCGAGGCAGAGGACGCGGCTGCGTGACAGCAACGGCGCGATGACACTGAACGACGGATTCTCCGTCGTGGCCCCGATCAGCGTCACGGTTCCAGCTTCGACATGGGGCAGCAGGACGTCCTGCTGGGCGCGATTCAGACGATGGATCTCGTCGATGAAGAGTAGCGTGCGCAGAGGGGTGCGACGCGCGGTATCGATGGCTTCCCGGATCTCCTTGACCCCGGCGACCACGGCGGAGAGCGCTTGCATGCGAGTGTCGGGAGCGCGGGCGAGCAGCCAGGCCAGCGTGGTCTTGCCGCTACCCGGCGGTCCCCAGAGAATCACCGAGGGGATGTCTCCGCTCTCCACGAGTGCGCGAAGAGCACTTCCCTCGCCGGCCAGGTCTTCCTGTCCGATCATCTCTGCGAAGGTCCGCGGCCGCATCCGATCCGCGAGCGGTGCATGCGGGTCGACGCGCCGCGTGGGCCGGGTGGGAAAGAGATCCAGGTTCTCGTCCGGGGGCATGCGGGCAGGTTAGCCCCGCCCGGCCGCGCAACGACGTGAAGTCGGGTGGGTGACGGGCAGCGTGCGGCGATCCGGGTCATGCTTGATCGGATGGCGAGTGCACGACACTCCGAGCAAGACCTTGGCAGGAGAGACGAGCCCATGGAGATCCGCCGGATCGGTATCTGCCTGAAGGAAGGGCGGCCCGAGGCAGCAGACACGGTGATCGCACTGGCCACATGGCTGCGCGATCGGCAGATCGAGGTTTTCGCCGACCCCGAGAGTGCCAAGGCGCTGGGCACAGAACCGGTGACTCGCGAGCGCCTGGCCGCCACCACGGATCTCCTGATCGTGATCGGCGGCGATGGGACGCTGCTGTCGGTCGCGCGGGCGGTCGGCAGACACTCGGTCCCGATCCTCGGGGTGAATCTCGGGCGGCTCGGGTTCTTGACCGAGGTGAACGTCGACGAGCTATTCGGCGCACTCGAGAAGGTGCTCTCGGGCGATGCCCGGATCGAACCTCGGATGCGTCTCGATGTACGCGTGAGGCGCGGGACGCGCGAACTCGGTTCTTTCCTCGCGCTGAACGACGCGGTGATCACCAAGACCGCGCTGTCGCGCATGATCGACCTCGATGCACGGGCGGCCGGTGCCCACGTCACGACGTATCACGCCGACGGCCTGATCCTCTCGACGCCCACGGGTTCGACCGCATACTCGCTTTCTGCGGGCGGACCCCTGCTGCTTCCCGGTCTGGACGCGATCGTGCTCACTCCGATCTGTCCGCATTCGCTCACGCAGCGTCCACTCGTGATTCCCAAGGACACCGAGATCGAGATCGTGGTCCGCAGCGGAGGGACCAACGAGGTCGCGCTCACCGTCGACGGCCAGGAGGGGATGTCGCTCGAGGACCAGGATCGGGTGATCGCCCGGGCCTCCGAGCATCCCGTTTCGATCGTGGGCTCGCCATTCCGCAACCACTACGAGATCCTCCACGCGAAACTGCGTTGGGGGGAACGGTGATCGAGAGTCTGCGGATCGAGAACCTCGCAATCGTCGAGGAGGCCGAGATCGAATTCGGCCCCGGGCTCAACGTCTTGACCGGCGAGACCGGAGCCGGGAAGTCCATCGTCCTCGGTGCGCTGTCGCTGCTCGTCGGGGCGCGGGCAGAGCCGGGAACACTGCGTGTCGGAGCCTCGCAGGGAGGCGTCGAAGCACTGTTCAGGACCGCGGCGCTCGCCGACCTCGAAAGCGAGCTGCGCGCCCGGGGTCTGCTGGAGCCGGCCGACCGCGACGGGGACGATCACGAACTCGTGGTGCGACGCAGCTTGAACGAGCAGGGTCGCAGTCGCGCACGGATCGGCGGGCAGCTCGTGCCGGTCTCGACCCTCGCGGAACTCTTCACGGGGCGTGTGGAGATCTCGAGTCAGCACAGCTCGCAGTCGCTGCTGCGACCCGAAACACATGGGTTGTTGCTCGATACGGCTGGCGGGCTGCTCGAGTCGAGACAGTCGGTCGCGACGGTGTGGCAGGCCATTCGCGACCTCGATGAGGAGTTGACGACCCTGCAGGCAGCGGCCACCGAGCGAGAGCGCCAACGCGACTTCATCGCGTTCCAGCTCGCGGAGATCGACGATGTGGCGCTGCTGCCTGGCGAACTCGTCGAACTCGAGGTCGAACACGGCCGGCTCGCTCATGTCGAAGCGCTGAGGGCCGAGGGAGCGTCGGCGGTCGCATCTCTTCAAGGTGACGAGTCGGGAGGCGGCGCGACGGATGCCGCGACGGTGGCCGCACAGGCGGTCGAGCGGATGGCGGAGATGGACCCGAGTCTGTCGCCGATCGCCGAGCGCATGCGCGGCGTGCTGGCTGAGTGGTCCGATCTATCCCGGGAGATCGAGCGTTATGTCGACCGGATCGAAGCGGACCCGGCCGCGCTCGCGCGGATGGAAGAACGCATCGGTCAGATCGAACGACTACGCCGGAAGTACGGACGCAGCGAGGAGGAGATCTTCTCGCGTCGCGACGCGCTCGCCGCCGAAGTCGAAGCCATCCACGGCGCCGATGAGCGCATCGAGCAGCTGAGCGCGCGGCGCGGCGGTCTGCTGGTCGACCTCACCGCAGCCGCGAGCAAGCTCAGCGAGGGGCGACGAAAAGCGGCGACCACGCTCGCCGAAGTGGTCGAAGCCGGACTGCGCGAACTCGCCATGCCCGAGGCGCAGTTCGCCGTCGCACTCGACCGGCCCTCGAGTCGCGGCAGCTGGCCAGAGGGCGCGAAGAGCGGACCGAGTGGCTCGGAGGCTCCGGAGTTCCTCTTGTCGGCCAACCGGGGCGAGGCCCCCAGATCGCTCCACAAGGTGGCATCGGGGGGCGAGCTCTCGCGGGTGTTCCTCGCCCTGAAGAACGCGCTCCGGCAGACAGGATCTGGCATGGTGCTCGTGTTCGACGAAGTGGATGCAGGGATCGGCGGTCGGGCCGCTGAACGCGTCGGCCGCGCCCTGGCCGAACTGGCCACCTCGCATCAGGTGCTTTGCATCACCCACTTGCCGCAGATCGCAGCCTTTGCGACGCGGCATTTCCGAGTCGAGAAGACCGAGCAGGCGGGGCGCACGCGAACCTCGATCAGCGTTCTCGATGAGCGGACCCGGATCGAGGAGATCGCGCGCATGGCCGGAGGCGAGGCGATCACCGACGCCACCCGCAAGCATGCGCGCGCGCTGATTCGCGCGGCGACGAGCCCCAGGGGCTGAATTCAGGACCGGGGTCCGCCACCCCTCCACGATTCCGCCCACATCGGAACGAGCGGCCTCATTGCGATCAAGGCGCGTTGCGAACGGGCCGATGAGCCGTTCAGGCATGTGGCCTCGGTGCGCCGCCTTTCGAGCGCACCCGCTGCAGGAGAGCGGATGTCGGTGGACGAGATCGGCCAGCGCGAGTCGCTTGAGGTTCCGAAGGGCGCGAGTGTGCTCGTGAAGAGCGGATTCTACGAGGGTCTGGAAGTCAACGTCGATCGCGACTGGCTGGTGATCGGCCGGGGTCGCAGCGCGGATCTCGTGATCGCCGAGCCGACCATCTCCCGCGCCCACGCCGCCATCGGCTACGAGCCCGCTGGTTTCTACCTGCAGGACCTCGGCAGCACCAACGGCACGAAGGTCAACGGCCAGCGCTCGCCGCTCGCACGCTTGAAGGACGGGGACGACTTGCAGCTCGGAAGGTTGCAGCTGCGCATCACGCTGCGCAGTTAGAGGGGGAGTCAGCCTCGCTGGCTCGAATGGGAGCGAAGACATGGAACGTTATTCGCTGATACTGGTGACCGACGTGACGAAGCCGATCCGGCGCTTCGACGTCGCGCGGCGCACGCTCGTGCGCGGCGCGCAGGCCGCGGGCCTGCTGGCGCTCTTGCTCACGGTTGGACTGGTGGACTACGTGCGCGTTCGCATGGATCACCACGAGCTCGCGCGCTTGCGCGTCGAGACGGCCGAGCAGCGCGCGCGCATCGCGACGTTCGACTCGACGGTTTCGGAGGTCCAGTCGCGGCTGACGCGGCTGGCGGAGTTCGAACGCAAGGTGCGCACGATCGCGAACCTGCCGGGCCAGGCGGCCGCGGGTGGCGAGGACATCGAGAAGGTCGGCGCGGACGCCGGCGGCGATCTGAGCGTCGAGGGTGAAGGCTCTGGCGGCCCCGACGACGAGGACCTCCA
>JANOFF010000178.1:0-13328 GCA_031413515.1 bacterium
GAGGTCGCCGCTGCACTCGACGGAAAGATCGGTCGCACCATCCGCACCAGCCGGTCTGCGGGCCGCTCGCTCATCTATGTCGCCGCGCCGGTGGCGCACGACGGATCAGGACAAGTCAGGGGCGTGGTCCGACTCGCACTCGGGCTCGACCGTGCCGACACGGCAGTCGCGGCTTTGCGTCGTGATCTGATCGCGGCAGCCCTGCTCGCCATCGTGGCCGCACTCGGCCTCGCCTACGCGCTGTCGGCGATCTCGCTGCGTCCGATCCGAGAGCTGTCGGAGGTTGTCGCGGACATTGCTTCCGGCCAGCCGGGGCGTCAGCTCCATTGGGGAGCCAGCGACGAACGCGGCACGATTGCGCGATCGATCAACCGGATGTCCGAGCAGATGCAGCACCAGATCGGGATCGCAGAGAGCGGTCGGGCGCAGCTCGATTCAGTGCTCGCGAGCATGGTCGAAGGTGTGCTGGTGATCGACACCACCGGACGCATCGTGCTGGCAAATCCAAGGCTGCGCGAGATGTTCTCGATCTGGGGGCCGGTCGACGGCCGGACCCTGCCCGAGGTCTTTCGCGATCCCGAGGTCGATCGTGCGTTCCGCGAAGCCAGTCGTGTCGACGACGACGTACGGGAATTCGAGATCCGCCGCCCCCACGAACGCATCCTCTCGATGAACGCCGCCCGCTTCCCACGCGTGGGATCGCGCGAGGGCACGGTCTTCGTGCTCCACGATGTGACGGACGTGCGCCGCGTCGATGAGGTCCGGCGCGACTTCGTCGCCAATGCGTCGCACGAACTGCGCACGCCTCTAACCGCGATCCAGGGATTCGCCGACACACTCGCGACCGGACGGGTCGAGGCCGAGCAACAGCGCATCTATCTCGACGTGATCTCCCGGAATTCCCAGCGCATGGCCGACTTGATCGACGACCTGCTGGCCCTGTCCCGGATCGAGAGCGACAGCCACGCGCTCGACATCACCGCAGTCGACGTGGGCAGGATCGCCGAGACGACCGTCGCCGACTTCGCGCCGCGTTTCGCACAGGCGGGACTCACGGCGCACGTCCACGTCGACCGTCCCGCACTCGCCCGCGCCGACCACCGCGCCGTCGAGGAGATCATGGACAATCTGTTGAGCAACGCGGCTCGATATACGAACGAGGGCGGGCGCATCGACGTGGAAGTGACCTGCCAGGACGATTCGGTCCAGATCAGCGTCGCCGACGATGGCATCGGGATCCCCGAGCAGGCGCTCGACCGGATTTTCGAACGCTTCTATCGCGTCGACGCCGCCCGCTCACGAGCCCTCGGCAGCACGGGGCTCGGACTCTCGATCGTCAAGCACCTCGTGGCGAAGATGGACGGGCACGTCGAGGTCGCGAGCGAGATCGGACGCGGCTCCCGATTCACCATCACGCTGCCCGCCGCCCGCGCCTGATCGGTCGGCGGCTCAGAAGCGGATGCGCACCGTGCCGCCGTACTGACGCGGCGGTGCCATCACGCCCGCATAGCCGCTGATGATCGGAACGTCGAAGCCGGCAACGAGGTAGTCGGAACCCGCCACATTGTTCATCCAGAGAGTCAGCTCCCAGAGATCGTCGTCGGCACGCAGACCCGTTCGCAGGTTCAGCAGGTGGTAGCCGGGTTGGAACAGATTGATGTCCAGATCCTGGGCCAGGTACTGCGACGACGTGTAGGTCCAGTCGGCTCGGTTGAACCACCAGATCGGGAAGTTTCCGACGACGTGCTCGTAGCCGTAGTAGAACGTCGAGGTGAACTTCGGTGCGTTGTCCAGCGTCTTCCCTGCGAGGTTCTGCGTGCAGTTGTACTGGGGCAGTGAGCATCCGAGAATGGGAATCAATGGCGCTGTCAGATTCACCTGATTCGGCACCGTATTCTCGGCATTCGGGAACTCCTGGTACTCGGCGATGTTGAAGCCGACCTGCCAGCCGAGCGACAGATTCTCGACCTGCTCCGGCCGATAGACGAGGTCCGACTCGAACCCATAGCTGTAGAGCTGACCGGCGTTGCGCACGTTGATCGAGGCACCGTCGAAGGTCTGGGACTGGAAGTCGTCATAGTCGGTGAAGAAGCCGGTGATGTTCGCCGTCAACTGATTGGCGAACCACTGGGTGCGCACCCCGAGTTCGTAGTTCAGAGACGATTCTTCACCGAATTCGGAGGAAACGTTCGGACTGACGCGCAATTGGTTGAAGCCACCGGATTTGAATCCGTTTGCAAAGCTGGCGTAGATCATCGCGTCGTCGGTCGGCAGATAACGCAGGATCACGCGACCCTGCAGATTCGTGATATCCAGCTGTTCGTCGCGCTGGACCGTGGGTCCGAGGATCGGTGGAGCGCTGATCGCGATCGGAGGCGTCGTGACGCTCACTCCCACTCGCGTCTTCTCCTCGTACGTGACCCGGAGACCACCGGTCAGCTCGATCTGATCGATGAATCGGTAGGTACCCTCGCCGTAGGCGGCCGCACTCAGCGTCGTGTGGTTGTTGCTGTTGACGTTGGTCCGGGCAGTCCCGAAGGCCAGGCTCGGGAATCCGCCGAGTGCCCTGGCGGTGGCCGCCAGGTCCTGCCCCCAGCCGTTGCTGTCCTCGGTGAACATGTCCAAGTAGAAGAAGTAGAGACCGGATTGGAACTCGAAGTGGTCCCATCGCGGAGACACGAGACTCAGTTCGGTGGAAAACTGGTTCAAGGACTCATCGGTAAAAGCCAGAACCCCTTCGTATGCAGAGAAATCCCCATCGAAGCGCGAGTCCGTCGAATAGGTGCGCCAGGCGTTCAACCAGCGGAATTCGTACTCGCCGAGCGCCTGCCCGCTGTCGAGCGCGATGCCACCGACCTTTGTGACGTTCTCGGGGTCGACGTTCGACCAGACGACCTGATCGAAGGGATCGGCCGGAGGCAGGGCCAGCCCGGTCGTATTCTGGAGATTGCCGAACGCGATGCCGGTGACCGTCGGACCGCTCGGGTAGTAGTTGATGATGTCGGAAACGAAGCTGTCCGTGTTCTGTTCCGAATAGTCGCCGCCGAGGATGAACCAGAGCGACTCGTTCACGTCCCATGCGAGCTTGCCACGAAAGCCATACTGGTTGGCATTGTTGACGTTCTGATTGTTGAACTGATTCGTCGCGAAGCCGTCCCGGCTGACCTTGAATCCCGCAAGCCGGAGGGCGACGGTGTCCTCCACGATCGGCACGTTGGTCGAGCCGCGGAACCGCAGGTCGTTGTAGTTGCCGATCACACCCTCGAGGAACGTCTCGTAATCGTAGGTGGGTCTCTTCGTGAGGACGTTGATCGCGCCGGCCGCGGTGTTCTTGCCGTAGAGCGTTCCCTGTGGGCCACGCAGCACCTCGATCCGCTCGATGTCGAGCAGATCGTTGACGCTCATGCCCGCCCGACCCTGGTAGACCCCGTCGATGAACACGCCGACGCTCGGATCGATGCCCGCATTGGTGCCAACGGATCCGATGCCGCGGATGCGGATGCTGGTCGAACGCGAGTCGGTGACCGGGCGGATCTGCAGGTTGGGTACGAACTGCTGCAACTGCCCGAACTCGGTGATGCCTGCGTCGCGGATCGTGTTCGATCCGAGCGCCGTGATGGAGATCGGCACGTTCTGGATGTTCTCGGCCCGCTTGTTGGCCGTCACCACCATGCCGTCGTCGCTGCTCGGGGGCTCGATGGGCATCGACTCGCCGAGTGCGGGATCGAAGCCTTCTTCACCGGCCGCCTCCGTCTGATCCTCGAGCGGACCGCCGTCCGAATCTTCGCCGCCCACCTCATCGTCGAGCGTGCCGCCGTCCGAATCCTCCCCGACCACCTGGGCAGACGCGGTCCCGACTCCGCTGCCCGGGAACCCGAGCGCCACCAGACAGATCGTCAGACACAGGCCCCGCAACAACGACCGCATCGCATACCCCCAGGACGGATCGCGCGCAGCCGACTGCGCACGGTCCACCCTCGCCTTCCCCCGGTGAGGCCGAATGTCCGATCCGCGGACGCTCGGCCGACAGCATTGCAGCAGACGGGGCACAAATCACCATTCCGCGGCTCGACAATTCCGTATAGAATCCGCTCATCCGTCCGCGCCGGACGCTCGGGGTCCAATGCCGATCCTGTTTCCGGGAGTCGCTGAATCACTCAATATCCGCTTGCTTTCGGCCGGTTGCATCATGGTCGATTCGTGGTGGACCGAAACCGACCGACTGCGTGAGTTCTGGCGGTTGTATCTGAACGACCAGGACGGGGTTGCGCTGAAGATCCGGGGCGAGCTCCATCCGATGCCCTCGCAGCGGCTCGTGCTTGTGCCTGCTGGCCTCGAATTCGAGGTCCAGTTGCGACAACCGGTCCAACAGTTCTTCGTCCAGTTCGAGTTCGTCGGCTGGCCGTCCGGCGCCGCCCTCGAAGTGGTTCCCGCGCCCGTGGCTCTGCCGCCTCAGCCGGAACGCGATGCCCTCGCCCGTTCGATCGCGGCGGAAGTCCAGACCGCGTCTGAACTCGAGCCGATCCTCGCGAGCCGTGTGAAGGCGCTGGCCCACCTCGTCACGGCGGATGTCCTGCGCGGCGTCCCGGAGGAGCGCGCGCGCAGCTTCATGCGGATCGCCGAGGGCCAGCAGGAACTTCTCGCAGTGCTCCAGTTCATCGACAAGCATCTCGACGAGGCCCTGTCCAACAATCGCCTCGCGGAGATCGCCGGCGCGAGCGAGTCGCGCTTCATCCGGCGCTTCCGCGACGCGACGGGACGCACACCCGGACGCTACGTACAGGATCGCCGCGTGCGCCGCGCCGCCGAACTTCTCGTTTCGACGGGCCAGACGATCGATCAGATCGCCGATTCCTGCGGATTCGCCAACCGCTACTACTTCACCCGCGTGTTCACCCAGCGGATGGGCTGTCCGCCCGCCCGCTACCGGAGCGATCGCCCGTTCATGCGCGGCGAACCGCTCGAACTGGACGACTGAGCGAGCAACGGAATGGCCCGCTCACTCGCGCCCGGCCTCGGCGAGAATCCGGTGCAACTCGGCAAGATCGGTCAGACGCGGCGCATCGATGCCCGTCCAGTCGTCGAACGGATCGAGTAGCAGCGCATGAAGTCCCGCACCGCGTGCCCCCACGACGTCGGCCGAATACATATCCCCGACATGCAGCGTGCGACTCGCGATCGCCCCCGAAACCTCGATCGCGCGCTCGAAGATCCTGCGATCCGGTTTCTCGTGGCCCACGAGGGCCGAGTCGATCACCGCGTCGAAGTGCTCGACCAGCCCCTGCTCGCGGAGTGTCTGCTCGACCGAGCCGTCGGAATTGCTGACGACGACCAACTGCAGGCCGAGCCTTCTGAATCCGACGAGCGCCTCCGGCACACCCGGAAGCAGCCAGCTCCAGAGTCGAGGCGTGGCTCCCGGCTGTTTCAGCACGGGAACGAGCTGATCGACGAGCGCGTCCCGGCCTCCCCCGAACCGGGTTCCGCGCATCTCGAGGACTTCGAAAATGCCACCGAGATACGTGCTGAACGAGAAATCGATGCGCGCGAGCTCACCCTGGCCGGCGAGCAGCATCGACACACGAGGCCTCGCGGCCGCTTCGGCACGCCGCAGCTCGCTGGACGAGGATACGACGCCGCGCGCGCCGAGTTCGCGTGAGATCCAGTCGAAGTCGATCGAGACCAGCGTGTTGCCGACATCCAGGAACAGGGTGTCGATGTCCGCGTACGGGATCATGCGGCGTCCTCTGCGGCTCGCGGAAAAGATTGCGGAGTCCGAGTCCGATCAGCGCTGCGCGCGGGCCTGGTCCTTCAGGGATTCGATGTCGATGAAGCCGTCCCGCGAGTATCCACACGCCATCTGGGGGCTGGTCATCAGCGTCGTGGCGTGGTCCTTGTCGAGAGAATCGGTCCCGAGATAGTTGTCGAGGGTGCGCGCTTCGCGCAACACCCGCATACCCTCGTCCAGCCGCTTCGGCTCGTCGCGGGTCGCTCCCAGGCAGAGCAGGACGGCGCCGAGCTCGACCCTGTAATCGACACGGATCGACGAGATCTCGACGGCGCGACGGGCGTACTCGAGCGAACGGTCCTTGTCACCGCGGACTCCGACGAAGAGTCGCAGCCACCACGACTCGGGGATCACGCGATAGAAGACGGCCCCCGCGTAGTAGAGATTGCCGAGCGTCGTGTTGCCGGCCTCGTCGCGCTGGTCGGGTTCGAGTTCGATGCCCCGCGTCAGCAGCGCATCCATCTCGCGCACGTCCCGAACCGCAGAGAGCAGACCTCGGGTCGTCGCCTGTCGGCCCATGGAGACGAACTTCCAGAGCATGCAGGCCGCGCAGTCCGGATCGATCTCGAGCCCGCGCGCCGCCCAGCTTTCCGCCTTCTCGAAATAGAGGATGCGACCCTCCTTGTCTTCGACCGGAAGACTCTCGCCGACGCGCCAGTAGTTCCGGGCGATGCGCCAGTACGTCTCCGATTCCTCCGGCACCTGGTCGGCGATCCGTTCGTACGTCTCAGCCGACTCGATCAGGCGCTCCTCGCGTTCGGCCGCGATGCCTGCCAGCCACAGGTCGCGCAGTGCGGGATCGGAAAGGCGCCCGGGCAACTTGTCCAGGTCGAGACGGGCGTTCGCGCCGGCGCGAGCATGGCCCCAGCGATCATCGTAGGCGGGCGCGGTCAGCGGACGCGCGGCGCCCACCGTCGGCAGCGAACTCGCGTGGTTCTCGAGGGTCGGATCCGACACGGGTTCGACACCTGCCGGGCTCGAAATCAACTCGGGAGCGGCACCCGGAAGAGGTGCCCCTGATGCGGCCGAGCCGGGTTCGGCGAGAGACAGCGAAGCCACGACCAGCACTCCGAAGAGTGCTGCGACCCCCCGCACCCGCTGCCCGACCCGCATCTGCCTGCGCATCAACTCGTCACCCGGCTCCGCAGCCTGCCCAGCCCACCCGACGAATCCAGTCCTACATTGAGAAGTACCAAACGCTCGTCGGAGGTGTCGCCCTCGCTTCCCGGATCCGATCGATTCTGCACGACAAGCATGCGAGATCAACGACAAACCGCCGGATCCCCGGATTTTCCGTGGATCGGGCCACTCGGCGCGCGGGCCGCCCCGGCCTTCCGGCCCGCTGCTCAGTGGGCGCGCTCGATCTTCCGGTGGACGAAGGATCTCGACCCCGAAGGCCCGGCCTCGGCCTCCCGCTTCGCCCGCTGCTCCGCGTAGGCGTCCCAGGCGCCGGTGCAGAACTCGACACGCCCCTCGCCCTCGAACCCGATGATGTGGGTCGCGACCCGATCGAGGAAGTAGCGATCGTGCGTGATCACGATCGCGCAGCCGGGGAATTCGCCGAGCGCTTCTTCCAGCACCCGCAAGGTCATCAGATCGAGGTCGTTGGTGGGCTCGTCGAGGATGATGAAGTTGGACGGTTTGCGCAGGAACTTCGCGAGTTGCACGCGATTGCGCTCGCCCCCGGACAACTGTCCCACCAGCGTCTGCTGGATCGCGCCCGTGAACAGGAAGCGCGCCAGGTAGTGGCGCACCGACAGCTCCTTGTCGCCGTACGAGATCATCTCGGACCCGCCGGCGACCTCTTCGTACACGGTGTTCTCGGCATTCAGCGTCTGACGCGTCTGATCGACGTAGCAGAAGTTGGTGTTCTGCCCGACTTCGATGCTGCCTGCGTCCGGCTTCTCGCGACCCGTGATGAGGTTGACCAGGGTCGTCTTGCCGAGACCGTTGGCGCCCGTGATGCCGACGATCGCGCCGGGCGGCATGTCCCAGTCGAGCTTCTCGAACAGCACCTTGCCGTCGTACGCCTTGCTGACGCCACGCAACGACAACACCTTGCTGCCGAGACGCGGTCCGAACGGGATCCGCAGATCGATCTCGTCCGCCGGAATGATCCGCGCGGCGCGTTCGACCAGATCATCGTAGGCCGAGATCCGCGCCTTGGATTTCGTGCGCCGGGCCTGCGGGGTCGAACGGATCCAGGCCAGCTCGCGCGCGACCGCCTTGAGGAGATTTGCGTCGGTGCGGCTGCTGATCTCGTCCTGCACTTCCTTGGCAGCGAGAAAATCCGAGTAGTTGCCCTCGTACGCCCGCAGCTTGCCGTTGCTCAACTCGAGCATGCGGGTCGCGACGCGATCGAGGAAGTAGCGATCGTGGGTCACGAGCATGTAGGTGCCCGCGTAGCCCGCGAGATAGGTCTCGAGCCAGCTGATCGTGTCGGCATCGAGATGATTGGTGGGCTCATCGAGGATCAGCAGATCGGGCTGCGCGAGCAGGACGGTGCAGAGGGATACACGCCGGCGCTCGCCGCCCGACAGTACGCCCGCCCGCTTGTCGCCAGGCGGAAGACGCAGCGCGTCCATCGCCATCTCGATCTTGGCGTCGAGGCGCGCCGGATCCATCGCATCGCGGTGCTCGAGGATCTCCTGCACTTCACCCTGTTCTTCGAGCAGCGCATTGGTGCGCTCTTCGCTCTCGAGCACGGCGGGGTCTTCCCAGAGCTTCAGGATCTCGTCGTAGCGCGCCATCACCGCGCGGGTTCCCGCGACCGCGGCCTCGACGTTCTCGCGAACCGTCTTCGCGAGATCCAGTTCGGGCTCCTGCGACACGTAGCCGACGGTCACGCCGCTGCCGAACTGAACACTGCCGTCGAACTCACGATCGCGGCCCGCCACGATCCTCATCAGGGTCGACTTGCCGGTGCCGTTGATGCCGAGCACGCCGACACGGTCGCCGTACTGCAGGGTGAAGCTCACATCGTCGAGGATCAGGCGCTCTCCGAAGCGCCGCTTGACGTGGCTCACATTGAGGATCGGCTGGCCTGCGCTGGCGCGCTTCATGGGATTCTCTCTCTCGACTCTGCTGGACAAGCTGTCGCTGGACGACCCAGCCGGAATCCGCGGGACCGGCGAACTCCCGTGGAGGCCGGCCCGATGCGTTCTCGGCGTTCAATCAGCGAGCGCAGCCTCGATCGCCTGCTTCACTTCCGCCGAGCACGGTTCGACCTGTGGAGAGAAGCGTGCGCGGACGGCTCCGTTCTTGCCGATCAGGAACTTGCCGAAGTTCCACTTGATGTCGCCAGCGGGCTCCGGGCCCGATTTTTCCGCAGTGAGCCATGCATACAGCGGAGTCCGACCCGGTCCGTTGACTTCGATCTTCGAGAACAGCGGGAACGTCACAGCATATTGAAGAGTGCAGAACTTCTTGATCTCGGCCTCGCTGCCCGGCTCCTGCTGCATGAACTGATTGCAGGGGAAGGCCAGGATCTCGAGCCCCTTCGTCCCGAATTCGCCATACAGGCGCTCGAGGCCGTCGTACTGCGGGGTCAGTCCGCAGCGCGAGGCGACGTTGACGACCAGCACCACTTTGCCTTCCAGCGTCGACAGATCGCGCTCGCGGCCGTCGATGTCCTTCATCTTGAAGTCGTGCAGATTGCCCAATTTGCCTGCCTCACTCGGCCGCGGCGATGCGGCCCGGTTGTCGGATCGTGGAGCGGTCAGTCGGCGAGCGCGCGAGTCACGATCTCGTAGACGTCCTTCGAGAGCCCGGTGAGGGCTCGGATGCCTTCCAGCTCGCTCCGCATCAGCGCCTGCCGTTGGCTGTCGAATCGGCGCCAGGGATTGAAGAGCGACGCCATGCGGGCGGCCAGTTGAGGGTTTCGCGGGTCGAGGCGCTTCACGACATCGGAGAGGAATCGGTAGCCCGCTCCGTCTCGTCGATTGAATCTCACCTGATTGCCCGAACAGAACATCGCCACCAGAGAGCGCACGCGGTTCGGATTGCGCAAACTGAAATCCGGGTGCTCGGCCAGCTCGATCACGCGCTCGACCGCATCCTCACGCCGCGACGTCGCCTGGATGGAGAACCACTTGTCGAGCACCAGCGGGTCCCCGCGCCAGCGTTCGTAGAAGCTGGCGAGCGCCTCGCCCGCTTCGTCGCTGGAAGTGTCGACCAGCACTGCGAGCGCTGCCTGCGCATCGCTCATGTTGTCCGCGGCGCGAAACTGTGCGGCCGCCAGCGCGATGGATTCGTCGCTTCCCCCCGCGACCAGGTAGCCGAGCGCGCAGTTCTTGAGGCGCCGGAGATCGATGTCGGCCTTGGTGTTCGCGTACGGGCGTCCATCGGAAGCCGCGAGATACAGCCCGAGCAGCGCATCGGAGTGTTCGATCGCGAGAGCACGTCGCATCTGCTCCCGGACCGCGAACAGCGCGTCCGGCTCGACGATCTCCATCTCCTGTCCGAGCACCTTCTCGTTCGGCAACGTGAGCGCCAGGGCGCGCAGCGATCCGTCGAGCGTGTCGTCGGCCAACACGCGTCCGAAGGCAGCCGAATAGAGGGGGTCGAGGCTCGGCGGAACGCTCCCCTCCTGCCCGTGCCGCGCGGCGTTCGCGAGCAGCAGTCGCGTGGCGAGTTCCTGGCCCGCATCCCAGCGATTGAACGGATCCGAGTCGTGGGCCATCAGGAAGGCGAGATCGTCGGCGCTCCGCTGCATACGAAGCCGCACCGGCGCCGAAAAGCCCCGCAGCAGAGACGCCACCGGTCGTCGCTCGAGACCGACGAACACGAAGCGCTGCTCGGGCTCGGTGAGTTCGAGCACGCGGGTCGTCCCCGTGCTCGGCCGGGCTTCGCCCTCGAGCCGCAGCGGCAGTTCGCTCCCGTCGCGATCCAACAGTCCGATCGACACGGGCACGTGCAACGGCCGATGCACGGCTGTGTCGATGACCTCGTAGCCGGTCTGGGGATAGCTCTGGCGGAGAGTCAACGTGTATCGACCCGCGTCGGGATCGAAGTCGTCGGTTCCGTCGATCACCGGCGTACCGGCCTGCTCGTACCAGCGGCCGAACTGCGAGAGATCGCGGGCATTCGCGTCCGCCATCGCGCTGCGGAAGTCGTCGCAGCTGACCGCCTGTCCGTCGTGGCGCTCGAAGTAGAGATCCATCCCGCGCCGGAATCCGTCGGCGCCGAGCAGCGTGTCGTACATCCGGATCACTTCGGCGCCCTTGTTGTACACGGTCGATGTATAGAAGTTGTCCATCGAGATGTACGACTCGGGCCGGATCGGATGCGCCATGGGCCCCGCATCCTCGGCGAACTGACTGGCCCGCAGCAGCTTGACGTCGTCGATGCGCACGACCGGCACCGAGGTCATGTCGGCGCCGAACTGCTGATCGCGAAAGACGGTGAGACCCTCCTTCAAGGTCAACTGGAACCAATCGCTGCAGGTCACGCGGTTGCCCGTCCAGTTGTGGAAGTACTCGTGGCCGATCACGCGCTCGATCGCCTCGTAGTCCTCGTCGGTCGCGGTCTCCGGGCGGGCCAGCACGAACTTCGAGTTGAAGACGTTGAGCCCCTTGTTCTCCATCGCCCCCATGTTGAAGTCGTTGACGGCCACGATCATGTAGATGTCGAGGTCGTATTCGAGACCGTAGATCTGCTCGTCCCAGTGCATCGCCCGCTGCAGCGAATGCAGGGCATGCTCGCAGCGGTCGATGTTCTGGGGCTCGACCCAGATCTCCAGCGCGACCTCTCGGCCGCTGCGGGTCGTGAACGAGCCGCGGTGGCAGAGCAGATTGCCGGCGACCAGTGCGAACAGGTAGCTCGGCTTGGGGTACGGATCCTCCCAGCGGACACGGTGCCGACCGCCCGGCAGCACGGCCTCGTCCACGCGATTGCCGTTCGAGAGCATCACCGGACAACTCCGCTGGTCGGCGGTGAGCGTGGTCGTGTAGCGCGCCATCACGTCGGGTCGATCGACGAACCAGGTGATGCGCCGGAATCCCATCGGTTCGCACTGGGTGCAGAAGTTGCCACTGGTGCGATACAAGCCGGAAAGCGACGTGTTGTCCTGGGGCCGGATCCGTACCCGGGTCTCGAGCACGAAACGCTCGGGTGGGCGCGCGACCACGAGTTCGCCCGGCTCGATGTGGCAGCGCGGTTCTGCGAGCGGCTGACCGTCGAGCTTCACCTCGAGGGTCTCGAGTTCCTCTCCGACGAGCACCAGCGGCGGTGCCTCGCCGAGCGAGCCGGCGCGCCGCCGCACTTCGAGTCTCGCCGCGACGATCGTCTCTTCTTCCCCGAGGTCGAAGTCGAGGTCGACCCGGTCGATCGTGTAGTCGGGCGGTCGATAGTCGCGGCGATGGATGGTCTGCGGTTTCTCGCTGCTCATCGACGAACGACCTCCCCGAAACTCGAACGGGAGCCGGAACGTACGAGCCACCCCTGGCGATCGCAAGGCAGAGGAACGGCGCGCTCGTCGCAGGAGACTCGTGGAGGGCGTTCGACCCGGCTCACTCGATCACGACCCGCGTCGCGACGACCTCGCGCGGATCCAGTCTTCGAAGATCGCCGACGATCTCGATCACCGCCCTCTGCCGGATGTCCGCGCAGGACGCGCCGACCATGATCTCGACGGCACCCGGCTCGACCACGAAGTCCATCTCGGTGTCGTAGAAAGCCAGCTGGCCGGGATCGAGCTGGAAGGTGATCTGCCGACTCTCGCCGACCTCGAACGGGATGCGCGCGAAGCCGGCGAGCTGCTGGACGGGTCGAGTGACGCTGGCCACGAGGTCGCGCACGTAGAGCTGAACAACCTCGTCGCCCGCGCGGTCTCCCACGTTCGCCACGCGCAGCGAGATCGGGATGAGTCCGCGCGTCTCGATCGGTCGATCGGGAAGCACCAACCGGTCGTACTCGAAGCGCGTGTACGACAGCCCGTGGCCGAACGACAGGAGCGGCGTGCACGAAAGATCCAGATAGTCGCCGTGGAACTGGCTCCGCGCCCCGGACGGCTTGTGGTTGTAATAGAGCGGAACCTGCCCTACCGCGCGGGGCAGCGTGACCGGCAGCCTTCCCGCCGGCGAAACCACGCCGAACAGCACGTCCGCCACTGCGTGCCCGCCCTCCTCGCCCGGAAGCCACGCCTCGACGATCGCGGATACCAGATCAAAGATGCCGGTCAACGCCAGGGGCCGACCGCTCACGAGCACGACGACGGTCGGGGTACCGGTCGCGACGACCCTGCGGATCAACTCCTCCTGCAGGCCCGGCAGGCGGAGGTCCGCCGAATCGTTGGCCTCGCCACTCGTGCAGCCGCGAATGAGACCGGATCGCCCCCCGACGACCACCACCGCAACCTCACATCCGGCGGCGACCCGCACCGCCTCGTCGAGGCCACTCGCGTCGTCGCCGGTGATCGAGTCGCTTGGATTGCTAAAGCGCCAGCGCGACGGCAGGTTTGCATTGTCCATGCGCGGTGCGGCATTTCTGGCTGTGCCGGGGCTGGAGGCAATGGTGCGTCATCACCCTGTTCTCTACCGCGACC
>JANOFF010000179.1:0-49710 GCA_031413515.1 bacterium
CCCCCCCCCCCCCCCCCCCCCCCCCCCCCCCCCCCCCCCCCCCCCCCCCCCCCCCCCCCCCCCCCCCCCCCCCCCCCCCCCCCCCCCCCCGACGAGGTCGCCCTGGGGCGCGGCGAAGATGGTGCCGTCGGGAGCGAGCGCCACGGCCTTGAAAGTGGGCTCGGACCACGGGATCCCGTACGGGACGGCGCATTGAAGGGCGGTCTCGAAGACGCCACCGCTGACCGGGATCCGCAAGAGCGCTCTCCCCGTCGCGAGGTACGCCGTTTCTCCGGATGCGTCGGCGGCGAGCGAAGAGGAACTCGAGAAGGTGGGCCCGAAGGGGACCACCGAAAGACGTCGCACCGGTGTGACCACCAGCCGGATCAGCCGATCGTCCCAGGCTCTCAAGATCGACAGGAAACGGCCGTCGGGAAGAGCAACGAGGGGCCCGATGGGGTCGGTCGTGGCCCCGACAGCGACAAGCGAGTGGGCTCCGGTCATCGGATCGAGGGAGTAGAGCGAGATCCTCCGCTCCGTCGACGCCGAACTCGGTTGCGTGCTGCTGTAGTAGTAGAGAAGCCCGTTGGATCCCGCGGTCATTGCGCCGACCGTTGCCGACGGAACCGGAACCACCGCCAGATCTCCCGAGATCGGATCGAAGCGGTAGATGCCGAGCCCGTGGGCGAGGTAGATCCGGCCATCGGTGCCGACGACGAGTCCACTCGCCAGGAAGCGTGGCTCCGCGTCGATGGTGGAGAACAGCACCTTCGACTCGCCGCTCGCCGGGTCGATGTGGACGATCTCGTGGCCGGAGAGCGCCACCACGTCACCGGAGCGAAGCCGGAACGGAGTCTCCGCGGCCACGCCGTGCGCGACTATCATCAGCAGTACGAGCGTCGCGCCCGCGGCGAGGCGATTCGGCATGGGCAAAGGTCTCGCTGTTGAGCTGTTGAAAGGGACGTGGATTGGAGCCTTGCCTTCGGATTTGAATCCTGTCGTTCCACGACCCGGAGCGATGTGACGCCACTCTGTCAGATCCATCGACGTGAATCAAGCAAAGAAGGTCGCCCGCGCGTCGCGGGTGCTGGTGTTCCGACGCGTCGCGCACACCGATCACCGACGCTCCGGGCGACTTGGGCTGTTGGCGCCCAGCACCTCCTTCATCCCCGCCTGAGTCGGGCAACGGGTGATCTCTTGCCCAGCCACGGATCGGGTCACCCCCGCGCGCCCGCTCGAGGAAGGTCACAGAGGAACCCGGATGAACGACCGACGGGACGACCGCGACGTCAGCAGACGAAGTCGCGCACCCAGTCCTGAAGCGTCACGCTGAAGCCGGCGGCGTTCTTGTGTCCGCCGCCGCCGAGCGAGGTGGCGATCTTCGCCACATCGACGTCGCCGATCGAATAGAGCGTGGCATGTACGCGCGTGCCCTCGATCCGATATACGCAGCCCCATTGCTGACCGAACGCCTTGCGTTCCGCCAGCGCGTGACCGATGGCCGCCCGGTTCGTGCGCGCGTTGACGCCCTCGATACGGTGCGGGCCGATCGCGACGGGTGCCGCCTGTCGCACCGCGCGGGAGACTTCGACGGAGTTCGAGCGGACGATCGACTCGCCCTGGCGCACGAGCTCCGGGATCGGCAGGCTCGCCAGCATCTCCCAGGTATCGAAGTCGTGTGGATGGGAAGAGATCGCGGCATTCACCGCGTCGCTGTCCGGCAGCTTCCAGTTCCACAGATCCTGATCTTCCACGTAGCGGAGCAGATCGGGGATCGGTTCGTTCGGCATGAAGTACTGCCAGGCCAGCACGGCGCCCGAGTGCTGCATGTCGAAGTGGAGCAGGTGGCCGCCTTCGTCCATCGCGGCGCGAACCTTTTCGTCCCGCTCGAGGCGTTCGCTCGCGGTGATGTGGTGGTCGAGCACGATCAGCCGCGCGGCATGCTCGGCGAGTTCGACGATCTCGTGGCCGTGCGGGGCGATGTCGACGAAAGCAAGCAGCGAATCCTCGATCTGGGGGCCACGCAGCCGGTCCTCGTGGCCGCGCGCGATGAATTCGCCAGAGCGATCCCAGGCTCGCCAAGTCGCCCAGGCGGCGCCGAAGCCATCGGGGCAGCCGGCGTGATGAACGCAGATCCTTCGCATCGCGGGAGACTACTGGATCGTGGGTCCGGCATGAGTGGAGTTCCCACGAGCCGCGCAGATTTCGTCGCGCTGCGGCAAGGGCGGTGGTCGATGCCGTGAGTTAGCCTGCCCGTTCTGCCTGGAGCCGCGATGTCCGCCCTCTCTCCCGGTCTCCGGTCGCTGTCCGCGGTGTTGCGCTGGTGCGAGCTCGACGCGCCGTCGGCTGATCTCGCTGCACTCTGCAGTGTGCTGCGCGCAGAGTCCTGTCCCTGGTGGCTCGACAGTTCGCTCACCGGAGCACGCCTCGGCCGCTTTTCATTCGTGGGCGCGGACCCGGCGCTGATCGTACGCATACGCGGCCGTCGGATCGAAGTGCAGAGCCGTCGAACCGGACTCCCGGGGATCGAACCCGGCTTCCAGGTGATCGAAGGGGATCCCCTCGAGACTCTTCGCGACTGGCTGCCCCGCTTGGCCCTCGATCCTGTGCAGACGCCACCGGATCTGCCCTTCGTCGGCGGCTTCGTCGGTCACCTCGGTTACGAGATCGGCGCCTGCACGGAGCCGGTTGGCTGCCGTGCACGGACCGAAGCCGGTTTTCCGGACGCGACATGGCTTCTGGTCGACAGGCTCGTTGCCTTCGACCATCTGCGGGGGCGCGCGTTCGGGCTCGGCTGGGGGCTCGGTGCATGCGGGAGCGACGCCGCGCGAAACGCCGAACAGTCGCTCGCCGTATGTCGCGAATGGATCTCGCGTCTGGCGGGACCGACGGCGCGATCGTCCAGGTCCGCACAGATCGCCCCCCCGGACGACCTCGCCCGTCGTCGCGAGGTCCTCGCCCGGACTCCGCCAGTCGACGCGGAGGTCTCGCTCGACGAATCGGCGTTCAGCGCACGGGTCGACGAACTGATCGGCGAAATCGCGGCGGGCAACGTCTATGAGGTGAACCTCACCAAGCGGATCTCACTCGAATTCGACGGCGATCCCATGCATCTCTACACGGCGCTGCGTCGGGAGAGCCCCGCGCCCTTCGCGGCGTATTTCGAACTTCCGGACGGCGCGATCCTATCGAGTTCCCCCGAACGCTTCCTGCGACTCGGCGCGGACCGCTGGGTCGAGAGCCGGCCGATCAAGGGCACGCGCCCGCGCGGCGGCACCGCCGAGGAGGACAGCCGGCTGGCCGACGAACTCGAGCGCTCGGAGAAGGATCGCGCCGAGAACCTGATGATCGTCGACCTGGTCCGGAACGATCTCGGTCGCGTGTGCGAGATCGGCAGCATCGGCGTCCCCGAGTTGATGGTCGTCGAGCCCTATGCGGCGGTCTTCCAGCTCGTGTCCACGGTGATCGGTAGATTGCGCGACGATCGCGACGCGTTCGATCTGATCCGCGCGACGTTTCCGCCGGGCTCGATGACCGGCGCTCCGAAGATCGCCGCGATGCGTTTGATCGATCGTCTGGAGCCGGTGCGTCGCGGGGTGTACTCCGGTGCGATCGGCTACCTCGACCTGCGCGGCGGATTGGATCTTTCGGTCGTGATCCGCACCCTCGTCGTGGAGAAGGGACGCGCACACTTCCACGTCGGAGGCGCGATCGTGGCGGATTCGACCGCGGTCGCCGAGCACGCCGAGGCGCTCGACAAGGCGCGCGCGATGCTCGCCGCCCTGGCCATGGTCGAAGATTCATGATGCCGTGCTCCGCGCGTAGTTCACGCCGGACGTCGGCGATCCAATCGAGGCCGAGTTCCGGGTCGCACGGGCGAGCGAGGCAGCCGTGCGGCTCCTCTGGCCGATCCAGCGTTCCCCGCCTCGGCATGCAGTGGAGTCGATTCGCGCGATGACGAGGGACTGTGACGTCGCCATCGTCGGTTTCGGGCCGGTCGGCGCCCTCACGGCACTTTCGCTTGCCGACGCGGGGGTGCGGGTCGCAGTGCTCGAGCGCTCGGTCGACGCCGTCGAGCTGCCGCGGGCCGTCGCGCTCGATGGCGAGTCGGTTCGGGCGTTCCAGCGCATCGGACTCGACGACGAGGTCAAGTCGATCCTCCAGGCCGCTCGTGATCGCGACGAGATCTGCTTCGCGAACTCGCGCCATGAGCGGCTCTTCGGGATCGACGTGCCGCGTGTCGGGCCGAATGGCTGGCGGGATGTCTCCTTCTTCGATCAGCCCGAACTCGAAGCCCTGCTTCGCGCACGGGTCGCCGACCGGCCCGAGATCGACGTCTCCCTCGGTCGCGAAGTCACCGCCATCCGGCAGTCCGCCGACGAGGTCGTGCTGCAGACCCGTCGACACGACGGCGCGCCGGCCGACGACGTGCGCGCAGCATTCGTGGTCGGTTGCGACGGGGCTTCGAGTTTCGTCCGGCGCACTCTTGGAATCGTCTGGCAGAGCCTCGGCTACGACCAGGACTGGCTGGTCATCGACATCCAGATCCGTCCGGGTGCGGAGCTTCCGCTCGCGACCATGCAGGTGTGCGATCCGGCGCGACTCACCAGCTACATCTGCGTCAAGGATCCGAACCGGCGCTGGGAATTCCAGCTGCTCGAGGGCGAGACGCGCGAGCAGATGCTGCGACCCGAACGGATCCGTTCGCTGCTCGATCCGTGGCTCCCAGCCGATCAATACACGATCCGCCGGGCCGCCGTGTATCAGTTCCACGCCGCGACTGCGGCGACCTGGCGCGAGCGACGCGTATTGCTCGCAGGAGACGCTGCGCATCAGACTCCCCCTTTTCTCGGACAGGGGCTCAATGCGGGATTCCGCGATGCCGTGAATCTCGGCTGGAAGCTGCCGCTGGTGCTCGGCGGACACTCGGATGCAAGCCTGCTCGACAGCTATGCCGAAGAGCGCGACCCGCACGCCCGGGATCTCGTCGAGCGCGCAGTCTGGCTGGGTCGACTGATGGAGAACGTCGCCGCCCGCGAGATCGGTCTGCCCGACCCGCACACACCGGACGTCATGGCCGCGTCGAATCCGGATGGTCGACTGGTTCCGCCACTTCGAGCGGGCGTGTTGATCGGCGGGCAGATCGGACCGGAGAGTCCCGTGGGCAACCTGATCAGGCAGCCGACGCTGCGCGGGCCGGACGGTGCCGAGCGCAGGTTCGATGATCTGCTCGGTCGCGGCTTCGCGATTGTCGGCCGCGAGCACGCCGACCTGAAGCTCGGGAAGGAAGCCTCGGCGATCTGGCAAGCGCTCGGCGGAACGAGCGCCGCGCTCGCGGGCTGGTCGGTCTCGCTGGGCGAACTCGACCGGCTCTTCGAGACGCACCCGGCGGTCGTGCTCCGGCCCGATCGCTACGTGTTCGGCGTGGTCGACGCGGTCTGGGATCTCGATCGTCTGGTGCGCGAACTCGGACGCCTCCTGCGCCTGCGGTGAGCGGTGCACTCCCGGTCCGCGAAGACTCCGCCGCATTCGCGTTCTGCACATCCGGACCGCACCGCTCGATGGCGGCGGCAACGCGAGCCCCGGCGATCGCGTGGCCGGTGGCTGGCCCTCGTCTATGCTCGGACGCCATGGCGGGCCGGGTGATCAGCGAGCGCAGCGACGGAGTCGGCTGGGTGATCTTCGATCACGTCGCCCGCCGCAACGCCATCACGGCCGAGATGTGGGATGCGATCCCGCCCATCGTGTCGGACTTCGATGCCGACCCGTCCGTGCGAGTCGTCGTGATGCGCGGCGCCGGCGATGTTGCCTTCGTGTCCGGCGCCGACATCTCGGAGTTCGAGAAGCAGCGCAGTGGTACTGCGGCGCGCGAGTACGACGATCGCAACACCCGGGCGTTCGACGCCCTCGCCGCACTCGGCAAACCCCTGATCGCCGCGATCCATGGCTTCTGTGTCGGAGGAGGCTGCGCGATCGCGCTGAATGCGGATCTCCGCTTCGCGGCGGACGACGCCGTCTTCGCGATTCCCGCCGGACGCCTCGGGCTCGGCTACAGCGCGGGCGGGCTCGAGACCCTGGTCCGCGTCGTCGGGATGCCGGCCGCCAAGGAGATCTTCTTCACCGCTCGGCGATTCGATGCCTCGGAGGCGTTCCAGATGGGACTCGTGAATCGCGTGTTCCCGAAAGCCGGACTCGACGCGTACGTGGAGCGCATCGCCGCACAGATCGCCGCCAACGCACCCCTCACCCTGGCGAGCGCCAAACAGGTGTTCTCGCAGATCGGCCGCGAGCGCGATCAGCGCGATCGCAAGGTGATCGCCGAGTCGATCGAGCGTTGTTATGCGAGTGGCGACTACGCGGAGGGCGTCCGGGCATTCCTCGAGAAGCGTCCGCCGGTCTTCGAGGGATCCTGAGCGCGTCGGCTATCCGGCGCGCCCGTCCAACGACCGTTCTTCCGGCTGTTCTTCCTGCCAGTCTTCCGGCCGGCGTAGCCCGCGCGTCTCGGCGGCATGGATCAACCGGGTGAGCGCCGCGTTGACGGGAGTGGCGACGTCGTGCGCAGCCCCCATGCGCAGCACGGCACCGTTCAGTGCGTCGATCTCGGTCGGGCGACCGGCAGTCAGGTCCTGGAGCATCGATGAGCGATGAAGGGCCGTCGCCGGGAGCAATCGGCGATGGAAATGCTCCAGGTACTCTTCAGCATCGAACCAATGAGTGCGCAGCCCGGCGCCATCCAGCACGCGGAAGATCTCGCCGGCGAGCGACTCCATGATGTGTCGCGTCTCGGGCGCTTTGCCGAGTTCACCATAGGCGACGCCGACCAGCGCACCGAGCGGGTTCAGCAGGCAGTTGTACAGCAGCTTGCCGAGCAGATCCGCCTCGATGGTGGTGCTGGTCCGGCACGGGATGCCGCCCCGATCGATCGCCTCGGCGAGTGCCTGGAGGCGATCCGCGGACTCACCGAAGAGACTGCCCAGGTGGATCGCATCGGCATGTACGGTGATGTCCACCTCGCTGGCCGATCGGCGACTGAACCCGGTGATCACCCGTGCATTGAACACGCAGTCGCGAGGGACGTGGGCGGCGAATCGCTCGGCGCTCCCCCAACCGTTCTGACAGAGCACGACGATCGGTTCTGAGCCGAGAGTCGGCCAGACAGCACCGAGCGAAGCGGCCAACTCGGGAATCGCCGTCGTCTTCGTGCAGACGATCAGGTGATCCGGTGCAGTTCCCGCGAGATCCTGCAGGGCGCGACTCACACGGACTGCGCCGGGAGGAACGCTCCGCGTGCCGAGAAGACCGCGACGAGTGATCCCGTCCACTTCGATCGGGTGCGGGTCCGCAGCGTCCCGCACGACGAAGTGCAGTGCATGACCCGCCGCATGGAGGCAGGATGCGAGGGCCAGCCCGACACCGCCGGCTCCCACGATCACGGTCTTCATCTGCGTCGTCCGCTCGGCATCGCGCGTCAGCGTAGTGGGTCGCCGGAAGGGGCTCTACCGCGAACGCCTCGCCGAGCCGCTCCTGACGCGAGAGCTTCGATCGGGCATGCTCTGCCGCCATGTCGCCGATCGAGATCGTCGAAGCGGATCTCGCCGATCCGACCCACGCAGACCACTACCTCGGGCTGATGGACCACTACGCCCTCGATCCGCTCGGTGGGGGTGCTCCGCTCCCGGCGAGTGCGCGGCAGCGCCTCGTGCCTTCGCTTCGCGAGCGCTCCGACGTGACGATCCTGCTCGCCTACGAGGGCCGTGAGCCCGTCGCGCTGGCGACCTGCATCGAGGGCTTTTCGACCTTCGCGGCCCGACCGCTCTGGAATCTGCATGACATGGTGGTGATCGCCTCGCACCGGGGTCGGGGAATCGGGGCTCGGCTGCTCGCCGACCTCGAGCGACGCGCACGCCAGCGCGGCTACTGCAAGATCACGCTCGAAGTGCTGTCGGGCAATCAGCGCGCGCAGGCCGCCTATCGGCGAGCGGGATTCGCCGGCTATACGCTCGATCCGCAGCACGGCGCCGCACTGTTCTGGCAGAAGGGCCTCGCCGACTGAGCCGCGCTCCGCCGACTGGAACCGTCCCGTGCGCGGCGGGATCCGTTGCTCCGGAAGAGGTCGTCCGGTGGCTCGCGCGATAAGCTGTGAGGCTCGATCGACCGTCCAGAGCACGCGACGGGTTCTCGAACCGGGGGGAGAGAATCGTCATGCAGGCGCGAACGGGGCTGGGCGCGGGGCTCGCGCTCGGGCTCTCGCTCTTCCTCGCCCATGTCGGTCGCGCGGAAGTCATCCGTCCGCTTCCGTACAGCCTCGATCCCGGCACGGGTCAGGCCCTCGACGAGCGGCAGCGCGAGGCTGCGCGCGCGCTGACGCGCGGGCTGGCTGCTCTCGAGGCCGGCGACCTGCAGGCCGCGGCCGTCGCGCTGGACGACGCACGCCCGGCCACCGAGATCGCGGACTACGTCGAGTTCCAGCGGGCGCGGTTGCTGCTTCTCGGCGACGATCCGGTCGAGGCGGCAGAACTCGCGGCCGAGATCCACGACGCGTATCCCGACTCGCCGCTGCGCGCGCCACTGGCGCGGCTGACCGGGGACGCCCGCGCCGCCAAGGGTGACGAGGCGGCCGCTCGCGTCGCCTGGGCGGTCGCGCTGGAGGGCAGCACCGACGTTCCCACCCGCCGCGAACTCAAGCTGGCGATCGTGAAGTCGCGTCAGCGAAGCGGCGAGTTGCCGGCGGCGGCCGATCCCGAGCAGCTGCTGGCCAGCGAGTTTCCCGACGGGCTGCTGCCCGGCGAACTGCCGCCCGGCCAACGCACTGCCGAAATGGCTCTGCTCGCCGCGGCGGATCTCGTCTCGCGCGGACGCGGCGCCGAGGCCATCGAGGCCTATCGCGAGGCGATCGGGCTCGGCCTCGAAGAGGCTGTCCTGCGTCGCGCGCGACTCGACCTCGGCCTCACGCTCTTCCGGCTGCGGCGGTACACAGAGGCCCTCGCGGACTTCGATCTGCTCGCGGATGAAGTCGAGGCGCGTTACTGGCGCGCCCGCACCCTCGCACGCCTCGGTCGCATCGACGAATCGATCGCGGCCTTCGAGACACTCGCGGCGGCAGACCAGGGCGAGTTCGGCGCGCGTGCCGCCTACCTGCTCGCCACGCTGCTCGAAGACCGTGGCGAGCACGCGCGCGCGATCGCCCACTATGAACGGGTCGTCGCGGATTCCGCGAATCCCGAGTTCGCCCCCGATGCGCTCTGGCGGATCGGATGGTCGGCGTGGAAGCGCGGGCAGGACGACGAAGCGAGGCGGCGATTGATCGAACTGACCGGCCTGATCGGCGACGGCAGCGACTCCCTGCGACCGCGCTACTGGGCGGCGCGTGCGGCCGCGCGCGCGGGCGATGAGGCGACGGCTCGCACCGAGTACGAGGGCATCGCGAGGAACTGGCCGCTGTCCTACTACGGATGGCGGGCACAGCAGCGCCTCGGTCGGATCGAGCTCACGGCCGCGACGGCGCCCGCGGTCCCGCCCGAAGTCGCCGCTTCCGGCCACGTCCTCGGCGAGGCCGAGCTCGTGCGCGTCGCGCTGCTGCTCGAAGCGGGGTTGATGGAGGAGGCCCGGATCGAGATCGAACCGATCGCACTGCGCGCCGAGACTCGCGCGGAGCGCGAACTCGTCGGGCGCCTGCTGGTGGCGTCCGGCGACTACCATCGGGCGCAGCAGTTGATCGCGATCGCCTACGAAGACGTACTGTCCCGCGGCGTGCGACCGGGTGACGAGACTCTCCTCTGGCTGACATGGCCACCGGCATTTCGCGAGATCGTCGAGCAGAGTGCGCAGAGCCTCGGGCACATCGATCCGGCTCTGGTCTGGGCCATCATGCGCGAGGAGAGCACCTTCCAGCCCGAGGTGATGTCGTCGGCGGGCGCGATCGGATTGCTGCAGATCATGCCCGACACCGCGCGTCGGCAGGCCCGGCGATCGGGCGTGTCGCCGATCGAACGGGACGATCAACTCTTCGAGCCCGAGATCAACATCGCGCTCGGCAGCGCCTATCTCGATCATCTCGCCCGACGATTCCCGGACCGCATGTCGGCGACCATCGGCAGCTACAATGCCGGTCCGACGGCCGTCAGCCGCTGGCTTCGCGGCGATGCCGCGCAATGGGACGACGATGTCTGGGTCGAGGACATCCCCTACGACCAGACGCGCTCCTACGTGAAGCGGGTGCTGCGAAGTCTGCACGTCTATCGCAGCTTCTACTGAGCCTGCCCGCGGCGATCGGCGATGAGCATGCGGCGCCCCGATGGCTCGCGGGTGGTGTGCGGACGCTGGTGTACTCTCGGCGACCCGCGGACGGGCGCGCGTCGCACGCCGCCGCTTCAACCGATCGATGTCCAGGAGGAACCGCATGGGCCCGTTGTCCGGTATCACCGTTCTCGAGATCGCAGGTATCGGCCCCGGTCCGTTCGCCGGCATGATGTTGTCCGACATGGGTGCGGACGTGATCCGGATCGACCGTGCCGATCGAGTGCGCGTCCGGACGAGCGATGCGCCGCCGAAGGACATCCTCGCGCGCGGACGCCGCAGCGTGGCGGTCGACCTGAAGAATCCGGAAGGTGTCGAGACCGTGCTCTCCCTCGTCCAGAAGGCCGACGCGCTGATCGAGGGATTCCGACCGGGCGTGATGGAGCGACTCGGTCTCGGTCCCGAGGCTTGCCTCGCGCGCAATCCGAAGATCGTGTTCGGCCGCATGACGGGTTGGGGACAGGAAGGGCCGCTGGCCCAGGCTGCGGGCCACGACATCAACTACATCGCGCTGACGGGTGCGCTGCACGCGATCGGGCGCCGTGGCGAGGCGCCGGTACCGCCGCTCAACCTCGTGGGCGACTTCGGTGGTGGCGGCATGCTGCTGGCATTCGGCGTGGCCTGCGCGCTGGTCGAGAGCGGTCGCTCGGGGAAGGGTCAGGTCGTGGATGCCGCGATGGTCGACGGCGCTTCGGCCCTGATGGCGATGATCTACTCGTTCAAGGCAATGGGCATGTGGCAGGAGACGGGCACCAACATGCTCGATACCGGAGCGCACTTCTACGACGTCTACGAGACGAAAGACGGTCGCTACGTGTCGATCGGCTCGATCGAGCCCCAGTTCTACGCGCTGCTCCTCGAACTCTCGGGCCTGGGCAAGCAGACACTGCCGCCCCAGATGGATCGCACGCAGTGGGCGTCCCTCAAGCCGCGTGTCGCCGAGATCTTCAAGACGAAGACCCGCGACGAGTGGACCACGATCATGCAGGGCACGGATGTCTGCTTCGCGCCCGTACTCGATCTCGATGAGGCACCGAAGCATCCGCACATGCAACACCGCAAGACGTTCGTCCAGGCTCACGGTGTGATGCAGCCGGCACCGGCGCCGCGCTTCGATCGCACGAAGCCCGAGCTGGGTCGGCCGCCGTCATTCGAAGGGCAGCACACCGACGAGGTGCTGCGCGATTTCGGTTTCGCGAAGCAGCGCATCGCGGCGCTGCGAGATGCCAAGGCGATCGCCTGACAACCCGGCTGGCCAGTGCTCCGATGGAACTCGAGCGGGCAGCGCGCCCCTCTCCATCACGATACCCTGCGCCGAAGCCGAGCCCCGCGCTTGCGTCCAGGCGTGCGCTCCAGAGAGGCCCTCAGTGAATCCGAAGCTCACCGTGTTGCTCGTCGCCGTGCTTCTCGTCCTGATCTTCGGGCGTCAGTTCTTCCATCAGGTGCCGGCGGGTCATGTCGGCGTCGCATCGTTCTTCGGTGAAGTCGAAAACGACGCCTATGCGGAGGGACCGCACTTTCCGGTCAATCCGCTTCTGACGTGGCGCGACATCGACGTACGCGAGAAGTCGCACAAGTTGGCGAGCGTCGAGGTGCCGACCCGCGACCAGCTGCTCACCAAGGTCGACCTCAGCATCCAGTATCGACTCGATGCCACGATGGCTCCGCAGATGTACCGGGAGACCGGTGACGAAGCCATGGCGGTCGCCGTGCACATGATTCCGAAGGTGCGATCGCTCGTGCGCGAACTCGGCACGAAGATCGAGAGAGCCGAGGACTTCTTCCAGGAGGAGACCCGCGACCATCTCGCCTTCGAACTGCAGTCGAAGCTCGCCGAGTATGTGCAGCGCAAGGGCATCATCGTCGAGTCGGTGCTGATCCACGGCATCAATCTGCCCCCGGTGCTCACCCAGGCGATCGAGCAGAAGAAGGAGCGCGAGCAGGCCGTCGAGCGACAGAAGGCCGAGCTCGAGCGCTATCGGACCGAGCAGCAGCAGCAGGTTGCCGCCGCCGAGGCGAGTCGCCGGGCCGCGGAGGAGGAGGCGAAGCGACAGCGGATCCTCGCCGACGCCCAGGCGTACGAGATCGAGGTGGTGAACCGCGCCGTCGCCAACAATCCCGCCTACATCCAGCTGCAGTCCCTCGAAGCCCTGAAGAAGATCGCCGAGGATCCAGCGGCCAAGATCTACTTCATGGATTCGAACAGCACGCAGCCGCTGCCGCTGATGCACATGGGTGAGCGGTCCAAGTAGGCTTTCGCGGCTGCGGGTGGCGTCCGCGCGACGGGCTACGCGCTCGGCTGTGTCCGCAAGTCCGCGCGCGACATCGCGCGTGTGCGGGCCGTCGTCCAGCGGCCAGTCGCGACCCATGCACCGATCAGGACGGTTCCGATCGCAGTGCTGACGAATTGCGAGATGAACACTCCGTCCGGTCCCAGGCCGCGTGCGTTGGCGAGGTACAGGCCGAGGGGCAGCGCGACCAGGACCGAGTTGGCGATCGAGATCGCCATCGGGACCAGCACGTCGCCTGCGCCCTGGAGCGAGCGGAAGAACACGAAGAAGAACGCGAGCAGCGCGAACTGTCCCGCCTGCCAGACCAGCATGCGGTTGCCGATGGCGATCACTTCCGGATCCTGGGTGAACATCATCAGGAACGGTTCGCGGAAGAGATAGAGGGCGATCGCCAGCGACCACATCAACCCGGCGTGCAGCACGAGCCCCACCCCCAACGCGCGCCACGCACGTGCGGGGTCGTTCGCGCCGAGGCTCTGTCCCACGAGCGTGGCCACGGCCCCGGCGAATGGAAAGCAGACCATCGGCGCGAGCATGCCGATCCGCAGACCGATCGAGTACGCGGCCTGGGCGTCGTCTCCGAAGTCGCCCATCACGCGGATGAAGAACACCGTGACGAGGAATCCTCCGAGCATCTGGATGGCGGGTGGCCAGGCGAGGGCGAGGATCTGCCGCATCGCCGCGGGATCGGGTCGCATGTGGCGGGCGCGCACGTGGACGCGACTCGCACCACCGAACAGCACTCGGCTGATCAGCACCATCGAGACGAGCTGCCCCACCGCCAACCCGAGAGCGACCCCGGTGATCCCGAGGCGCGGCATTCCCAGGTGTCCGAAGATCAGCGCCCACTCTGCTACCAGCGATACCACCGTCTGGACGACTCCGATCACGAAGGGCGTGGCCGTGTCGCCCGCGCCGTTCAGGATCGCGTTGAACAGATTGATCAACACGAATCCGAAACTCAGCAGCAGCACGAGCCGTACGTAGGGGACGCCGATCGCGAGCACCTCGGGCGAGACATTCATCGCGCCGAGCAGCTGCGCGGGGAACGTCACGCCGATCACCGCGACGATCACGCTGAGGCCGAGGCCGAGCATCACGGTCTGGCCCGCCACGTGATCGGCGCGCTCCTGATCGGCCTGGCCGATGTTGCGGGCGATCAGGCCCTGGGCGCCGAAGCTCGCGCCCATGATCAGCATGAAGATGACCTGGCGGATCGACTGATTGGTGATGATCACCGCCGTGATGGCGTCTTCCCCGAGACCGCTCACCAGCTTGAGGTCGACGAGCTGGAAGAACACGCCGGAGATGAGGCTCGACGCCATCAGGGGCAGGGCGAGCTGCGTGAGCGACCGCAGCAGGCTGCCCCGGGCGTGGTCGCGATGGCGCCAGCGCGATCCAGCGGTGACGCGTTCCGGGCTCACTGCCGAATCGGGATCCAGGGGATCGGACATGCGAGTGGGGGACAGTCGGCGCTCAAGCGCTCCGGCCGTCGTCCTCCACGATGTTCGCCGAGGGGGCGACTCGTCGTTCGACGCCGAAGCGCGGCAATCGTCGCTCCGCTGCCCGGGTGAGCACGATCTCCCGTTCGGGCGCGTGCTCGTCGAGGAACTCGCTCGGCCTTCGACCGAGCCCGTGCGCGACCTTCAGGAGGACCGCGATCGAGGGCACCATCTGGCGACGCTCGATCTTCTGGATCGTGCTCGCCGCCACCCCGCTCCGCTTTGCGAGGGCCTGCAGACTGAGTGCGGCTTCAGCCCTCCCGCGGCGCAGACGCTCGGAGACGCGAACCAGGTCCTCGCTCATTCGTCCGTCCCCGTTCCGACTGCCTGGCGCTGCGATTCTGTTCACGGCGCCGCTGCGCCGCAGAGCGAAGCCGAACATAGCCGCTCGACGGGCCGATCAGCGCCACGCGAAGACGGGCTGCTCGAAGTGATCGACCCGCGTCGACAGACCGCGCAGCGCGACCTCGCGCAGCTGATACAGCACGGCGGCGGTCGGCGCATGGATGTCCGCATCGAGCATCGCGATCGGAACCGAGATCACCGGGCGATCGCTCTCGGCGATGCGGCGCAGCCTGGGAACCTCGGGTCGCTCGAGGACCGCGAGCGGCACGCGGTATACCTCGGCGACTTCTTCGGGATTCGGGATCAGCTCGGGATGCGGACCGGCCCACACGACGACCGGGGTGATGACGAATCCCGAGCGGGTCGGGTAGTCGTCGAGCAGCCCGAGGATGCCACTGCGATCGAGATGCAGGCCGAGTTCTTCGCGGGTTTCTCGCAGTGCGGCTGCGATGGCATCCTCGCCCGCATCGAGTCGTCCGCCGGGCAACGCCCACTGACCGGCGTGATTGCGCATGCGCGATGCCCTGCGGGTGATGATGAAGCAGGCCTCTTCGTCTTCGTCGCCGACGACCACCAGTGTGACGGCTGCTCGCACCAGGTTCGGATCCGCGTGCGACCTTCGATCGAAGCCGACGAGATTGGCTAGGATGCGCGCCCGCAGTGCGTCGTTCACGATCAGCTGCGGCTGCGACATGACCTCAGCATATCGCGCTGGTGACGAGCATCGATGCGGGCGCGGCGCGGGCCGGTCCAGCGGGAGCGAGAGTCCGGACGATGATTCCCGACGATGTGGTCCGCCGTCGTGTCAGGTTGCCCGGGACGGGCGTCGAGATCGCGATCCAGGATTGGGGGGGCGACGGTCCCCTGGCGCTGCTGCATCACGCCAACGGCTTCTGCGCCGCACTCTGGGCACCGGTCGCCGAGGCGCTGCGAGATCGCTTCCACATCGTGGCGATGGACGCGCGCGGCTCCGGAGATTCGCCGCTTCCGCAGGTGGCCGAGGGCGAGAATCCCTGCGCGTGGGACGCGATGGCCCGGGACGTCGTCGGCGTGGCCGAAATCCTGCTCGCCGAGTCGGGACAGCGCCAGATCGGACTGGGTCTCGGACACTCGTTCGGGGGGACGCTCACGCTGCTCGCGGAGGCTTCGCGGCCGGGATTGTTCGAACGCATCGTGGCCGTCGATCCGGTGACCCCTCCGCCCCCGGAGATGCTGGCCGCCCTGCCGGCGTCGAAGGGCCTCGAACTCGCGGAGCGCGCGAAGCGCCGACGCTCGGTCTGGCCGGATCGCAGCTCGGCCCGTGCCCACTTCGCCGAGCGCGAGCTGTTCCGCCACTGGACCGACCGCGCGCTCGATCTCTACGTCGCCGAAGGTCTGCGGCTGCGCACCGATGGGCAGGTCGAACTCAAATGCAGTCCCGCGGTCGAGGCCTTTGTGTTCGCGGGGCCCGACACGCTCGATGTCTTCCGGGCCGTCGTCGGGTTGCAGGCGCCCACGCTGCTGCTCTGGGCGCGACGCGGCAATTTTCCGCGTATCGCCTTCGAGCGGCTGGTGTCCGGCATGCTGGATGGCCGGATCGAGGACATCGACGCGGGTCATCTGCTGCCGATGGAGGTGCCCGAAGCGGTCGTCGCGGCGATCCGTCGCTTCAGCGAGACCGCTCGAGGACCCGCTCGACACCTCGTCGCCCCGTCCGCGGTCCGCTGACGAACGGGTCGTCGGCGAGATGGAAGCGATACGGGAGATCCCGCGCCCGGCGGATCCCGATGCGCGGCCCGGCGATCACCCGCATGCTGCGGCTGCCGGTCGCTGGCCGATGGATCGCGAGGCGGTGTCCGTCGAAAGCCAGACCGTCGTGCTCGAGCCCGATCGCGAACGCCTCGGCGAGCCGACCGGGGCCGCTGGCGATCCGCTGCCGCGCTGCGTCGGCGTCGAGACCGCGCTGGCCGCGCATCCACCCCTCGCCCTCGAGCGGTTCCACGGCCCGCAGCAGGATGCCGGCCCCGATGCCCTCGGGCTGACACACGATATTCACGCAGGTGTGTATCCCGTAGCTCAGGTAGGTGTACAGCCGGCCGGGTGGACCGAACAAGCTCCGGTTGCGCGGAGTGGGGCCCGAGTGGCAATGGGCGCTCGGATCCGTGCCGTCCCCGACGTAGGCCTCGACTTCGACGATGCGACCGGTGAGCCGGACGCCGTCGCGCGGTTCGTACATCAGCACACAGCCGAGCAACTCGGGTGCGATCTCCACCGGAGACCGGCCGAAGAAATCCTCCGGAAGGCGGCGGCCCGTTCGCACGCTCCGATCGGTACCACGAGTAGCGCGTGGATGCAGTGTGATCCGGGGATCGGGACGTCGAGTGGGCGTGAAGCGGTCGCTCGGACCGATGCCCGTTATCATGCGGGATCGGCCGCGCAGCAATCGCGTCCGGGATTCGAAGAGGGTCGGAATTTGAGTCGGATCGAGAAGCGGACCGCGGCTGGCCCGGGCGGCGCAGAAGTCGGGTCGGAAGTCGGGTTGAAGGCCGGGTTCGAAGCCGGTCGCGAAGAGCCCACAGCGCCGCGTTCGGATTTCTTTGCGGAGTTCGGCATCAACGCAGGCGTCGTGGAGGAGATCCACGATCGCTATCAGGTCGATCCCGGCGCGGTCGACGAGAGCTGGCAGTCGGCCTTCCGGGGCCGATCCCCGGCCGAACCGATGTCGCGTTCGATGCCCCTGCGCGCCGCTCCGGCGCCCGCCGCTCCGGTCCGCGAATCGGTCGGCCCGGTGATGGCGGCGCCGTCTGTACCCGCCACCGCCGCTCCCGCACTCACGAAATCGCCGCCTGCATCCGGCGATGACGCTTCGGAGAGCTCAAATCAGCCGGCTCGCCGAGGCGAGGATCCGATGCTCGGCCTGAACCTGGCCGACCGCTACGCACGGGTGCTGCGACTGATCCACTCGTATCGCGCGCGCGGTCACCGCATCGCGAACAGCGATCCGCTCGGTGGCCAGGCGACGTACTTCCCGGAACTCGACCCCGCCCACTATGGCTTCGGGGACGAGGACATGGACGACCACTTCATCACCGGCGATCTGCCCGGTCCGTCGGTGCAGACGCTGCGCGAGATCCTGAAGCGTCTGCGGCGCACGTACTGCGGCACGATCGGCACCGAATTCACCCATGTCCAGGACCCGGGTCGCAAGGCCTGGCTGCGCGAGATCATGGAAGCGGGTCAGAACGTTCCGAGCTTGGCGGCCGGCGAGCGCTCACGCATCCTCGAGCAGCTCACCCGCGCCGAGCTGTTCGAGCGCTTCCTGCACACCCGCTTCCTCGGGCAGAAGCGGTTCTCGCTCGAGGGCGCCGAGACGGTCGTTCCGATGCTCGATGCCGTGATCGAGGGTGGGCCGTCACTCGGAATCAAGGAGATCGTGCTCGGCATGTCGCATCGTGGGCGCCTCAGCGTGCTCGCGAACGTGCTCGGCAAGGCCTACGAAGCGATCTTCTCCGAGTTTGCCGACAGTCCGCTGGTCAACTCGCCCTTCGGCTCGGGAGACGTCAAGTATCACAAGGGCTACTCGACGGATCGCTTCGTCGAGTCCGGCGAGCGCGTCCATCTGTCACTCACTTCGAATCCGTCCCATCTCGAAGCCGTGAATCCCGTCGTGGTGGGGCGTGCGAAGGCCAAGCAGATCCGCGCCGGTGACACCGAGGGTGAGACGATCCTGCCCGTCCTGCTTCACGGCGACGCTGCGTTCGCGGGTCAGGGCATGGTGGCCGAGACGCTGAATCTCTCGCAGCTGCGCGGCTATTCGACCGGCGGAACGATCCACATCATCATCAACAATCAGATCGGTTTCACGACCACGCCCGCGGAAGCGCGCTCGACGCTGTACTGCAGCGACGTCGCGAAGATGATCCAGGTCCCGATCTTCCACGTGAACGGCGACGATCCCGAGGCGGCGATCCACTGTGTCCGACTCGCCATGGCGTATCGCCAGCGGTTCGGCGACGACGTGGTGATCGATCTGGTCTGCTACCGCCGCCACGGCCACAACGAGGGAGACGAGCCCGCGTTCACCCAGCCGCGGCTGTACACGAAGATCCGCCGCCGCCCGTCGGTCATCAAGCTGTACGGCGATTCACTGATGGATGCGGGCGTGGTCGCGTCCGCGGAGATCGAGACGCTCGGCACACGGATCGGTGCCCGACTCCAGGAGGCCTACGAGGCGAGTCAGTCGCGACCGCAGGGGTCTGACGAACCGTACGAGCCACGCGGTCCGTGGACCGGCATGTCCCGTGTGCGGCCGCAGGCCCCGGTCGAGACGGGTGTGCCGATCGAGCGACTGGCACAGATCGCCGAGGGGCTCGGCGCCCTGCCGTCGTACTTCCGCCTGCACCCCAAGCTCGAGAACCTGGTCGATCGCCGCCGCAAGTCGATCGCCGAGAACACGCCCCTCGACTGGGCCATGGGTGAGGCACTGGCTTTCGGGAGCCTGCTGCTCGAGGGCTCTTCCGTGCGGCTGTCGGGCCAGGATTCGTCTCGCGGCACCTTCAGTCATCGCCACGCGGTGTTCACCGATCAGGAGAGCGGTGAGGAGTACGCACCGCTCGCCCACCTGAGCGGTACACAGGCACGTTTCGAGGTCTTCGACAGCCTGCTCTCCGAGGCCGCCGTGCTCGGCTTCGAGTACGGCTACAGCGTCGCCGATCCGAGCACACTCACGCTCTGGGAGGCGCAGTTCGGCGATTTCGTGAACGGTGCCCAGGTGATCATCGATCAGTTCATCTCGTCGGCCCACGTGAAGTGGGGACGCATGAGCGGTCTCGTGATGCTGCTGCCGCATGGCTACGAGGGGCAGGGGCCCGAACATTCGAGTGCCCGGGTCGAGCGCTTCCTGCAGGTCTGCGCCGAGGACTCGCTGCAGGTCATCAATTGCACGACGCCGGCGCAGTACTTCCACGTGCTGCGCAGACAGATGCGTCGTCGGTATCGCGCACCGATGGTGATCTTCACGCCGAAAAGCCTGTTGCGGGCGGCGTTCGCGACTTCGACCGCCGAGGAGTTTACGCGCGGCGGCTTCATGCCGGTGATCGACGATGCCGTGACGAGTGTTGCGCCCGAACGTGTCGAGCGGATCCTGCTCTCGTTCGGCAAGGTGTACTACGACCTGTTCGAGGAACGCGCGGCCGTGCTCGCCGACACGCCCGGCCGGGTCGCCCTCGTGCGCATCGAGCAGCTCTACCCCTGGCCCCAGGAGACCCTGACCGAGCTGTTCGCGCGGTATCCGAACGCGACCGATCACTGCTGGGTGCAGGAGGAGCCCCGCAACATGGGGGGCTGGACGTTCGTGCGTGATCGCCTCGAAGAGCTGCTTCCGCGTGGCACGAAGCTTCGCTATGCGGGACGCGCTCCGGCCGCCAGTCCGGCGACGGGTTCCATGCGGGTGCATCGCGCCGAGCAGGCGCAGATCCTGGCCACGGCCTTCGAGGGTCTTTAGTCCGTCGAATCCCACCGGTCCCAGCCACGAGCCTGTGGCGGTGTGCGGCTTGTAGCGGCCATGGCCCCGAGCCGGATCGGACTGATTCGGCTCGCTCGACGGACGCGGGCGGCTATTCTCCGCCGGTCGTAGACCCGTACGTCGACGACAGTGGATTCGAGGCCACGCACAGGAGCGCGCGATGGATCTGAGCTACGGGACCGAGGTCGAGGGGTTTCGCAAGGAAGTCTGCGAATTCCTCGAAGAGAACTGGCCTCTGCGGGGCAAGGAAGCGGACCTGCCGTTCGAGAAGGCGGCCTCGGTGCTTCGCGAACGAGCCATCGCCCGAGGCTACCTGTATCGCAACATTCCGAAGCAGTATGGCGGGAGTGAACAGGAGCCCGACGTCCTCAAGGCCCAGGTGATCCGCGAAGAGTTCGGTCGCAAATGGGCACCCCAGGAAGCCCGTGGTATCGGCACCATGATGCTCGTGCCGACGCTGCTCGAGCGCGGCGCCGAGTGGCAGAAGGAAAAGTTCGTCAAGCCGACCATCACCGGCGAATACGCCTGGTGCCAGGGCTACAGCGAACCCGGCTCGGGCAGCGATCTCGCGAGTCTCAAGACCCGCGGCGAGTTGGTGGACGGCGAGTGGGTGATCAACGGCCAGAAGATCTGGACCAGCGGCGCCCATCACGCCGACTACATGTTCTGTCTCGTCCGGACCGAGCCCGCTGCCCCCAAGCACGCCGGCATCTCGTATCTGCTGATCGACATGAAGCAGCCGGGCATCGACGTGAGACCGCTGCGCATGATGACCGGCAGCGCCGATTTCAACGAGGTGTTCCTGAACGACGTGCGCACGCCGGAGGATTGGATCGTCGGCAAGCGGGGAGAAGGCTGGAACGTCTCGCGTACGACGCTCAAGCACGAACGCAATTCGATCGGCGCCGCCCAGCAGACGCGCGTCGCACTGACCGGTCTGATCAAGCTCGCGCAGGAGAGCCAGATCGACGGCAAGCCGGCCATCGAGAACGACGTGATCCGACACCGCATCGCCGAGCTCGAGGGCTACGTGCGGGCCCATCAGTACTCAGGCTATCGCCAGCTCACCAAGGATTCGAAGAGCGAGGAGGCTGGCATCATCAGCATGATGATGAAGCTCTTCTCGACCGAGATCGGCCACAAGACGGCGCGGCTCGCGATGGACCTGATCGGCGACGAGGGAATGCTCTCGGCGGGCTCGGCCAACATGGGTCTGCAGGCCAGGGGCAGTCAGGGCTGGATCGGTCAGTACATGTATTCGCTCGGGATCGCGGTGGCGGGCGGTACCGCCAACATCCAGCGCAACGTCATCGCCGAGCGCGGCCTCGGGCTGCCCCGGGATGCCGCCGCCGACAGGAGTTCGGGCAAGTGAACTTCGATCTCACGGAAGAGCAGCAGATGCTGCAGGACACGCTGGGGCAACTGCTTGCCAACGAATGTCCGGTCAAGCGCGTACGCCAGATCTTCGACGGCGACTCGGGCTTCGATGCCTCGCTCTGGAAGGGGTTGGTGGAGCTCGGCATCGCGGGCCTCCACATCCCCGAGCAATACGGGGGCGCCGGGCTCGAGACCCTCGATCTCGCGGTCGCTGCCGAGACGCTCGGCTATCACGCTGCGCCGGGACCCTTTCTCGGTCACGCGCTCGCCGCGGTGGCGCTGATCGCGGGCGGCAGCGAGGCGCAGAAGAAGAAGTGGCTGCCCGGTCTGGCAACCGGTGATCTGCTCGGCACGGTGGCTCTGGCAGAGACCGGCGGGCGCTGGCTCCCCGATCAATGGCAGATCGCTGCGGGCAAGACGATCTCCGGCCGGAAGGAGTATGTCCCGCAGGCCGAGCTCGCCGATCTGATCGTGGTCGGCCTCGGCGGGGGTCGGCTCGGCGTCGTCGAGAAGGGATCCGCGGGACTCTCCGACGAAGCGGTCGACTGCGCGGATCTGTCACGCCGCGTGCGCCACCTGACGTTCGAGAACACGCCGTGCGAGCTGCTCGCCGCGGGTGACGCCGCGGCGCGTCGCGTGCGGGACGTCGGCCTCGTGCTGCTGGCCGCCGATGCCTTCGGCGGTGCGCAGCGTCTGCTCGAGATGTGTGTCGAGTATGCGAAGACGCGCGAGCAGTTCGGAGTCAAGATCGGGCATTTCCAGGCGCTGAAGCACCAGCTCGCCAGCATGGCGCTCGACGTCGAACCGAACCGCGGGCTGTACTGGTTCGCCGCCTATGCGCAGGACCACGCGACCGACGAGGCGGAGCGGATCGCGGCGATCGCGAAGTACCACATCACGGATCGCTTCATGGACGTGGCGAGAAACGCCGTCGAAGCCCACGGCGGCATCGGATTCACGTGGGAGTGCGACGTCCAGATCTGGTTCAAACGCGCGATGCACGATCGCGCCTTCCTCGGAGCCCCCGCGGTCCATCGCGAACGTTCGATCGCACTGGCGGACTGGTAGGCAGGCGGACTGGTGAGGCAGGTAGGCGGCGCCTCGATCAGTTCGGGCTCTCGAAGAACACGTACGACGTCGAGTAGTCGCTGAACTCGAAGTAGACCTTCTTCTCGTCGGGGTCCACGACGTTGTTGAGGTTTGCGTCGAGCACCCCGTATCCGTACCGGTAGGGACGTTCGACGTCTCCACCCGTCGCCGTCGCCGTGGTGAGCTTGTCGACCTTGACGAACCGCTTCACCAGTTTGTTGCCTGCATACACTTCGAGGACGCCGTCGGTGCCGGTCCAGTTCTGGACGGCGCGACCGAGCTTGTTCTGGCTCTCCTGCGTGCATGCGAGAGGGCCGGACACTGAACAGACGAGCAGTAGCGTGATGAGAGTTTTCATGGCTGCCTAGCTTGGCGGTTCTGATTTCGGAAGTCGAGGGTCTGCGGGCCCGATCCGGTCGCGGGTGACCGTCTGGGCCCGGCTACACTGCCCACTTCGTGTCCTCGAACTCCGGATGGAACCCCCGAATTGGACCGCATCCCCGAGAGCAGCCTCCAGCGCGTCGTGAACGGCTTCAACCTGATGCCGGGCACCCTGCGTGACCAGCTCGCCGACTCCGTCACGATGCTCGTCTTCCTCCGTCACTTCGGTTGCATCTTCTGCCGCGAGATGGTCGCGGACATCCGGGCCGCCGCCGAATCGGCTGCCGACTATCCGAAGGTGCTCTTCTTCTATCAGGGCACGCCGACCGAGGGCCGCGCCTTCCTGCGCCGCTACTGGCCGGATGTGCGGGCGATCGCGGATCAGGAGTTCGCCTTCTACGAGGACTTTGGAGTCGAGCAGGGGACCTTCTTGCAGGTGCTCGGTCCGCGCGCGCTGCTCGCCACCCGGCGGGCACGCGCCAAGGGGCACGATTCCGGTGAGCGCGCGGGCGATCCGTGGCGGCTGCCCGGCGTATTCGTCGTGCGGGGCGAGAGGATCCTGTGGACCCACCGCTTCGGTCATCAGGCCGATCATCCCGACTTCGGTGCCGTGCCGGCCCTGATCCAGACAACGGCGGGAAACGCTCGCTGAGCGCGACGCGCTGCGCGTCGCGATCAGCTGAAGAGGTCGAGTTGTGCGCCAGACGGGCGCCGGAAGTGCGCCGTCGAGAGCGGGCGGGCCGGTGAATCGAGTCCGTGCCGCCGCGCCGACACGCGGAAGAGCTGTGTGATCTGCTCGGCGAACGGGCCTTCGCCCCGCATCCTCGATCCGAATCGAGGATCGTTCAGCCGGCCGCCGCGCATCGCGCGCAACCGACCGAGGACCTTGTCGCGGCGTTCGGGACGGTGACGCGTCAGCCAGTCGTCGAACAGCGGGGCGACCGCGTGCGGCAAGCGGACGGCGATGAAGCTCGCGCGGTTGGCCCCGGCGGCGGCCGCCGCTTCCAGGATGCGCGGGATCTCGTGGTCGGTCAGACCGGGGATCACCGGCGCGAGCATCACGTGCACGGGAATGCCCGCGCGGGCCAGTCGCTCGACGGCACGGAGCCGCTCGTGGGGCGCCGATGCGCGCGGCTCCATGACGCGATGCAGTTCGAGGTCGAGGGTGGTGATCGAGAGACCGACCGAAACCGCGTCGATCTCCGCCAGTCGTGCGAGCAGGTCGATGTCTCGGACCACCAGGGCACTCTTGGTGATGATCCCGACCGGATTGCGGAACTCGACCAGCACCTCGAGGCAGCGCCGCGTCAGGCGGACGTGTCGCTCGATCGGTTGGTACGGGTCCGTGACACCCGACAGTGCGAGCACCTGCGGTGTCCAGCGCTTCGAGCCGAGTTCTCTGCGCAGCAGCTCCGGTGCATCCTCCTTGACGAGGATGCGGGTCTCGAAGTCGAGGCCCGCCGAGAAGCCGAGGTACTCGTGGGTCGGTCGCGCGTAGCAGTAGATGCAGCCGTGCTCGCAGCCGCGATACGGATTGATGCTCGCATCGAAGGGCACGTCGGGGCTGTCGTTGTGGGAGATCAGTCGCCGCGACGGGTCGCGCAAATACAGGGTGCGGGGCAGGGGAGAACTCGAACGCGGTGTATCCAGTGCATTCGCTGCGTCCGGGGCGTCCTCCGGGTCCACGGCGCTCTCGGGGTCGAGGGCGTGCTCCGGGTCCAGGGCATAGTGGAGTGCTTCGAATCGGTTCGCCGGGTTCTCACCCGTGCCGCGACCCGGGATCGGCCGCCCCGTCGCGCCGCCCGGCTCCTCCTCGGAGCCGTCCGCACCGATCCGGGCGCCGCGAAGTCGGGGTTCGGGATCGCCCGGGAGCCGATCGCGCGAATTCGTCATGGGCGAAACTGAAGCGAAAGACGATCCCCATTGCAATCGCGAAGTCGCCCGAACCGCCCGTCCGCCGTGCCTCCGGTTCGCCGCCGCAGCCGCGACCCGGGCTGAAGCTCAGGGGGTCGGACCCGCCAGATACGCGGTGAGTTGGGGCCCCACCCGATCGCGGAACGCCGCGTACCAGTCGAAGCGCTCGAGCGCCTGTCGGACCGCGCGATCCGAAGAGGGCAGCGGATGCGCGGCGAAGAACTCCGCCACCTCGTCGCGGTGTCGACTCGTGAGCAGCAGCGGTGTCGCCGCGATCAGCCGGTTGACCAACGCCGGGGGCAGGTGATGGCGCAGTGCCGACCAGCGCCGGCGGATGAACGTCCACGTCCGCTCTCGCGAGTGTCGGTTCTCGAGCAGACGGATCAGGACGAAGGCCACGTCCTGTGAGTTGATTTCGTCGCTCAGGCAGTGGGCAAGGGTGCGCTCGGTCAACTCGGGTTGCCCGAAGTCGGCGAGCCCGAGCAGGAAGCGCTTCTGCTCCTGCGGCGTCGATGCCTTACGCATGGCGATCTGGAAGGCGTCATAGATCGACGGACCGCCGCACATCGCTGCCAGACTGACGACCACGTCGCACAGATCCGGCGCCAACGAGCCGCGGTCGTCGAGATAGCGCACGCAGCGGACCGTGGCCTCTTCGAGCACCTCGCTGGCTTCGCCGATCACACCGACGATGTGCAGGATCTCTGCTCGCCGCAGCTGCGTGCGATCGTCCTCGTCGGGCAGCGGCCCCCAGCCGAGTTCGTCCACCTGACCACCGAAGTAGACCTCGACCCAGGCGCGCAGTCGCCCTTCGTATTCGGGTGCCACGTCCGGAGCGAGTCGCTTGCAGAGCGACGCCAGCGGAACACTCACCGCGGCCAGCACATCGGGGTCATCGTCGTCGCCGAGTCGTGCCGCGAGATCCAGCAGGCCGGCGAGCGGTGCATGGCCCGATCGCACGAGCGCCCACTGATGGTCGATCAATCCCTGACGTTCGATGCCACTGAGACTGGCGATCCCCGCGATCAGGTCCTCGAACAGATCGGGTGCGTGCAGGGGCCGGTAGAAGCCCGATTCGTTCGCGTTGGCGTACACGAACGACAGGTCCGCACCCTGCGCGGGAATCGTCTCCCGTGAACGCGAGAACAGATGTCGGACCGTACGCGTCTCGCCGCCGAGGGATGTACCGATCCGACCCACCATCGGGATCGCCCAGCGCGGCTCGGACGCCTGGGCCCCTCGTCGCCTGCGATCGGGCGCCATCCTCATGCGACTTTGACTCAGCTCGACGACGCCGAGCCCGTCCCGTTCGCGTCGTGAGACGTGGACGACCGGGTGGCCAGGTTCGTCGAGCCACGCGCCGACGAGCTGCGCGATCGATTCGCCCGACGCTTCGGCGAGTGCATGCCACAGATCTGCGGCCACCGCGTTCGACTCGCGATGACGTCGGATGTAGGCACGCACGCCGCTCTGGAATACGTCTGCGGCGAGATAACCGGCCAGCATACGGATCACCGCCGCACCCTTCTCGTAGGTGATCAGATCGAAGTTGGCTGCGGCTTCGGCCGCGGAGCGGACGGGCGTGTGGATCGCATGTGTGTTCTCGAGCGCGTCCGCATCCATCGCGGCAGATCGCCGGTGCTGGAATGTCTGCCAGACCCGCCAATCCGGACGCCACGCGTCGAGAATCTCGAACGCCATCCAGGTCGCGAACGCCTCGTTGAGCCAGAGGTCGTCCCACCACGCCATCGTGACGAGATTGCCGTACCACATGTGCGCCAGTTCATGGCAGATGACCTCGGCCACGCGCTTCTGCTCGGCGAGGCTTGACGTCGCGGGATCGATCAGCAGCAGTGTCTCGCGGAAGAACACTGCACCGGCGTTCTCCATCGCGCCGTATTCGAACTCGGGCACAGCGACCAGATCGAGCTTCGCGTACGGGTGGGGCAGACCGAACCAGGCCTCGAGGCGTGCCAGCGTCTCGCTCGAGACCTCGAGGGCGAACTCGCAGAGCGCCTCGCGACCCGGCACGTGCCAGACGGTGATCGGCGTCCTGCCGCACTCCACGATCCGCGAATGGGTCAGTTCGCCGACCGCCAGTGCGAGCAGATAGCTCGAGAGCGGTGGCGTCGCGGCGAAGTGGATCGTCTTGCGACCGTCGTCGTGGATCTCCTCCGCCTCGATCGGCGAGTTGGCGATCACCGCGTTCTGCACGCCGGTAGTGACCGTCAAGCGGAAACGGGTCTTCATCGCCGGTTCGTCGAAGCAGGGGACGAAACGTCGCGCATGGGTGGGTGCGAGCTGGCTGAATGCGAAGTTGCGTCCGTCCGATCCGACCGCGTACAGACCGCAGAGATCCTTGCGGAGTCGCGCCGAGAAGCCGAGTTCGAGGCGCGCGTGACCCGCCGGGATCGGTCGATCGAAGATCACTTCGATCGTCTCGCGCTCCGGATGGGGGACGACGCGTCCGCGGCGTCGTTCACCGGCCACGCGGACGAACGCGCGCGGATTCACCCGCATCTCGCATGCGTGCAGTTCGATGCTCCTGCGCGGGCGACCGAGCTGGAGCGTGATGCCGACCTCGCCCGAGTAGCGGTCCGAATGCGTGGGATCGAGGTCGAGATGGATGTCGGTGGCAACCGGACGGACGTCGAGGGCGAGCCGGAACGCCGCGTTGCGCTCGGTGGCCGGTCGCTTTTTCGTGCCGGGTCTCGGCGTGCGTCGCACCGCTGCGGATTCGAGGCGCGCGCTGCGGTTCGTTTTCGGCCTGCCCCGCGTTCTCGCCCCGGGCTTCGCCTGCTTGCTCTTTCCTTGCTTCGCCTTGCCGCTCTTGTCGGCCTTCGGCCCGCTCTTCTTGCTCGGCTTCGATCCGGTGCCGGCCATCGTGTCCGCTTTTCGCGTGCTCTTCTTCCTGGCCGGCAAGCGCTGCGCCTCCCCACGATGAAGCTCTGCGACCGCGCCCCCGCATCGATCGCGCCCGCGTCCGTCTGGCGCGAGCTTAGGCGCGTTGCCGGTGCGCCTCAAGGACGGATGCCCGGACGGCGCGGTACCACGCGTCGTGTGTCCGGTGCGCGATCAACCGGGAAGTGCTTCGAGATCGAGAGGCAGACCGTCGCGGGGCTTCGAGATCGGTGCCTGCTGGACCGGCATCACATAGCCGTCGGGCACGCGAAAGCGGAATCGCCGCAGCACGTGGTGCATGATGGTCTTGACCTGTGCCTCGGCGAAGCGCAGGCCGAGACACATGTGTGGTCCACCGCCGAAGGGAATGAAGCTGTGGGTGTGGCGCTCGTGCTCGGCACGCCCGGGCGAGAAGCGCGCGGGGTCGAAGCGACTGGCATCGTCCCACCACTCCTCCATCCAGTGGGTGACGATCGGAGAGATCATGACCATCGCGTTCTTCGGAATGCGGTACCCCGAAAATTCGAACGCCTCCGTGGCGACTCGCGGAATCACCGGCAACGGCGGATAGAGACGCAGCGTTTCGTTGAACACCCACGAGAGACCCTCGAGTCGGTCGAGATCGTCGAAGGCGAGTTCGTCGCCCGGCAGCGCGCGGCTCTCTTCGCGCAGCCGATCCTGCCAGTCGGGGTTGCGCGCCAGTTCGTACATCATCGACGTCAGTGCACTCGTCGTGGTGTCATGGGCGGCCATCATCAGGAAGATCATGTGGTCGATCACCTGCTGATCGCTGAACCGACCACCGCCTTCGGTCGAGGCGCGGGCCAGCCGGGAGAAGATGTCGTCCGCCCCACCGCTGCGGCGTTCGTCGATCATCCCGCCGAAGAACTCGAGCATGCTGCGTCGCGCGCGGAGCCCGCGCTGGAATTCGAGACCCGGCAGCGGCAGTCGCACGCGCGACATCGACGCCGCGACGAGACGTTCGAAGGCTTCGTTCATGCGCGTCGCCCCCTGGCCGAGATCCACGCCCACGAAGATCCGTGCCGCCATGTCCAGGGTGAGGCGCTTCAGGCTCGCGAAGGCCATGAATCGCTCGCCCGGTCGCGCCCAGTCTGCGATCGCCGAGGCGACCAATGGATTCATGCGTGCGGTGTACTGCCGAAGGACGGGCCGCACGAATGCGGTGTGCATGATCTTGCGGTGGCTTCGATGCTCGTCGCCGTCGAGCAGCAGCAGCCCGTTCGGGAAGATCTGGCCCATGATGGCCATCCACGGCCTTCGGGCCGAGAAGATCCGATCCGGGTCGAGCAGCACCAGCCGATTGGCGTCCGGTCCGAAGAGATTGACGATCTTGATGATCGGAACCGGCTGCTGGACGACCGGGCCGTGGCGTTCGTACTGCGCCATGAAGCGACCGCGCATGTCGATCCGCTCGGATTCCGGATCGAGCAGCATCCGGAAGAAGCTTCGATCCAGGCTGGCCCTGGGGATGCTGGCCGACGCGGCACGATCCGCCGGACTCCGCAGTGTGCTGCTCTCGCCCATGATCTCCTCCCGGACGGACCGGCGTGTCCGGGGAGGATCGGTCGATCCGCATCGGCACATGAATCGTACCGAAGTGGGCGCCGCGATCGCGGATCCTGCAGTTGTCTTCGGTGCGCTTCAGGCGGACTTGGATCGCAACCTCGCCGCAGCGATCAGAGCGCCGGCGCCGAACAGCAGAGCCGCACCCGGTTCGGGGACCGGACTGACCGAGCGGGCCACGCGGAAGCCCTGCTGGAGGCTCGCGACTCGCGTCGTTCCGCCGAAGCCGCCGTCCAGGAACAGATCGTTGCCGATCTCGAGGCTGTGCACCGGCTGCGCGAACGCTTCGGCACCGGACGCGCTGCCGCTGCCGTCGAACTGCTCGCGCGCCACGAGCGATGCCACCGCGTCACCGAGGATCGTTTCGATCACCGTGACCCCGGAGAACATCGTCGGCGCTTCGGCCTTGAGTGAGAGGTCGGCCCCGGTGATCGAGAATCCGTTGCCTGTTTCGACCGTGTAGTCGATCCACATCTGCCCGAGGGCGCCGAACGACACCTCGATCCCGCCTTCGAAGGCGAGGATGCGTCGGTCGTCCTGATTGATCACCTGGACATCCACCAGGCTCAGGTCGAGATCGTTCAGGCTGTTTCGCTCCTCGACGATTCCGGCAAGGAAGGACACCGAGAATCCGCTGAAGCGGACGGCTCCGTCATCGCTCGTGAGGCTGGCTCCTTCGGTCAGCGCGCCGAGGGAGATCGCATTCGCCGGCCCGTTGGCCAGGCTCAGTGTGATCGCCACGAGCAGGCAAAGGCGTGCGCTGTGGGCGGCTTTCAACATCGGTCGGTCCTCCACCCGCGTCGCTCGACGGGCTTCGGAGGGCTGACATGAGCAAGCTTCGTTCCAAGTGTCTTTCCGAAGAAATCCCGAGGACTTGCCCCGGCCGGCCAGCCAGGGCTCGGAGGCCTCTCGGGAGTGATGGGCAAGATCCTCGCCACACGCGCGCGAGTGCGAAGCGGCTTGCATAGCTGCTGCTCCGACCCGGCGCGGCCGTCGCCGTGTGGCACATGGCTGGAGCGAGACTCCGCTCAGCGGATCGCGATCGGATTGATGACCGCTTGCACGCTGCCCTGGAATCGGGGCTGTCCCAGCACGAACAAGAACTCGTAGGCGCGATCCCGGGCGAGGGCGCGGGTGTCCATGTTCTCGAGGATGTACACGCCGTGCTTCGCGAGAAGTTCGGGATGCACGGGAAACGCCTCCGATTCGACCTCGCCGGGGAGCACTTCGAGCGCCCACGTGTCGGCGCCGATCGCGACGACACCCAGGCTCGCAAGGAATCGTGCGCCGCCGACGCCGATTCCCGGCTCACCGGCCATGAAGCGCTTGTCGTCGTGCCCCACCAGCGAGAGCCAGCCCGTGTGGAACAGCACGACGTCGCCCTCGCGGATCTCGATTCCCTGGGCGCGGGCGGCGGTCTCGATCTCGCTCTGATTGAAGACCGTTCCCGCATCGAGCATCGGCTGGCCGAAGCGCTTCGTCATGTCGAGCAGCACGCCGCGCGCCACGATCGGCGGAATCGACTCGGTGCCGAACCGGGTCAGTCCGGATGTCGCGACGAACGCCGAGGCGGGTGTGCCGTTGTAGTAGACGTGATCGATTCCCATGTGGCCGAGGCCGTCGAGCTGGCTGCCGATCCCGTTGAACGTGTAGAGCAGATCATCGTTGCCCGTGGCGCGATTGCTGCCGAGGGGAGTCCCCGTTCCGTCAGACAGCTGCATCACCGTCAAATTGAACTTTCGCGGACCGTAGGCGGGCGTGGTCGGACCGGTCACCACACCGAGCGAGTAGGTCTGCCCCGTCTTCACGAGCCGGGCTGCGCGCTTCACGTGATCGGGAGTCAGCAGGTTGATGGCGCCGAGCGTGTCCTGCGCGCCGTAGCGCGAGGGATACCAGTCCTCCGCGATGCTGCTCGTTCCGGCCAGAACCAGGACCAGGAGAGCCAAGGTCAGCGCGACAGCCCGGACGAACGATCGGATGGACGACATGCTCGATGTTTCTCCATGCGGCTCGCAGCCGCGAATCAGCGGGGACGGCGATCCGACAAACCCCGCGTGTTCTGGTAGAGGAAGAGCTCCCGATCGCTCTCGGTCAGAGATCCGATCTCGTGCAGGATGCCGACCGGCTCGGGCAGGCCTTCCATGTGGGGCCAATCCGAGCCGAAGATCACCCGCTCGGCGCCCATCAGCCGGACGACCTCATCGATGTCGTCTTCCCAGAATGGACTGATGAAGACGTGTTCGCGGAAGAGCGCCTCGGGATCTTCCTTGAAGTGCCAGGGATTGCGGTCCCGCGCGCTCTTCAGTTGATGGAACAGAGCGGGCAGGAAGTGCGAACCGTTCTCGATCGACGCGATCCGGATGTTCGGGAAGCGCTCGAAGACGAGTTCGAAGGCGAGTGTCAGCAGGAAGTCGTGGGCGGCGCGTTCGAGAGCGAGGCCCTTGATCGACGGACGCCGGCTCATCCCGATGGACGCACGTCCGAAGCCCTCGTCCGCATAGCCATTGGTCGAGTAGCCCGAATTGCCGGTGTGCACGACGACTGTGATGCCGGATTCATCGACGCGGGCCCAGAACGGATCGAAGCACGGATCTCCGGGAGAACGCGGACCCTCGCGCGTCCAGACCGCCGAAGGTCGCATCACGACGATGCGTGCATCCCGCGACAGCGCCCACTCGAGCTCGTCGCACGCCCAGTCGACATCGGCGAGAGTGAGATACGGGGCGGCATGGAGACGTTCGTCTCGCACGAGCCCCCAATCCTCGTCGAGCCAGCGATTGAATCCGCGGAACAGGGCGCAGACCGCCTCGGTGTCGTGCTTGATCGGCTCCTCGTACAGGACTCCGAGCGTGGGAAACAACCAGATGGCCGCCAGACCCTGCTCGTCCATGCGGGCCAGCCTCGCATCGGGATCGCGATACGCGGCCGGCTGCGGTTCGAGCTGGCCGCGCATGAGTTCGGCCGCAGGGCGACCGCGCGGATTGCCCTTGTAGTAGTCGTACAACACGCCGGCCGGTGCGATCGGATCGAAGAGCGGATTCCCCACCGAGTAGTCGACACGCCCGCCGACCACGTGCCGCTCACGTCCATCGATCGTGGCCCAGCGCACGCACCTCTCGCGCAGTCCCGCCGGCACATGGCGGATGAATGCGTCGGGTGCCTCGTAATAGTGGTTGTCGCAGTCGAAGATCAACGGGTGTGAGGGTGTCGACACGGAGTCGTTCCCGCTCATCCCGCATCCGGGAGATAGGTCTGGAACGTTTCACCGAGGTCTCTGTCGGCATGGGACGGCACGCGATAGTAGGTGCGGATCACCACCGAGCCGTCGGACTCGAAGCGATACGTCTCGATGCTGAGACCGATGCGATCGCCCTCCGGTGTCTGGATGTGGTTTTCGAGCAGCCATGCGACCTCGTTGCCGCACACGAACAGAGATCCATCGGCGATCCGGAACCGGACCTTCGGCTGGAAGAGATCGAACGAATCGACACAGCACGACTCGAACCCGCGCTTCTCGGGTGTGCCCACCGGATCGAACATGCGGAAGTCGCCGGGTGCGACGGCCCGCCAGTTGTCGATCCAACCGGCGCGGTCCCCCGCGTTCCAGAGCGCGACGTATCGCTCGGCCCAGAGCAGGAGCCGCTGCTTGTCGGGAGTGGCCATCGTACCTCCAGGCGCGATTCGCGCCGAATGTAGCCGCGCTTCGCCCGCTTCGCGGTCGTGGGACTCCGGTTCCTCGCAAGCATCCGACGCGGCCGCCAGGCAACGCCCCGGCCCCGGCGGACGCCTAGTCGATCAGTCCCGCTCGGCGGCTGGCGGCGAGCGCGACGATCGATTCGACCCGTCGATTCGCGTCGGCCACTTCCTGCGCGAAGGACCTTCGACGTTCGTGCAGGTCATCGGCGCCGCGATCGAGCAGTTCCCGGTTGTCGGCGAGCCGGATCGCCGTCTCGAACAGCGCCTTCGAGACCGACGCAGTGCTGTGCACGAAGTGCTGCAGCTGATACTGCTTGCCGAGACCCAGGCAGTCGGAGACCAGCGAGTCGCGATCCACGTCCTTGTCGGGATCGAGATGCAGCAGGGCGTCGGCGAACACGCGGTAGCTCTCGAGGAATGGCCTGAGCACACGATGGGCGGTGAACGGTCGGAACGACTGGATGAGCCCCAGTGCGCCGTCCGGTCCGTCGCTGAGCCGATTCTCCCAATCGGAATCGTGGAAGGCGATCTCTTCGCGGATATCCTCGCGGAATCGATCCTTGCCGGCGAAGAAGAATTCGAACTTCAGCAGATCCCGCAGTCTCATCGCCTCGGCCCAGAACACCGCGAGCGCGTCATCGCAGGGGCCTTCGCTCACTTTCACCACCGACAGCTCGGCGATCGCCGCGTTGACGAAGAAGTGGATGATCGTGTTGCGATAGTAGGCGGCGGCCAGTTGCTGATCTCGACCGATCATGTAGACGGTCTCTGAACCTCCCGCGAAGCGGCTCACCACACCGTTCTCGACGAGCGCGTCGAGGGTGCGTTCGATCCCCTCGTCGCTCTGCAGATGGAAGAGCTGCGCGCTGGTCGGAAGCTTGCGCTCTTGCACGTATCGCAGCAGGTTGACCAGACCCTTCCGGGTCTGGGCGACGCTGAGGGCCGTGTCGCCCGTCCCGAGCAGCGCGAGCGTGACGAGCGCTGTCGGTGTGATCGGCGTGACCCGGTTGATCCGGGTCGCCACCTCGAAGGCGATCTTCTGCAGCGCCAGGTCGTGCTCGTCGGGATCGACCTCGTCCGAGCCGGCGGGCTCACCGAGCTGTGCGGCCAGCGAAACGGGCTCGCCGAAGCGAACGTGGATGCGTCCGTAGCGGCGTCGCAACGAGCGGATCAGCTTGACGAACCAGCCGAAGCTCTCCTTCTGCTTGGCGCCGCCCTGCTGCTCGTCGCTGTATCCGCCCACGTCCTGGATCTGGTCGTAGGCGATCGATACCGGGACGAGCTGGACATCCTCGCTCTTGCCTCGCCGCCACGCGTCCACCACGTAGGCGAGCAGCCCGAAGCGCGGTGGCAGCAGCTTGCCCGACCGTGAGCGACCCCCCTCGATGTACCACTCGAGCGAGAAGCGCTTCTCGATCAGGTAGTCGATGTAGCTGCGCAGCACGAGTTTGTAGACGGCAGCATCCTTGAAGCTTCGCCGGATGAAGAAGACACCGCTGCGTCTCACCAGCGGACCCACCGGGAAGAAGTTCATGTTGATGCCGCCTGCGGTGTGATTGGGCGGCAGCCCGTTCTCGTACAGCATGTACTGCAGGACAAGATGGTCGAGATTCGACTTGTGGGTCGGCAGGAACACGACCGGGTGGCGCTGCGACAACGCCGCGATGCCCCTCAGTTGCTCACGGTCGTATTGGATCTCGGCCGCATAGCCCTGCGTGTAGAGCATGCGGATCAACCGGGCGGCGAGATCGATCACGAGACGGCTGTGCGTCGCGGCGATCTCGCGCAGAGAGGCTCCCGCCTCGCGTTCCACCTGGACGTCGGACCGGCCTTCTTCGCGGGCGAGCCTGGCGAGTCGCCCTCTGAACTCGGGATGACCGAGCACCTCGGCGTCGATCAGCCGGGGCACCTTGTAGCGGGCACCGCGGATCCGGCGCTCGGCCCGTTCGAGGGCGAGCACGGCCTGGCGCGCGACGAACTCGGGCAGGCCCGCGGTGGCTCCGCCGTCGCGTCCGCACGCTTCGCTCCAGCGCCCGCGCAGCTCACTCGCTCGTGCCGGGTCGCCTGCGACGACCACGCAGCGGTCGGGGTGACGGGATCGGATGATGCGTTGATGCAGCCGGCCGGGATCTCGTGGATCGCCGAACGTCAGCAGGTCGCGCAGGCGGACCACACGCACTTCACCGCGTTTCGGTGCGAGCCATGCGACCCGAACGGGGACCAGGAGCGGATCCTCGTCACCCGCGAGCAGCGCTTCGAGCCCGGGATCGAGATCGCTCCGGTCGGGTCGTCGCGTCGGCGGAATCGCGACGATCCGCACCTTGCCGGGTGGACGATCGAGCGGATGCTGGCGTGCGATCCACTCCTCCAGCAGTCGCCGCTCGAGGGGGCTCGAAGCGTCGAGCAGGAAGACCACCAGCCGGTCCGGCGCACAGTCCGGCCACTTCGGCTCGGGAGCGTGATTCGCCTCGCTGTGTGCGTTCGACATGTCGCCATTCTACACCCGTCGGCGACGAGTCGGAGCGGGACTTCATGCCTCGCGCGGGTCGGCCCGGCGGGCCTCGACCTCGGCCTGGATCTCGCGGTGCCGGGCGCGCGTGATCGGATAGCCGACGATCCCCGCGAAGGTGGCCAGCACGCAGAGTGCCGGAACCGCCGTGGCGAGCAGGCGGATCGCCCATATCGCGCTGTCGGGCTGGACGCTGGCCTGACTGTCGTATCCCGCCAGCGACAGCGCCACGCCGCCACACAAGTACGCGGTGGCGCCCCCGACCTTGCGGATGAACGTGAAGACGCCGTTGTAGACGCCCTCGCGCCGATCCTCGGAGATCAGTTCGTCCTCGTCGATCACCTCACCGAGCATCGACCAGGGAAACAGATCGACGACCGCGTAGCCGACGCCGATCGCGCCGGCGATCGCGAACATGACGAAACGCGGCCAGGTCGGCTCGACGAAGAACACGACGACGAGACATCCGGCGAACCAGAGCGAACCGACCGCCAGCACACCGTGCTTCTCGCGTCGCTTCGCGAAGCGGAGCCAGAGTGGCAGCGATGCGATCACCACGACGAGCATTACGAGCAGCGTCCACGTGACGTCGGCGCTGCGCCCGAGCCAGACCGCGATGAAGAGCGGGATCGCAAGGCCGAGCAGATCCATCGCGATCCGCCCGCCGAGATAGATGCCGCACAGTCGCAGATACGTGCGATGCCGCAGCAGGCTGCCGATCGAGCTCCCGAACGGGGTGGGGCGGGGCGTGTTGCGCCTAGGAGGTTCGAAGCTCACCGCGTAGACGAAGGGCCACGGCAGGACGATCCAGATCGCGATCAGCAGCCCCGCGCGCCCGTATCCCGCGGAGCCGCCGCCAAGTGCCTCGGCGAACTGGAAGAATGCCGCCGCCACCATGGTGCCGACGACCGCGGCCGCCGAGCGCCACGTGTTGAGGGACGTGCGGTCGTCGTAGCCGACTGTCATCTCGGGAATCAACGCCATGTAGGGCACGCTGAGAACCGTCATGGCGAGGGCCAGCCCGACGTAGATCGTCAGATACCAGACGAACATGCCTGCCTGGCTGACGAACGGTGTCGTCCACATCGCCGCGAAGCCGAGTCCGAGAGGCAGCATGCCGAGCAGGAAATAGGGCCGCCGCCGCCCGGCACTCCAGGTCGTGACATCCGAAAGCCGGCCCATCAGCGGATCGGTGACCGCATCCACGAGGCGCGCGAGCCACGCGATCACGCCGGCGAGCCAGGGCTGCAGGCCGGCGACGGTGACCAGGAAGGTGAAGAACACGAGCGACAGCGAACTCAAAGCGACGTTGACGGAGTGGTCGCCGAGCGCGTACACGGCCTTGCGGCCCGGCGACAGGTGCGTCGCCGGGCCGCGAATCGGCGTGTCGGTGGTGTTCAGCGCACGTCGCCCTTGCGGTACATCGTGACGACCGCGGCGCCGCCGAGCCCGAGGTTGTGTTGAAGGGCGATCTTCGCGCCCTCGACCTGGCGTTTGTTGGCCTCACCACGAAGCTGCCAGTTGAGCTCGGCACACTGGGCGAGCCCGGTCGCGCCGAGCGGATGGCCCTTCGAGATCAGACCGCCGGAGGGGTTCACGACGACCTGTCCACCGTAGGTCTGTGCGCCCGAGTCGACGAACTCGCCGGCCTTGCCCTCGCCGCACAGGCCGAGCGCCTCGTAGGTGATCAGTTCGTTGCACGAGAAGCAGTCGTGCAGTTCGACGACGTCGACATTCTCGGGACCGACGCCCGACTGTTCGTAGACCTTGCGGGCCGCAGCCTTCGTCATGTCCGAGCCGACCATCTTGATCATGCTGCCCTCGTACGAGGACTGGAAGTCGGTCGTCATCGCCATGCCGATGATCTCGATCGCCCGGGCCTGCAGTCCGTGCTTCTTGACGAACTCCTCGCTGGCCAGGATCGCTGCGCCGGCTCCGTCACTGGTGGGGCAGCACTGCAGCTTGGTGAGCGGACCGTACACCTGGGGTGAGTTCTTGATGTCTTCGAGCGTGTACTCGTCCTGGAACTGCGAGTAGGGATTGTTGACCGAGTGCTTGTGGTTCTTGTAGCCGATCTTCGCGAAGTGCTCGGGCGTCGTGCCGTACCGCTCATTGTGCTCGAGACCGGCGTTGCCGAACATCTGCGGAGCCGCCGGTGCCTTGGCGAACCCGCGCTTCTCGACCATCACCTTGAAGTGCTTGTCGAGTGCCATGGTGCGATCGGTGTACTTCATGCCGAGGGAGCCCTTCTCCATCTTCTCGAAGCCGAGCGCCATCACGCAGTCGGCGAGACCGCCCTCGACGAACTGCTTGGCCATGAAGAGGGCCGTCGAACCGGTCGAGCAATTGTTGTTGACGTTGTAGATCGGGATGCCCGAGTGGCCGAGTTCGTAGAAGGCGCGCTCACCGCAAGTCGAATCGCCGTAGCCGTAGCAGTAGCCGACGGCCGCCTGCTCGATGTCGGTGAACTCGATGCCGGCGTCCTGGATTGCGCGAGTTCCGGCCTCGCGCGCCATGTCCGGATAGTCCCATTCCTTGGAACCCGGCTTCTCGAACTTCGTCATGCCGACGCCGACCACGTACACCTTCTTGCCCATCGGTTCTCTCCTTCTGGCCATCTGGGGGGCCATGCTGCCACTCGATCCGCTGCGGGCCGGGCTGATCCCGGTCCCGCGCGCGTTCTGGGGCGCGCGAGACTAGCACGACGAGCGGCGTCGAGACCGACGGAAGCGATCGCCCGAGGGTACCGGATGATGACGGATGCAAGCGTCAACCAACGTCTTCGATTCGCACCGTGCGAGGCCAGGCGCCGTCTCCTAGCTTCCCGCCCGCGCAGCAGGCGAAGCGCAATCGATGTGCAGACGACATGCGGGGGATCCGATGGCGACGCTCTTCACGAAGATCATCGAGGGGAAGCTTCCGGCCCACTTCGTGTGGAAGGACGAGGCGTGCGTCGCATTCCTGTCGATCGCACCGCTCAAGCCTGGCCACACCCTCGTGGTGCCCCGTGCCGAGGTGGACCACTGGCTCGATCTCGAGCCCGATACCATCGCGCATCTGTCGATCGTCACGCACTCGATCGGCCGCGCGATCATGCACGCCTATCGACCGGTGAAAGTCGGGTCGGTCATCCTGGGTCTGGAAGTCCCGCACGTGCACATCCACGTCGCTCCGATCTGGAGTCCGACGGATCTCGATTTCCACAACGCACGAGCGGGCACACCGCAGGCGGAGCTTGCGCGAGAGGCGGAGACGCTCCGCGGAGCGTTGCGCGAACTCGGCTTCGACGAAGCGAGCGCGTAGGCATGCGCGGAACCGGGGGGCGGATGGCGGTGGATCGCTGGTCGGGGAGCAAACGATGAGTCTGGCGCTTCGGTCGGGATGTGGGCTGTTCGGTCTGTTGTTCCTGGTTCTCGGTGTCCGGTGGATGTTCGCGCCGGACGCGATCGCGGCCGAGAGCGGGATCGACTTGCTGAATTCGCTCGGAACCAACACCGCGCGCGGAGACATCGGAGGATTGTTCGTGGGCGGTGCGCTCGTGATCGCGCTCGGACTGGCCCGCCGAAGGCCCGAGGCGTTGCGGGTGATGGCGCTCGTCGTCGGGTGCGTGGCGTTGGGACGATCCGTCGGCATTGTGGTCGATGGCTTCGCGATGACGTCGTTCGTTCCATTCGTCGTCGAACTCGTGATCATCGCCGTGCTGATCGCGACCGCCCGGGATTTCGAGAGATCCGCCGACGATCCTTCGAAATGAGTGCCGCTGGCGCCTTGCGCCCTATCGCCCCTTGAAGTCGGGCGTGCGTCTCTCCGCAGTCGCGGCAATGCCCTCGCGAAAGTCGGCTGTTGCCTGGAGCCGGGTCTGCTCGGCCAGTTCGCGCGCGGTCGCGACGCGCACCGCTTCGGCGAGATCGCCGCGAAGCGTCTTGCGAATCGAGGCGACGGCCAGCGGTGCCGAGAGGGCGATCTCGCGTGCGAACTCGACGGCTTCTCCTCGCAGGTCCGCGAGCGGCACGAGGCGGTCGCAGAGTCCGAGTTCGAGTGCTTCGTCGCCACCGACGCGACGCCCCGTGTAGAGGAGATCCTGCGCGACCTGCAGACCACAGAGGCGAGGCAGGGTGACGGACAGTCCGAATCCTTGATGGAAGCCGAGACGCGCGAAGTTGGCGGTGAAGCGCGCTTCGGGCGCTGCGATCCGGAAGTCGGGCATCAGGGCGAGACCCAGCCCGCCCCCCACCGCGGCACCCTGCACGGCGGCGATCACCGGCGTACGTGTCGCGAACAGCCGGACCGCCTCGCGATACAGCGCGCCGGCGTCGTCCCTCGGTCCCCCTCCGAAGTTCGCACCCGCACAGAAGTGCTTGCCTTCGGCACACAGCACGATCGCGCGGCAATGGCTCTCGTCGAGCTTCTCGAATGCGTCGGCGAGTGAGGTGATCAGCGCGGTGTCGAAGAAATTGTTAGGGGGTCGCTGGATCTCGACGAGTGCGACGTGGTCGTCGCCGAGCCGCACGCTCACGTCACCGAATCGCCCGAAATCCTGCACGTCCACTCCCCTCGTCCACGCCTCAGCGCGGAAGCCCGACGAGCTGACGGGCCATGATGACCCGCTGGATCTGGCCCGTGCCCTCGACGATGTCCATCGCCTTGGCGTCGCGATACAGCTTCTCGATCAAGTGATCGCCCGTGCCTGCCACCAGTCCCAGCAGTTCGAGTCCGAGCCCGCTGGCCTGCTGACACACCTGGGCGCCGAGAGCCTTGGCCATCGATGCTTCGACGACATTGCCGCGCTGCTGGTCGACGAGCCAGCATGCCCGCAAGCACACGAGCCGGGCACTGCGCAGCTTGCGCGTCATCGCCTCGATGCGGTCGCGCACACGCGGATTTCCGAGCAGGCCGGCTTCGCGGGTGAACCGGATCGACTCGTCGAGCGCGGCGCGCCCCATGCCCACCGCCATCGCGCCGATGATCGGACGACCCGCGTTGAAGGTCTCCATCGCGCCCTTGAACCCCGCCTTCTGTTCGTAGCGGGACTCGCCGCCCAGCAGGTTCGCCGCCGGCACGCGACAGTCCTCGAGCGAGAATGACGTCGACTCGTAGGCCTTGAGGCCCATCTTCTTCTCGATCTTGAATGGACCAAGCCCCGGCGTGCCCCGCTCGACGAAGAATGCACGCTGCGCCGCGCGGCCTTTCGCTGGATCGACGGTGGCCTGGACGAGGATCCAGTCCGCCCGACTCGCGCCGCCGATGAAACACTTCGCGCCATTCAACACCCAGCCGTCGCCGTCTCGGCGCGCCAGAGTGCGGATCGCTGCGGCGTCCGAGCCCGCGCCGGGCTCGGTCATCGCGAAGCACGCCCAGCGCGGGTGATCGGGTTCGAGGAACGGCCCGAGGTACTTCTCCTTCTGTTCCTCGGTTCCCATTCCGATCACGCTCTGCTCGGGCAGGCCGGGCCCCGGGTTCGCGACCATCACACCGCGATCCCAATAGGCGCCCTCCTCGGCGAGCCACATCGAGCGCACCACCGAGCCGCTGCGCGACGGACGTCCCTTGCTCCCCGGCCATCGGGTGCCGCCCTCGCCACGTGCCAGGCAGCGATCGAAGTACGCGTGTCCGACCGGGATCGGACGACCTTCGCGATCGGCTTCGAGGCCGACGGGTCGGATCTCCTTCTCTCCCCACTCGCCTGCTTCTTCGATGGCGGCTCGCGTCTCTCGATCGATCGAGAACTCCATCAGACCACTCCCGTGCAGAGCCGCGGGATCGCGAGGGGGCGATCGTGTACCGAGATCAGTCGCCCCGCTTCTTCGATGGCCAGGTCGAGCCCGCCGGCCAGCAGACCGAGGACGCGCGCTTCGCGCATGTGCTTCTCGACCGGATAGTCGGTCATGAAGCCGTGTCCGCCGAGGATCTGCACTCCGTTCGGTCCGATGAAGCGCGCCGCCTCGATGCACTCGACGAACGCCGAGGTCGCTTCGGCCGCCGCCGGCAGACCCGCGTCGAGTCGCCAGGCTGCCTCGCGGACGAGCAGGCGCGCCGACTCGAGCGCGATGTTCATGTCGGTGATCAGGAATGCCAGGGCCTGGTGGTGGGCGATCGGTTGGCCGAATGCGCGTCGCTCCAGCGCGTATTGGCGAGAGAAGTCGCACGCGGCCCGCAGGACGCCCAGCATCGAAGACGAAGCCGCCAGTCGCGCGCGGGCACGGGCCCGCGCGGCGGCTTCGGCGCCTCGCCAGGAAGTGCGCACCGGTGCCGCGTCGACGACGAGGCGCGAGGCACCCGCGGCGCGAAGCCCGGCGCCGCGAATGGCCGTGGTGGTGATGCGATCCGCAACCACACAGGCTGTGGTCGGCCCGAGCACGACGACAGCGGCAACGGCGTCGGCCGGTACCCATGCGACCTCGAGAGAGAGCGGTGCCGACATGTCGCGATCGTCCGCCTCGACGATCAGCACGGCGTGACGGAGTGTCTCGTCGCCTCGTCCCACGGCACAGATCGATCGCAGGTCGTCGACAGCCGGATCCCCACCGAACTCGAGCACGGGATAGAGCGCGGCGCCAAGTGGATCGAGAGCCAGCGCTGCCGCCGCGTCGTGGGCGGCGAGTTCCTCGTTGACGAGACAGCGGGCAAGGGCGCCGAGGCCTGCGCCCCCGAGCGATTCGCCGATCTCCAGCCCGGCGAGCCCGATCTCGGTGAAGGCGCGTCGGGCTTCGGCGTGCACGGAGCGCGTGGCTTCGGACTCGCGCATGCTGGGCAGCAGATGGTCCGCTGCGAACTGACGCGTCATCTCTGCGAGCAGCGTCAGGTCGTCGCCGGGATCGAAGTCGATCATGCGCAGGAATCCGCCATCGAGGGAGAGCGAGTGTAATCATTCGTGACAGGGGATGCCGGTCGGGCCGCGTGATCCGAAGCTCGATCTTCGATTCGTGCCGGACCGGAGCGAGGGACGGGCTGCCGACCTCTCCCGCAAACGCTCACGACGCGCGGTGGCTCAGCGATTTTTCGAACCGATCCGGTGTATCACCGTGCAGCCGCGCACGACCGCCCAGGTGACACCGACGACTGCGGCCGCCACCGAAGCGGTGGCGAGCCTGGTATCGGGGATCGAGTCCGCCCGGAAGTAGAGAAGCGTCGCGAGACCCGCCACGACCACCGGCGGGACGATCCACAGCTCGCGACCTGGCCTGGAAGCAGGATCCAACCGGATGTTCGCGCACTTCAGCGCATGGCTGTGCGACAAGCCCAGGCAGCCCACCAGAGCGCCGGCTCCGAAGAGAAAGAGCGCGAACTCGGTCGTCGAGAACGCGTCCGTGACGAGCATGACGGCGAAAGCGACCGCCATCATCGCGGCCACGCTGGTCAGATAGCCGATCAGCAGACGCCTGTGGGTGGATCCAGCTTTCGTTTCGTCCAACGCGGTCACCTTTCGATTCGATCCGGGCTTCGGCACGCAACGTAGCGAGTCCACTCTCGCACGACCGATCGGACCGTCGAGACCGGTCCGCGCGGCTCGAAGCGCCGGGAAATCTGCCGCTCGCCCACGGTCCGCCAGCGTGTGGTCTTTGGGCGTGCCCGTGTGACGATCGGAATCAGCCGACTCGCGTACGATCGGGTTCGGGAGCCGACAAGCGAGGGACTGTTGGGATCATAAAGCCACAGCACGCATCATGTCGGCAGCCAGCGGATCCGCGCCATCGATCCGCTGCGTGGCCTTGCGATGGTTCTGGTGATCGCGCAGCACGCGTATCACTTCGTGCATCCAGAGGCGGCGAGCGAAACGCTCGGAACCGCGATCTACACGGGGACCCGGATGGCCTCGGTCGCCTTCATGGCGATCTCGGGCATGATGATCAGCTACTTCCTGCAGACCCGCGCTTCACCGCACGAAGTCGTCGTGAGATATCGACGGCGCGCGGTCTTCCTGTTGCTCGCCGCCCATCCGGCGATCCGGCTTGCTCGCTTCTTCAATGTCGACACCGAGGGCAACACGCCGGTCCAGGAGTTGATCGACCGGATGGTCTTCGACTTCCCGATCACGGACACGATCGCGCTGTGTCTCCTGGTTGCACCGCCGCTGCTGCTGCGCCTGCGTCGCAACCAGATCGCGATGCTCGCTGGCGTACTGCTGGTCGGCACTCTTCCAGTCATGATCTTCTGGCACCCCGAGTCCGTGGTCGGGCGAGTGACCCAGGAGGTGTTCTTCGGTTGGAGGTCGAGCGGCCGGGCCCTCTCGCTCGGCTGGCCGCTGATTCCCTGGCTCGGAATCTTGCAGATCGCGGGTCTGACGGCATTCGCGACGGTGGCCACCTGGTGCTGCGCGTACGCGTACGGTCGCCTTCGCCGTTGGATCGCATTCGACGACTACCGCGCACTCGTCGGGTTGCGGGACTCTTCGGTGCTGAGGCCCGTCGTCCAGTCAGAGGATTCTGCTCGCAGGGATCGAACGTCCCGCTAGCATGCTCGTGGTCCGCGGGACGCGCGGAGGAGAGTATCCAGTGGCGACACACCGGCACCAGGCAGCGGTCGTGGCTTTCAGCGTTCTCGTGGTCACGTCGAGTTTCGCCGCATCCAACGCGGCCCCGCCCATCTCACCGGCCATCTCGACCCCGGGTCATGCCGACAGCGCGATCGGTGAACTGGTCTTCAAGGACGGAGCGCCGAGCGCAGCGACCCTCGATTCGGTCTATGAAAATCTCGACTTCACGCACGCCTTCAACGCGTTCGTGAACACCTTCCAGGGCGCCAACATGGCGGCGATCCGGCAGGGCCTGCTCTCCATCGGAGTGAAGGACAACGAGATCCTCGTGTTCTCGAAGTTGATGAATGCGAAGTCCCTGTTCCTGACCGCCAACGCCGACACCGTCTATTTCGTGGGCTTCCTGGACCTCCGCAAGGGCCCGATGGTGTTCGAGACGCCACCGGGAGCTCTTGGCACTCTCGATGATTTCTGGTGGCGTTGGGTGATCGACTTCGGTGCGCCGGGCCCCGATCGCGGTGTGGGCGGCAAGTACCTGGTCGTCCCGCCGGGCTATGAAGGTCCGCTGCCCGAGGGCGGGTTCTATGTTGCGCATTCGCGGACGAACGTCGTTGCGATTCTCGGTCGCATGTTCATGGAGAACGACGACCCGAAGCCCGCCGTCGAATCGATCAAGAAGTACACGAAGATCCACCCCTACGAACCGGGTGCAGTGGGGACGAGCGTCGCCCAGTTCCTGACCGGGGAATCGAAGCTCGCGCGAGTCACCGTGCCGCCGGCGACGATCTTCCACGAGGGCAGCGACCGATCGTTCAGCACGATCCCGCCGAACGACTTCAGCTTCTACGAATTGATCGACAGCGTCGTCCAGCAGGAGCCTGCGACGGCGCTCGATCCGGAACTGATGGGTTCGCTGGCCGCGATCGGGATCGTGAAGGGCAAGCCGTTCGCGCCGGACGAGCGGATGACTCGCATCCTCACGCAGGCCCTCGAAGTGGCGAATGCCACGTCGCGCAGCCTGTTCATGAATCCGCGGGATCCCGGGTGGTACTACTACCCCGACTCAGCCTGGATGAACTTCCTGTTCGAGACCGGTTCCGAGTTCGAGACGCCGATCCCGATGGTCACGCGCGAGGGCGTCGAGCCGTTTCCGCCCACCGGCTATCGCCAGCTGGACGCCCGCACATCGTTCTTCTATGGAATCACGGGCATCACGCCGGCGATGGCGATGCGACTGCCCGGCATGGGTTCGCAGTATCTGCTCGCCATGCTCGATGCCAGGAAGCAGTATCTGGATGGCGCGAAGACCTACAGAGTGACGCTGCCGCCGGGCATCCCCCAGCAGAAGTTCTGGTCGCTCACGCTGTACGACAACCAGACGCGTTCGATGCTCGACACACCGCAGCGCTTCCCGCGCGCAGGCAGCCAGAGCTATCCGTCGCCGGCCGCCCAGGCGGACAAGGACGGCACGACGACCCTCTACTTCGCCCCGAAGCAGCCGAAGGGTGTGAGCCGCGGCAATTGGATCCAGACGGATCCGGAGAAGGGATTCTTCGCGATCCTGCGTCTCTATTCGCCGCTCGAGCCGTTCTTCACGAAGACGTGGCGGCCGAGCGAGATCGAACCGGTTGCAGCCGACCGGTAGGTCAGTCGGAGCGCTGCTCGCGCAGACTCGCCTGGACGAGTTGATCGAGCTTCGAGAGGAATCGCGAGCGGTCCTTTGCGGCGAGCGGAGGCGGACCGCCGGACGAGATTCCGGCGCCGCGCAGATCCGATTTCAACTCGCGGGTGGCGAGCATGCCACCGATCGAGTCCTCGTCGAAGATCCGGCCGTTCGGACTGATCGCTCGAGCCCCCGCGTCGAGGCATCGCCCCGCGAGTGGGAGATCGGCGGTGACGACCACGTCGCCGCGCCGCAGGTGTTCGACGATCCAGTCGTCTGCCTGATCCGGCCCCTGCTCGACCACGACCATCTCGACATCGAGATCCGCCGGCACGTGGATTCTCGAATTGGCGACCAGTGCCACGGGGATTCCATACCGCGCTGCCACCACGTACGTCTCGTCCTTGACCGGGCAGGCATCGCCATCGACGAAGATCTCGATCAATTCCGGCTCCAGGCTCAGCGACGTCAGCACAGTAGCGCGCAGTGGCGGAGCTTCAGTGTCGCGAGTTCACGAGCATCGCCCGACCTGCCCACTGGTTCGGTGTCGTCGCGAGCGAGTTCGAGCGGGCGCGGAGGAGGATCGCGCGTGGTAGGTTGTGCCCGCCGCGAATCCACAGCGCACCTGCTGCACGCACGGATCTGCAGCCGTCCGCACCGGCTCGATCCACCGGACTGGAGCTGCGATGCGCATCCTGCCGCCTGATCTCGAACCCAAGTTGATCACGCTGATGCGCGAAGGCTACTCGCTCGAAGAGTTCGGGCGGGACGCGCTTGCCGGAATCGTGGTTGGCGTGGTCGCGCTTCCCCTCGCGATCGCCTTCGCGATTGCATCCGGCGTGCGGCCAGAGCAGGGTCTCTACACCGCGATCGTCGCCGGGTTCCTGATATCGGCGTTCGGCGGCAGCCGCGTCCAGATCGGCGGCCCGACGGGTGCATTCGTCGTGCTGGTGGCCGGGGTCGTCGGCGAGTTCGGATACGCCGGCCTCGCGGTGGCCACCATGATGGCGGGTTGCATCCTGATCGTGATGGCGCTCGCGCGGCTCGGCGATGTGATCCGATTCATCCCGTACCCGGTCACCGTCGGATTCACGTCGGGCATCGCCCTCATCATCGCCACGGGTCAGATCGGCGATGCGCTCGGTCTGCAGATCGAGTCCCTTCCCGCCGAGTTCCTCGAGAAGGGTCGTGTCTATCTCGCGCACGTCGGCGAGGCATCGCCTGCCGCGATCTTCTGCTTTGCCGCGACGATCGCGATCATCCAGCTCTGGTCCCGCGTTCCCGGCAGGTTGCCCGGCCCGCTGATCGCTCTGATCGCGACGACGGTCATCGTGCAGGGATTCGGTCTCGAGATCGATACGATCCAGAGCCGGTTCGGTGCCGTGCCGAGTTCACTTCCCTCGTTCCAGCTGCCGGACTTCGATTGGACGCTCGCACCGGACCTGGTTTCGCCGGCGATCGCGATCGCACTGCTCGCCGGGATCGAGTCGCTGCTCAGCGCGGTCGTTTCCGACGGCCAGATCGGTGGCCGACATCGTTCGAACGCCGAGTTGCTCGCCCAGGGCCTGGCCAACGTGGCGTCGCCGCTGTTCGGAGGGATCCCGGCGACGGGCGCCATTGCGCGGACGGCGACCAATGTGCGCAACGGCGGCCGAACCCCGGTTGCCGGCATCGTGCACGCCGCCACGCTGCTCTTCATCCTGCTGATCGCCGGATCGTGGGCGGAGATGATCCCGATGGCGACGCTTGCCGGGATCCTGATGGTGGTCGCGTACAACATGAGCGAGTGGCACGCGTTCGTGAGGCTCCTGCGCGGGCCCCGAAGCGACGTGCTGGTGCTCGTCACGACGTTCGGGCTGACGGTGGTCGTCGATCTCACCGTCGCGATCCAGGCTGGCGTGGTGTTGGCGTCCCTGCTGTTCATGCGTCGAATGGCCGAGGTGACCCGCGTCCAGGCGATCCGTGACATCGTCGACTACGGGAAGCCGTCGGAGGATGCGAGCGACCTCGCAAACCTGCCAGACGACGTCGAAGTGTTCGAAATCAACGGCAGCTTCTGCTTCGGCGCGGCGCGGCAGTTCACCGAGACGTTGCTGGCGAGTCGTGTCGCCCCGCGCGTGGTGATCCTCCGGATGCGCCACGTGCTCGCAATGGACGCAACCGGTCTCCATGCTCTCGAGGACGTGGCGTCGAGACTGCGCCAGCGGGGCGCCAGCCTGCTGATCTCAGGCATCCACGCGCAGCCACTCACCGTCCTGGAACGCAGCGGCGCGATCGAACGGCTCGGCGAGGATCATCTCTTCGACGACTTCTCGGACGCACTCACGGCTGCGAAGAGGCTGCTGGCAGGTTCCGCGTAGTCGATGCCCGGTCGGTCGACACCGCCATCAGCGACAGGTCGAGATTGCACGGATCGGCATCGAGCAGATCGCACGACCGTCGCTCGACATCTGTGTCGTCGGATTCGTCGGCGGGCTGTCTGCGCGAGGCGCCGCGACCTACGGCAGTGGCGAGATGGTGCCGCGCATGCCGGGTGTCGCACCCTGGCCGCCGTTCGAGATGAGGTCGACGTAGAAGACCTGTCCACCGATCAGCGTGATGTCGCCGCCATCGCCACCGGTCGATCCCGGGTATGTGGGATTCGCATATCCGCCCGACGCATCGCAGCTCGGCTGGATCGTGATCGGGCCGGTGGGTATGCCGGCGTTCTGCGCGACGTTGAAGCTGATGCCGTCGCTCGAGCCTGCCATGTAGCCGCTGGCCCCCCGCGCATTCACGCCCGAGTAGCCGATCAAGTGGATCGACTGCAGCCCCATGTCGAGCGAATTGTCGATCTGGAAGCCGACGTCTCCGCCCCGGCCACCGGTGCCGCTGATGCCCATGGCCGTACCGCCCGCTGAGCTGATGTTGCCGGACACGAAGATGTCTCCGGCGGGGACATCGAGAGGCGCGCCCGCGAAGGTGTCATCGCTGTCGACGACGAAGAAGACGATGTTGCCACCATCGCCGCCGGTCGCATTGGGCAGGACACCATTGCCTCCGAGTGCCTGGATGGTGCTGTTCGACATCAGCGAATCGCCCCAGGCTTCGAGCTGGATATCGCCGGCGGTTCCGGCCGTGCCATTGAACGCACTTCCGCCATTGCTGTACAGGCCGCCCGTGTTGAGGAGTTCTCCGCGGTAGTAGCCGGCGATCAGGATGTTGCCCCCGCCCCCGCCATCGACCGCACCCTCTCCGCCCACCGCGATCAGATTTCCCGAGTTCCAGAGTGCGAGGTAGGGGACGAGAGTGATGTCTCCGCCGGCTCCCCCCATTCCGACGGAACCGGTTGCGTCTCCGCCGTGGCTGTCCATCGGGCCCGTGTTCTCGAGCATGCCACCGAGTGCCGATGCAGTGGTCGAGAACTCGATTGCGCCGCCGTCGCCACCGTTTCCACCGGCGTTGTCCGCGCCGAAGCTGTTGAAGGCGCCCGAGTTCACGGCGTCGCCATCGACGCCGACCACGATCAGACCCCCGAACTGGCCCGGCAGCGTCCCGAATGTCTCGATCGTCCCGCTGCCTTGATAGTCCCGGCGGCCGGTCAACAGGATGCCACCGCGCCGGGTCGCGTCGAAGTCGACGACGGTCAGTCGACCGTCGATGGCGATGTCGGCGGTGAAGAGGAACGCGGCGGCCTGGTCTCCGATGTCGTTGATCGGGAGCGTGAGGGTGGCGCCCGCATTGATCTGCAGTCCGGTGACGGGCGGCTCGTCGCCGAGCGCGGCGTCTCCGTCCGAGATGAAGATGGACGCGAAATTGAGCACTGCATACGGGGTGCCGACCGGCGGCTCCACCACGGGAAGTCCGATGACGGTGTCGACGGCAACGACGAGCGGGTTCAGTCCGAGATTGGCCGGGGCGACCACCGCGGGCAGGAAGGTCGCATCGACGGCACCGCTGTTCAGGACTTCGATCGTCCCGGCCCCGCCCGTGAAGAGCTCGGCGTAGAACTGCCCCGCTTCGCCCCCGGTTCCGGTCTGGGCATTGGCCTGACCCCCCGTCGTCTCGAGCACGAAACCGAGCACGGCTGACCGGCGTCAACTACTTCTGCCGGTGGACGACAACGATTCTTGCCGGTGAGTGAGTTTCTGCTCTTCTCTTCCCGAAGGTCACCGGAGGTGACCGCCACGCTCTACTTCCTGGCCTGGCGCCTCGAGGCGGCAGGCTT
>JANOFF010000180.1:0-3332 GCA_031413515.1 bacterium
CCACGTGCCCGCAGTCTCAAAGAACGCGATACCGTCCGGTCCATCACGCTTGGGCAACTTCAGCCCGTCTCGGTAGAACCGGACAGCGCGAGCAAGGTCGGAGACACCGAGCGTAATCAGTGTGATTCTCGCTTCCATCGCAATACCTCCAGTGCCGCCCAACTACCAATGGACCTCCCCACCCCGCTCCGCCCGGACCGTCCGGGTGTCGCATAACGTCCGATCTGAGAGGCACTCAGTCGCGCAAAGGTCTTGAGATCCTTGATGATTTCTCTCAGCCTACCACAACGCGTCACTTATTCCGGCGCCGATATGCTGCAGACAGTCGCATAACGGGAGTCGGGGCTCGGCCCCCCGCTCAGCACCGGTCGATCAGGCTGCGTATCGCATTGCAGCTCGTGCGTGTAGATAAGCGTCGTCTTCACATCACGGTGGCCGAACGGGGCTTGGCTGGTGCGGATGTCGGCGACGTCCTCGAAGGTGCATCGCGAACGCATGGCTGAGAACTCGCGATGGCACGCGTTTCGCAGTGCCGGCCCGAATCACCGCGTGACGGACTACGCGCGGTGGAGAGCTTTCGGGCAGCAAAGCTTGAAGCCATATGGCTCACCCCAACTCGACCCGCGTCTCCTCGCATCCATACGCGCTCGGCTGCAACTCGATCACTGTGTGCAGCGGCACGCTCGCATACGGCACTTTCTCTCTCGGCATCTGGACGAAGTAGCCATACAGCGCCCGCAGCACCGCCCGGTGCGCGATCACCAGCACCGGGGTCTGGTACCGCTCGAGCTCGATGATCACGCGATCCACGCGTTGGATCACGTCTTCGTACGACTCGCCGCGCGGATAGCGGTAGCGGAGTTTGTCGCTCATGCGCGCCATCCACTCTTCGGCGTGGCAGTCCTTGATCTCGGCGTACGTCATGCCGTCGAAGGCACCCGCGTCGAGTTCGTCGAGGGCGCGCCAGACTCCGGTTTCGATCCCGAGTGGCTTCGCGGTCTGTACCGTGCGACGGAGCGTGCTGGTCCAGACGTCGAGTTCTTCGATCTCGGTGAACCTTTCTCGCACTCTTCGCGCCAGCTGCTCGGCGTATTCGCGCCCGCGCGGCGAAAGGCCCGAGTCGCCGCCCACGCGATCCTCCACGTTGAACACGCTCTCGCCGTGGCGGGTCAGCCAGATCGGGCGGCGGCCCACCTGCATGTTCGAGAGGAAGAACACGATGCGGCCGGCGAGGTAGCCGTCGATCTGGTTCAGCAGCACCTGGCGCCGGCGGTCGATCACGCGGATGAACGGGCCCTCGTCTTCGCCGACGGTTTCGTAGACGCGCTCGTAGTGGGCGACTCGACGGCGGAAGTCGGTGAGCGCTTCACGGGTGCCGACTTCCGCGTAGTCGGGCGAGTCGAGTTTGACGTCGCGGATGTTCTGCTCGATCACGTCCATGTCGTTCGTCACCAGCTCGATGTGCAGCACGTCGACACCCTCGGCCTCGCAGGCGCTTCGCACCATGGCGCGGCGTTCGCGGGTGGTGTTGGTGGCGTCGTAGATGCCGAAGCGACCGCCATCGCGCAGCCAGGCCAGCATCTCGACCAGCGTGGTGCGACCGAGGGCTTCGCGCTGCTGGCTCGCATCGACGTTGTCGGGATCGAAGAACTCGTGGGACGCGCCCGCGCCGAAGAGCGCGCGTCGGCGCTCGCCCACGTTGAAGACCCGCGACGGATAGCCGAGCCAGCTGAGATAGCCACTCAGCTTATGGGCGGTGTACGACTTGCCTCTCGCGGGCAGTCCCACCATGACGATCGCGTACTTGCGACCACGGACAGGGCGGTTCATCTTTGCTCGACTCCGATCATCGGCGAATCAGATGGGATGCTGGGGGGTGGTCACGACGAAGCGCTCATGGCCGCGCACTCGGCTCAGCATAGATAGATGGAAGCAAGAACGAAATCGCGAGAGGGGAGAAGCAACGTGGCCACATTGGGAATCGTCGTGGGCGGAGGGCCGGCACCCGGCATCAATGGCGTGATCGGTGCGGCCACGATCCTCGCCCGACGAAACGGCGTGCGGGTGATCGGGATCCGCGAGGGCTTCCGCTGGCTGATGGCGGGAAAGATCGATCAGATCGACGAGCTCGAGATCGCCGAGGTCTCGCGCATCCATCTGCAGGGTGGCTCCGTGCTGCAGACCTCCCGAGCGAATCCGACCAAGGATCCGAAGAAGCTCGCAGCGGTGGTGGATTCACTCGGCCGCCTCGGCATCGATCATCTGGTGACGATCGGCGGCGACGACACGTGCTTCTCGGCCAAGCGTGTCGCGGAGACGGCGAACGGGCGCGTGCGCGTCGCCCATGTACCGAAGACGATCGACAACGATCTGCCGCTGCCGCACGGTATCCCGACCTTCGGCTACGAGACGGCGCGCGCCACGGCGGGCTGCATCCTCTCGGCGCTGCTCGAAGACGCGCGCACAGCGGGGCGCTGGTATGTGACTGTGCTGATGGGCCGCAACGCCGGCCACCTCGCTCTCGGTGCGGGCAAGTCGGCGGGTGCCACGGTGACGATCGTCGCGGAAGAATTCCCGGCCGGCCCGATCCCGCTCGACCGGGTGGCCCGCATCATCGAGGGCTCAGTGGTGAAGCGCGCCGCGACGGGCCGGCCGCACGGGCTCGTGGTGCTCGCCGAGGGGATCGGCGATCGCCTCAGTGCCGCCGACCTCGCCGGTCTGCCGGATCTGCCGCGCGACGAACACGGCCACGTGCGACTCGCCGAACTGCCGCTCGGCAAGCTGGTGCGCGATCGCGTGAAGGCGGGCCTCGACGAGATCGGCGTCGAGGCGACGATGGTCGCCAAGGACATCGGCTACGAGCTTCGCTGCACCGCGCCGAACGCCTTCGATCAGGAGTACACGCGCGATCTCGGTGCCGGTGCGGTCGAAGCACTGCTCGGCGGCGCGAGCAACGTGATGATCACGCGCCAAGGCCCCGCCATCGTGCCGATCCCGTTCGACGAGATTCTCGATCCCGCGACCGGCAAGACCCGCGTCCGCATGCTCGACACGACCACCAGTTCCTACGCGACTGCCCGCACGCTGCAGGTCCGCATCGAACCCTCGGATCTCGAAACGCCCGCGTCAGTCCACCAGCTCGAGAAGACGACCGGCCTCGACCTCGCTGCCCTCCGCAAGCGCTACCTCTAGAAGCGGATCGATTTCGCCGACCCAGCCACCCCACTTCCATTCGCACCAGAACCAAGCCCCGTGGTTGGTGGGGGGGGGGGCCGGGGATGTGTGGGGATAGGCTGAAACCGCCCCACCCCCCCCCAACCCCCCACGGCCGT
>JANOFF010000181.1:0-16654 GCA_031413515.1 bacterium
CCGCCCTCGATCATCGCCGGCCCCCCCATGCCGATATTCGAGTTCTGCGTGGCGATCACGACGTCGCAGCAGCCGAGCAGCGCGGCGTTGCCCGCGAAGCAGTAGCCCGAGTTGATGCCCACCAGGGGGACGAGTCCCGACAGCCGACCGAAGTAGTTGAACGCCCAGCAATCGAGGCCTGCCACGCCGAGCGCGTCGGTGTCGCCGGGCCGCCCGCCTCCTCCCTCGGTGAAGATCACCACGGGCACTCGCCAGTCGGCGGCCAGCTCGAACAGGCGGTCCTTCTTGCGGTGGTTCAGCGTGCCCTGGGTGCCGGCGAGCACCGTGTAGTCGTAGGACAGGATCAGGCAGCGGCTGTCGACGTCCGGGAACTTGTCGCCGTTCACCGAGCCGACACCGGTCACCATGCCGTCGGCCGGTGTGTTGCGGATCAGGTCTTCGAGTTCGCGTCGCCGTCGCTGCGCCGCGATCGCGAGCCCACCGTACTCGATGAAGCTTCCGGGGTCGCACAGGTCCGCGATGTTCTCCCGCGCCGTTCGCTGGCCCGTCTTGCGGCGGCGCGCCACGGCGTCCGGGCGATGCGAGTCCTCGAGCCAGCTGTGGCGTTCGCGCGATTCGGCGAGATCGGGCCGGATCGCGTCGAGATCGTGCTGCGCGCGGACCTGTTCAGCGCCGCCCTCCACCTCGCGTTCGCGCAGATGCACGAGCGGATGTCCTTCGAAGACCGTGTCCCCCACGGCGACGGCGAGTTCGATCACCTCGCCCGACGTCGCCGCCGCGATCACGTGCTCCATCTTCATGGCTTCCATCACGAGCAGCGGCTGACCGGCGCGGACGAGTTCCCCGACGCGCACCGCGAGCGACACGATCGTGCCCTGAACAGGCGCCGCGATCGGTGTCGTGCCCGGCGGTCCCGCGACGACACGTGCCGGATCGACGCTCGGCGTCGCGGCGCGTGCGGACGTCGTGGTCGATTCCGATGCGCTCGAGCGTCCATGCACGAGCACGGCCAGCGGATCGCCCGGATCGATGCGTGCGCCGACGCGCTCGGCCGTCCTGCTCGGCTCGCCGGCGGCGCGGCCGAAGTGCAGGGACGTCGGGTCCGGCGGCCCGGCTGCCGCGCGCCGCCGCGCGAAGCTCTCGACGAACGCGGTCGTCACGCGACCGGCCCGGACAGCCGGCTCGGCGAGCAGGTCGATCAGGAACCCGACGTTCGTCGCGACGCCTTCGATGCGCGTCTCGCGCAGCCCGCGCCGGGCGAGATCCACGGCGCGGCCGAAATCGTCGGAGGGAGTCCAGGCGATCAACTTCGCGAGCAGTGAATCGAACGCCGGGTTCGTCGTATAGCCGGCGTGTCCGTAGCCATCGACGCGCAGTCCCGGTCCGCTGGCCGGTTCGTAGTGGGTCAGCGTGCCGCCCGCCGGTCGCGGCGAGCCGTCGTCGGCGATTGTCTCCATGTTGATGCGGACCTGCACGGCGTGGCCGCGCGGTCGTCTCGCCTGACGCGGATCGAGTCCGACCTCGGCGAGACTCCGGCCCCCGGCGATCCCGAGCTGCGCGTGCACGAGATCGATGCCCGAGACCGCCTCGGTGACCGTGTGCTCGACCTGCAACCTCGGGTTGGCCTCGATGAACACAAAGCGCCCGGGATCCTCGGCATCGACCAGGAACTCGAAGGTGCCGAGACCCGAATAGCGAAGCGCACGTGCCATCTCGAGCGAGGCTTCGAAGAGCCGATCGCGCATGCTCTCGGGCAGCGTGGGGCTCGGAGCGATCTCGACGAGCTTCTGGTGCCGGCGCTGCAGCGTGCACTCGCGCTCGAACAGGTGGGTGACGGACTCGCCGTCTCCGATGACCTGGACTTCGAGATGGCGCGCCTCCCGCATGCGCTGTTCGACGTAGACGTCGCCGCGCCCGAACGCGGAGAGCGCTTCCGAGCGGCAGCGCTCCCAGGCCGGCGCGAGTTCGGCGAAGTCGTCGACGACCCGCATGCCTCGCCCTCCGCCTCCCGCGATGGCCTTGATGAGCACGCTCGCCCCCGAGCCGAGAGAACGGAAGAATCGCTCCGCCTGCTCGAGGGAAGAGGGGCCGTCGGTTCCGGCGAGGATCGGGACGCCGCAGTCCGACGCGAGACGTCGTGCGGCCGTCTTGTCGCCGAGCCGATCGAGCACTTCGGGCGTCGGCCCGACGAACACCACACCGGCCTTCGCACAGGCCCGCGCGAGTTCCGCGCTCTCCGACAGGAATCCGTAGCCCGGATGCAGCGCGTCACAGCCGTTCGTGCGCGCGGCATCGACCACGGCGGCGACGTCGAGATAGGCACGCGCGCCGCGCCCCGCGAGCACGTGCAGCGTGTCGGCGCGGCGCGTGTGCAGCGAGCCGACATCGTCCTCGGAGGCGACGGCCACCGTCGGGATCCCGAGGTCGGCCGCTGCGCGCAGGATGCGGATCGCGATCTCGCCCCGATTCGCGACCAGCAATTTCTCGATGGGCATCGGCGGACTCCTCGATCGGCAAGGCCGGCAGCGGCGCGGATGCGAACTCTAACCGAGCCCGGATCGGATCGGACACAAACGAGCCGGGAGACGCGCGCGGCCGTCCGTTACGCTGCGGGTCGTCCAGCGACTCGCTCAGCGGATCGGCGTCCAGCGCGATCGCGGGCAAAGGAGAAACGACATGAGCGGTCCGACCGAGAGCGACGATTCAATCCAGAACTACGAAGAAGTCGACGTCTATCCCCTCGACGAAGATCTGAAGGAGGAGATCCTCCGCAAACAGATCGAGTGCACGTTCATCTGGGGGCCGAAGACGGGCTGGCCGGTCGGCGTGTTGATGACCTACGTGTGGCGAAAGGGCAGCTTCTGGGTGAGTGCCACCAGTCAGCGCAAGCGGATCAGTGCGATCCGCCGCGATCCGCGGGTTTCCGTCGTGGTGTCGAGCCACGGGACCGATCTCGGTCCCGCCAAGGGCATCACCGCCAAGGGTCGGGCGATCATCCACGACGATGCCGAGACCAAGGCCTGGTTCTATCCGCTGTGTGCCGCCGCGAACGTCCCGACTCCCGGGAAACTCCAAGATGCGTTCGTGAAGATGCTCGACAGCGAGCGTCGACTCGTGATCGAGGTGGTGCCCGAGAAATGGATCACCTTCGATGCGGGCAAGATGATGGTCGACTCGATCAAGGCGTGGAGGAAGATGGGCATCCTCGACTGAGACGAGCCGGTGGGGGAGGGCTGCCTTCGCCGCGAAGTCAGATCTCCCAGACCGTCTTCAGGGAGTCCTTGCTTCCGAGCAGACCGATCGGATCGCGCTTGTCGATGTGTCCGATCAGGTGTCGATAGACCCCGTAGCCGATCAGACGCTGCAGACGTTCGGGATAGCCGCTCACGATTTCGCGCGGAACCCCGAGTTGCTGATTCTCCTGCTGGCGGATGAAGCCCGCGCAGTAGTTCATCGCGAGCCCGACGCGTCGCTCGCGGGTCGAGTTGGCGCCGCCGCCGTGCCACAGACTGCCGTTCCAGACCAGCACGCTGCCGCGCTTCATCTCGGCCGGGATGCTCGCCTGCGGTTTCCCGTAGTCGGGCCAGGTCGGGAAGCGGTGGCTGCCCGGCACCACGCGCGTGGCGCCATTCGCCTCGCTGAAGTCCGTCAGCGCCCACATCGTGTTGCACACCAGCGCGGGATGCGGTCGCGGCAGCGCGATCAGTTGATCGTCGGCGTGGATCGGCTGCGGGGTCTCTTCGGGACCGATCGCGATCGACGAGAGCGACGAGATCAGACAGCCCGCGTCGAGCACGCCCTCGACGATGGGCAGCACCGCGGGATGGATCGGCACGCGATCGAACGGCGTCCCGTGGGCGAGCAGGTTGTAGATGCGGATCGTTCGCGTTCCCTCGAAGGCGTTGGCGGCGGGCACGATCTGCCGTTCCCGCTCGATCCGGATCAGCCCATCCGACAGTGCATCGCAGAGGTCGGGCTCGATCACGCCGGGCAGGATCGTGTAGCCCTGCTCGGCGATCTCTTGCAGGGGCTTCGCGGGATCGAGTGCGGGATTCGCCATGGTCTCAGGCTAGCCGGAGCATGTCGTCTCGTGCCACGCGATCGACTCCACGGCCCGCGTGCCTCGTAGTAGACTGCCGAGCCGGCGATCCCGGAGACGCGACGTGGGTGCGACCGAACAGGGGAATCATGCCGATCCACTACGACAAGAACGACGAACACATCGTCCGCATCACGATCGACCGGCCCGAGGCGCGAAACGCTCTCGATCTCTACCACTTCCGCGATCTGGCGGCTGCGTGGCGCCGATTCAAGGATGACGACGACGCCTGGGTGGCGATCGTGACGGGTGTCGAGCGCAACTTCATGGTGGGCGCCGACCTCAAGACCTACATCCCGCAGATCACCGAGCTGCAGAAACAGATCGCCGCCGGAGACGTGAAGGAGATCGACGGCTGTCGACTCTCCGACGGCACCTACGCGGTACTCCGCAACGTGCCGCTCTACAAGCCGGTGATCGCTGCGATCAACGGGCCGTGTGTGGCGGGCGGGATGGAGATGCTCGGCGGTGTCGACATCCGAATCGCTACCGAGCACGCCCGCTTCGGCGTGATGGAGCCCAAGCGCGGGTTGTTTGCTGGCGGCGGCACCACGGCGCGTCTGCCGCGGCAATTGAACTTTCCGGCCGCCATGGAGTTCCTGCTGACCGCCGAACACTTCCCGGCGCAGCGCGCACTCGAGCTGGGCTTGATCAACGAGATCGTGGCCGAGGAACAGCTGATCGATCGCGCCTTCGACTGGGCTCGTCGCATCACCGCCAACGCCCCGATGGCGGTGCAGGCCACCAAGGAGAGTGTGATGCGCGGCCTCGGCGGCTCCCTCGAAGAGGCATACGCGATCGAGATGGAACTCAGCCGGAAGGTGTTCCAGAGCGAGGATGCGAAGGAGGGGCCGAAGGCCTTCGCGCAGAAGCGTCCGCCGCGCTGGACCGGTCGATGAACCGGAGTCGACTACCGTGCGTGATCGGCGTCGCGCGTCGCACGATCCATCCCGGATCCTGCGACGCCCCCGAGCCGCTCGCGCTCTGGGACGCGGTCGCGCGCGAAGCGGCCGCCGACAGCGGAGGACACGACATCGTCGGCGCAATCGACGACGTCAACGTCGTCTACACGATGTCGTGGACGTACGACGATGCGCCGGGACGGCTCGCCGAACGGCTCGGGCTCCGTCCTGGAGGCCGCCGGCTCTCGGGTCTCAGCGGCACCTCGCCGCAGAAGCTGCTCGATGACGCCGCCGAGCGGATCCTGTCGGGGCAGAGCGAACTCGCGCTGGTGACCGGCGCCGAGGTGCTGGCGACGAAGAAGCGCATGAAGAAAGCGGGCGTGCGCGCCGCGTGGAGCCATCCACCCGCCGATCGACCCGCCATGCCCTTCGAAGATCCCTTCCATCCGGCCGAGATGGCCCATCAGGTCTTCCAGGCGTATCTGACGTTCGCCCTGTTCGAGGTGGCTCGTCGTTCGCACCTCGGGCTGTCGCCGGATCAGAATCTGCAGCGGCTCGGTGAACTGTTCGCGCCGATGAGCCGGATCGCCGCCGAGAATCCGCACGCCTGGTTGCGCACTGCACACGCTGCACGCGACCTCGTCACGGTCACAGCAGCCAACCGGATGGTCGCGTATCCGTATCCGAAGAACCTCGTGTCGATCATGGATGTCGACATGGCGGCGGCCGTGATCCTCGCCAGCGATGCGAAGGCCGATGCGCTCGGCGTTCCGAAGGACCGGCGCGTCTACCTGCGCGGCTGGTGCCAGACGAAGGATCCCGTCTACGTGGCCGAACGCGCCGAACTCTGGCGCAGTGCCGGCATGCGGGAGGCGAGTCGCACCGCGCTCGGCATGGCGGGCGTCGGGATCGACGAGATCGCCCATGTCGATCTCTACAGCTGCTTCGGCAGCTCGGTCGAGTTCGCGCGCGATGCTCTCGGGATCGCGGCCTCCGATCCGCGCGCACTGACAGTCACCGGCGGGCTGCCCTTCCACGGTGGGCCCGGCAGCAACTATCTCGCGCACAGTGTGGCGACCCTGGTCGAGAGACTGCGCGAGGATCCGCGCGCGTTCGGGCTGGTGAGCGGGGTCGGGATGCACATGACGAACCACGTCTACGCCGTCTACTCGGCCGAGCCCGGGGACGTGGTGCCGCCCGATCCGATCGGCGCCCAGCAGCGCACCGACCGGGCCGTCCGCGTGGCGATCCGCGCGCACGCGACCGGACCGGCGCGCATCGCGAGCTACAGCGTGGTGCACGATCACGCGGGCCCGACCGCCGCCGTGGCGATCTGCGATCTGCCGGAGGGCACGCGCTGCTATGCGCGCAGCGAAGATCGCGCTGTGATGGCAGAACTCGAGAACTCGGAGTGGGTGGGGGCCGAGGTCGCACTCGAGGATGCGGGCGGCGGGGTGAATCGCTTCGCGATCTGACTCGGCATCTCATCCGAGCGCCGCGATCGCGTGGGCACGCGCCCAGCTCGAGTCGACCTTGCCGGTGGCTGTCCGCTGCAGCGCCGTCAGCACAATGTCGCGGGGGATCTTGTAGCCGGCGAGGTGTTCGCGGCAGTGGGCCTGCAGCGATGCCAGATCGGGTGGAGCCGCTTCGTCGATCGGTTCGATCAACGCGACGACGCGCTCCATGAAGTGTGGATCCGGCACACCGACGACCGCGCAGTGGCGCACACCCGGATGCAGGGCGAGCACGGCCTCGACCTCGTCCGGGAAGATCTTCTCGCCGCCCGAATTGATGCACGCCGAGCCGCGTCCGAGCAGCGTGATCGTGCCGTCGTCCTCGACCCGCGCCCAGTCCCCCGGCAACACCCAGCGGCGACCTTCGGGATCCGTGACGAACGTCTCGCGGGTCTTCTTCTCGTCGCCGAAGTACCCGAGCGGGATGTGGCCACAGCGTGCGAGCCGTCCGATGCCCCGGCTTCCCGGCTCGATCCTCGCGAGCGCCTCGTCGAGCACGGCGACATCGGGATCGAGGGCGAAGCGAGGCCCGGTCTGCTTGTCGAAGGCACGCGTCTCGCGCGCCGCACTGCCGATCTCCGAGCTGCCGATCCCTCCCGTGATCAGCAGGCGACCGAAGGCGCGCCGCAGCAGCTGTCGCACGGGGTCGGTGAGCAGCGCGCCGCCGGTCGAGATCGCCACCAGCGATCGCGTGTCGTACTGCGCGCCGGTCGAGAGCTTCAGTTCGGCGATCGGTCGACCCATCGCGTCGCCGATCAGCGAGATCGTCGTGACTCCGTGGCGCGCCACCATCCCGAGCACTTCGTGGGGGTCGAAGTGGTGCGAGACGGGGAAGAGCGCCACGCCGCCATTCAGCACCGTGATGTAGAGCGGCCATTGTCCGCCGCCGTGCATCAGCGGCGAGAGCGTGAGCGTCCGCAGGCGCAGGGGGTTGCCCGACATGCGCGCGATCTCTTCGGGGCGGCGCAGGTCGCCGGCCAGCGACCGGGCGATGTTCATGTAGAGATCGTGATGTCTCCACACGACGCCTTTGGGCATGCCGGTCGTGCCGCCGGTGTAGACCACGTACCGGTCGTCGCCCGAGCGCGCGCCGAAGTCGCGTGCCGGGGATCCGGTGGCGAGCGCCTCTTCGTACGCGATGCCCGGCGCGCGTCCACTCGAGGGCGATCCGTCCTCGAGCACGACGTAGCGGCGAAGCGACGGGAACTCGGGCTCGAGCGTCTGGACCGGCGCCGCGAATCCCCGTTCGTAGATCAGGGCCACGGGCTTCGCGTCGCGCCACAGATATCGCAGCTCGTCGGTCACGTAGCGGTAGTTGATGTTGATCGCGGCGGCGCGCAACTTGAAACAGGCCAGCAGTGCCTCGACCCACTCGACGCGGTTGTGGGCGAGCAGGGCGACGTGGTCGCCGGAGCCGATCCCGTGTGCGGCCAGGTGATGGGCGAGTCGGTTGGCCCGGGCTTCGAGGCCGGCGCGCCCGATCACGCGGTCGCCCGCAATCAGCACGATGGCCTGCGGATCCGCATCGCACAGGCACTCGAACAGGTCCGCGAGCTGGAACTCCATGGCCCGGAGCCTCCTGGGGAGGGTCGCTTCAGGCGCGATCGATGAAGAGATCGGCGACGCGGCTCCGGTGGATGCCGTTGTAGCCGAGCAGCAGATCGTTCTGCTTGGCTTTGCGGTAGAAGACGTGGGGATCGGCATCCCAGGTGAATCCGACGCCGCCATGGATCTGGATGCACTCTCCCGTGATGAAGTTGGCTGCGTCCGGGACGAAGGCCTTGGCCATCGCGGCGGCTTCCGCGCGCACCGGATCCCCGGCGTCCGACGCCCAGGCCGCATAGTGGGTGCCGACGCGCGCAAGTTCGAGCTTGTGCAGCATGTCGACCAGCTTGTGCTTGATGGCCTGGAAGCTCGCGATCGGGCGCCCGAACTGGACGCGCTGCTTCGCGTACTCGACCGCCAGATCGTTGGCGCGCTCGCACGATCCGATCAGCTCGGCGCACAGTGCGATGCCGGCGTCATCGACGATGCGCCGCCAGATCGCGGTGTGATCGCCTTCGGGTCCGACCGGTTGTGCCTGGACGTCGTCGAGGACCATGCGCGCAATCTTGCGTGTGCCGTCCCAGGTGGGCACGCGCTCGGCGCCGGTCGGTTCGACGAGAAAGCTTCCGAGCCCCGCCTGCGTGCGCGCCGCGACCAGCACCCAGTCCGCGGTGTGTCCGTCGACCACCACCGACTTCACACCGGACAGCCGCCAGCGCCCCGTCTTGCGGCTGGCGCGGACGCGGATTCGATCGACCACGTCGCCGTGGCCGGCTTCTTCGAGCGCGACGCTGCCGCGGGTTTCGCCACGAGCCAGCGACGACAGTCGATCGTCGAGCCCGAGCGCGCGCGCGGCCAGGGTCGCGATCACCGCCGATGAGAAATACGGCCCGGGGAACGGCACGCGTCCCATCTCCTCCATCACGACGACCAGATCGACCATCCCGAGCCCGAGTCCGCCCTGGGCTTCGGGAACCAGCAGGGCCGTCCAGCCGAGCGCGACGAGCTGGCGCCACACGTCGTCGCGAAAGCCCCGGTCGTCCTCCATCATGGCGCGCCAGTACTCGCTCGGGCTCTCGCGGACGAGGAACTCCCGCACGCTCCGACGCAGTCCGTCCTGCTCTTCGCTGAAAGTGAACTCCACGACGTTGCGGCCTCCCGGCTGTGATGCCTCGTTGGTTCAGCTTGATCGAAGCGCGCTGGCTGCGTGCGGTGCGACCCGATCGAAGCCATTCGTCGAGACGGGCAGCGTGCCACCGAGGCCCTGTGCAAACCGATCCGGTCACTTAGAATCGCCCATCATGGACTTCGCGTACACGGCCGAGGACAAAGCTTTCGAGTCCGAGTTGAGTGTTTGGCTCGCCGCGCACCTCCCGGTGTTTCTCGAGAAGTGGGCCGACGAGGGCGAGGCCGAAACCGCCGGCGGCGGTGCCTCGGGTGTGATGGGGCAGATGGAGCGGCGGCGCGCCTGGCAGCGGATGCTGAACCAGGGACGCTGGGCGGCCATCAACTGGCCGGTCGAATGGGGTGGTCGCGACGCAAGCGTCACGCAGAACGTCATCTACTCGGAGGTGATGGCCGAGTCGCGCACGCCGGGCATCTACAACGCCAACGGGCTCTGGCAGATCGGGCCGATGATCATCCAGTGGGGCAGTGCCGAGCAGAAGGCTCGCTGGATCCCCAACATCCTGAACGCCGACGACCACTGGTGCCAGGGCTTCACGGAGCCCGAAGCCGGCAGCGATCTCGCCAATCTGCGCACTACCGCGCTGCGCGACGGCGACCAGTACGTGCTGCGCGGCCGCAAGATCTGGACCTCGAGCGCCCACATCGCGAAGTGGGGGCTGTTTCTCGTGCGCACGGATCCCTCCGCGATCGAGCGGGGTGTCAAGCATGAGGGCATCACCGCGTTGATCATCGATCTCGAGACGCCGGGCATCGAGATCCATCCGATCCGCGACATCGCCGGCGAGGAGATGTTCTGCGAAGTCTTCTTCGACGATGCGCGGGTGCCGGTCTCGGGTCGACTCGGCAACGAAGGCGATGGCTGGCGGGTCGCCATGGGGACCCTCGGCCGCGAGCGAGTGGGCACGGCGGGCCTGGCGATCGGCATGCGGGCGGATCTCGACGCGATGCTGAATCTGGCCCGCTCGGTCAACCCCGAGGCCCTCAAGGACCCGGCTCTGCGTGAGCGCATCGCGCGCGCACACACAGATATCGAGTACACCAAGCTGCTCAACTACCGCGCACTGTCGAAGATCCTGAAGAATCAACCGAACTGGCCCGAAGTGCCGATCGCCAAGCTGCAGTGGAGTCATCTCGCGCAGACCCTGGCCGAACTCGCCGTCGACCTGCTCGGGCCGATCGGCATGATGGCCAAGGGGGCCCCCGAGGCCGCCGACGGCGGTTCGTGGAACCGTCTCTACGTGTTCCAGCGCTACACGTCGATCGGCGCTGGCACGACCGAAGTGCAGAAGAACATCCTCGCCGACAAGGCGATCCGGTTGCCGCGCAAGTAGCGGCCGGCTCGCCGACGCGAGAGCAGGGCGTCCGCGCGATCCGGAACTTCGCGCTACCTGGCCGCGAAGGCCGCGCCGACCTGCTTCATGATGTCGGCCGTGGTGATCACCGCGCCGGGAACTAGCTGCGGCGGCATCCCACCGAGATTCGACAGCGGTGTGAGATCGACCTCGCCCGCCTGGGCGCGCAGCGCGCCGACGGTGCACTGCTCCCGCGGAATGTGCGCAAAGGGATCGAATCGATAGTGCCGCATCGCGTTCTGGTGCGTGATCTTGTCGATCTCGATATCGGGGATGTCCTCGAGGCAGCGGCCGAGGATCTCCGGCGCGTTCGGCCAGGTCGTGTCGCTGTGCGGGTAGTCGCACTCCCACGTGATCATGTCGATCCCGATCTCGTGTCGGTTCTTCAGTCCGAACGCGTCGTCGATGAAGCAGGTGATGATCTGCTCTCGGAAGATGTCGCTCGGCAGCTTCTTGCCGAAATCCTGGTGGGTCCACTTGTGGTGGTGTTTGTAGACGTAGTCGGCACGTTCCAGCAGGTAGGGGATCCAGCCGATCCCGCCCTCGGCGAGCGAGAACTTGAGCTGCGGAAACTTCCGCAGCACCGGAGACCAGAGCAGATCGCTGGCGAAGTTCGCGATGGTCATCGGCGTGGTGGTGATCATCACGTCGACGGGTGCGTCCTGCGACGTGAAGAACATCCCCGAGCCGGATCCGATGTGGACGGTGACCAGCGTTCCTTCGTCCGAGCAGGCCTTCCAGAAGGGATCCCAGTGCGGGCTGTGGATGCTGGGCTGGCCGAGACCGGCGGGGTCCTGGCTGAAGCTCACGACGTGGCAGCCCTTCTTCGCGACGCGGCGCACCTCATCGGCCATCAGCTTCGGATCCCACACCGGCGGGAGCGAGAGCGGGATGAAGCGCCCCGGATGACTGCCCGACCACTCGTCGATGTGCCAGTCGTTGTAGGCGCGCAACAGGGCGAGGCCGAGCTCTTTGTCGTCGCAGCTCGCGAACAGGCCGCCCGCGAATTGCGGGAACGACGGGAAGCAGAGCGTCGCGAGCACGCCGTTGACGTTCATGTCCTGCACGCGCGCGTCGGCGTCGTAGCAACCGGGACGCATCTGTGCGTAGGCGGTCGGCTCCATCCCGTACTCTTCGGGCACTCGGCCCACCACGGCGTTCAGCCCGATGTTGGGCAGCTTGCGCCCCTGGAAGTTCCAGATCTCCGCCCCCCCGGCGAGCTTCTCGAGCTTCGGCGCCCGATCCTTCCAGCGCGCATCGAGATGGTTGTCGAAGACCGTCGGCGGTTCGACGACGTGGTCGTCGATGCTGATCAGAATCATGTCCTCGTTGCGCATCAGTGATCCTCCCCAGTTCGCTCAGGCGAGCCACGACGGACTCGTGACTGCGACTCCGATCCAAGCATCATACGTGAGTGGATGGGAGCCTGGGAAGCCGCAGCTCGGACCAAATCGGTCGCGCGGCGAAGCAAAGCGGACAGGTCTCGGATAGCGTGGCTCTGTCGACCAGCCGCGACCGAGCCGGAGCCCGCGCCATGGCAGCGACCACACCGCCCCTCGAAGTGCGCGTCTCGCGGCACTTCCTTTCCTGGCTCTCCGAGTCCGGGGCGAGCCTCTTGTTCACCACCTACCAGACGAACCGGCTGTTCTTGATCGGCCTGAAGGCCGACGGCCGGCTCTCGGTATTCGAGCGGCACTTCGACCGGCCGATGGGTCTGCACGCAACTCCCGACCAGCTGTGGATGAGCACGCGCTGGCAGATCTGGCGCCTCGAGAATGCACTGCCGCCGGGCGAGCTGCATGACGGCTTCGACCGCCTGTACGTCCCGCGCCTGGCCCACACCACCGGCGACCTCGACACCCACGACATCAGCATCGACGGCGACGGTCGCGTCGTCTTCGTCAACACTTCCTACAGCTGCCTCGCGACGCTCTCGGAGCGCTACAGCTTCGCGCCACTCTGGCAGCCGCGTTTCATCTCGCGGCTCGCACCCGAGGACCGTTGCCATCTGAATGGGCTCGCGATGGCGGACGGACGCCCGGCGTACGTCACCGCGGTGAGCCGATCGGACGTGGCCACGGGTTGGCGTGAGCGCCGCCACGAGGGCGGCTGTCTGATCGACGTCGCCTCGGGCGAGACCCTGCTCGGCGACCTCTCGATGCCGCACTCGCCGCGCGTCCACGGCGACAAACTCTGGCTGCTGAACTCGGGGACCGGCGAACTCGGCTTCGCAGACCGCGCGCGCGGTCGCTTCGAGCCCGTGGCTTTCTGCCCGGGCTTCGCGCGCGGCCTGGCGTTTCTCGGCGACTATGCGGTGGTCGGCCTGTCGAAGCCTCGTCAGGATCGCACCTTCAGCGGGCTCGCCCTCGACGAGCGCCTGCGCGAGAAGGATGCCGAGGCGCGCTGCGGCCTGAGGGTAATCGATACGAAGAGCGGCGTGGTGGCTCACTGGCTCGAGCTCGATGGCGTCGTGCTCGAGCTCTACGACGTGCAGGTGGTGGCGGGTGTCACGCGGCCGAGCGCGCTCGGCTTCAAGAGCGACGAGATCCAGCGCCTGATCACGATCGACGCGGGACCGCGCCCGATTTTCCAGCCATTGATCACGCGGAAGAAGGCGAGTGACGTCGCCTCGCCCCCAGCCGCCGAAACGCCCGAGGGCCCGCACGACGAGCCAGCGCGCGTCGCGCAGCCCGAGGCCGCGCGCGCCGCCTACTTGCGCGCCAACAAGCTGGTGCGCAAGGGCAGGCTCGAAGAGTCGATCGCCCACTACCTCGCGGCCGTCGACCACGATCCGCGCCACACCAAGGCCCTCCTCAACCTGGCCACCGTCCACTCGAGGCTCGGGCACATCGAGGCGGCCCTCGCTGGCTACCGCCGTGCGCTCGACGTCGATCCGACCTTTGCGCAGGCGCACGCGAATCTCGCGAGCCTGCTCCAGACGCGCGGCGATACCGCCGGCGCGATCCATCACCTCGAGGCAGCGCTGCAGAGCGAGCCAGAGCAAGCGGAGCTGTGGAACCAGCTCGGCCTCGCCCTATACGAGGACGGCCGTCTCGACGCGGCAAAAAACTCGTTCGAGCGTGCGACCACAGCCAAGCCCGACTTCGCCGAGGCGTACAACAACCTTGGCGGCGTGCTCAAGATCGAAGAGCGGCTCGAAGCAGCGCTCGGGCTGCACGAGCGTGCGGCGGCGCTGCGGCCCGACTTCTTCGAGGCGCACGAGAACATCGGCAAGATCCACGAGGACCGCTGCGCGGTGCCCGAGGCGCGCGCGGCCTACCGGCGCGCACTTCAGATTCGCCGGGATCCCGTGCTCGAGCTGCACCGGGAGCTGCTCTGCCCGCCGGTCTTCGAGAGCGCCCGTGCGCTCGCCGCTTATCGCGCGCACGCAGCCGATGTGATCGAGGCTTTTGCCGGCCGCGACCTGAAGCTCGCGCAGGCGCGCCTGCAATCCTCGCGCTCCGAGCCGCCCGTCGAGTGGAGCTACCAGGGCGAGGGCAACCGCGCCCTCAAGTTGAAACACGCGGCGCTCTTCGACGCCTATCTGCCGAGCCGCGCGCTCGAGCGCCGGCCCGCACCGCACGGTCCCTGGCGCGTGGGGTTCGTTGTGACGCCCGGCCACGAAGGCGTCTTCGCGCGCTGCATGAGCGGCATCCTGAACGCAATCGATGCGTCGCGCTTCGAGGTCGTGGTGGTCTGCTCGCGTGCGCGGGCCGGCGCCATCGCCGGCGCCTTCCGTCGTACGGACATTCGCTGGATGCAGCTGCCGATCCGCTTCGATCACGCCGCGGAACGCCTGCGGGCAGCCAACTTCGACGTCCTCTACTACTGGGAGGTCGGCACCGACAGCACCAACCACTTCCTGCCCTTCCTGCGGCTCGCGCCCGTCCAGTGCACGGGCTGGGGCTGGCCCGACACGAGCGGCGCCCCCGAGCTCGACTATCACCTGACGAGCGAGGCGCTCGCGCCGCCCGGCTGCGAGGCGCACTACAGCGAGAAGCTGGTGCGGCTTCCCGAGCTGCCGCCGAGCTTCCAGCGCCCTCCGATTCCGGAGCAGCGGAAAGCGCCCAGCCACTTCGGGCTTCAAGGCGACGCGCACCTCTATGTGTGCGCTCAGAATCTGCGCAAGCTCCACCCCGACTTCGACGCGCTGCTCGGCGGGATCCTGCGCAGCGACCGCAAGGGCGTCGCCGTGCTCGTCGAGGACACCCATCCCGCGGCGGGTGAACTGCTGCGCGCGCGTTGGCAAGAGACCCTCGGGGACGTGCGCGAGCGCGTCGTGCTCTTGCCGCGCCTGGTTCCCGAGGACTACTTCCAGCTGATCGCCGGGGCCCACGTCGTGCTCGACCCGCTCTACTTTGGCGGGGCCAACACGGTGTACGACGCGCTCGCGGCCGGCGTGCCCGTCGTCACCCTGCCCGGGGCTCTGCCGCGCGGTCGGTACGCGGCGGCGCTCTGCCGCGCGGCGGGAGTCGAGGACGGGATCGCGGCGACGGCCAAGGACTACGTGGAGCGAGCGGTCGAGCTCGGGAGCGATGCCGGTCGTCGGGCCGAGGTCGTCGCGCGCATTCGCGAGGGCGCTCGGCCGCTCTTCGAGCGCCGAGCGGCGGTGGAGCAGCTCGAGCGGTTCTTCAGCGACGCGATCGGAGGCGCGGGGAGAGGGTAGGAACAGGAATTCGGCTCAGGACAGCGCTCAGGACGCGACAAAACTGAGAAAACTCCGGCACGGAACAATTGTTCCGTCGGAATTCACGCCTATTTTGAGAGAGGAGGCGTTCGGGTGGGAACCTGGTCCAGCGCGCCGCCGCCACGGGGAGGTCCCGTTCGCGGTCACCCGGAGCGTCCTCCAAGCAAGGAGCGGGTCATGCCGAGGCGAGATCCCTACCAAGCGGCTCGACAGCTGCTGCGCGAGGCCAGCCTGGAGCTGGCGCGCCTGCGCCGCATCCGCGGCGCCTACCTCCAGACGGCCCGGCGCATTGCCGCGGCGCGGTGGCGGCTGGCGCTCGCCGCGGGGCTGCTCGGGGTACCGATTGCTGGGGCCGCCGGGGCGGTGACGCCGATTTTCGTGAGCCCGTTTCTGATCCCCGTCGTAGAGCTTTACCCGTCCCCGGACTTCGCCGACATCGACGGCGACGGCGACCTCGACGCCTTCGTGGGCGATTTTGACGGCAACACGATCTTCTTCGAGAACACGGGGACGGCGAGCGGCCCCGTCTTCGCCGCGCCCTCGACCAACCCCTTCGGCCTCGCGGGCGTGACAGGGGCGGCGTCCCCAGACTTCGCCGACATCGACGACGACGGTGACCTCGACGCCTTTATGGGCGACATCGGCGGCAACACGTTCTTCTTCGAGAACACGGGGACGGCGAGCACCCCCGCCTTCGCCGCGCCCTTGACCAACCCCTTCGACCTCGCGCACGTGCCGGGGCAGGCGTCCCCGTCCTTCGTCGACCTCGACGGCGACGGTGATCTCGACGCCTTCGTGGGCATGTTTTTATACGACACGGTCTTCTTCGAGAACACGGGGACGGCGACCGCCCCCGCCTTCGCCGCGCCCTTGTTCGACCCCTTCGGCCTGCCGAGATTCTTTGGCGACTCGTCCCTGTCCCCGGACTTCGCCGATATCGACGGCGATGGCGACCTGGACGCCTTCGTGGGCGCGACCTCCGGCGACACGTTCTTCTTCGAGAACACGGGGACGGCGAGCGCCCCCGCCTTCGCCGCGCGCTCGACCAACCCCTTCGGCCTCGCGCATGTGGGAGGGAAGGCGTCCCCGGCCTTCGCCGACATTGACGGCGACGGCGACCTCGACGCCTTCGTGGGCGACATCGGCGGCAACACGTTCTTCTTCGAGAACACGGGGACGGCGAGCGCTCCCGCCTTCGCCGCGTCCTCGGGCAACCCCTTCGGCCTCGCGGACGTGGGACCGAATGCGTATCCGTCCCCGGCCTTCGCCGACCTCGACGGCGACCGAGACCTCGACGCCTTCGTAGGCGAGAGCAACGGCAACACGATCTTCTTCGAGAACACCGGGACGGCGATCGCCCCCGCCTT
>JANOFF010000182.1:0-7030 GCA_031413515.1 bacterium
CGTTCACGAGGTCCACGCAGTTGTCGCACAGATCGCCGTCGCCGTCGCCGTCCAGATCCTCCTGCTGCGGGTTGTGGACGTTCCTGCAGTTGTCGAGCACGTCGTCGAGACCGTCGTGGTCCGCGTCCTTCAGGAAGAAGAGAAAGACCGCGCCCGAGCCGTACAGGTAGCTGGTCGCGCTCGCATTCGGGGTGCCCACGGCGAGATCTCCGACCTCGTCGCCGTCGAGGTCGCCGACTGCGGCGACGGCTTCGCCGAAGAAATAGTCGGTGGTTGCGGACAACACGGCCCCCGTGCCCTCGTCGTAGGCGATGCGGTAGGCGGCGCCCACGGTGCCGTCGGCTTGCAGGTGGAGCATGTAGACGGCGCCCGAATTCAAGGAGTTCGGCTGCGCGAGCGCGCCGACGGCCAGCACTCCGCCACCGCCTTCCAGATCGCCCATCCAGGCGAGCGAGCGGCCGAGGTGCAGATTGTAGACTCCGACGCCGAGCGTGAGCCCGCCCTCGCCGGGACTGATGCGCTGATGACTCTTTACCTGGATTCCGCCGCTGCCGTCGGGCTCGAGAAACAGCACGTAGATCGCGCCCGCATTGCCGCCGGAGTATTCGGCTTCGGCGCCGACGACGAGATCCCGGTAGCCGTCGCCGTCGAGGTCGTTCACCGAGGCGAGCGCGCTGCCGAAAGCGCATTTGTAGGAATCGTTGCAGGTCTCGCCGAGGCCCGGGATGCTGAACTCGCGATAGGCGACCACCTGGTTCGCGGCGTCGAGCGAGAGCAGCCACACGGAGCCGCCGGGGACGATCACCCCCGGCGCACCGACCGCCAGTTCGAACGTGCCGTTGCCGTCGACGTCTCCCAGCCACGCGACCGAACTTCCGGCCGAGCCGCTCACACGGAAGGTGTTGGCGGGAATTCCGGCAAGCCCGTTGCCGAGCAGCACGCGGGGCGCCGCCTCGCGTCCCGCGCGGTCGAGAAACACGATCGCCACCTGTCCCGCATTGTCGCCCCCGGGCATGCCCGCCGCGAGATCCTGAATGCCATCGCCGTTGCGGTCCGGCAGCAGAGCGAGGCTCCAGGCGAAGTTCGCGTTGATGGGTCCCGTCGCGATCTCCCGGCCGAGCAGGTTGCCGTCTTCCCCGAGGAACAGCGTGCCCAGGTAGCTCGGTGCTCCATGAGTCCGATGGCAACAGCCGGCTGCGAGATCGCGCGTGCCGTCTCCGTCGAGATCGCCGAGCGGAGCCAGCGACTCCCCGAGATAGTACGCGCCGGGAAACCAGGAGATCGCGGGGTCGGTGAAGCGGACCTGGCCCGAGATGCTGGTCTCGGCGCGCGCGAACTCCGGCGCTGCGAGGCCGAGCGCAAGCGCAAACGCCACGCCGAGCGCGCTTGCCCGCGCGCGGCGCCGCGCCAAACAGGCGAGCAGCGCACCACCGGAAAGTAGTCCAGCCAAGACGCCGGGCTCGGGTACCGCGATCGTGCGCTCGGCGATCGTCTGGAGCTGGAGGTCTGCACCCACCGCGGCACTGCCGGTCGCGACGGCGACCTGCCCGCCGTCTCCCGCGAGCGTCACGTCGCCGATCTTGACCGGGCCGTTCTGGGGGTTGGCCGGGCCGATCCAGTTGATGCGCAGCTCCTGCGGCAGCGCGAACACGTCGCTCGTCCGCAGCCCTGAGAGCGCGGGCGTGAAGGCTTGCAGCGAGAACGGCGGCTCGATCTCGAGCCGCACGTCCCAGGCGCACATCTCCTGGCCGTCGGCTGACGCCCCGGTGCACGCAGTGGCCGGAACGCTCGACGCGACACCACCCGACTCGATGTACAGGTGGAGCACCGGGTTGCTCTCGAGCGGCACCGGCAGGCACGGGTCCTGCCCGACGTCGTCCGGATCGTGATAGATCTTCGGCCGCGCGATGATCGCGGCGCACGGCGAGAGGCGCGCCAGATAGACGGCCCCGGCATCCGAGGCGATGTCGTCATCCCGGAGCGCACCGATCGCGAGATCCGTGGCGGTGTCCCCGTTCAGGTCGCCCGCCGAGCTCACCGAAGTTCCGAACAGGTCGTACGTGTCGAGCGGGACATCCCAGTTCACGTTCGACGCGATGCGCTTCCCCGAAAGCACCTGACTCGCGCCGAGTTCGAAGAGCCAGACCGAGCCGCGCTGCGTCTCGAATTCGTAATCTCCCACGGCGAGGCGATCGTTCGCGAGCGGGGTGCCGGCCGGCAGCCACGCGAGCGAGCGTCCGAAGCGCACCGGCGCGATGAACTGCAGCGTGAAGCCGCCGACGCCGTGTGCGATCTGCTTCCAACCATCGATGCCAGGCTTCACGCTGCAGACCGGCGTGGCGGCGCTGCAGCCGGGGTCGAGGTACAGCAGGAAGACGCTGCCCGTGGTTCCCTGGCCGACCGCACCGACGGCGAGATCGGCCTGCCCGTCACCGTCTTGGTCGTCGACCGCGGTGACGGCGCCGCCGAACTCCGCGGAATTGGCGATGGGGGCGCCGAAGCCTCCAACCGTGGAGCTGATCTTCGCGTGCTGGCGCACGCTGCCGTTTGCGTTCAGGTACAGGATGTAGATGGCTCCGCGGTTACCCCCGCCGTCGTCGTCCAGGTGGGCACCAACGATCAGCTCGGGCCGGCCGTCCCCGTCCCAGTCGCCCGCATTTGCGAGCGCGACACCGAACCGATCCGTCGTATCGAGCACGCCGCTCGGGAAGCCGTTCTCCCCGTTCGCGAGGCGCAGCACGCCGACCGCGGCGCCGGTCGTTGGGTTGATCTCGACGATCCAGACCACGCCGCTCGCAATGCCCCCGCCGGTCGCGAACGGGGCTCCCACTGCGATCTCCGGGAGGCCGTCCGCGTCGAGATCGCCGAGGAACGCGATCGCGCGGCCGAAGTGACCGCCCGCGCCGAGTGGCAGCAGGCCGGACGTGGCGATCTTGTTCGTCGTGAGCAGCACACCGTCCGGGTCGAGGAACAGCACGTACACGGCGCCGTTGTCGAAGTTGCCGTCGTCGTCGAGGTGCGCCCCGACCGCGATCTCCGTGCCGCCGTCGCCGTCGAGGTCGCCGAGGTCCGCGACCGCCGAGCCGAACTCGTCGCCGCTGCCGAGCGGTCCGACGAGCGCGATCTTCGTTTGCTGTTTCACGATGTCGCCGTCGACGGCGTGCGCGGGTGTACCAAAAAATGTCAGCACCAGGCCGAGGGCGAGGATCGGGCCGGCGATGGGCGGGTTGCTGAGAACTTGCCCGAGTGCAATGGAACCGGTTCGTGCGCGCTCCATGGCCAGTCTTCCTCTCATTCCCAGACTCCGATCAGTCCGACGCGTGCGCCAGCTTCAGCAACACCGTGCGGTGTGCCTCGAGCTCCGGCATCTCGGGGTGCGCCTCGGCGAGCGCTGCGAAGAAGTCGAAGGCGTCGTACCAGAGCCCCCGCTCCGCGGCCTCGTGGCCGCGCCGCGCGCCCGGCACGTCGTTCAGCCCCGCGAGTCGCGGGTCCCCGGGACGCACGCGCTCCACCGCACCGGCCGAGATCGGGTTGCGGGACGGGTGGTCCGGATCGACCTCGACCGTGACGAACCAGCGGTAGACGACCCCGGGCTCGAGCTCGATCGCGAAGCGCGCCAGGTCGATCGAGTCGAGGCCCCCGGCGTGCTCGCCGGGCAGCTCGACGCGCAGCACCGGATCGATCTCGCGGTCGTCCGACAGCGTGAAGACGAGCGTCCGCGCGGTCGCTGCGTCGAGCGACCACCATAGGCGGGGAGCGGCCATCGCGGTCTGGCCGACGTGACGCGGCGCCTGCACTTCGACCGCGGCGCCGGCAACGCCATTCGGAGCGCGCACCGCGCCGAACTCGCGCTGCCAGCCGAGCGCCTCCGCACCGGGCGGCAGCGTGTAGCTCGGGGGCGGCAGGTTCGCGACGGCTGCGAGTAGGATCTCGGCTTGCGGCGCGACGGACTCCGTCGGCACTTCGGGCGCTGCCTGCCGGTCGGGCGCTGTCACGGCGTCGGGCGCGCTCTGTGGTTGAGAGGTCTCCGCCGAGACGCGCGCCGGCTGCTCGGCGCGCGGCGCCGGCTCCGTCACAGCCTCGGCTAGGGCGACGCGCTCTGTCGCAGCGTCCGGCGGCGCGAGGTCTGCTTCCGCAGTCCCCTCGCTCGCCGAGCCCTCGGGCTCGGCGGCGAGTCGCAGCTCCTCGCGACCCTCTCGCGTGTCGTCGCCGGGGAGCACGGCCGAACCCTCCGGGCCAGGCGTTCCCTCTGCGGCAGTCGTCGCCTCCGCGAGCGAGTTGCCGGATCGTGCGTCGACGCCCGGGCCGGGCAGGGTCCTGAGACCGACCCAGATTCCGACGCCACACACGATCGCGACGGCGACGGCGATCGGCAGGGCTGCTCCGAGCGAACCGGGAGAGAGGGAATCGAGCCCGAGCCAGGCGGCGACACGCGCGCCAAACCCGTTCCGATCACGGTCGTGTGTCACTTCGGCCGGGCTCGTCGGTGCGGCGATCGACCCGAAGTCGAACGCCCGCAGCGCCAGCAACTCGGTCTCACAGGTCTGGCAGGTTTCGAGATGTGCTTCCACGACTGCGGCCTCCGTACCGAGCGATCCGGGTGCTTCGGCATAGCGCGCGAGCGTTCTGGGCTTCGGGTGAGTGGTGCCGCGACTGGCGGTGTGTCCTGCGGGCGGCGTCCGCAGCCCCTGCTCGAGCCGGGTCCACGCGGCGACCTGCTCGGAGCAGTCCGAGCAGCCCGGGTAGTGATTCCGGAACGAGACCCACGCCGGCAGGTCCGGCGCGACGAGGTACTCGACCGGGTCGATCTGGAGCGCGCGCTGACAGCTCATCTCGCGATCCCTTTGGTGAACCCTGCACGCTGTGAACCCCCGTCGGACCCCGTTCTCCACCCTGAGACGAGTCGGAGCAGCACGCGAGATCGGATCACGCTGGCGGGCCCCTTCAGAAATAAACTCGGTGAAACGCTCACAGGTCGTCCCCCAGCGCGTTGCGCAGTGCGCGGAGCCCTTCCCGTAGGTGGCGCTTCAACGATCCCAGCGGGATGCCGGTTTCCCGCTCGACCTGCTCGTAGGTCTTGTCGCGCGCGTACACCTCGACGACCGCAATGCGTTGCTTCTCCGGCAGGTGATCCACGGCCTGCCAGAGCGCCAGGCGGGATTCCGGCGTCAGCTCGTCCGGGTCCCGCGGCCAAGCTGCGTCGGCGGCGGCGGCTTCCGGCTGGACGTCGCTCGCCTCGCGTTGCCGGAGTCGTAGACGGTCGATGAACTTGAAGCGCGTCACCTGTCGGACGTAGCCTGGCAGGGCGCGCGCGTCCTCGATGCGGCCTTCCCGCGTGGCGTTCACGACCGCGATCACGACTTCCTGGACGAGGTCGTCCCAGTCCGCCCGGAAGTCGAACGCGCGCCAGTGCGCGAGATGGCCGGTCACGAGCCGGGCGAGTTCGATGAAGGCCGCGCGATCCCCGCTGAAGATGCGCTCGACGACACCCGCCCAATCGACGGATTCAAGAGATTCCTCGGAAGGTTGTGCCCTGTGCGACACCGGGACCAACCTATCAAAGTCGCACCCGCGGCTGGTGTGGTATTTGTCGGCGCGAGGCGATTCGGCTGTGATTCGGGTCTATTCTGGGGCCCCGCGAGAGGCTCCGGGGAACGTCGACCGCGGGGACTACCACCTCCCCCGCCTCCCCAGCCTCCTCCGACGGCCGTACCGGACCCGAAGAATGACCGAGCCGCCCGAACCCCGTCGCGACGAGCCGAGCGGAATCTTCGCCGACCTGGGACGCAGAACGGTGTTCCGCGTCGCGGGCGCCTACGTGCTGGTCAGCTGGACCCTGATGCAGGTCGCAGAGATCACGTTCCCCGCGTTCGAGCTGCCGAACTCTGCACTGCGGTTGTTGATCCTCGTGCTCGCGGCCGGGTTGCCGCTCGCGATCCTGCTCGCGTGGCTGATCGACGTCACCCCGCGCGGCATTCGTTTCGGCGGATCCGCGGAAGAATCTGCACCGGGCGCGTCGCCTGATGCGGGTCGTTCCATCGGCCGCCTCGCGGAAGTGCTGTTGCTCGGACTGTGCCTCCCCGGGCTCGGCTTCGGTGCGCTGCTTCTCGTGTTCACGCTGCGCGAACCCGACCTGCTGGATGAGGCGGAGCCGCAACCCGGCTTCGTGCTTCCGATCCCCGAGAAGTCGATTGCGGTGTTGCCGTTCGAGGACCTCGAGGCCGGCACCGGAGCGGAAGCGGACGATGCAGCGAAGGGATTCTTCGCGCGCGGCATCCACGAAGACCTGCTGACGAATCTCGGAAAGCTCTCCGACCTGAAGGTGATCTCGCGGACGAGCGTGCTCCAGTACGCGGATCGCAAAACGAGCGCGCACGAGATCGGTCGGACGCTCGGGGTCGCCCACGTGCTCGAGGGCAGCGTGCGGCGGGACGGCGAGCGGGTGCGCGTCTCCGCGCAGCTGATCCGCGCGGACCGCAACGAGCAGATCTGGGCCGACAGCTTCGACGCCGAGATCCGCGACGTCTTCGCCGTCCAGTCGCAGATCGCTCGGCGCATCGCGGAAGCGCTCGACGCGAAGCTCAGTCCCGAGATCGCGTCGAGCTTCGACCGCGTGCCGACGCAGATCCCGGCCGCGTACGACGCCTACCTGCAGGCGCGAGACGTGCACCGGAACCTCGACGCCGAGGACGACGCGGCGCTCGAGCGCGCGCGCGTGCTCTACGGTCGCGCGCTCGAGCTCGATCCGGACTTCGCGGAGGCGTGGGCGCAGCTCGCGATCCTGCACGCGCAGTCCGTCTGGTTCGGGGCCGACTCGAGCCCCGCACGGATGCGGCAGGCGCGCGACGCGCTCGACCGCGCGCGCTCGCTCGATCCCGAGCTGCCGATGCTGGCATTGGCGGAAGGGATCTACAGCTATTACTGCGACGCGGACTACACGCGTGCGTTGGTCCGCTTCGGCGCAGCCCTCGACCTCTCGCCGGGCGACGCCGAGGCGATCTTCTATCGGGCGATGATCCTCCGGCGGACG